>DAISWG010000024.1:0-51442 GCA_036826475.1 Miltoncostaeaceae bacterium | reverse complement strand
AGGCGCTGGGCGCCCTCGATGTTGAAGCGGACGGCGTCCTCGTAGTCGGAGGCGGTCTCGGTGAAGCCGCCGGCCACCGACTCGTGGCCCTTGTGGATGTGGGACGACATGCGCGCGCGGTCCTCCGGGTCGACGTCGGCCGCGACCCTACCGCCGGCACGCCCGCGGCACGCGCGTCAGGGGGCGGTGGTGGTCCCCGAGGTGGTGGAGGTCGGCTCCGTCGTGGTGGGCGGCGGGTCCGTCGTGGTCGGGCTGGTGGTCGTCGGGTCGGTCGTGGTGGGGGTGGTGGGCTCGCCCGCGCTGGTGGTCGGCGGGTTGGACGACCCGCCGGAGGGGCTCGAGCCCGACGTGGTGGTGGTGCTCGGCTCGGTCGACGGCGATGTGCTCGGCGCCGGCGAGGTGGACGGCGTCGTGGAGGGGGCCGGGGAGCGCCGCGACGGGCGCGGGGAGGTGCGCTGCGGCCGGCGGGTGGTCGTCGAGGGCTGCCTGCGGCTCGCGTTGCGCGTCGGGGTGGCGCGGCGCGAGGGGGCGCCGCCGCCGGCCTCCGGCTCGCCGTTCGCCTCCTCGGCCGCCGCCTCCTCCTCCTCGCGACGCTTGCGCTCCTCCTCGGCACGGGCCTTCGCGCGCGCCTTCGCCCGGGCCTTCGCCTTCGCGCGGGCCTTGGCACGGGCCTTCGCCGCCGCCCGCGCGTCGGCGCGGTCGATCTTCGCCCGCTCACGCGCGCCCACGTCCAGCGCCGGCCGTCCGCTCGCGGGCTCCAGGGCCAGCACCGCGCCCGCCGGATCCGCCGACGCCACCTGCGCCACCGGTCGCGGCTCGCCCGAGCCGCCCCCGACGAGCGCCACGGCGCCGCCGACGACCAGCGCGAGCAGCACCGACGCCGCGGCGGCGGCCGCCACCGGACGGCGGAGGGCGGGGGCCCTCCGCCCCCGGCGCGGCGCGGCGGCCGCCCGCGCGGCGACACGGGAGGCGGCGGCGCGCCGCGCGGCGGCGGCGTCCACCATCCCGCGGCAGCCGTCGCAACCCGCGACGTGGGCGCGGGACTCCTCGGGCGTCACGTCCGGGCACCCGGTGTCCGACAGACGCCGGCGGTGGGCGGTGCACTCGAGCGGCTCCCAGCCGTCGCCCGGGCGGGCGAGGGTCCGGCGGGCCGAGAAGATCAGGTCGCTCGCCTCGCGCCACGGCACCCCGAGGCCCCGGGCGGTGTGGCGCACGCTCAGTCCGGCGCCCTCGTGCAGCAGCAGCGCCGTGCGCTCGGCCGGGGGCAGGTCGCGCACCGGCCCCCACGGGTCGCGGGCGTCGGCGGGGGCCGCCTCGCGGCCGTCGCACGTGAAGACCGCCAGGGCCAGCAGCCGCGGCAGGCGGTCGGCCGGCCGCGTGGCGGGTCCGATCGCGGAGGCGGCCAGGCCGGCGGTGTCGGCGGCGGCCGCGTCGGCCGCCGGGGTGTCGCCCAGCGCCAGGACGCACACCCGCCGCACCGCGCCGGCATGGCGGTGGAGGAAACGCTCCTGGGTCGACCCGGTGAACCCGCGCATGCGCGCCCTTTCGGCACCTCGCGGGAAAACTTGAGCCCCGCGTCACGCGGACCCGCTCAGGCGGCCGGCAACTCCTCCAGCTCGGCCTCGAGCCGCTCGATCGCCCGCCGCCGGTCCACGGTCCAGCGCAGCGTGTTGCGGACCGGTCCGACCGGCTCCGGCAGGTCGGTGCGCTCGGCGTCGCGGTCGGCGCGCAACCCGCCCAGCGCCGCCTCCGTCTCCGACCGCACCGCGCCCGGGTCGACGCCGGCGTCGGCCACCGCCGCCGCCTCCGTGAGGCCCACGCGCCACGGGTCGTCGCTCAGCTCGAACCATCCGACGTGGTGGCGCTCGCCCGCGACGACGTGCAGCAGCGCGAACCGGGTTCCGCCCGGGGCCGTCAGCTCGCCGGACATGGGGAGGATGCGGGGGACCTGGCGCGTCATCCGCACCGGAGGCTAGCGTCGGGACCATGTCCGACGACCGGGTCGCGCGGAACGTGGACGGGTACCTCGATCACCTGGGGCCGACCGACCTGGGCATCGTCCTGGGCCTCGCGGGGCGCCGCCCGCCCGCCGACGCCGCCGAGGCCCACGCCCTGCTGCGCCGCGAGCCCGGACTGCTGCACGCCGCGCTCGCCTCCGACGAGGCCGCCCACCTGCTGCTCCGGGCCGGCGCCGGCGACCCCGACCGTGAGCCGATCGTCCGGGCGTCGCCGTTCCTGACGTTCGCGGTGGCGGTGGAGCGGGTGGCGGAGGACCTGCGCCACGCGACCCACGTCCCCGAGTGGGTGGGCCCGCGCCGGCGGCTGCCCCTGCTGGGCGCCGACGACCTGCGCGAGGTGCTCGCGGACCGTCCCCGGCGGGCGTTCCTGGCGGCCCTGCTCGCGTCGTTCACCCGCGTCGCCAGCGGCACGGTCTGGAGCCGCACGCCGCGTGGCTGGCGCCGCCAGCGGTTCAGCGAGCTCGACCCCATGCGCCTCGCGGGCATGCTGGACGTGCTGCCCGAGTCGCGCCACCCGGCCGTCCACCGGCGGCTCGGAGACCTGTCGCTCTTCCTGGCCGGCGTGTTCCCCGACCACACCGCCGGCCGGGCGTTCCGGCCCATCGACCTGCAGCGGCTGGGCCGCGCGGCCGCCGTCCCCGGCCGGCCGGCCGAGGCGCTCGAGGAGGCCCTCGAGACCCGTGGCGGCGTCGGCCTGCTCGACCACCTGGGGGAGCGCTGGTACCGCCTCGCCGCCCGCGCGCCGGAGGCGGCCGGGTCGGCCCGCCTGCTCGAGGGCGTCGCCGAGCGTTTCGTCAACGCCCGGCGCGCCCTGAACCTGCTGGCCGACCGGCACCTCTTCGACCGGGCGCGCTCCTGGTTCCCCAGCCCCTAGTCGCTCGTGGTCCTGCGGTACGCCCGGATGGCGATCGGGGCGCAGACCAGCACGATCCCCACGATCCAGATCCAGCTGTACGCCACGGGGTGCTCCATCGGCCAGGGCGGGTTGGGTCCGAACTCGCCCCGCGGGTTGCCGAACAACTCGCGCAGCGACTCGGCCACCGACGACACCGGGTTCCACTCGGCGATCGTCTTCAGGACCCCCGGCAGCGTGTTCACCGGAACGAAGGTGCTGGCGATGAACGTCACCGGGAAGATCACCGTGAAGGCCACGCCCTGCACGGCCTCCGGCGTGGGCAGCAGGCTGCCCATGAGCACGCCGACCCACACGACCGCGAACGACAGGCCCAGCATCAGCACGTACGCGTGCACCGCGTCGAGCACGCCGTCGTTGATCCGCCAGCCCACGATCAGGCCGCAGATCGACATGAGGACGATGGGCAGGACGCTGCGCAGCAGGCTCGCCACGGCGTGGCCGCCCAGCACCGCCCCGTTGCCGAGTGGGAGGGAGCGGAAGCGGTCGATCGCGCCGTTCGTGCGGTCGTGGGCCAGGGTGATCGCCACGCCGAACGCGCCGAACACGATGGTCTGGGCGAAGATCCCGCCCATCAGGAACTCGCGGTAGCCGCCGTCGGCGACGGCGATCGCGCCGCCGAACACGTAGGCGAACAGCAGGGTGAACATGACCGGCTGCAGCGTCACGTCGGCGAGCGCCTCGGGGTGGCGGCGCATGTGCAGCAGCCCGCGGCGGGCGATGACCCACACGTCCGTGAACGGGTTGGCCCGCCGCTCGGCGGGGGCGGGGACGGGGACGGCGATGCTCATCGGGCCACCTCCACGGGCGCCTCGTCGCCGGCGGCGATCGCGCTGCCGGTCAGGGTCAGGAAGACGTCGTCGAGCGTCGGCTGGCGCAGCCCGATGTCCTCGACCTCGACGCCCTCGTCGGCCAGGGCGTCCGCCAGGGCGGACACGGCGCGCGGGCCCTCCTCCGTGGGGGCCTGCACCGTCCGCGAATCGGGGTCCACCGCCGGCTCGGCGCCGGCGACGCGGCCCACGTGGGCGCGGACGTCGTCGAGCCGCGCCGGGTCGATGACCGTCGCGAAGAGCTGGGCGCCGCCCACCTGCCGCTTCAGGGAGCGGGCGTCGCCGCGGGCGATCACGGCGCCGTGGTCGACCACCACGATGTCGTCCGCCAGGCGGTCCGCCTCCTCGAGGTACTGGGTGGTGAGCAGGATGGTGGCCCCTTCGTCCACCAGCGTCTCCAGCACGTCCCAGAGCTCGTTGCGGGCGCGCGGGTCGAGGCCCGTGGTGGGCTCGTCCAGGAACAGGACCTCGGGGCGGGCGACGAGCGTCGCGGCCAGGTCCAGGCGGCGGCGCATGCCGCCCGAGTACGTCTTCACCAGGCGGCGGCCCGCGTCGGCCAGGCTGAACTGCGCGAGCAGCTCGTCGGCGCGGGCACGCGCGACCCGGCGGCCCAGATGGTGCAGCTCGCCGATCATCTGGAGGTTCTCGCGGCCGGTCAGCAGCGCGTCGACCGTCGCGTCCTGGGCGGCCAGGCCCAGCACCTTGCGCGCGTCGCCGGGCGCCGCCAGCACGTCGATGCCCGCCACCCGCGCCGAGCCGGCGTCCGGGGTGGAGAGGGTGGTGAGGATGCGGACGGCGGTGGTCTTCCCCGCGCCGTTCGGCCCGAGCAGGCCGCAGACGGTGCCGGCGGGGACCTCGAACGACACGTCGTCGAGCGCCGTCTTCTCGCCGAAGCGCTTGACGAGGCCCGCCGCCTCGATGGCGTATGTGGGTGTGGTCATCCGCACACCGTGCCAGACCCCCTCCGAGATTACAATGACGGTAAAAGTCGTTCGGATGTAACGAATGGGCTATCCTGAGGACGTGCAGATCACACCGGGGCTCCGGGAGCGCAAGAAGGCCCAGACGCGCCGTGCCATCTCCGACGTCGCGACCCGCCTCTTCGTGGAGCGCGGGTTCGATGCGGTCACCGTCGCCGAGGTCGCCGAGGCCGCGGGCGTCTCGATCAAGACGGTCTTCAACTACTTCGGGTCCAAGGAGGAGCTGTTCCTCGACCGCGAGGCGGAGGTGCGCACCGCGATCGTCTCGGCGGTGGCCGGGAGGCCGGAGGGGCAGTCGGTGACGGGGGCGCTGACCCGCCTGTTCACCGAGCACCGCGTCCCCGGGGTCGAGGGGTGGTCGGAGCTGGCCGACCCCGAGCAGATGGCGATGTTCCGCCGTTTCCTGGAGACCCTGTACGCGTCCGAGGGCCTGCGCGCCCGGCTGCTGCTCTCGGGCGAGCCGCTGGGCGACGAGCTGGCCGCGGTGATCGGTCGCTCCGGTGGGCGCGACCCCGGCGACGTCGAGGTGCGGGCGTTCGTCGCGATGCTGCTGGCCGCGATGGGCCTGCGCCACCGGGCGATGGTGCAGGGCGTCCTCGCGGGGCGCCCGGCCGCGGAGGTCGAGGCCGATGTCCGGCGGGCCGCGATCACGGCCTTCGCCGCCGTGGCGCGCGCCTTCCCGGAGCTCGACCGGGCCGCGTCGCCCTAGGCGTGCCCGCCCACCACGCGGGCCATCTCGCGCCGGCCCTCCGGACCCACGAGGGGGCGGCCGTGGGCCAGGAGGAGGGTGTCCCAGTCGAGGTCGAGCACGCGCCGGTAGGCCTCCACGAGTCCCCGCTTCGTGCGCTCGGGGTCGTGCATGAGCATGTCGGGGACGAAGTCGAGGGGCCCCTCCGGCTGCCACCGCACCAGGCCGTCGGCCACGGCCACCGCACGGTGGGCGGGGATGAAGAGCGCCGTCTCGTCGGCGCACAGGGCGCCCACCGGCACGGAGCGCACGCCGCCCGGCAGCTCGTCGCCGGCGTCGAAGAACTCGACCGGCTCGCCGGCCGTGAACTCCTGGGCGCCCAGCCGGTTGACCAGCACGCGGGTGCCGAACGCCTCCGCGAACCGCCCCGCGTGACGGTAGTGGTGGCGGTTGGTGAGGATCGCGACCGACGGGGGGCCGATCGCCTCGACCGCCTCCAGCCCGCCGTCGGGGACCCGGGGGTCGATCACGACCTCCTCGCTGCCGAGAAGGTATGAGCTGATCTCGATGCCGTGGCGCTCGTGGACCGTGGGCCAGTGCCACACGCCGGGGAGGATCTCTCGCATGCGCCACATCATCGCCGTTCACCGCCCCGGGGGCACGCCCCCGCCGGCAGGTGCGACCATGACGGGCCGATGAGGAGCCGCCCCCTCGAGCCCGTGGAGATCGCCTGCCCCCAGTGCGGGCTCATCGCCGAGCTCTGGCGCCCCCGCGGGAGCCGACGCCCCAAGCTCTGCTCCTGCCCCAGCCCGGAGGAGGTGGCGCCCGTCACCCGGCGCCGGGTGTGCGTGAGCTGCCCGACCGTCCTGAACCGGTACAACCGCGGGTCGGAGTGCGGCGCGTGCCGCCGCGCGCGCGAGGCCGGGGGCGGCGCCGCGCCCTGACGGTCGCGGGGGGCTCCGCGGGCGCGGTTCCCCCCGGCGGACCCTCCGATCGGCGGATGCCCGCGGCGGCCGGCGTGCCGATGATCCATGTGTGCCGCCCCCGCGCCTGCGCGTGCTCCTCGCCGACGATCACGCGGGGTACCGCGAGGGCCTCGTGCGCGCCGTGGCGGCGGACCCCCGGCTGGAGCTGGTGGGCGAGGCCGGCGACGGCCTGGAGGCGCTCGGGCTCTGCCGCCTGCTGCGCCCCGACGTCCTGCTGCTCGACGTCCGGATGCCGGGCCAGGGCGGCCTGGACGTGTGCCGCGCGATCACGGCGGAGCGGCCGCACCCCGGGTTCCGGGTGGTGCTGATCACCGCGAGCCCCGGCGACGACTTCGACGCGCGCGCGCGGGAGGCGGGTGCGGCGGCGGGCGTGGGCAAGGAGACGCCGCGGGCGGAGCTCATGCGCCTGCTCCGCGGCGACGGCCGCGACTGAGGGATCCGGCCCGGGCGGGTTATCGTTCCGCGCATGGTCAGGGTCCTCGTCGCAGACGACCATCCGGTCTACCGGGACGGCGTCGCGCGAGCCATCTCGGAGCGTCCCGGCCTGGAGCTGGTGGGCGTCGCGACCGACGGCCGGGAGGCGATGGCCGGCATCCGCGACCTGACCCCCGACGTCGCCGTGCTGGACGTCCGGATGCCCGGGCTGAGCGGGGTCGAGATCGTCGCGGAGATCGGGCGGGAGCGGATCCCCACCCGCGTGCTGCTGCTGTCGGCGCAGAGCGACGGGCAGCTCATCTTCGACGGGGTCTCGGTGGGCGCCTCGGGCTATCTGCTGAAGGACGCCGACCGCAGCGACATCTGCGCCGCCGTCGAGGCGATCGCGGCCGGGCGCGCCGTCCTGGCGCCGGAGGCCCAGACCGCGCTGGCCCACGGGGTGCGGCTGCGCGGCGCCACCCCGGGGCCGGCGGTCAGCGCGCGCGAGCGCGAGGTGCTCGGCCTCACCGCGGAGGGGCTGTCGGCGCCGCAGATCGGCGAGCGCCTGCACCTGAGCCCGGCCACCGTGAAGTCGCACCTCCAGAACGTGTACGAGAAGCTGGGGGTCTCCGACCGGGCGGCGGCGGTGGCCACTGCGATCCGACTCGGGCTGCTCGAGTGAGCGGGACCGCCCGCGGCGCAGCGGACCGCGGCACCTCGGCCCTGATCGACGCCATGCAGGACGGCCTGCTCGCCACCGGCGACGACGGCAGCATCGTGCGCGTGTCGCCCAGCTTCTGCCGCATGACCGGCTTCCGGGAGGAGGAGCTGCTGGGGGCCAACCGGCCGTACCCCTTCTGGCCGGAGGAGGCGCTGGAGGAGATCTCCGCCGCCTCCAGGCGGTTCCGCAGCGCCGGGGTGCAGGAGTTCGACCTGACGTTCCGCCACAAGGACGGTCGGCGGATCCCCGTGATCATCTCCGCCGCGCTGATCGACGGCGGCCCCGGGGGCGTCGCGGTCGTGAAGGACGTGACCCGGCGCCGCGCCCGCGAGCAGGACCGCGCGGAGGCGCTGGCGGACCTGGCGCGGGCCCAGCGGATCGCGCGGCTCGGCAGCTACGCGCTGGAGCTGGGCTCCGGGGTGATCACCTGGAGCGAGCAGATGTTCCGCATCTTCGGCATCCCCCCGACGCCCGACCGGACCGTGCCGGCGGAGCGCCTGCTCGAGCTCACGCATCCCGGCGACCGGGAGCGCCTGGCCGCCGCCGTCGATGCGGCGCGGCGGCGCGGCGGCGTGATGCCGCGCCTGGAGCACCGGATCGTGCGTCCCGACGGCGGCGTCCGCACGGTGGTGGCGGAGCAGGGCGACGTGGAGCGCGATCCGGTGAGCGGTCGCGTCCGCCTGGTCGGGACCGTCCTCGACATCACCGACCTGCGCGCGGCGGAGGAGCAGGTGGCGCGGCTCGCCGAGCAGCGCGGGAAGCTGGTGGCCGACGCCCTCGACGCCGAGGACCGCGCCCGCCAGCGGATCGCGGAGGCCCTGCACGACGACGTCCTCCAGGATCTCCTGGCCGCGCGCCAGGACCTGGCGGAGGCGCTGGAGGAGGCGCCCCGCGAGAGCGTCGTCCGGGCCCGCGAGGGCCTCGTCCGCGCCACGGTGATGCTGCGCGAGGCGGTCGCCGAGCTCCACCCGGTCACGCTGTCGCACGGCGGCCTGGGGGCGGCGGTGAAGGCCGTCGCCGACCGGGCCGCACGGCGGGGCGGCTTCGTGTGCGACCTCGACGTGACCCCGGCGGGCGCGGGCGTCCACGACCGAGTGGTCCTGGGCCTCGTGCGCGAGCTGCTCGAGAACGCCGCCAAGCACGCCGCGGCGTCGCGGGTGCGCGTGCGCGTGTCGCGCCAGGGCGGCGAGATCCGCATCCTGGTCGAGGACGACGGGGTCGGGATCCCCGCCGAGCGGCTGGACGCCGCCCTCGCGGAGGGGCACATCGGCCTGGCGGCGGCCCGCGAGCGCGTGCGCGCGCTGGACGGTGCGCTCACCGTGGGGGCGTCGCCGGCGGGCGGCGCCAGGGTGGAGGCGGCCCTGCCGCTGCGGCGGGCGGAGCCGCCGGCCCCCTAGGTGCGCTCCCGGCCGTCCGGCGTGTCGGGGCGCTCGCGGTCCTCGTCGCGTGTGGCCCCGCCGTCCTCCGGCTCCTCCCGCGACGGGCGTCCCGTGTAGCCCACGCCGCCGCCGCCCGGGGCGGGCCCGGGCGCCTCCTCATCCCGCTCGTTCCTGGGCTTTTCCTCATCCATGGCGGGGTTGTGCCCGCTCGCCGGCCGCGCCACACTCGACCGCAGCGCACACGTCAGAGGAGACACGGTGGGGGAGTCACCCGAGCAGTACGGATACAGCCAGGAGACCTGGGACCGCACCGCGACGGCCGGGCGCGTGGACGCGCAGGCGGTCTTCGGGAAGGTGATGTTCCTCGTCGCCGTCACCGCCGGGTTCACCGCGGCGGGCGCATGGATCGGCCGCGACCTCTCCGGTGGCTGGACGATCGGCGCGTGGATCGCGGCGATCGCCCTGACGTTCGTGATCGGCATGGCGCGCCGGAAGGACGAGGCCACACCCCTCCAGATGGGGATGCTCTTCGGGATCGGTCTGCTCCTGGGCCTCGCGATCGGCCCGACGCTGAACGCCTACGCCAGCATGGAGGACGGCGGCACGCTCATCGCGCAGGCCGCGGGCGCCACCGCCCTGTTCATGGGCGTCCTCGGCACCGTCGGCTACATGACCAAGCGCGACCTGTCGGCGCTCGGCCGGGTCTCGTTCATCGGCCTGCTGGCGCTGCTGCTGTTCGGCATCGTCGCGATCTTCGTCAACATCCCCGCCGAGAACCTGATCTGGTGCATCGGCGGCCTGGTCGTCTTCGCGGGGCTCACGGTGTTCGACTTCTGGCGCCTCCGCCGCGCCGGCAACGGGGATGTCACGCTGATCGCGCTGTCGATCTACCTCGACGCCTTCAACGTCTTCCTGTTCATGCTCCAGCTCCTCGGGGGCAACCGGTCCTGAGACCCCGCCGCGCGTGCGGGCGGCTCGTCAGAGCAGCCCGCACATGCGCGCGGTGTTCGGCCACGGCGTGAACCCCCGGGAGGCCACGGCCCGGCCGGCGGCGCGGATCTGCTCCTCCGCCGTCCAGTGGTCGGCCGTGCCCTTCGCGCGATAGAGCCCGGGCGCATAGGTCTGCTGGAAGCCGATGTCCATCTGCAGACCGCCGTAGTAGCCGTTGCCGGTGGAGACGTCCCAGCGCCCGCCCGACTCGTGTCCGGCGATGCACATGAACGCGTCGTAGTACGGCACCCGCTCGCGCATGGGGCGCTCGGCGGGGCGGATCTTCTCGCTGCGCGCCGCGAGCCAGTCGGCGATCGCCCGCCAGCGGGCGGTGTCACGCACCTGCGCGGCGCGCCCGGCGGGGACGCGCGGCCGCGCGGGACGGGTCATCCCGAGGGCCACGGACAGCCGGGACGCCCTCAGGTACTGGCGGCGCAGCTCCGCCGCGGCGCCGCGCCCGTGGGCGCGGCCGCGGGGGGCGGGGCGCTCGTCGACGGCGCGACGCACCTCGCGGCGGCCCTCGAGGAAGCCGACGACCTGCTCCAGGCGCGACGCGCGGCGCACGAGCACCTGGGGATCCCGGGGGAGCCCCGTGGGGTCTCCGGGGCGCAGGCCGAGGCGCAGCGCGTGGCCGCGGGCCGTGCGACCCAGCTCCTGCACGTGGTCGCGCAGGGCGATCTCGTCGGGGCCGGGCGGGAGGCCCGCCACGGACACGGGCGCGGTCTGCGCCGCGGCCGGCTCGGCGGAGTTGAGCGCGGCCACTCCGACGGGCAGGGCCGTCGCGACCAGGGCAAGGCAGAGGATCGTCTTCAAGCGCGTCGCCTTTCACGGTGGACGAGCCCGCACATCCGTGCGCGGGGCCGGGCGGCCGGCGGGCCTCCCGTCTGCGGGCGCTGGGTCCCGGGGCGATGCGCCGCCGGGTCCGCGGCTTCGGCGTCGGTGCCGTCCGCTGTGCGCGCGGGCCGCATTGTCGCCGGGATCGGCTTGGGCTCCGCGCTCGACCGGACATGGAAGCGGGCGTCCGGCCGATGCGGCAAGTACCCGTTCGTCCTCGCAGATAACACCGCGACCTGCTAGCGCGACCGCTCGGAGCGGGGTTATCGTGCCCGGGATGCGCCGCTCCGCCCGTCTCCACCGCCTGACGCCGCCGTAGGAGCCTGGGGCCCCGCCGGGCCCTGCTCCGTCGTCGTCGATGCCGCCCCTGGCGGCTGGAAGGGACTGGGATGTCGGTGCACGCCGCGCTCCTCGCGCGGCCCGGCGCGCGCGCGTTGGCCCTGGCGTGCGCGGCGGGGCATCTCGCATACGCGGGGATCACCCTCGCGCTCGGGGTGCGGACGATCGTGATGGCCGGGATTCCGCTCGGGATCGCGCTGGGGGGCCTGGAGGTGGGGGCGCCGACGTTCGCGCTGGAGCAGGGGCACCCGGCGCTCGTGGCGCCGCCGCTGGCGTCGTTCGCCGCCGGGAGCGTGATCGCGACGTTCTGGGCGGGGCACAGCCGCCGGGCGGGCGGGCCGGCGAGCCGCTTCGTCGCCGGCGCGGTGGTGCTTGCCGCCGCGCTGGTCCCCGCGCCGTTCGCGGGGTCGATCGGGGGCCTGGCCGCCGTCCTGGTGATCGCGGGCGTCGGGTTCGCCCTGCTCAACGTCGGCTGCCTGGAGCTGCTGGACATCGTGGTGCCCGATCGCAACGCGGTGGAGGCGCTGACCTGGCTCACCAGCGCCGAGACGCTCGGCCTGGCGGCGGGGGCCGCGCCGCGGGGGCGCTCGCGGGGCACGGCTCCGCCGCCGCCCTGGCGGTCGCCGCGATCGCCCCGGCGGCGGCCGCGGCGGTCGCGCTCGCACGGCGGGACACGCTCGGCCGCGCCGGTCCGTAGGCTTCCGCGCGTGGCGGAGGATGCACGCAGCCGGCGGACGCGGTTCCTGAAGGAGCTGGCGCAACGCGATCTCTACGCCTGGTTCGGCATCCCCCCCGACGCCGGCGACGACGCGATCCGCGAGGCCGCCGAGCGCAAGCGCCGCGAGCTGGCCGGCACGCCGATGCCCCAGAACCGGCGTGCGATCGAGAAGGCTTTCTGCGATCAGGGCGAGAAAGCCCTGCTGAGGCCCGAGATCCGTCGCGAGTACGACGCGTTGCTGCGGGCGTCGCGCGAGCCGCGGAGGGCCCAGGAGGCCGTGTCCCGCAACGTCGCCGAGCGGGAGCAGCGGCTGCGCGAGGCGCGCGACCGGATCGAGCACTTCGGCGACGACGACGCGCGCATGGCGCCCGGCGCGGCGATGTCGATGACGAGCGACGAGGCCCAGGAGTCCCTCGCCGCCGAGCACCGCGCCGCCGCGAAGGTCGCCGATTTCGGCGAGGCCCTGGCCGCGGCCCGGCGGGCACGGGTCGAGGGGGCCGCCGTCCGCGCCCTCGCGTACGCCGAGCGGGCGCACGCCATCCGCGAGACCGCCGGCAGCCTGACCACCCTGGGCGCGGCCCGACGCGACGCCGGCGACCTGGCCGGCAGCGAGGAGGCCCTGCGGCGGTCCGTGGGGCTCCTGTCGACCGTCCGCGAGAACGCCCCCGGGTGGGTGGCGCTCGCCGCCACGCTGCGGGCCCGCGGCGACCTGGACGGCGGAGAGCAGGCCGCCCTGCGGGTCATCGAGGAGGACGACGAGAACGCCTACGCCTGGCGGGCCCTCGCCTTCGTCCTGACCGACCGCGGCGAGACCATCCGCGCGGGCGACGCATGGGAGCGCTCGGCGGGCTTCGGCCTGGACGTCCCCGGGGCGCTCGCCGGGCTGGAGGTGCTCCGCAAGGACGCCCTCGCCCGCAACGACCTGCTCGGCGCGGCCAACATCGAGGACCGGATCGCCCGCATCAGGCGGGGCTAGCCGGGGTTCGACCTCCAGGCGGGCCCCAGGCGCAGGCGCTCGCCGTGCTCCGCCAGCCAGGCCCGCGAGGTCTCGTGGCCCGGCCGCACCTCGCCGAGCAGCCCCCAGAAGGCGGCGGAGTGGTCCGGGTGGACCAGGTGGCAGGCCTCGTGCGCCACCACGTGGTCGAGCGCGTGCTCCGGCGCCAGCATCAGCCGCCACGAGAACGACAGCCGCCCCGGCGCGGTGCAGCTGCCCCATCGCGAGCGGGGGTCACGCACCGCCACCCGCGTCACCTCGCGTCCCAGCTGGGCGGCGAGGGCCCGCGCGCGCGGCTCCATCTCGGCGAGGGCGGCGCGCCGATACCAGCGCTCCACCGGGGCGTCGATGCCGCCGCCGGCGTCGGGCCGCACCACCAGGCGGTCGCCCCGCCGCACGGCGCGCCCGCCGCCGCCCGGCGTGCCCGCCGCCTCCAGCGTCAGCGTGTCGTCCAGCAACGCCAGCCCGTCGCCGGGGGCGAGCGGTCGGGCCGCCGGGAGCTCGGCCAGGCGGTCGGCCACCCAGTCGCGATGCCGCCGCAGGAAGGCCTCCACCGCGGCGGCCCGGACCCGCGGGGGCACCGTCACGCGGACGCCGCCGGCGCCCACGCGCAGCGTCATCCGGCGGGCGCCGCGGTGGCGCACCACCCGGCAGGGGAACGGCTGGGTGCGGTGCTCCGTCGTCAGGCCCCGAAGAGCCGCAGCTCCGGCTCGCGCAGCCCCCGCAGCTCGGCCAGGTCGATGCACGCCGTCGCGAGGCCCCGCGAGGTCGCGAGGGTCCGGGCCTGCGGCTTCATCGTCTCGGCGACCAGCGTGCCGCGGCACCCCTCCAGCCCGTGGCCGGCGCGGATGTACTCCAGGTACCGGCACAGCTGCTCCACCGCGTCGATGGTGCCCACGCGCTTCACCTCCACCGCCACGTAACCGTCGGGGTCGGCGCAGAGCAGGTCGACCGGTCCGACGGGGGTGGGGTACTCGCGGCGCACCAGGCGCATCCCCGCGCCCAGCACCTGCGGGGCGGCGGCCAGCGCCTCCTGCAGGTCGCGCTCCACCCCGTCCTTCTCCAGCCCGAGCGCCTCGCCCATGTCGTGGGCGACGTCCGAGAGCACCTCGTCGAGATGGATCTCCAGCCGCTCCAGGCGCGACGCGCTGCCCTTCTCCACCAGCAGCATCCCCTCCGACTCGGTGAGCCGCGTGGGCGGGGTCATCCAGTTGAGCGGCTTGTAGCCGCCCGCGTCGGAGTGCACCAGCACCGCGCCGTCCTGCTTCACGATGACCAGCCGCACCGCCAGGGGCAGCACGGCCGACACGCGGCCGGAGTAGCGGACCTCGCAGCGGGCGACGATCAGGCGCATCCGCCGGGACGCTACCGGCCACGACCGGACGCCATGCGCGCGGAAACCGCCGGAAGCGCGCGCGGACGCATCGGACCGCGGCGCCGTGGGTAGGCTCGGGGCCGGTGAGAGTCGTCCTCCTGCACAACCCGGCCTCGGGGTCGGGTTCCGGACCGTTCGGAGACGAGCTCGCGGCGATGCTCCGGGAGGAGGGCGCCGCCGAGGTCGCGTGCCTGCCCATCGCCGAGGGACTGGCGGCGATCGGGCCCGGCGTCGACCGCGCCGTGCTGGCCAGCGGCGACGGGGGCGTGGGGCCGGCGGCCGAGGCCGCCGGCGCGGCCGGGGTCCCGCTCGCGGTGATCCCGAGCGGCACCGCCAACGACTTCGCCCGCCGCATGGGGCTGCCCGACGACCCCCGCCAGGCCGCCCGCCTGGCGGCGCGCGGGGATCAGCGTCGCCGCCTCGACCTGGCCCGCATGGGCGACCACCCCTTCGTCAACGTGGCCACGGCGGGGTTGTCGGTGGCCGCCGCCCGCCGGGCCGCGCCCCTGAAGCGCGTGATGGGCCCGTTCGCCTACTTCGTGGGCGCGGGCGTCACCGCGGTGGTGGGGAGGGCCCTGCGATGCGCCGTGGACGTCGACGGACGCCGCGTCTTCCAGGGGCGGGCGTGGCAGGTGATGGTGGCCTGCTCCGGCGCGTTCGGCGCCGGCTCGGTCATCGACGAGGCCGAGCCCGACGACGGCCTGCTGGACGTGGTGGTGATCGAGGCCGGGAACCGCCTGCGCCTGGTCCAGTACGCCGACGCCCTGCGCGACGGCCGCGTCACCCGCCAGCCCGGCGTGCTCAGCGCCCGCGGCGCCCGGGTGTCGCTGGGGCTGCCCGGGCAGGCGGAGCTCAACGTCGACGGCGAGGTCGTCCCGGCCCGGACACCCATCACCATCGCCCCCGGCCACTTCGAGCTGGTGGTCCCGTGAACCGCCGCTGGCCCGCCGGCATCGCCCTCTGGGCGGCGCTCTGGTACGCGAGCGACTCGCTGCGCCATCGCCGCGAGGGCGGACGGGGCTACACCATCGACGATCCGCCCGACGTCGCCGGCGAGGGGTTCCTGCGCGCCGCCGAGTCGCTCACCCAGGCGCCGATCAGCCGCGGCAACGAGATCGAGCTGCTGATCAACGGCGACCGCATC
Organism: Miltoncostaeaceae bacterium; assembly: GCA_036826475.1. Classification (GTDB taxonomy): domain Bacteria; phylum Actinomycetota; class Thermoleophilia; order Miltoncostaeales; family Miltoncostaeaceae; genus Miltoncostaea. The sequence continues at coordinate 36,119 of DAISWG010000024.1, read as the reverse complement.
TTCCCCTGCTTCCTCGAGACCATCCGCAGCGCGACGCGGACGGTGAACCTGCTGACCTACGTGTACTGGCAGGGCGAGATCGCCGAGGAGGTGGCCGAGGCCGTGTGCGAGCGCGCCCGCGCCGGCGTGACGTGCCGGGTGCTGATCGACGCGGTCGGGGCGATCAAGATGGGCGGGGAGCTGATCGCGCGGATGGAGGAGTGCGGGGTCACGGTGCGCCGCTTCCGGCCCCCGAAGCCGTACGCCATCCGGCGCGTGAACAACCGGACGCACCGCAAGATCCTGGTGGTCGACGGCGAGGTGGGCCTGACCGGCGGCGTCGGCATCGCCGACGAGTGGACCGGGAACGCGCACGACCCGGACCACTGGCGCGACACCCACGTGCGGGTGCGCGGGCCGGTGGTGCGGGGGCTGCTGGGCGCGTTCGCCGAGAACTGGCTGGAGGCGACGGGCGAGGTGATCGCCGGCGACGACGACCTGCCGGAGCTCCCGCCGGTGGGGGACGGCGCCGCGATGCAGGTGATCCGCTCCACCGCGGGGGTCGGGGACACGAACGTCGAGACGCTCTACTTCCTGGCCATCGCCGCGGCGCGCGAGACGATCGACCTGACGTCGGCGTACTTCGCCCCCCGGCCGGCCTTCCTGCGGGCGCTCGAGGACGCCGCCGGGCGGGGCGTGCGGGTGCGGATCCTGGTCCCGGGCCCGGCGATCGACAAGGCCGTGGTGCGCCACGCCGGCCGCGCCACCTACGGGGGGCTGCTGGAGGCGGGGGCGCGGATCTGGGAGTACGCCCCCACGATGCTGCACGCGAAGACCCTGGTGGTGGACGGGGCCTGGTCGGTCGTGGGCTCGGCCAACTTCGACAACCGCTCCTTCCAGCTCAACGACGAGGCCGTGCTGGCGGTCCAGGACCGCGGCTTCGCCGCCGCGCTCACGGAGGCGTTCACCGCCGACATCGCGGCCTCGCGGGAGGTGGCGCTCGACGCGTGGCGCCGCCGGCCCGTGACGGAGCGCGCCAGGGAGGCGGGATCCCGCCTGCTGCGGCGGGAGTTGTGAGGGCGACGGCCGGGGCGGCGCGCCGGGTGCGGTTCCCATGCGCCACCGGGCTGGCCTAGGGTGGCCCGCGGAGTCGAACGACCACGACGGAGGGATCCGATGGACATCGGCAAGATCACCGAGCAGGTCACCGACCAGGCGAAGAAGCTCATCGACGAGCGCGGCGGCACGGAGGCGCTGAAGGAGGACGCCGAGGAGCTGAAGGACATCGCCACCGGCGGCGGCAGCGTGACCGACAAGGCGAAGGCCGCGGTCGAGGCGATCAAGGACCCCGGCGCCAAGGGCGACCCGCCCGCCAGGCCCGCCGGTTAGCGGCTCAGGAGTCGCGCAGCTCGGACGCCGGGAGGTCCTCCGGGAGGGGGATCTCCTGCGGCGCCCGGGGGTCCGCGTCGGACCAGTCCGTGTAGGCGAGCCCGTCGCGGCCCTCGTGCGGGTTGGCCCCGCCGATCGCCAGGACGCTCACGACCTCGGGTCCCAGGTTCACGACGCGCCGGCGCACGCCGGGCGCGACGCGGATGAGCTCTCCCGCCTCCAGGTCCTGCGGCTCGCCCTCCACCTCGACCGTCAGCCGCCCGGAGAGCACCACGTAGACCTCCTCCTGGCGCTCGTGGCGGTGGATGCGGCCGCGCTGCCCCGGCCGCAGGAGCATCTGGTTGAGGCCGAAGCTGGTGACGCCGAGGGCACGCCGGAGGGGGACGAACCGCTCCGGGTCGTCGGGGTCGAGCTTCGCGCGGGCGACGCCGTCCTCCATCGCGCGTCAGGATAACCGGGTGGGAGCACCTTCCGTCGGACGCGTCGAGACCCAGCGCGTCGTCCTGTTCACGCCCGGGGCGCCGCTGCGCCTCGACTCGGGGGCCGCGCTGGCCCCCGTGGAGGTCGCGTACGAGACGTACGGGCGCCTCGACGCGCGGCGCGAGAACGCGGTGGTCATCTGCCACGCCCTGACGGGAGATGCCCACGCCGCCGGCCACCACGGCGACCCGGACCGCCCCGGATGGTGGGACAACTTCATCGGCCCGGGCAAGCCGATCGACACCGACCGCTTCTTCGTGATCTGCGCCAATCTGCTCGGGGGCTGCCAAGGGACGACGGGCCCGTCGTCGGTCGATCCGTCCACCGGCCGTCCCTACGGCCTGCGCTTCCCCCTGTTCACGGTGTCCGACCTGGTGCGGGTGCACCGCGCGCTGGTGCGGCACCTGGGCATCGAGCGGCCCCTGGCGGCCGTCGGCGGGTCGCTCGGCGGCATGCAGGCGCTGCAGTGGTCGCTCGACGCCCCCGGCGAGCTCGGGGCCGCGGTGGTGATCTGCGCGTCCAGCCGCCTCTCGGCGCAGAACATCGCCTTCTCGGCGGTCGCCCGGGAGGCCATCATGGGCGACCCGGACTTCAACGGCGGCGACTACCTGGAGGCCGGCACGCGGCCGGACCGCGGCCTCGCGACGGCGCGCATGCTCGCGCACATCACGTACCTCTCCGAGGAGTCCATGCGCCGCAAATTCGGCCGCCGGATCCAGGACGCCGACGCCCCGAGGTTCGGCTTCGACGTGGACTTCGAGGTGGAGAGCTACCTCCAGCACCAGGGGGCGTCGTTCCTGAAGCGGTTCGACGCCGGCAGCTACCTGTACCTGACGCGCGTCATGGACTACTTCGACGCGTTCGCCGACCCCGCCGGCACGTCGCGCGCCCTCGCGGCGGGCGACACCCGCTACCTGGTGCTGTCGTTCGACAGCGACTGGCGGTTCGACACCGCCCACTCCCGCGAGATCGTGCGGGTGCTGTCCGCCGGGGGCGCCCACGTGACCTTCCGCGAGATCCCGTCGCCGCACGGCCACGACTCGTTCCTGCTGGAGATCCCGGAGTACCACCGGACCGTCGCGGGGTTCATGGACCGCCTGCACCGCGAGCTGGCGCCGTGAGGCCCGACCTGCAGGTGGTGGCGGCGCTGGTGCCCGAGGGCGCCCGCGTGCTGGACCTGGCGTGCGGCGAGGGCGAGCTGCTGGGGGAGCTGGCGCGGGCCCGGGGCTGCCGCGTGCAGGGCGTGGAGCGCGACCCGGAGGCCTTCCACGCGTGCGTGGCCCGGGGGCTGCCGGTGGTGCAGGCCGACATCGACGACGGGTTGCCGGAGTTCGACGACGACGGCTTCGACCTGGTGGTGCTGTCGCAGGCCCTCCAGGCGACGCGGCGCCCGGTGCGGGTATTGCGGGAGATGATGCGCGTCGCGCCCGCCGGGATCGTCTCGTTCCCCAACTTCGGCCACTGGCGCCTGCGGGCGGGACTGCTGCTGCGCGGCACGATGCCCGTGAGCCGCACGCTGCCGCACCCGTGGTTCGCGACCCCCAACATCCACCTCTGCACGCTGCGCGACTTCGAGCGGCTCGCGGCCGCCGAGGGGCTGCGGGTGTCGGCGCGGCGCCTGCTGGACGACGACGGGCGCATGGCGCCCGAGCGCGCGGAGCGGCGGCCCAACCTGCTGGCCGCGGGCGCCGCCTACCTCCTGACCCGGTAGCGCCGTGGATTCGATCCGCTCCTTCGTCGACGCGGTCAACGCGTTCGGCGAGCGGCTCGCCGCCGTCCACTGGGGGTTCCTGGTCGCCGCCGCCGCGCTCGGGATCGTGAACCTGGCCCTGCGCTCCCGCGGGTGGCAGAACATCCTGCGGGCGGCCTTCCCCGGCGAGCGCATCCGCTACCGCTCCGCCTTCGGCGCCTACTGCGCCGGCGTGGGGGTCAACGCCGTGCTCCCCGCCCGCGCGGGCGACCTGATGAAGATGTTCCTGATGCGCCGCTCCGTCCCGCACGCCGGGTACGCGACGCTGACGGGCACGCTGGTCTGCGAGACGATCGTGGACATGATCATCGCGTCCACCCTGCTGGGGTGGGCGCTCGCCTTCGGGATCCTCCCGGGCGTGAGGCTGCCGGACCTCCCGGCGTTCGACCTCTCGCTGGCGCTGCGCCACCCGTTCTGGGCCCTCGCGATCGCCGGGGTCGTCGCGATCCTGTTCGTGATGCTCGGCCGGCGGGTGCGCCGGTTCTGGCACGAGTTCGGCCGGGGGCTCGTGATCCTGACGACCCCGCTGCGGTACCTGCGGTCGGTCGTGAGCTACCAGGTGGCCGGGTGGGGCTGCCGGGTCGGCGCGGCGGCCTGCTTCCTGCTGGCCTTCGGCATCCCCGCCTCGATCACGGCGGCGCTGACGGTCCAGGTGGCGGGGAGCCTCGGCGGCCTGTTCCCGGCCACCCCGGGGGGCCTGGGGCCCAAGCAGGCGCTGCTGGTGGTGATGCTCGCGGGGGAGGCGGGGCGCACCGACGTCCTCGCGTTCAGCGCCGGCATGGAGCTGACGCTGATCGTGGTGAACGCCGTGCTCGGCCTCACGTGCCTGGCCCTGATGCTGCGGCACATGCGATTCATGCGCGCGATCCGCGAGGCGCGCGGCGACCGGGGGAACGCCGCGCCGGAGGGGCGTTAGGGGAGGGTGGGGCCGGCGACGCGCAGGCCCAGGGTCCGGGCGACGTCGTCCAGCGAGAGCAGCCCGACCAGGCGCTCCCCGTCGACCACCAGCACCCGCCGCACCGGCGACCGGCGAAGGGCCTCCATGGCGTCGTCCAGCGATGCCTCGGCGGTGAGGGCGGGGACCTGGGCCCGGCCGATCATGCAGTCCGCGACCGTGCGGGCGCGCCACTCCTCGCGCGGCACGTCGGTCAGCGCGCGGGTGGGGATGATCCCGACGGGGCGGCCGTCGTCGCCCAGCACGGCGTACGCCTCGTGGGCCAGGTCGATCCCGGCGAGGCGGGAGAACTCGTCGAGGGTGAGCTCCGGGCGGGTGGTGACGGGCTCGGCGTCCATCATGTCGCCCACGCGCGGGCCCACCACGGGGGGCGCCCGCCGCACCATCTGCGCCTCCGCGCCGGCGGCCTGGAGCACGAACCAGCCGATCAGGGCGAGCCAGACGCCGCTGATCCCCTGGCCCAGGACGGCCATGGCGATGCCCAGGCCGATCATCCCGAGCGCCAGGATCCGCCCGACCCCCGCGGCGAGCCGGGTCGCCGACTGCAGGTCGCCCTTCCACTGCCAGAGGGCGGCGCGCAGCATGCGTCCGCCGTCGAGCGGCAGGGCCGGGATCAGGTTGAAGACGAGCAGGAGCGCGTTGATGATGCCCAGCCACGCCAGGACCCCGTCGACCGGCTCGGCCAGGCCCGGGAGCCACGTGCCGCCCAGCAGGCCGGCGGCGAGCAGGAGCGACACGATGGGCCCGGCGACCGCGATGCGGAACTCGGCGCCGGCGGTTGGGAACATCCCGGTGAAGCGCGCGACGCCGCCGAACAGCCAGAGGGTGATGCCGTCGATCTCCATCCCGTCGCGGCGCGCCTGGAGGGCGTGACCCAGCTCGTGGAGCAGGATCGAGGCGAAGAACCCGAGGGAGGCGACGACCGCCATCGCGAAGTAGGTGTTGTCGCCGAGCCCCGGGTTCGTGTCGGGGAACACCCCGGTGGCGAGCGTCCACATGATGAGCGCGAGCAGCGCGAGGACGCTCCAGTTGATCCCGATCTCGATGCCGGCGACGCGGCCGAGGGTGTAGCTGTTGCGCATGAGGTCAGTGTAGGACGACTCCGGCCCGGGGGACGATGCCGGCGACCGTCCGTCCGGGGGGGCGCCCACCCCGCGCGCGGACGGTGCGGGCGCGGCGGCCGGCGCGCACCATCCTCCCCATGACACGGATGCGCGGCGATTCGGTGCGGCTGCTGGGTGCGGCGGTCCTGGGCGGCCTGGTGACGGGGCTCGTCCTGGTGGGGATCGCCGCGGCGCTCGGCGTCCGCAGCGAGGCGGCGGGGGCCGGGACGGCCGACGCCGCCCACGTCCGCGCGATCTACCGGGCGGCGTCGCCGTCGGTCGTGCTGATCGACGCCGGCGACCGCACGGGGTCCGGGTTCCTGGTGGACGCGCGCGGGCACGTGGTCACGAACGCCCACGTCGTGGGCGACCGGACCAGCGTGAGCGTGGATCTGGGGGGCCGTCGCGTCGAGGCGACGGTGCGCGGCGTGGAGCCGTCGGTGGACGTGGCGGTGCTGACCCTGCGGGAGTCGCCGGGCGATGTGCCTCCGCTGCCGTTCGGCGACTCGTCGGAGGTCCGCATCGGCGACCCCGTCGTCGCGATCGGCTCGCCGTTCGGGCTGAACGGCAGCCTCTCGAGCGGGATCGTCTCCGGGCTGCGGCGCCAGATCGACTCGCCCAACGGGTTCGCGATCCAGGGGGTCATCCAGACCGACGCCGCGCTCAACCCCGGCAACTCGGGTGGCCCGCTGCTGTCGATGGACGGCCGCGTGGTGGGCATGGCGACGCAGATCGCGACGGAGAGCGGCACCAACGAGGGCATCGGCTTCGCCGTCCCCAGCGCCGTGGTGGACCGCACCGCGACCCGGATCATCGCGACCGGCCGGGCGGACCTGCCGTACATGGGCATCGTGGGCGGCGACGTCCCCGAGGGCGTCCTCCTCCAGTCCGTCGTCGCCGGCGGGCCCGCGGCGGGCCTCCTGCGGCCCGGCGACGTGATCACCGGGGTGGACGGCGCCCCCGCCGACACGAACGCCGGCCTGGCCGCCGCCCTCGTGGGCCACGCCCCGGGGGACCGCGTGACCGTCCGCATCCTCCGCGACGGCGACGAGATCGACGTCCCCGTCACCCTCGGCTCCCGTCCCCCCGCCGGGCCCCCCGCGGCCCCCTGACCCGGGGCGGGCGCCCGTCCCACTCCCGGGCGTCCTCGCGTCCCACTTGGGACGGACCCGAAGTCCCACTTTGGAGGTGCCGGTCGGGCGTTCCCTGGGAGAACCCCTCGATGAAGGGGTTCTGGCCGGTTCCGTGTCAGCCGGCGGCGCCGTCCGGATCCGGGCGCTCCTCGTCGGTGCAATAGGGGTCCCGGGGTCGATTGCCTCAGGCGAGTGACGCTGGGTCCACCCTGGGCGCTCGACGCTCGCCGGGTCCCACCTGGGACTGACTCGAAGTCCCACTTTGGAGCTGCCGGTCGGGCGTTCCCTGGGAGAACCCCTCAATGAAGGGGTTCTGACCGGTTCCGTGTCGGCCACCGGCTCCCTCCGGATCCAGGGCGCTCCTCGTCGGTGCATTTTGGGGTCCCGGGGTCAATTGCCTCAGGCGGTGACGTCGGGTCCACCCCCCGCTCGCCCGGCGCTCCCCGGGTCCCACTTGGGACCGTCCCCGGGTCCCACTTGGGACCATCCTCCAGTCCCACTTGGCCCAGGCGGACGGGCGCCCTCCCCCCGGAACCCCTCGGTGAAGGGGTTCCGGGCCCCTCGCCCCGGCCATCGGCGGCTCCGTCCCGAGTCCCACTTCCGACGAACCGCGAGTCCCACATGGGAATCCCGGGGACCGCGCGACCCGCGCTGACGTAGGCTCGCCGCGATGACGGCGGTCCTGGCGTCACTCCGGCACCCGGTGGTCCTCGCCCCCCTGGCGGGCGGCGCGACCACGCCCTCGCTGGTGGCCGCGGTGGGGGACGCCGGGGGCCTCGGGTTCATCGGCGCCGGCTACCGCACCCCCGACGACCTCGCCGCGCAGATCGCCGCCGTCCGGCGACTCACCCCGGCTCCGTTCGGCGTCAACGTCTTCGTCCCGCGTCGCGACCCGGTCGACCCGGCGGCCCTCGACGCCTACGTCCGCTCCCTCCGGGCCGACGCCGACCGGCTCGGGACCCGGGTGGGGGAGGCCCGCGACGAGGACGACGCCTGGGACGCGAAGATCGCCCTCCTGACGGGGGATCCCGTGCCCGTGGTGTCGTTCACCTTCGCCTGCCCGCCCGCCGGGGTGGTCGCCGCGCTCCGCGCCGCCGGCTCCGAGGTCTGGGTCACCGTCACCAGCGCCGCCGAGGCGCGCGCGGCCGCCGCGGCCGGCGCCCAGGCGCTGGTCTGCCAGGGCGCGGAGGCGGGCGGCCACCGGGGCGCCTGGGACGACCGCGACGACGCCGAGTCGCCCGGTCTGCTCGCCCTGCTCCGCCTGGTCGCCGCCGCGACCGACCTGCCGCTCGTCGCGGCCGGCGGGATCGCCGACGGCGCCGGGGTCGCCGCCGTGGTGGCGGCGGGCGCCCGCGCCGCCCAGATGGGCACCGCGTTTCTGCGCGCCGCCGAGGCCGGCACCCATCCGGCCCACCGCGCCGCCCTCGCCGGCGAGGGCCGCACCGGCCTCACCCGCGCCTTCACGGGCCGCACCGCGCGGGGGATCGTGAACCGTTTCATGGAGGAGCACGACGCCGACGCCGTCGTCGCGTACCCCCATGTCCACCACGCGACGGCGCCCCTTCGCGCCGCGGCCCGCCAGGCGGGCGACGCCGGCGGCTTCAACCTCTGGGCCGGCCAGGCCCACGCGCTCGCCCGCGAGGCGCCGGCGGGCGAGATCGTGCGCGCCATCGCCGCCGAGGCCGCCGCGGCCGCCCGGGCCGCCGCCGACCGGCTCAGCCCTCCCGGGGGCTGAGGAGCCGCAGCAGCGCGTCGCACGCCCGGCTCGCCGGGACGGGGACGCCGAGCCGCCCGCCCTCGGCGACCACGGCGCCCACCAGCGCCTCCCGCTCCAGCCGCCGGCCCGCCTCCAGGTCGAAGAGGGTGGACGATCCCCCGGCCGCCGGCAGGCGCCGCCGGGCGTCCGCCACGTACGCCTCCGCCGCGTCCGGCGGCAGCGGGACGCCCGCGGCGTGCGCCACCGCCACGGTCTCGCGGCCCAGCGCGAGCATCAGCTCCACCGCCCGCGGCTCCGCGAACACCGCCCCCACCCGGGCCCGCCCCAGCGCGGTGACGGTGTTGAGCGACACGTTCGCCACCAGCTTCGTCCACAGGGCCAGATCGGCGTCGCCGCGCCGCACCGGCACACCGATCGCCGCCCCCACCCGCTCGAGCGCGTCGGCCGGAGGGCCGTCGCCGCCGCCCGCCAGCGCGTCGCGCAGCTCGCCGGTGGCCGGGTTGCGGCTGGGGCGCCGGATCACGTGGTCGGCCGCGGGCCGTTGGCACCCCAGGTACACGGCGACGCCGGCGACCTGCGCGCCCGGGCAGGCGCGCCGGATCACCGCCGGGTTCGCCACGCCGTTCTGGAGGGAGAGCACCACGGCCCCGTCGGCCAGGGCCGGGGCCAGCGCGCGGGCCGCCGCCTCGGTGCTGAAGCTCTTCACGCACACCAGCGCCAGGTCGGCGGGGCCGGCCTCGGCGGGGTCGCCCACGGCGCGCACCGACACCTCGCGCTCCTCGTCGCCGTCGGTCAGGCGCAGCGGCCCGGCGCGCAGCGCCCGCAGCGTCTCGCCGTGGGCGACCGCCGTCACTGGCCAGCCCGCCCCGGTGAGCCGCGCCGCGACGAAGCCGCCGACGGCGCCGGGCCCCACGACGAGCGTCCGGGGCGCCGCCGTCAATCCGGGAGGTCGAGGCCGAGCTGCTCCTGGCCGCGGGTCGCGGGGACCTCCTGGCGCGGCCGGGCGTCCAGGGCGGCCTCCACCGCGAGCCGGTCGGCGCGCTCGTTGACCTCGTGCCCCGCGTGGCCGCGCACAAGCGTGGGCCGCACGCGGTGGTGGCGCGCCAGCTCGGCGATCATCCGCTCCCACAGGTCGCGGTTCGCCACCGGCTGCTTGCTCGCCGTCTTCCAGCCCTTGCGCTGCCACCCCGACAGCCACCCCTTCTCGATGGCGTGGGCCAGGTAGCTCGAGTCGGTCACCAGCTCCACGTCCGACCCCTGCGGCGTGGCCGCCAGCCCCTCCAGGGCGGCCATCAGCTCCATCCGGTTGTTGGTGGTGGGGTACTCGCCGCCGGTCAGGACGGTCTCGGCGCCGTCGGGGGAGGTGAGGATCGCCGCCCAGCCGCCGCGGGAGGCGTCGGTCCCGTTGCCGGAGCACGCCCCGTCCGTCACCAGGGTCCAGGTCGCGGCCATTCCTCTACCTTAGTGGCCATGACGACGACCGGCGGACCCAGGGACGGCCAGGACGTGGGGGAGGGCTTCACCCGCGCGGCCGACGACTACGACGACCTGCTGCGCCGCAACCGCGACGGCGCCCGGCGCCTGGTGGCCTCCCTCCCCGACGGCCGGTACGACGACGTCCTCGACGTCGGCTGCGGCACCGGCTTCGTGACGGAGGCGATGGTCGACCGCTTCGCGACCCGGCGGGTGACGGGGGTGGACCCCTCCGAGGGGATGCTCGAGCGCTTCCGCGAGAAGCTCGGCGGGCGGGTCGACGCGACGCTGCAGGTGGCGGGCGTCCACGACATGGACGTCCCCGAGGGCGCGTTCGACGCGGTCGTGAGCGGCATGGCGTTCCACTGGTTCCCCGAGAAGCCGGCTGCCATCGCCGCGATGGCGCGGCCGCTGCGGCCGGGCGGGGCGCTCGGCATCCTGGCGTCCGCGTCCGGCACCGACGCCGAGTTCCGGGCCGTGCTGGAGGGGATCCGGCCGCCCGTCCCGGCCGAGTGGACGGGGGTCTTCGACGTCATCCAGCGCAGCGCCGACGAGGTCGCGGGCTGGATGGGCGACGCGGGCCTCGACGTGATCGACGCGTGGGAGGAGCGCCGGGTGCGCCGCCAGGGCCCCGACGCCTACCTCGCCCGGATCGCCGCCGTCGCCAGCCATCTGTCGGCCTCGCTCGATCCGGAGGAGGCCGCCGCCCACGTCGAGCGCGTCACCCGCGCCGTGCACGGCGCGAGCGGTCCGGACGGCTTCAGGTTCGCGTTCGTGAAGCTGTTCGCGATCGCCCGCCGCCCCGCCTGAGGCCCCGCCGCGGGCGCCGCCCGCGGCCCCGATCACCGGACGCCGCTGTCCGGGTTCTCAAGAAAATGCCCATGTCGCTCGATATGGGGTGTGAACCGCGGGTGCCCACGTCACGGGCAGGAGGACCGCGGACGTCACGTTCTCATGGAGGAGAGCACATGCTTGAGCGACTCCGCCGCCGCCGGAACGAGAAGGGCTTCACCCTGATCGAGCTCCTGGTGGTGGTCATCATCATCGGTCTTCTGGCCGCGATCGCCATCCCGGCGTTCCTGGGCCAGCGCAACAAGGCCAACGACGCGGCCGCCAAGTCGCTGGTGCGCAACGGCGCCACCGCGATGGAGGCCTTCTTCTCGGATGGCAACACCTACGCCACCGCCACCACCACCAACCTGCGCACCATCGAGCCGAACATCTCGTGGTCGACCACGGCGTCCGACGCCGCGTCCGACCAGGTCAAGATCTCCGGCCTGAGCGCGACCGGCTACGTCCTGACGGCGACCAGCAAGTCCGGCACCGTCTACACGTACACCAAGGACCTGACCGCCGCGACCGGCTCGACGGTGAGCCGTGACTGCACCCCGACCAGCGCGTGCACCGCGAACGGCACCGCCGGCAAGTGGTAGTCCGGATCCCGGACTGAGGCCACGGCGCAGGTCCGCCCCCCGGCGGGCCTGCGCAGCCCTCACCCGCTCGCACGGTGCGAGCCGCAGGACCGCAGCACCCCGACCGCAGCACCCCAGCCACACCAGTCTTCTTCCCCCCGCCCGCCGCCCACGACGCGGGCTCCTCGACCGCAAGGAAGCGCTCGTGCCCTCGCCCGAATGGACTCGAGACCTGATGCAGACGCGACACACGCCCGGCACGGTTGACGCGCCTCACGCGCGCCCGGCGGTCGTAGCGTCGCGGGCCATGCGTCGGTCCCGCCGCCTGGCACTCGCCCTCTCCGCCTGCACCCTGGTCGTGCCGGCCCTGGCCACCGCCCAGGACCCCGCCGCGGGGACGACGCCGGCGAAGACCGTCGCCTCCCCGTTCAAGGCCGACCGCCTGTCGAGCCAGCCCTCCGCCCTCGTCCCGAACTCGATCGCCAACCCCGTGAAGTACCCGGAGGCCGCGGTCATCCTCGACTGGGGGGACGTGCCCGACGCCGTCTCCTACGAGGTGGAGGTCGCGGACAACCCGGGCTTCAGCAAGACCATCTGGAAGGGCACCACGGAGCAGTCGATCGCCGTGCCCGACATCGTCTTCCCGGATGGCGCCTACTGGTGGCGCGTCCGCGCGGTGGACGAGGCCGGGACGATCGGCATCTGGAGCGACGTGGCGCGCGTCGCCAAGACCTGGCCGAACATCATCGGCGGCACCAAGATGTCCACCACCCCGGGCGGATCCGCGGCCACGTTCACGGCCCTGAACCCGTACCTGTCGTGGAACCCGGTGGCCGGCGCGAAGTCCTACGACGTCGAGGTCTCCCCGGGCGACCAGTTCAACAACGTCGTGTTCGCGGGCAGGAACATCAAGCAGCCGTTCGCCTCGCCGGGCGTCGTGGGGGCCCTCCCCGACGACACCTACTCGTGGCGGGTGCGGGCCCGCGACCCCAACGACAACCCGGGCCCCTGGACCACGGCGACCGACTTCACGCGCGCCTGGACCTCGCCGACGCAGACCTCGCCGGCGTTCAACGCCACCACCAGCAACCTGCTGTTCCAGTGGACGCCGGTGGACGGCGCCGAGCGCTACGACATCCAGGTCACCTCCGTCGCCCACACCTACGCGGGCACGGCGCTGAAGATCGCGGGCTCCACCAGCGGCACCTCGTTCGTCCCGACCTTCGCCGAGGAGCGCACGCGCAACATGGTGGTCGGCAACCTCTGGTGGCGGGTCCGGCCCGTCATCGACGGGGTCCCGGGCACCTGGACCGGTGAGTTCCCGGTCAACTGGACGGCGCCGACCCCCCTCGGGGCGGTCCCGACGCTGAGCTCGACCGGCGACACCGACACCGGCATCCCGACGGTGATGTCCTGGACGCCGGTCAACGGCGCGACGATCTACCGGGTCGACATCGCGGCCGACCCGCAGTTCAACACCATCCTCGAGTCGCGCGTCACCACCAACACGTCGTGGGTGAGCCGCAACCCGCTGCCCGACAACCAGACGGGGACGGGCTACTACTGGCGCGTCATCTGGGGCACCGGCACCGACGAGGAGCCGACCTGGGCCGTGTACGAGGGCGACCCGATCGTGCCGACGGCGCAGTTCCGCAAGCAGACCCGCGTCACCCTCTCCTCGCCGGCCAACGGCGGCGTGGTCGACACGCCGCCGCTCCTGTCGTGGAGCCCGGTTCCCGGCATCGCCAAGTTCGACGTCGAGCTCAGCCCCGACGGGCAGTTCGCGTCCGGCACCACCCGCAAGGCGCGGATCTTCGGCTTCGGCGGCGTCCCCGGATCGATCGCCGACGACGAGAGCCGCCTGCCCGAGGGCACGTGGAGCTGGCGCGTCCGCGCCGTGGACGGCGGCAACGCCGGGCAGACGTGGAGCAAGGTCGGCTCGTTCAGCCTCAACAGCCCGCGGCCGACGCAGAAGGCCCCGAACGACGGCGCCGCCGTCGTCTACTCGCCGCTCATGACGTGGACGCCCGTGCCGGGTGCCCTCGCCTACGACGTGCAGGTCTCGCGCGACCCCGGCTTCGGGGCGAGCGCGGCGCTCCTGCAGACGGCTCAGACGGCCATGGTGCCGCCGCGCGAGCAGATCACCACGCCCGGCGTCCACTACTGGCGCGTCCGGGCGAACTACGGCTCCGAGGCCCTCGGGCAGTGGTCGACCACGCGCAGCTTCCGCAGCGTCTTCCCGCCCGACTTCAACCTCAACACGCTGCCCTCGCGGGTCGACTACCGCCAGACGGTCGTCGTCAGCGGGCAGCTCAAGAACAACGGGGCCGGGGTCGGCAAGGCGCGCCTCTACGTGGAGCGCCGCACGTACCCGAGCGACCAGTTCAAGGCCGCCGGGACCGTCCGCACCAACCCCCAGGGCCGGTTCGCGTTCTCCCTCAAGATGAGCCGCTCGGCGGACTACCGCCTGGTGTGGCGCGAGGAGGCGAACCACCCGGAGGGCTCCGCGGCGTTCGGCATCGACGTGCAGCCGCGCGTCACCTTCCGCCTGGCCACCAGCCGCGTCGTGCGGAAGAAGGGCCTGGTCGTGAAGGGCAGCGTCTATCCGAAGCGCCCGGCCGTCATCCAGATGAAGACCTCCGACGGCTGGCAGACGATCCGCAAGGTCACGCCCACCCGGCAGCGCTTCCAGGTCACGGTGAGCACGGGCCGTATCGACCCGGGCACGCACCGCCTGCGCCTGTGGGTGCCGCGTGACGCGCAGCGCAAGTTCGCCAACGTGGCGAGCCGTCAGCGCGGCGTCCTCGTCTACGACCGGTTCATCGTCCGCTGATGCTGCTCGGCGCACCCACCGCCTACTGGGCGACGGTCGCGGGCCTCATCGGCCTCGCGCTCGGCTCCTTCGCCACCGTGCTGGCCTCGCGCTGGCCGGCGGGGGAGTCGCTCGTGAGCCCGCGCTCGCACTGCACGTCGTGCGGGCGCACGCTGACGCCGATCGAGCTCGTCCCGGTCGTGTCGTGGCTGGCCCAGCGGGGCCGTTGCCGCGGCTGCGGCGGGCGGGTGCACTGGCGCTACCCGGCCATCGAGCTCGCCAGCGGCGCGCTCGCCGCGGCGGCGATCCTCACCTTCGGGCCGACGTGGGAGGGCCTCGCGGCCGCCCTGCTCGGCGTCACCCTCGTCCCGGTGTTCGTGATCGACCTGGAGCACCGGCTCATCCCCCGCCGGCTCGTCGTGCCCGCGGCGGCCCTCGGCCTGGTGGCGGCGATCGCCGCGCGCCCGGAGCGTTGGTGGGTCCCGCTCGTCGCGGCAACCGGCGCGTTCGCCTTCTTCTTCCTGCTCTCCTTCACCGGCGGCATGGGTGACGGCGACGCGGACCTCGCCCTGCTGATGGGCGCGGTGCTCGGAGCGTCGGTCGTGCCCGCCCTGTTCGTCGCGTTCGCCGTCGGCGCCGTCGTCGGCGCCGCCTACCTCGCGCGCTTCGGCTCGCGTGCCCGCAAGATGGCCGTGCCCTTCGGCCCCTTCCTCGCGACCGGTGCCTTGGTCGCGCTGTGGTTCGGTCCCTCGATGATCGGGTGGTACGCCGACCGGCTCGGCTGACCACCCCTCGGAACTCCTGCCCTCCCCGACACGGACGTCGTCACCATGAGCACCGTCGTAGCCCTCGACATCGGCTCGAGCGCCATCGCAGGCGTCGAGCTGAAGACCGCCCGCGAGCGCGTGACGCTCGCGAAGGCCGCGGTCGAGCCACTGCCCCCCGGACTCGTGCACGACGGAGAGATCGTGCGCCCGGACGAGCTCGCCGCCGAGATTAAGCGTCTCTGGAAGACCGCCCGGTTCTCGGGGAAGCGTGTCCGCCTCGGCGTCGCGAACCAGCGCGTCGTGGTCCGGACCATCGAGCTGCCGGCCCTCGACGACGAGCGCGAGCGCCGCGCCGCCGTCGAGTTCGAGGCGGCCGAGCAGATCCCGATCCCGCCCGACCAGACCGTCGTGGACTCGCAGCCGGTGCTGCGGTTCAGCAACGACGCCGGCGACCGCGAGCGGCACGTCGTCGTCGCGGCCCACCGGGACATGGTCGACGGGCTGGTCTCCACCGTCCGCCAGGCCGGCCTCCAGCCGGTCGGCATCGACCTGGAGGCCTTCGCCATCCTGCGGGCGCTCCTGCCCCCGCCGATGGTCATCGACGAGGGCTCGGCCGACACGCAGGCCCAGGCGGTCTGCCACGTCGGCGCCGAGGTCACCAACATGATCGTCGCGGTCGACCGGCGCTGCCACTTCACCCGCCTCGTCGGGTTCGGCGGCAGCCACCTCACCAAGGCGGTGGCCGACCGCACCGGCCTGCCCGCTGACGAGGCCGAGGCCGTCAAGACGGCGTGCGGGCTGCTCGGCGAGCCGCTGGACGGGTGGGACCCGGACACGGTCGCCGAGGTGCGGCACGCGCTCGCGCTCGGCACCCGGCCGCTGGTCCGCGAGATCAGCCGGTCGCTCGACTACTACCGGTCGCAGAGCTTCGCGCGGCCCGTCGAGAAGCTGGTGATCTCCGGCGGCACGGCGCTCTGCACGGGCATCGACCGCTACCTCCAGCAGGGACTCGGGATCCCCGTCGAGATCGGCGACCCCCGTGAGCAGCTCGACGACCCGGGCGACCTGTCGCCCGACGTGGCCGCCCGCGCGGCCGTGGCCCTCGGCCTGGCGCTCGACGCGCCGGAGCGGTCATGAAGGCGGTCAACCTCCTCCCCCAGCGGGAGCGCCGCACCCCCGGCTTCGCCGGTGCCAAGACCCCGCTCGCGGTGGTCGGCGCCGTCGCCCTCCTCGGGGGGATGGGCTTCTGGGGCTACTCGCTTCACGGCCAGGTGAACGACGTCAAGTCCGACGTCGCCACCGCCACCGCGCAGCGCGACGCCCTGCGCGACCAGCTCGGCGCCTTCCAGGCGGCCCAGGCGCGCGACGCCGCGCAGGAGGTCCGCACCGGCGCGGTCGTCGGCCTGGTGACCGGGCGCGTCAACTGGGAGCGGATCATCCGCGACCTGACGGCCGTCATGCCCGCCGACGTCTGGCTCACCAACCTGAAGGGCGAGACCGAGGTCGCCGCGACCCCCACGGCCGCGACGGCGAACGCCCCGAACGTCAACAACTCGACCGTGCCGCGCGGGATCCACCTCGACGGCTACGCGTACACCCAGGACCAGGTGGCCCTGCTGATGGCGCGGGCCTCGACGGTCCCGGGTCTCGGCGAGCCCCGCCTCGCGACCAGCGAGGTGCAGGCGGGCGACGTCAAGGACGTCATCCACTTCGTCATCGACATCCCCATCGACCAGCGCGCGCAGGACCGCTCGACGCTCACCCCGGTGAACGGCGCGGCGGCGACCTCGACGGCCTCCGGAGTCACGCCATGAAGATGACCAAGCGCGACCAGATCCTGCTCGCGGTGATCGGCGTGATCGCGATCGTCGGCGGCCTCTACTGGTTCGCGATCAAGCCGGCCAAGGCTGATCTCGGCACCCAGAAGGACGCGCTGGCGGCGGTCCAGAACGAGACCAACGACCTGCAGGACACCATCGACCGCATGGCGGCCACCGACAAGGGCGAGGCGAAGCGGACCGCGGAGCGGCTCCGCCTCTCCAAGGCCCTGCCGGAGAACACCGAGACGCCGGGCGTCGTGGTGCAGCTCCAGCGTCTCGCCGACCGGGCGAACGTGGAGCTCACCTCCATCAAGACGAACACCTACAGCGACTACGGCTCGATCCGCGGGACGGAGTTCGAGGTCAAGGTGACCGGCCGCTTCTTCGACGTTGACGACTTCCTGTACCGGCTCCACCGCCAGGTCGCCGTGGACGAGAAGGACCGCCCGATCGTGGGCGGCCGCCTCTTCGCCACGACGTCCGTGGACCTGACCCTCCAGCAGGACGGCGAGTCCAACGGCACCAGCGGGGCGCCCAAGGGCGACGACAAGGTGCTCGGGACGGTCAAGGTCGTCGCGTTCTCCAGCGTCCCCGGCGGCGCCGCCGCCGGCACCAGCGTCGCGCCGACCACGGCCGTCGCCGCCCCCACCACGACCACCGCGCCGGCCGCCGGCGCGGCCACCACGACCGGCGCGGGCCCGGCCCCCGCGGTCGCCACGCCGAGCACCGGAGGTACCCAGTGATCCGCCGACGCCACATCGCGCCGCTCGCCGCCTGCGCGGCCGCGGCCCTGATGCTCGCCGGCTGCGGCGGGGGCGGGGGCGGCGGCGACGCCGCCGCGGGCGACAGCGCCTCGCTGCCGGACGCCTCCATGCCGATCGCCTCCGGCGTCGGCGCGGCCGAGTCGGCCAACCAGGCGATCGCCGCGCTCGGCACGCCGGGCTCGGTCGACGCCCAGGGCCTCGGGATGACGCTCGACGGCACCGACCGGTTCGGGACGCCGCACGACGCGTTCGACCAGCAGGTCGACCAGAACTCGAGCGCGAACACCGAGCCGGGC
Organism: Miltoncostaeaceae bacterium; assembly: GCA_036826475.1. Classification (GTDB taxonomy): domain Bacteria; phylum Actinomycetota; class Thermoleophilia; order Miltoncostaeales; family Miltoncostaeaceae; genus Miltoncostaea. Next base: position 18,269 of record DAISWG010000024.1, on the reverse strand, counting down.
ACGGCAGCGGAGATCCCCGCCGACACGCCCATCAACGGCGACCCGATCGTGGCCACCCCGGTCCCGGGCGACGCCACCGCCAACCCCAACACGGGCTCCACGCCGGACCCGACGGTCCCGGTGCAGAACCCGCGGGCGATGGAGGCCGACTTCGACGTCTCCGGCGAGCCGGTCGTGGCCCGCGAGGGCGACGCCATCCCGCCGGACACGCAGCAGTTCGTCGTCCAGACGATCGGGACGACCTCGGTCACGCTGGAGCTGAGCGGCGGGCTGCTGCCCGACGGCACCGACACCGTCGAGCTGGAGGAGGGCGAGTCGATCACGCTCTACAACGCGACCGCCAAGCGCTCGTACAAGATCAAGCTGGTGGACGTCCGCCCGGCCTGACGCCCGGGGAGGCCAGGAACGGCGGGCCGCGGCCGCCGGCGCCCCACAGGGCCCGGCGGCCGCGCCGTCGCTGGGATCAGTCCGAGCTGGCCGCCGGGTCGACCGACCGCAGCGGCGGGACCTCCAGCACGTCACCCGCCCGCTCCGCGATCGCGTCGGTGAGCCAGCGGGTGGCGTCCTCGCGGGCGGCATCCACGTCCACCACCGCCACCACCCGGGTCAGGCCGTCGTCGGCGGCCCGCCGGGTCATCCGCGGCATCGCCCGCCACGGGCCCCCTCCGCCCGACACCGCACCCGCCAGCTCCCGGACGATCGCCTCCAGGCGCTCCGGGTCGCGGGTGAGGAACTCGATCCGGTGCGGGCGCCGGCCGCTCGGGATGACCCGCACCGCGGTGATGTTCCCGTTCGGGACGATCAGGCGCTCCCCCGCGGGGCCGTGGAGCACCGTCGTCCGGAGGCCGAGGCTCTGGACGCGACCGGCGTAGCCGAACGGCTCGACCCGGATCACGTCGCCGACGCCGTACTGGTCCTCGAACAGGATGAAGAAGCCGGCGATCACGTCCACCAGCAGCCGCTGTGACGCGAAGCCGATGATGATCACCACGATCGACGCCCCGCCGATCGCCCCGATGCCGCCCCCGCCCGCCAGCACGATGGCGATCGCGATGACCGCGGCGATCAGGATCACGTACCGCAGGCCCGTCGCCAGGGCGGTGATCGCCGTCTGGCGCTGGCGGATGCGTGCGCCGCCGGCGGCGTGGCTCCGCGCCGAGACGCGCGCCATCAGCCAGCCGGCAGCGGCCAGGATCAGGGCGGCCGCCACCAGGATCACGCCCACGAGCACCAGGCGGCCGGCCCACTCGGGCAGGCCGAACACCGCCGCCGGGAGGACGGGGAGCGGCACCGCTACGACGCGGTGACGGGCGTCAGCGACTCGGCGATCTGGATGAGGGTCGCGGCGGGGAAGGGGCCGCTCACGGTGTGCAGGACGGCGCCGTCGCGCCAGAAGAGGTGGGGCGCGATCTCCGGGCCGATCCCGAACGTCGCGGGGATCCCGTCCACCGTGACGCGGGTGGTCGTCAGGCGCCCGCACTCCACGCCGAACGGGTCGGCCGGCCAGCCGCGGCCGCCGGACGCGCGCTGGGTCAGCTCGACGCGCTCCCAGCCGCGCGCGTAGACCGCCTGGAAGAGCGACCGCCCGGGCGGGATCGAGCCCTCGGCGCCGGTGGTCTCGGTGCGGGGCGCCCACCCGGACACCGCCAGGGCGAATCCGCCGGGCACGGCCGCGGCCGACGGCAGGGCCGGCGCGTACGGCAGGTTGCGCGCCGCGGCGGCGGGGCTCGTGCGCCGGAAGCCCTGATCCAGGCGCGGGTCGCCGGCGCGGATCGGGCCCGCCAGCCGGAAGGCCGCCGCCGGGACCGGCCGGTTCAGCGCCCGCGGGGCCACGGTGACGACCTCCGCCCGTGCGCCGGCCCGCTGGGTCCGGACGCGCAGCGGCAGCAGCGTCGCGCGATCCAGGTCGATGGTGCGGACCCCGCCCCGCAGGCCGGCGCAGTCGTTCCCGCCCAGGCGCACCGTCCCCCGCAGGCTCGCCCTGCCCGCGAACCGGGCCGGCGTCAGGCTCGCCGTGCCGCCCCGCACGCGGGCGAGGAGCGTGTCCGAGGAGGGGGAGAGCAGTTGCCACAGCCCGGCGCCGTCGGGCGCCGCCGGGAACGTGCGGGCGATCCGGATGCCGCTCCCGTCGAGGAACTCGGTCCGCAGGCCGCGGTTCACGACGAGGCTGCCCAGCGGCCCGATCTCGCCGGCCAGCGGCCGGGCGGCGAACCGGTCCGGACCGCCGACGGCCAGGGAGGTCGAGCCGGTCGAGGCCGTCAGGGTGGCGCGCAGGGTCACGGCGGGGCGCGTCGGCGCGAGGTCGGCCGCCGCGGCGAACGGCACGACGGTCGCCGACAGCACCGCGACGATGGCGATCGCTGGGCGGACACGGGGCATCCTGGGCGCACTCTATCCCCGATGAGGGTTACACTGCGGCGTCGTGCAACTCACGTACCGCACAGCCGGGGAATCCCACGGCCCCGCGCTCTTCGCGGTGGTCGAGGGCCTGCCGTCCGGCCTCCCGCTCGTCCCCGACGACATCGACGCCGACCTGGCGCGCCGGCAGCTCGGCTACGGCCGCGGCGGGCGCATGAAGATCGAGACCGACCGAGTCCAGGTCAAGTCGGGGCTCCGCCACGGCCGCACCATCGGCAGCCCGCTGACCCTCGAGATCACCAACCTGGACTTCCCCAAGTGGGCGGCCGACCGGATGGCGATCTGGGAGCCGCACGACGAGGTGGAGCCCATCACGCTGCCGCGCCCCGGCCACGCCGACCTGGCGGGGATGCTCAAGTACGGCACCGACGACCTGCGCCCCATCCTGGAGCGCGCCAGCGCCCGCGAGACGGCCGCCCGGGTGGCGGCCGGCGGGGTGGCGAAGGCGATCCTGCGCCGCTATGGCACCGAGATCCGCAGCCACGTCGTGCGGATCGGCGACGAGGCGGTGCCCCTCCGCGACGACCTCGGCGTCGCCGACTTCGACGGCGTCGACGAGAGCCCCGTGCGATGCCTCGACCCGGAGGCGTCCGAGCGGATGAAGGCCGCGATCAAGGCGGCCGGCCAGGACCACAACACCCTCGGCGGCGTCTTCGAGGTCTGGGCCTTCGATCCGCTCCCCGGCCTCGGCTCCCACGTGAGCGGCGACGCCCGCCTGGACGGCCGCTTCGGCCAGGCGATCATGGGGATCCAGGCGATCAAGGGCGTCGAGATCGGCGCTGGCTTCGAGCTCGGCCGCCTCCCCGGCAGCCAGGCCCACGACGAGATCTTCCACGATCCCGACCGCGGCTTCTTCCGCCGGACGAACCGCTCCGGCGGGATCGAGGGGGGCATGACCCACGGCGCCCCGGTCCTGATCCGGGCGGTCATGAAGCCGATCAGCACCCTGACCCGGCCGCTCGCGTCGGTGGACGTCGCCACCAAGGAGCCCCGCCAGGCCTTCAAGGAGCGCTCCGACATCTGCGCCGTCCCGGCCGCGGCCGTCGTCGCCGAGGCGGCCGTGGCGTTCGTCCTGGCCCAGGCGCTGCTGGAGAAGTTCGGCGGCGACTCGATCGCCCACCTCGACGCGGCGGTCGAGCGATACCGCGTCGAGATCGCGAGCTGAGCATGGGGCACTGATGGCCCGCTGGCTCGTCCTCACCGGCTACATGGGCGCGGGGAAGACGTCGGTCGGCCGGCGGGTCGCCAACCGCCTGGACCGGGCGTTCAGCGACGCCGACCGGGTCATCGAGGAGCAGGCGGGCATGCCGATCCCCGAGATCTTCTCCCGCCGCGGCGAGCTGTGGTTCCGCCGCACCGAGGAGCGCGTGATCCGCGACCTCCTGGCCGGCGACGCCGGCGTGCTGGCGCTGGGGGGCGGCGCGGTGGAGAGCGCGCGCACCCGCGACCTGCTGCGCCGCACCGCGGACGTGGTCTGGCTCCGGGCGAGCCCCGGCGTGGCGTGGGCGCGGGTGAAGGACTCGGACCGCCCGCTCGCCACCGACGAGGCGCGATTCGCCCGCCGGCTGGCGGCGCGCGAGCCGAACTACCGCGAGGCCGCCGACCTGGCGGTCGATGCCGACGGGCCCGTCGACGAGGTCGCGGCGCGCGTCGCCGCCTGGGCCGCCCGGGAGGCCGCCGAGGTCGGCAGGTGAGCGTGTCCGCTCCGGCGCCGACGCTGTGGGCCGAGTGGGGGGCGGTCCGCTACCCGATCCACCTCGGGTCGGGGCTGCTGCCTCGCATCAGCGAGATCTGGGACGGACGCGAGAGCACCACGGTCCTGCTCGTGAGCGACGGCAACCTGCCCGAGGTGGCGCGGCGCACGCGCGCGGCGCTCCAGGGCGGCGGCGTCCGCGTGATCAGCGCCAGCGTCCCGCCGGGCGAGGGGTCCAAGTCGTTCGCGCAGCTCGAGCGGCTCACCCGCCTGGCCGCCGAGGCCGGCCTGCGCCGCCACGACGCGGTCGTGGCGGTGGGCGGGGGCGTGGTCGGCGACCTGGCGGGCTTCGTGGCCGCCAGCTACCAGCGCGGCATCCGCCTGGTGCACGTCCCCACGACGCTCCTGGCGATGGTCGACTCGGCCATCGGCGGCAAGACCGGCATCGACCTGCCCGAGGGCAAGAACTACGTCGGCGCCATCTGGCAGCCCGACCTGGTGGTGATGGACACCGACCTGCTCGCCACGCTCCCGCCGCGCGAGCTCGCCTGCGGCTTCGCCGAGATCGTCAAGTACGGCCTGCTGGAGGGCGGCGACCTGTGGGAGACGGTCCAGTCGTGGCCCGCCCTGCCCGGCCCGGCGGGCGACCTGCACGAGCTCATCCGCCGCTGCGTGCGCCACAAGCTGCGGGTGGTCGCCGAGGACGAGCACGACCACGGCCTGCGGGCGTCCCTCAACCTGGGCCACACCGTCGGCCACGGGATCGAGGCGGCCGCGGGCTACAGCCGCTACCGCCACGGCGAGGCGATCTCGCTGGGGCTCCTGGCGGCGCTCCGGCTGTCGGAGCAGACCGTGGGCCTCGACCCAGCCGTCCGGCCGCGGGCGACAGAGGTGCTCGCCCGGCACGACCTGCCCGTCCGCCTGGCGCCCGAGGTGCCCACCCCGGCGATCCTCGAGGCGATGGGGCGCGACAAGAAGGCCGCCGCCGGGGCGCTCAACATGGTCATGCTGGCGGCGCCGGGCGACGTGCGGCTGAAGGTGAGCCCCCCGGGCGACCGCCTGGTGTCGGCCATCGAGGAGCTGCGCCGGTGAGCGCCCCCCGCCTGCGCATCGCGCTGCTCCACGGCCCCAACCTCGACCAGCTGGGGCGCCGGCCCTCGGCGCACTACGGCACGCTGACGCTCCGCGAGCTGGAGGACCGGGTCCGGGGCTGGGGCGCCGAGCGCGACATGGCCGTCGCCGCCTTCCAGACCAACCACGAGGGCGCGTTCCTGGAGCACGTCCACGGCCTGGCCGGCGCGGTGGACGGCGCGGTGGTGAACCCCGGGGCGTGGACCCACTACCAGTGGTCGATCCGCGACGCGCTGGAGCTGCTGGGCGCGCCGTTCGTGGAGGTCCACCTGTCCGACGTCGAGGCGCGGGAGCCGCACCGGCGGATCTCCGTGGTCCGCGACATCGCCCTGGCCGCCGTGTGGGGGAAGGGCCCCGACGGCTACCGGGACGCCCTCGACCGCCTCCGGGAGGAGCTCGCATGAACCCCACCCCCCGCCAGCAGCGGCTCCTCGCGCTCCTGGAGCAGCGCGGCCTCGGCGCGCTGATCGTGACCGACCTCGCCAACGTGCGCTACCTGACCGGCTACGTCGGCTCGAACGGGGTGGCGCTGATCGGGACGGGAGGCCGCGTGCTGCTCACCGACTCGCGCTACGAGGTGGCGGCGGCCGAGCAGGTCCAGGGGGCGGAGGTCGTCATCGGGCGGCGCGACCTGCTGGCCGACGTGGCCGCCCGCGTGGGCGACGTGGCGGCGGGCGGCGCGATCGGGGTCGAGGCCGACAGCCTCACCGTCGCGCGCTACGACCGGCTGCGGGAGCTGCTCGGCGGGCTGGCCACCGAGCCCACCCGCGGGCTCGTGGAGGGCCTGCGCGTCATCAAGGACGCCGAGGAGGTCGACGCCATGCGCCGGGCCGCCGCCGCGGTCGACCAGGCGCTCGAGGCGGTGCTCGCCGAGGGGATCGTGGGCCGGACGGAGCGGGAGGTGGCGTTCGCCCTCCACGGGGCGATGCTCGACGCGGGCGCCACCGAGCCCAGCTTCGCGACGATCGTCGCCGCCGGCCCCAACGCGGCGCGGCCGCACCACGTGCCCGGCGCCGACGTCATCCCGCCCGACACCCTGGTGGTGATCGACCTCGGCGCCGTGGTGGACGGGTACTGCTCGGACATGACCCGCACGGTCGCGACCGGCCCGCTCCCGCCGCGGCTAGAGGAGATCTACCGGCTGTGCCTGGACGCCGAGGAGGCCGCGATGGCGGCCGCCCGCGGCGGCATGGGCGCCGCCGAGCTGGACGCGGTGGCCCGGGCCCGGATCGCCGACGGCGGCTACGGTGACCACTTCGGCCACGGCCTGGGGCACGGGGTGGGCATGATGATCCACGAGCGCCCCGGCGTGCGGCCCGAGTCGGCCGACGCGCTGGCGGCCGGGATGGCGATCACGATCGAGCCCGGCATCTACCTCGAGGGCGAGGGCGGCGTGCGGATCGAGGACCTCGTGATCCTCACCGAGGACGGGTCCGAGGTGCTGTCGCACTCCCCGAAGGGGTTGCGGACGGTCAGATGAGAACGACGGGGGAGCGACTCGCATGGGGATGATCACCACGAACGACCTGAAGAACGGCTACGTCCTGGACGTCGACGGCGACCTGGTGAGCGTCGTCAGCTTCCAGCACGTCAAGCCGGGCAAGGGCGGCGCCTTCGTCCGCACCAAGCTCAAGAACATGACCAGCGGCTCGGTGGTCGACAAGACGTTCCGCGCGGGCGAGAAGGTCGAGCGGGTCACGACCGAGAGCCGCACCATGCAGTTCCTGTACCGGGACGGCGACGACCTCTACCTGATGGACAACTCCACCTACGAGCAGCTGCCCGTCGCGGCGTCGCTGGTCGAGAACGTCGACCTGCTGGCCCCGAACACCGACGTGCAGGTGCTGTTCGTGCGCGACGCGCCCATCAAGGTGGAGCTGCCGACGTTCGTCGAGCTGAGCGTCACCCGCACCGACCCGGGGGTGAAGGGCGACACCGTGTCGAACGTGACCAAGCCGGCCGAGGTGGAGACCGGCGCCACGATCGACGTCCCCCTCTTCGTGAACGAGGGCGACCGGCTGAAGATCGACACCCGCACGCGGGAGTACTCCGCCCGCGCGTGAGCCCCGCTAGCCTGCTGTCCCCGTGCCCCTGAAGGGAGATCTGTGACGCCGCCCTCCGATGCCGTCGGCTACGTCGATGCGACCCTGCGCGACCTCGCCCCCTTCCCCTGGGGCACCGCAGTGGGCACCGACGACCTCGCGGCCGCCGCCGCCGCGCTCTCGGAGGTCGGGGCGCGGGTGCTGGAGGCGCTCGACGCGCGGTGCGCGCGGGCGGCCCTGGAGGCGCGCTCGGAGAGTCCCTGGGACCGGCTGCGGGCCGTGCTCCGCGAGGCGAACCGCACGCCCGTCGGCGTGGTGGTGGGCGCGCGCAACCTGTGGGGCGACGCGCCGCTCGCGCCGGATCTGGTGCGCCGCTTCGTGCTGTGCGCCGCCGACTCGGGGGTCTCCCGCATCCGGGCGACCGACCCGCTCAACGACCCGGAGGCGCTGGAGCCGGTCGCCCGGGCATGCGAGGAGGCGGGCGCCGAGTTCGTCCCCACCCTGATCATCGGCCCGGCCCCCGACATCGCGGACGCCCGCTGGATGGACGAGGCGCGGGCCCTGGCGGCCCTGCCGGGCGCGCGGACGCTGTGCATGTCCGACGGCGCCGGCCACATCTCTCCGGCCGCCCTGGGCGCGCTGGTGGCGCGGGCGGCCGAGGCGACGGGCCTGCCGATCGAGGTGCAGGTGCAGGCGCCCGGCGGCCTGGCCCCGCTCGCGGCGACCGCGGCCGTGCAGGCCGGGGCGTCCGCGGTGCAGGCGTCCGCCGGGCCGGTGGCGCTGGTGTCGGCCCGGCCGTCGGCCGAGACGCTGCGCGCCGCGCTCGTCGGGGGCGGGCGCACGCTGGAGTGCGCGCCCACCGCGATCGACCGCGCCGCCCGGGTCGTGGGGCCGATGCTGCCCGCCGACCGGCTGCGCCAGGCGGCGGCCGCCGTGTTCGGGCCGGCCGTCGCGGTGCCGCCGGCGCTGGAGGCCGGGCTGATCTCCCGCCTCGGCCGCCTGGGCCTGTCGCGCAGCCTCGTGGCCGTGGCCAACGAATCGGCCGCCGTCGCGCGCGACGTCGGCGCCGCGACGCTGGCCTACCCGCTCGGCTCCGCCGTCCTGGCGCAGGCCGCCCGGCACGTGATCGACGGCCGCCGCTGGGCCGACATCGAGCCGGAGTTGATCCCGATCGCCCTCGGCCGGTCCGGCCGGCTGCGGGGCCCCGTGTCCGACCAGGTGCTTGAGGTCGCCCGCGAGAACGACCCGGGCGAGCCGCCCCGCCGGGACGGCGCGGCCGTGGCCGAGGAGGCTCCGCAGGGCCTGGCCGACGAGGACCTGGTGCTGTGGGCGATGTTCGGCGAGGCCACCGAGCCGGTGGTGGAGCGGCGGCGTTCGCTCGGCGCCGAGGCCGCGAGCCGCCCCGGCCAGCCGGCGGTGGACCGCGACCTGCTCGACACGCTGGTGAGCGTGGTCGAGGCCTCGCAGGAGGCCGAGGTGAGCGTCGAGATCTCCGGCGCGCGCGTCACGGTGCGCCGCGCGGTGGCCGGCACGGCGCCGGCGGGCGGCGGCGGCGCCACCGGCGAGGGCGCGGCCGAGGACGACGCGGACGAGGGCCTGGTGCGGGTGGACAGCCCGATGGTGGGCACGTTCTACCGGCGGCCGGCGCCCGACCAGGATGCCTTCTGCGAGGTGGGGCAGACGGTGGAGGCGGGCCAGACCCTCTGCCTCATCGAGGCGATGAAGCTGTTCAACGAGATCGTGGCCGACGTGTCCGGCACGGTGCGGACGGTGGCGCTGGAGGACGGCGCGCCCGCCGAGTTCGGCCAGCTCCTGTTCCTCATCGAGCCGTGAAGCTCCTCGTCGCCAACCGGGGCGAGATCGCGGTCCGGGTCATCCGGACAGCCCGCGAGCTCGACATCCCCACCGTCGCGGTCTACTCGACGGCCGACGCCGAGACGCTGGCGGTCGACCTGGCCGACGAGGCGGTGTGCATCGGGCCGCCGGCGGCGCGCGACTCGTACCTCAACATCTCGAACGTCCTGGGGGCCGCCGAGATCACCGGATGCGACGCCGTGCACCCGGGCTACGGCTTCCTGTCGGAGAACCCGGCGTTCGCCCGCGCGTGCGCGGAGGCGGGGGTGACCTTCGTGGGCCCGTCCCCCGAGGTGATGGAGCGGATGGGCGACAAGATCGCCGCCAAGGCGGCGGCGCGCGAGGCGGGGCTGCCCGTGCTGGAGGGCTCCGACGGACCGGTGCAGGACGTCCGGGCGGCCCTCGAGGCCGCCGACCGCGCCGGGTTCCCGATCCTGCTGAAGGCGGCGGCGGGCGGCGGCGGCAAGGGCATGCGCCGCGTCGAGCGCCCCGCCGACCTGGCGCACGCGTTCGAGGTGGCGCAGCGGGAGGCGGAGGCCGCGTTCAGCGACGGCGGCCTCTACGTGGAGCGGCTGCTGGAGGGCGCCCGCCACGTCGAGATCCAGGTGATGGCCGACGGCCAGGGCGGCGCGCTGGTGTGCGGCGACCGCGAGTGCTCGATCCAGCGCCGCCACCAGAAGCTGGTGGAGGAGGCGTCGGCGCCGCACCTCCCCGCCGCGACCCGCGAGGCGATGCAGCAGGCGGCGCTGCGGGCCGTGAAGGCGTGGAACTACCGCTCGGCCGGCACCCTCGAGTTCCTGGTCGACCAGCATGGGGAGTTCTTCTTCCTGGAGCTCAACGCGCGACTCCAGGTGGAGCACCCGGTCACCGAGCTGGTGACGGGCCTCGACCTGGTCGCCGAGCAGCTCAACGTGGCGGCCGGCGGGCTCCTGTCGATGACCGGCGTCGCGCCCGCCCGCGGGCACGCCATCGAATGCCGCATCAACGCGGAGGACCCGTCGCGCGACTTCCGCCCGGGGGCGGGGCGCCTGGACGACTACCGCATCGCCCAGGGACCGGGGATCCGCGTCGACACCCACTGCGAGCCGGGCGAGTCGGTGCCGCCGCACTACGACAGCCTGCTGGGCAAGCTGTGCGTGTGGGCGTCGGACCGCCCCCGGGCCGTGGCGCGGCTGCGGCGGGCGCTGGCCGAGACGTCGATCACGGGGATCCCCACGACGCTGCCGCTGCTGCGGGACATCGCCCACGAGGCGACGTTCACGGAGGGCCGCTACACCACCGCGTACCTCACGGAGCGCGAGCAGTTCCTGCCGACCCTCGCGGGCGCCACGGTCGCGTGACCGCCGACCGCGAGGGGGGCCGCAGGGCCGCCCGCCGCCAGGCGGTCATCCTGCTCTACCAGCACGACGTCACCGGCCTGCCCCTGGAGGACCTCGAGGCGAACCTCGAGCGCGACGGCACCCCGCTCGACCCGTTCGCGCGGGCGCTGACCGAGGGCGTCTCGGCGGACCCCGCGAGCCTGGACGAGCTGATCACGGGCGCGGCGGAGGGGTGGACGGCCGAGCGGCTGGCGCCGCTGGAGCGCAACATCCTGCGCGTCGCGGTCCACGAGCTGCTCGACTGGCCGGACATCCCGGCGGCGGTGTCGATCAACGAGGCCGTGGACCTCGCGAAGCGCTACTGCCAGGTGGAGGCCGCGGGGCTGGTGAACGGGATCCTCGGGAGGATCGCCGCGGAGCACGCGGAGGTGGCCACGTGACCGACCCCGCCGGCCCCGTGGACCCGGCGGACGCCCTGGAGGCGGCGGCCCACCGGCTGGAGCAGGTCGCCCGCCGGCTGGGCGAGGACGCCGTGCCGCCCGCGGAGCTGCGGGCCCTCGCCGACGAGGTGCTCCAGCTGGGGCAGGAGATCACCGACACCCTGCCGCGCGCGCTCCGCGACGTGGACTAGCGGCCGGTGGCCCGCGAGGACGACCCGCTCGACCCGCGGGTGCAGGTGGTGGTGCTGCCGCCGAGCGACCCCGCGGCGGCGGGGCACGACGAGCTCCAGGGCATCGGCAGCGGCGACGACCGGCCGGAGATGGCCGAGCTCGCCGTGCGCCCGTGGCTCACGCAGGGGCCGGCGGTCCGGGGCGCCCAGCTGGAGACCCTCGGCCTGTCGATCTACGCCGGCCACCCCGAGCTGACGATGGTGAACCTGCCCACCGCGTTCATCGAGAGCGGCGTCCGGCTGCTGAAGGAGCTGGGGACCTACGTCCTGGCCGGGGGCGTCCTGGAGGACGGCGACATCATGCAGCTGCGGGCCGACCTGCCGTACCTGGTCGGCATCGCGGAGGCGCCCCCCGGCGACGAGGACGGCGCCCTGCCGGCCCTCCGCGTCGTGATGCTCGCCTGACCCCGGCTCGCCGGGACGATCCGGGCAGGGACGCCGGGCCGGCCATCCGGAGCCGGCCCGTGCCGATCGGTTCGGCTGGTCCGGCGGCTACCCGGCGTCCGGGCGGAGGCGCGGGGACCGGACCCTCGTCACCCACCCCGTGCGCGGCCCAGTCCGCGCGGGACGACCACCGTCCCCGCGGTCGCGCAGCGATGGAGTCCGGTCCTCCGCAGCCTCGACGCCCATGTGCAGGAACGAATCACGCCGCCGGGCCCGCGTCGAGCCCTTTCGAACCCGCGTTTCGCATGGTGGATCGACCGTCTCGGCCACCGGGACCCTGACGTTCGTCCCACGCGACCGGGGACGCCGCCGGGGGCGTGCAGCGCGCCGGAACCGTGGTTTACAGTGCATGGATGGCTGATACCGAGACCCGCTTCCCGCTCATCGCCGGGCTGACCCGCCCGGACGAGATCGCCGACTGGTCCGACGAGGAGCTCGCCGACCTCGCGGCCGAGATGCGCGACGTCATCATCGACACGGTGTCCCAGACGGGCGGCCACCTCGGCGCCAGCCTCGGGACCGTCGAGCTGACCATCGCCCTCCACGCGGAGCTCAGCTCGCCCCGCGACCGGATCCTCTGGGACGTCGGCCACCAGGCGTACGGCCACAAGCTCCTCACCGGACGCCTCGACGGCTTCGGCACGCTCCGCCAGTACGGCGGCATCAGCGGGTTCCTGCGCCGGGCGGAGAGCGAGCACGACGCCATGGGCGCGGGCCACGCGTCCACCAGCATCAGCTACGCCACCGGCCTCGCCGAGGGCCTGCGCCACTCCCGCCGCGAGGGCCGCGTGGTGGCCGTCATCGGCGACGGCGCGCTGACGGGCGGCATGGCGTACGAGGGCCTCAACCAGGCCGGCGCCCTCGGGTCGCCGATCACCGTGGTGCTCAACGACAACGGCATGAGCATCTCCGAGAACGTCGGCGCCCTCTCCAAGATGTTCCAGCGCGTGCGGGTCGACCCGACGCTCACCAAGGTGCGCGAGGAGCTCGAGCGCGGCCTGGCGCGGCTCCCCGGGGCCAGCGAGCTGGGCGGCAAGGTCCGCGACGCCACCAAGGCGCTGTGGTTCGTGCCCGGCGCGCTGTTCGAGGCGCTCGGCTTCGCCTACATCGGGCCCATCGACGGGCACGACATCGAGGGCGTCCGCAAGGCGCTGCGGACCACCCTGGAGATGGACCGCCCGGCGCTCGTCCACGTCAAGACGGTCAAGGGCCGCGGCTACCCGCCGGCCGAGGCCGACGGCGAGGCGATGCACGGCGCCACCCCGTTCGTCATCGAGAGCGGGAAGGCCGCCGGCAAGAAGAAGTCCGGGCCGCCCAACTACACCGAGGTCTTCGGCCACGCCCTGGTGGCGGAGGCCGAGCGCGACCCGCGCGTTGTGGGCATCACCGCCGCCATGCTGAAGGGCACCGGGATGCAGCACATGATGGCCGCGTTCCCGGAGCGGACGTACGACGTGGGCATCGCCGAGCAGCACGCCGTGGTGTTCGCGTGCGGCCTCGCGATCAACGGGTTCCGGCCCGTGTGCGCGATCTACTCGACGTTCCTGCAGCGCGCGTTCGACCCGATCGTCCACGACGTCGCCATCCAGGACCTGCCGGTGGTGTTCGCGATCGACCGCGGCGGCCTCGTCGGCGACGACGGCCCCACCCACCACGGCTGCTTCGACCTCGCGTTCCTGCGGTCCATCCCGGGCATGACGATCATGGCGCCGATGGACGAGGCGGAGCTGGTGCACATGCTCCACACCGCCCTCCGCATCGACGGCCCCGTCGCCTTCCGCTACCCCCGCGGCGCCGGGACCGGCGTCGCGCTGCCGGAGCGTCCCGCGCCGGTCGAGATCGGCCGCGGCGTGGTGCTCGAGGCCGGCGAGGGCGTCGCGCTGGTCGGCTACGGCTTCGGCGCCACGCTCGCCGCGCAGGCGGCCGACCTCGTCGCCGAGGGCACCGGCGCGCGACCCACCGTGGTGAACGCCCGCTTCTGCAAGCCGATCGACGGCGCGCTCATGCGCCAGCTCGCCGACCGGCACGACCTGCTGGTGACCGTCGAGGACCACGCCGAGATGGCCGGCTTCGGCAGCGCGGTGCTCGAGGTGCTGGAGGACACGCCGGCGCGCGTCCTGCGCCTCGGCCTCCCGGACCGGTTCATCGAGCACGGCAAGCGCGAGCTGCTGCTGGACGACGTGGGCCTCACCCCGGAGCGCGTGGCGGCGCGGACGGTGCGCGCCCTGGGGGAGCCGTCGCGCATGCTTCTCGCCGAGGGGTAGCAGCCGCCGCCGGGGACGCCGGCCGGGGCCGCCGACGGCGGCTCTACACTCCGTCCGTGGCACGTTCCCGACTCGACCAGGCCCTCGTGGCCCGGGGGTTCTTCCCCAGCCGCTCGCGCGCGCAGGCGGCCGTGATGGCCGGGCTCGTGCGGGTCGACGGGCGCGCGGTCGACAAGCCGGGCACCGGCGTCGCGGAGGACGCCGACCTGGACGTCCGCCGGGACGACGGCTACGTCTCCCGCGGCGGGCTCAAGCTGGCGGGCGCGCTGGACGCCCTCGGCGTCGCGGTGACCGGCGCCGACGCCCTGGACCTCGGCGCGTCCACGGGAGGCTTCACCGACTGCCTGCTGCGCCGCGGCGCGGCGCGGGTGATCGCCCTCGACGTCGGGTACGGCCAGCTCGACTGGGGGCTGCGCCAGGACCCCCGCGTGACCGTCATGGAGCGCACCAACGCGCGGTACCTGTCGCCCGGCGACCTCCCGTGGGCGCCCGACCTCGTCACCTGTGACCTGTCCTTCATCTCCATCGGCACGGTCTGGGGCGCGGTGGTGCCCTGTCTCGCGAGTGGCTGGCGTGCCATGGTGATGGTCAAGCCGCAGTTCGAGGTGGGCCGCGCACGCGTCGGATCCGGAGGCGTGGTGCGCGACGAGGCGGCGCGGGAGGACGCGGTGCGCGGAGTGATCGGGGTCATCGAGGCGGCGGGGGGCCGGGTGCTGGGCACGGCCGACTCGCCCGTGCCCGGCCCGAAGGGCAACCGCGAGGTGTTCGTGCACGCCGAGGACGCCGGGTGAGCCCGGGGGGCGCCCCCCTCGGCAGCGCCGTGCCGATCCCGATCGAGCGGGCCGTCCCGGTCAAGCGCGTGCTGCTGCTGACCCACCGGGAGCCGTCGGTCACCACCACCACGCTCCCGGCGGTCCTGTCGATCCTGAAGGACGCCGGCGTGCAGGTGCTCGTCCCCGCCGGCGAGGTGGTCAAGCACCGCATGCTCGCCCCGTTCTCGTCGGCCGACGGCATGCGGCTGCGCGCGGGCGGCGAGGACCTGATCCTGGTGCTCGGCGGCGACGGCAGCATCCTCCGGGCGCTGGCGCGCGAGGCGGGCTCCGGCGCGCCGGTCATCGGCATCAACTACGGCCGGGTCGGCTTCCTGGCCTCCATCGAGCGCGAGACCCTCGAGCGCGACCTGCGCCGCGCCCTCGCCGGCGAGTACGTGGTGCTGGGCCTGCCCTCCCTCAAGGCGGAGTGGGCGGACGGCGAGGTCGAGGCCGTCAACGACCTCGCGATCTTCCGGGGCGGGGAGTCCCGGATCGCCGACCTCACGTACGCGGTGGACGGCGAGGTCGTCGCCACCGTCCGCTGCGACGGGGTGGTCATGAGCACCCCGGTGGGCTCCACGGCCTACAACCTGGCCGCCGGCGGACCGACCGTCTCGTGGCGGGTCCGGTGCTTCGTCCTGTCGTTCATCGCCCTCCACCACCTTGACAGCCGTCCGCTGGTGATCGGGGCGGAGGAGACGCTCACCGTCACCAACAGCGCACTCGTCGGCGACTGCGAGCTCCAGGCCGACGGCCAGCGCATCGGCGCGCTCGGCCCGGGGCGGTCCGTCACGGTGGGGCTCGGCGGGTCCGAGGTGCACCTGGCCACGTTCCCCGAGGCGTCCTTCTTCCGGCGCTACCGGGAGAAGTTCGGCCGGCCGTGATCCGCCGCCTGGAGGTCCGCGATCTCGTCGTGATCGAGCGGGCCGAGCTGGCGCCGCCGGGGGGCCTCACGGCGATCACGGGCGAGACGGGGGCGGGGAAGACGGTCCTCGCGCAGGCGCTCGGCCTGCTGACGGGCGCCCCCGCCGACTCGGGATCGGTGCGCCCCGGCGCGAAGCAGGCGCTGGTGCAGGCCGAGCTGGCGCTGCCGCCCGGCTTCTGGGAGCGCCTGGAGGACGACGACCCCGCGCTGGCGCTCCGCGAGCTGGCCGAGGACGAGCGGGAGGTGGTGCTGGCGCGGCGCGTCCCGGCGGAGGGCCGCGCGCGGGCGATGATCGACGGGCAGGCCGCCCCCCGCGACGCCGTCGCCGCCCTCGCCCGCGCCCTGGTGCGGTTCTCCGCCCAGCACGAGCACCGGCGGCTGGTGAGCCCGTCCAGCCAGCTCGCGGTGCTGGATGCGTTCGCGGGTCCCGAGGTCGTCGCCCAGGCCGAGCGGCTGCGGGTGCTGCGACGCCGGCTGGCCGGGCTCGACCGGGCGCTGGCCGCGGCGCGGGCCCGGCGTGAGGCGGCGGAGCGCGAGCGGGCCGATCTGGAGGAGCTGGTGGCGGCGGCCGGGGAGGCCGCGCTGGACCAGGCCGAGGAGGCGGCGCTGCTGGCCGAGCGCGAGCGCCTGCGCCACGCGGAGGGACTCGCGGCGGCGGCCTCGGCGGCGGCCGAGGCGCTGGCGCCGCACTCCGGGGAGGGGGGCGCGCTGGACCTGGTGGGCGCCGCGGCGGCCGCGGTCGCCCCGATGACCGGCGTGGACGAGGGCCTGCGCGGACCGCACGGCGACCTCCTCACCGCCCAGGCGGCGCTCCAGGAGGCGGTCCTCGCGCTGCGCGCCTACCTCGAGGACCTCGACGCCGAGCCGGGGCGGCTCGACGTGGTGGAGGAGCGGCTCGGCGTGTACGCGCGCATGTCGCGGCGCTACGGCCCCGGCACGGAGGCCGTGCTCGCCCGGGCCGGCGAGGCCCGGGAGGCGCTGCGCGGCCTGGACGAGGGCTCCGCCGACGTCCTGTCCCTGGCCGAGGAGCACCAGTCGCTCATGGACGAGGCGGTCGAGCTGGCCGCCGCCCTGCGCGAGGCGCGCGCCGCTGCGGCGCCCCGGCTGGCCGACGCGGTGCAGGAGGAGCTCGCCGACCTGGCGATGCCCAGGGCGGAGCTGCGGGTGGAGCTGGTCGAGGACCCCGGCGACCCGCCGCACGACTCGTGCGTCATCTGGCTGCGCGCCAACCCGGGCCTCCCGGAGGCGCCGCTCGCCGCCGCCGCGTCGGGAGGCGAGCTGTCGCGGGTGCTGCTCGCCCTCCACGGCGTCGCCGCCGCCGCCGACGACGCCACCTGGGTGCTGGACGAGGTGGACGCCGGCATCGGCGGCGTCACCGCCACGGCCGTCGGCGCCCGGCTCCGGGCGCTGGCCGACGGTCGCCAGGTGGTGGTGATCACCCACCTGCCGCAGGTGGCGGCGATGGCCGACGCGCACTACCGGCTGGTGAAGGGCATCGACGACGCCGGGCGCGCCACCACCCGCATCGAGCCGGTCGCCGACGAGGCGCTGGTCGAGGAGCTCGTCCGGATGCTGGGCGGCGGCGCGGGCGACGCCGGGGCCCGCCGGCACGCCGAGGAGTTGCTGGACCGCCGCGCCTGACGCGGCGCGCGGCGGGTGGCCGCGGACCCGTCGTACCCACCGCCTCCAGCGTGCTGGCGGTGTCAGCAGAGAAACCTGCAACGAGCGGGAAATTGGCATGCGGAAATCCGTGGCTGCGGCCGGACCCGCGTCTATCATGCGGCGCTCGTGACAGCCCTGTCAGGTGCCTGAGGGTGACCCGCATGGTCCACGCGTGACCCAACTCCGCTCCGCCCCCCGGCCCGCCTGGCTCGGCACCCTGCTCGCCGCGCTGCTCATGGCGCTGCTGGCGCCTGCGCTCGCCTGGGCCGACGACGGGGCGGCGGGCGGCACGGCGGTCGCCGAGCAGCCCGCGGGCGCGACGGCCGGCGACACGCCGGCCGCGACGGACGAGGCGTCGTCCGGCACGTCCGCCGCCGCGGGCGAGGCGACCCCCGCCGAGGACTCGGCCGCGCCCGATGCGTCTGCGGCCACCGACCCTGCCGCCACCGACCCGGTGTCCCCGCCGGCCGCGCAGCCCTCGGAGGGCACGTCGGCCGACACCGGGCCCACCGCCCCGCCGTCCGGCGGCGAGGTCGACCTGCCCGGCGTCGCCCTGCTCCCCAGCGGCGAGCTCGCGCCCACCGAGGCCCCGTCGCCCCAGGGGGAGGCGCTCGCCACCACCGCGCCGAGCCTGCCCGAGCTGGTCCCGCTGATCGCCGCGCCCGAGGTGCCGCGCGCCATGCTCGTGGTGCCGGTGGTCGAGGTGCCCCAGGCCCTGCCGGGCGGGCCGGCCGGCGCGCTGACGACGGTGCGCGTCGTGCACGCGGCCACCGTCGGCGCGGGCGTCCTCGGAGGTCCCCCCGCGGTGCGGACCGCCGCCCCCCTGGCCACGTCGATCCGGGCGGCGGCGGGTGACGGCCCGGCTGCCGCGATGCCGCTGCGCGCGGCCGCCTTCCCGTTCGATCCGGTCGACCCGGCCGGCCTCGCCGGGGCCGGCGCCGGCGAGCGCGACCTCGGGCCGGCGACCGCGGCCTTCGGCGCCGACGACGCCACGGCGCGGATCGCGGCGCCGCGGTTGGTGGCGCCGGGTGGTCC
>DAISWG010000023.1:0-52985 GCA_036826475.1 Miltoncostaeaceae bacterium | reverse complement strand
ACAACCCCCACACCAAGCCGATCGGCTTCTGGGAGTGGCTCATCCGCACCGTCCGGGAGGACCACCCCGACGTGGTGTTCCTGGCGGAGGCGTTCACCACCCCGGCGCGGATGTACGCCCTCGCCAAGGCCGGCTTCAGCCAGTCGTACACCTACTTCACGTGGAAGAACTCCGCCTCCGAGCTGCGCGAGTACGTGGAGGAGCTGGCCGGCCCGGCCAAGGACTTCTTCCGGCCGAACTTCTTCGTCAACACGCCGGACATCCTCCACGAGTACCTCCAGACCGGCGGCCGGCCGGCGTTCGAGGCGCGGCTGATCCTGGCGGCGACCCTGTCGCCCAGCTACGGCGTCTACTCCGGCTACGAGAACCTGGAGGGCACCCCCGTCCACGAGGGCAGCGAGGAGTACCTCGACTCGGAGAAGTACGAGGCGAGGGACCGGCAGCTCGACGGGCCGCTGCTGCCGCTGATCCGGCGCCTCAACGAGATCCGCCGCGCGTCCCCCCCGCTCGCGCGCATCGACGTGCGGTTCCTCGAGACGGCGAACCCCGCCCTGCTGGCCTATGCGAAGGGCACGGGCGAGGGCGCCATCGTGTGCGTGGTCAACACCGACCCGTTCCACGCGCAGGAGGGCATCGCGCTGATCCCCGACGACCTGGGTCCGGCGGGCGCGTTCAGGGTTCGCGACCTGATCACCGGGGACATCTACCACTGGACGGCCGGGGCGAACTACGTGCGCCTGGACCCGGCCGTGACGACCGCACACGTCCTGAGGGTGGAGCCATGAGTACGCAGACCGGCGTCGAGCGCGACATCGCGCTGCTCGCCGCCCGCGACCATCACGAGCCGCACCGGGTGCTCGGCGCGCACCCCAGCCCCGACGGGGTGGTGGTGCGGGTGTGGTGGCCGGAGGCCGAGTGGGTGCGGGTGATCGTCGACGGCGGCCCGACCCTGGACCTCCCGCACCGCGCGTCGGGCCTGTGGGAGGCCGAGATCCCCGGCGCGACCGACGTGCCGCGCTACGAGGTCGAGCTGTCGCACCAGGGGCGCGTGGTGCGCACGCGCGACCCGTACGCCTTCATGCCCACGCTCGGCGAGCTGGACCTGCACCTGGTGGGCGAGGGACGCCACCACGACCTGTGGGAGCGCCTCGGCGCGCACGTGCGGACGGTCGACGGCGCGGAGGGGACGGCGTTCTCGGTGTGGGCGCCGTCGGCGCGCTCGGTGAGCGTCGTGGGCGACTGGAACGCCTGGGACGGCCGCGTCCACCCCATGCGCTCGCTGGGCGCCTCCGGGATCTGGGAGCTGTTCCTGCCCGGCGTCGCCACCGGCGCCCACTACAAGTACGAGATCCGCGGCGCCGACGGCGGGCTGCGCCTGAAGGCCGACCCCATGGCGACCGCGGCGGAGATGCCGCCCCGCACCGCCTCCACCGTCTTCGAGACGAGCCACCCGTGGCGCGACGCGGCGTGGCTGGAGGCGCGCGCCGCGAAGCGGCCGCACGCCGAGCCGGTGTCGATCTACGAGGTCCACCTCGGGTCGTGGCGCTGGAACCCCGACGAGGGGAACCGGCCCCTCACCTACCGGGAGCTCGGGGACGAGCTGGGCGACTACGCCCGCGACATGGGCTTCACGCACGTCGAGCTGCTGCCGGTGATGGCGCACCCGTTCAGCGGGTCCTGGGGCTATCAGGTGACGTCCTACTTCGCGCCCACCCCGACCCTCGGGACGCCGGACGACCTGCGGGAGATGATCGACCGGATCCACGAGCGCGGGGTCGGCGTGATCCTGGACTGGGTGCCGGCCCACTTCCCGCGCGACGAGTTCGCCCTCGCCCAGTTCGACGGGACCGCGCTGTACGAGCACGCCGACCCCCGCCGCGGCGCCCACCCCGACTGGGGCACGCTGATCTTCAACTTCGGCCGCAACGAGGTGCGCAACTTCCTGACCGCCAGCGCGCTCTACTGGCTCGAGGAGTACCACGCCGACGGCATCCGCGTGGATGCGGTCGCATCGATGCTGTACCGCGACTACTCGCGCGCCGCCGGCGAGTGGCTGCCCAACGAGTACGGCGGGCGCGAGGACTTCGAGGCGATCGGCTTCCTGCGCGAGATGAACGAGGTCACCCACGGGGCCGTCCCCGGCATCATCAACGCCGCCGAGGAGTCCACGGCCTGGCCGGCCGTCTCGCGTCCCACCGACGCCGGCGGCCTGGGCTTCGACCTGAAGTGGAACATGGGCTGGATGCACGACACCCTCGACTACTTCTCGAAGGACCCGATCCACCGGCGCTACCACCACGACGAGCTCACGTTCAGCCTGGTGTACGCCTTCACGGAGCAGTTCGTGCTGCCGCTGTCCCACGACGAGGTGGTGCACGGCAAGGGCTCGCTGCTGGCGAAGATGCCGGGCGACGACTGGCAGAAGCACGCCAACCTGCGCTCCCTCTACGGCTACATGTGGGCGCACCCCGGCAAGAAGCTCCTGTTCATGGGGGGTGAGCTGGCGCAGGAGCAGGAATGGAGCCACGTGCGCTCCATCGACTGGCACCTGGCCGAGCGCCCCCGGCACGGCGGCGTCCAGCGGCTGGTGCGCGACCTGAACCACGTGTACCGCGACCACCCGCAGCTGTGGGAGCTCGACGCCGACCCGGCCGGATTCCGCTGGCTGGTGGTCGACGACCGCGACGCCAACGTCCTGGCCTTCGCGCGCTTCGACGCCCATGGGCGGGCCCTGGTGACGGCCGCGAACCTGTCGCCGGTGCCGCGCCCCGCCTACCGGCTGCCCATGCCGCACGCCGGCCGCTGGCGCGAGGTCATGAACACCGACGCCGAGGTCTACGGCGGGGCCAATCTGGGCAATCTGGGCGTCGTGCACGCCGAGGAGCGCCCATGGGGCGGCGAGTCCGCCTCCGCCGAGCTGATGCTGCCCCCACTGGGAGTGATCTGGCTGTCGCCGGATGAGTGACGCGGGCGGCCGCCTGCCGTGGGAGCTCCCCCTGGGGGCCACGCCGCAGGCCGACGGCACCACCGTGTTCCGCGTCTGGGCTCCCAGGGCGTCGCGGGTCGAGGTCGAGGTGGACGGCCTGCGGACGCCGCTCGACGAGGAGCTCGGCGTCTTCACGGGACGGCTGGATGCCGGGGCGGGCGACCGCTACCGCTACGTCCTGGACGGCGGCGACCCGCTCCCCGACCCCTGCTCCCGGTTCCAGCCGGAGGGCGTGCGCGGGCCGTCCGAGATCGTGGATCCCGCGGCGTGGACGTGGACGGACGCCGCCTGGCCCGGTCTCGACCACGACGGCCTGGTCGTCTACGAGATGCACGTGGGCACGTTCACCCCGGAGGGGACGTTCGCCGCCGCCGCGGAGCGGCTGCCCGCGCTGCGCGAGCTGGGCGTGACCGCCGTCGAGCTGATGCCGGTGGCGACCTTCCCCGGGGACCGGAACTGGGGCTACGACGGGCTCTACACCTGGGCCGCCCACCCGGCCTACGGCGGGCCGGCCGGGCTGGCCGCGTTCGTGGACGCCGCCCACGCCGCGGGGCTCGGGGTGATCCTGGACGTGGTCTACAACCACATCGGGCCGGGATCGGAGACGATCGACGCGTTCGGCCCCTACCTCACCGACCGGTACGGCACCCCCTGGGGGCGGGCCGTGAACTTCGACGACGCCGGCTGCGGCGGCGTGCGCGAATGGGCGATCCAGAACGCCGAGATGTGGGTCCGCGAGCTGCACGTCGACGGCCTGCGCGTCGACGCCGTCCACGCGATCTTCGACGCGGGGGCCCGCCACGTGCTGGCGGAGCTGTGCGACCGGGTGCGGGCCGCGGCCGGGGTGCCGCCGATCCTGATCGCCGAGAGCGACCTGAACGACCCGCGCACCGTCACGCCGGCCGGGCGGGGCGGGTGGGGGTTCGACGCCCAGTGGTCCGACGACTTCCATCACGCCCTCCACGCCCTCACCACCGGCGAGGGCGACGGCTACTACGCCGACTTCGGCGGGGTCGGCCACCTGGCCGGCGCCACGGCCCGCCCGTTCGTCTACGACGGCCGTTACTCGGCGCACCGGGGGCGGCGGCACGGCGCCCCCGCCGACGGCATCCCCGCCTCGCGGTTCGTGGTGAGCTCGCAGAACCACGATCAGGTGGGCAACCGGGCGTTCGGCGACCGGCCCCCGGCCGAGACGCTGCCGCTGCGGGCGATGTGGACGATCCTCTCCCCCTGGATCCCGATGCTGTTCATGGGCGAGGAGCACGGTGAGCGGCGGCCGTTCGCCTTCTTCACGGACCACATCGACGCGTTCATCGCCAACGCCACACGGGAGGGCCGTCGGCGCGAGTTCGCCGCGTTCACCGGCTTCGCGGAGGAGCGGATCCCCGACCCCCAGGACCCCGAGACCGCCCGGCGGTCGGTGATCGACCCCGACGGCGGGGACCCCGCGGTCCGCGAGCTCCACCGGCGGCTGCTCGCGCTGCGGCGCGAGCTGCCGGCCGCGGAGCGCCGGCTGCGCAGCGACGGGGCGGCCGGATGGATCGGCGTCGCGCGCGGGGACGTCGAGATGGTGGGCAACTTCGGAGAGAATGAGGTGGAGGTGCAGGTGGACGGACGGACCGTGGTGCTGGCGACGCACGAGGGGGTCGGCCTCCGCGACGGGGTGCTGCGGCTGCCGCCGCTGGCCGGGGCGGTCGTGCGATGACGGTCTGGCCGGGACGGCCCTTCCCGCTCGGCGCCACCTGGGACGGGACGGGCACCAACTTCTCGCTGTTCAGCGAGCACGCCACCCGCGTGGAGCTGTGCCTCTACGACGCCGAGGACCGCGAGACCCGCGTCGACCTGAGCGAGCGCACCGCGTTCAACTGGCACGGCTACCTGCCGGGCGTCGGTCCGGGCCAGCGCTACGCGTTCCGCGTCGACGGCCCCTGGGACCCTGGTGCGGGCCACCGCTTCAACCCGCACAAGCTGCTGATCGACCCGTACGCGAAGGCCATCGAGGGGCCGATCCTCTGGGACGCCGGGAACGTCCTGCCGTACGAGCCGGACGGCGACGACGCCGACCTCGTGCGCGACGAGACCGACGACGCCGACGCGATCCCCAAGGGGATCGTGGTCGACTCCGCGTTCGACTGGGAGGGCGACCGCCCGCCCAGCACGCCCTGGAACGAGACCCTGATCTACGAGGTCCACGTGAAGGGCTTCAGCAAACGCCACCCGGGGGTCCGCGAGGACCTGCGCGGGACGTACGCCGGGCTGGCGTCCGACGAGGCGGTCGCCCACCTGCGCTCCCTCGGCGTGACGGCGGTGGAGCTGCTCCCGGTGCACCACAACGCCGACGAGATGCACCTGGTGGACCTCGGCCTGGCCAACTACTGGGGGTACAGCTCCATCGGGTTCCTCGCCCCCCACGCGATGTACGCCGCGACGGGACGCGTCGGCGAGCAGGTGCGGGAGTTCAAGGGGATGGTGAAGGCCCTGCACCGGGCGGGCATCGAGGTGATCCTCGACGTGGTCTACAACCACACCGCCGAGGGCAACCACATGGGGCCGATGCTGTCGTTCAAGGGCATCGACAACCTGAGCTACTACCGCTGCTCACCCGAGGACCCGCGCTTCTACGTGGACTTCACCGGGACGGGCAACTCGCTGAACCCGGTGCACCCGAGCGTGCTGCGGCTCATCATGGACAGCCTGCGGTACTGGGTGCTGGAGATGCACGTCGACGGCTTCCGCTTCGACCTCGCGTCGGCGCTGGCCCGCGAGTTCTGGGAGGTCAACCGCCTCTCGGCGTTCTTCGACGTCATCCACCAGGACCCCGTCCTGAGCCAGGTGAAGCTCATCGCCGAGCCGTGGGACGTGGGTCCCGGCGGCTACCAGGTGGGCAACTTCCCGGTGCTGTGGACGGAGTGGAACGGGCTGTACCGCGACGAGATGCGCGATTTCTGGCGCGGCCAGAGCGACGGCGTGGCCGAGTTCGCGTCGCGGCTGACCGGCTCGAGCGACCTGTACCAGAACGACGGGCGGCGCCCGTTCGCCTCGATCAACTTCATCACCGCCCACGACGGCTTCACGCTGCGGGACCTCGTCTCCTACAACGACAAGCACAACGAGGCGAACCTCGAGGACAACCGCGACGGCACGGACGACAACCGCTCGTGGAACTGCGGTGACGAGGGGCCCACGGACGACCCGGAGATCGCCGAGCTGCGCCGGCGCCAGCAGCGCAACCTCCTGACGACGCTCATGCTGTCGCAGGGGGTGCCGATGCTGCTGGGCGGCGACGAGATGGGCCGCACCCAGGGCGGCAACAACAACGCGTACTGCCAGGACAACGAGATCAGCTGGTTCGACTGGGAGCTCGACGACGACCAGCGCGAGCTGCTCGACTTCACCCGCCGGCTCATCGAGATCCGCCGCGCCCACCCGGTGTTCCACCGGCGCGACTTCTTCGGGGGCCAGGACGGCGACGGGTCCGGCCTGCCGGACATCCGCTGGTTCCGGGCCGACGGCCGGGAGATGAGCCGCCGCGACTGGCGCGACTCCGAGCTGCGCCACCTCGGGGTGTTCCTGAACGGCGAGGAGCTGCCCAACCCGGGGCCCAGCGGCGAGCCGGTGGTGGACGACTCGTTCGTGCTGCTCATCAACGCGGGCCACGAGGACGTGGCGTTCCGGCTGCCGGCGCGGCGCTTCGGCAACCGCTGGCGCCAGGTGATCTCCACCGCCGAGCCGGACGCGCCCGAGGGGCACCGCTCCTGGCCGGCGCGCGCCGAGGTTCCGCTCGCCGCCCGCGCGATGGTGCTGATGCGGCGGTCGTGGTGAACGGATTGCGGGCGACGTACCGCCTCCAGCTCGGCCCGGGCCTGACGTTCGACGACGCGCGGGCCCTCGTCCCCTACCTCCGCGACCTCGGGATCAGCCACCTGTACCTGTCGCCGAGCCTCCAGGCGCGGCACGGCTCGACGCACGGCTACGACGTGACCGACCCGCGGGTCGTCTCCGCCGACCTGGGCGGCGAGGCGGCGTTCCGGGCGCTCGCCGGCGCGGGGCTCGGGGTGGTGCTGGACATCGTGCCGAACCACATGGCGGCGTCCGACGAGAACCCCTTCTGGCGGGACGAGGCGCTGCGGGCGACGTACTTCGACATCGACCCGGCCACGGGCCGGCACCGGCGCTTCTTCTCCATCGACGAGCTGGCCGGGGTGCGGCAGGAGGACCCCGAGGTCTTCGACGTGACCCACGACCTGGTGCTGCGGCTGGTCGCGGAGGGCGTGGTGGACGGGCTGCGGATCGACCACCCCGACGGGCTCGCCGACCCCGCCGGCTACCTGGCCCGGCTCCGCGACCGCGGGGTGGAGCACGTGTGGGTGGAGAAGATCCTGGAGCCCGGCGAGGAGCTGCCCGACTGGCCGGTGGAGGGCACGGTGGGCTACGAGTTCATGAACGACGCCACCGGCCTGTTCATCGACCCGGCGGGCGAGGGGCCGCTGACCGCCCTCTACGCGGAGCTGACGGGCGAGCGCCGCGACTTCGACGAGCTCGCCCGCGAGGCGAAGGTGACCGAGGCGCGGACCACGTTCCAGCCGGAGGTGGAGCGGCTGCGCGCACTGGTCGACGAGCCGGGCATCGAGGAGGCGGTCGCCGCCCTCCCCGTGTACCGCACCTACGTCGATCCCGCGGAGGGCCGCGTGGCGCCGCAGGACCGGGAGGCGGTGGAGGAGGCCGGCCTGCCGGAGCCGCTGCGCAAGGCGCTGATCGCACCGGAGAAGCCGGAGGAGCAGGCGTTCGCAGTGCGGTTCCAGCAGACGACGGGCGCGGTGATGGCCAAGGGCGTCGAGGACACCGCGCTGTACCGCTACACCCGCCTGGCCGCGCTCAACGAGGTGGGCGGCGACCCGGGGCGCTGGGGCCGGACGGTGGACGAGGTGCACGCGGCGAACGCGCACCGCGCGGCCCGGTTCCCGCGGGGGCTCCTGGCCACGCAGACGCACGACACCAAGCGCTCCGGCGACGTGCGGGCGCGCATCGGCGCGCTGGCGTCGGTCCCGGAGGCGTGGCGCGACCGGGTGCGCCTTTGGTGGGAGCTGAACGCGCCGCTGCGGACCGACGGCGCGCCGACGCCGGACGAGGAGTACCTGATCTACCAGACCCTCGTGGGCGCCTGGCCGCTCGGGCGGCAGCGGCTGCGCGACTACATGACCAAGGCGATGCGCGAGGCGAAGGTCGCGACCGGCTGGATCGCGCCGGACGAGGCCCACGAGGCGGCGGTGATGGCGTTCATCGACGGCCTGTACGCGTCGGCGCGCTTCGTCGGCGACCTGGAGGACCTGCTGGACCGCGTGGTCCCGATCGGCGAGTCCCACGCGCTGGGCCAGACCCTGCTGAAGCTGACGAGCCCGGGCGTGCCGGACGTGTACCAGGGCGACGAGCTCTGGGACCTCGCGCTCGTCGACCCCGACAACCGCCGCCCCGTCGACTGGGACCTGCGGCGCAGGCTCATGGACGAGGAGCTGGCGGCGGGGGCGGCGTCCCGCCGCGCCACCGCGAAGATGCACCTGATCCGCCGGGCCCTGGACCTGCGCGCGCGCCGGCCGGAGGCGTTCGCGGGGGACTACCGGCCGCTGGAGGCCGGCCCCCGGGCGTTCGCCTACGCCCGCGGCGACGCGGTGATCGCCGTGACCCCGGTGCGCGTCGACGGCGGGGGCAGCGTCCTGCGCATCCCCCCCGACCTCCAGGGGCCGTGGCGCAACGTGCTGACCGACGAGGACGTCGCGCTCCACTCCTCCGCCCGGGTCTCAGGGCTCACCGGCCCCCTGGCGGTGGCGCTCCTGGAGCGGCGCGCCGCCTGACACCCGGCGCCGCGGGCGCCGTCGGGCGACCCCGGTAGCCTCCCGGCGATGCGGCGAGCGATCGTGACCGTCGCGGCCGCCGCCACGCTGATCGGGGCTGCGCCGGCCGCGCTCGGCCAGACGACCACACCGGACCCGGCGACCACCGCCCCGACGGCCCCCGTCGCGCCCGTGGCCCCGCCGACCCACCCGGCCGCGGCCACCGGCTGGGGCGCCTTCGCCGCGCCCGCCGGCGCGCTGCGCCCCGCGCCCGACCCCGGGGTCCCGCCCTCCGGGACCGTCGCGAGCGCCCGCATCGCCGGCCGCGCCACCGGGGTGGCCCGCGACGCCTCGGGCGCCGTCTGGGTGCGGCTCGCCTTCCCGGGCGCGGTGGCCGGGTGGGCGCCCGGCGACGCGATCCGTGCGGTCCCCCCGCCCGCGGCGCTCTCGCCGGGCGCCGTCCGCACGCTCACCGGGGCCACCGCATCCCTCGGCCCCCGCGCCGCGCTGGTGGTGCGCGACCCGTGGGGGCGGACCGTGTTCGCCGCCGGGACGCCGCGGCCGCTGATGCTGGCGTCGGTCACGAAGCTCGCGACGGTCTCCGCGGCCCTCAGCGCCGACCCGTCCCTGCCCGTGGGTCCCGTCGCGGCCATCCTGCGCCCCTCCGACAACGCGAAGGCGCAGGCCCTCTCGAACGTGCTCGGGTCGGGCAGCCGCACCCTCGGCGCACGCCGCGCGGCGGACCACGCGGCGGCCCTCGGCGCCGCCTGGCAGGTCGTGGACGGGTCCGGGCTGTCGCGCGGTAACCGCGCCCCGGCCGGCGAGGTGGCCGACCTCCTGCTCGGGATCCGTGACGAGCCCGCCTTCCGCACGCTGTTCCGGGGACTCCCGGTCGCGGGGCGGACGGGGACCCTGGAGTGGCGGATGCGCGGCACCAGCGCCGCGGGCCGGGTGCGGGCGAAGACCGGCACCTACGACGTCTGGCGCGCCTCGTCGCTCGCCGGCTACTTCTGGCCCGCGGGGGCGGGCCTGGGCCCCGAGCGCGCGTTCGTGGTGGTCTCGCTCGAGAACGGCGTGCCGCCGTACCGCGCGCGGCCCGTCCAGGACGCGGTCGCCGCCGCGCTCACCGCCCGCGGCGCGCTCACGCCCGCCGCGACCGGGGGGTAGCCGCCCTACTGGGTGCGGACGTTCCTCCCCGCGCCACCCTGGAGGACGTCCACGCCGGCGCCGCCGACCAGCCGGTCGGCGCCCGCGCCGCCCAGCAGGCGGTCGCGGCCCGCCCCGCCCAGCAGCGTGTCGGCGCCCGCGCCGCCGATGAGGCGATCGGCCCCCGCGCCGCCGGCCAGGCGGTCCGCCCCCGCCCCGCCGCACACGATGTCGTCGCCACCCAGGCCCGACACGGTGTCGTCGCCGCCGAGGCCGGCGATCACGTCCGGGCCGCGGGTGCCGCGGATGCGGTCGCGCCCGGCGGTGCCGACGATCGTGGCGCGCCGCCCGGCGCACAGGACGGCCGGGCCGCCGGTGCCGCCGGCGGCGGGCCCGCCCCCGGCGACGGGCGCGGCGGGCGGATCGCCTCCCAGGAGGCGTGCGACGGCGATGTCCTTCGCGCCGCCGGCGGTGGCGGCGGTGCTGCCCGCGACCAGGATCCGGCCGTCGGGGAGGAGGCTCAGCGCGGTGCCGTCCTCGGCGCCCCCGAAGTCGAGGCGGACGCGTCCGGAGACTCCGAACGCGGGGTCGAGCGACCCGTTCGGCAGCAGGCGGGCGACGGCCATGTCGTCGTTCCCGGCGGGGCCGGGGACGGTCCGTCCGAGCACCACGATCCTGCCGTCGGGCTGCAGGGCGACCTCGTCGGCCAGGTCCGCGGCGCCGAAGTCGATGGCGGTGGAGCCGCCGCCGGCGAACGTCGGGTCGGGCAGCCCGTTCGGCAGCACGCGGGCCACGGCGAAGTCGGTGCCGGGACCCGCCGGCGACGCGGAGCGGCCCCCGGCGACGACGATCCGGCCGTCCGGCTGGATCGCGACCGACACGGCGTAGTCGAAGGTGCCGACGTCGAGCACGGTGCGGCCCGAGCCCCCGCCGAACGACGGGTCGTCGTCGCCGGACGGCACCAGGAGCCGGCCGACGATGATGTTGCGGCTGCCGTTCGTCTGGATGTTGCCGGCGTAGACGATCCTGCCGTCGGGCTGCAGCGCGATGTCGTCCACCTGGAAGTCGGTGCTGCCGAAGTCCTCGCTGAAGCTGCCGGTGTCGGCGAACGTGTCGTCGAGGGCCGCGGTGTCCGCGAGCAGGCGCGCGAAGACCGCGTCACTCTGACCGGCGAGCGTGTAGCCGCCGACGACGAGCCGGCCGTCCGGCTGGAGGGCCAGCGCCTGGAGGGAGTCGATGCCCCCGAACGGGACGGTCGCGACCCCCTGCCCGTTCGCGAACGAGGTGTCCAGGGTCCCCTCGGCAAGCACGCGCGCCACCATGCCGTCGGCGTTCGCGCGGCCGGCCACCACGATCCGCCCGTCGGCGAGCAGCTCCAGGTCGTTGACGCCGTCGTCGGCGCTGCGGTCGATCCGCGACCACCCGGCGCCCAGGCCGAACGTGGTGTCCACCCCGCCGTTCGGGCCGAACCGGGCGACGAATCCGTCCGACCCGTTGCCCGTCCCACCGGACTGCTCACCACCCACCACGATGCGCCCGTCGGGCCGCTGCCGCATCACCAGGGCCGCCTCGGAGCCGTCGAGGTCCGCCACGAAGACCCCGGAGTCGCCGAAGGTCACGTCGAGGTCGCCCGGCGCCGCGGACGCCGTCGCGACCGCCACGGCGAGCAGCCCGACCGTCGCGCACAAAAGCGATACTTTCGCCAGAATCGCCATGGCGGCGACCGTATATCCATACGCCCGCGTGCGTAAAGCCCGCCGCGCGGCGGGTCTATGCCCGGCCGGCGGCCTCCACCCCCACCAGGTCGGCGATGCCGGTCAGGGCGACGGACACCCAGGTCGGGCGGTTGTTGAGCTCGTACGTCAGCTCGTAGACGGCCTTCTCCAGGAGCGAGGTGTCCAGCAGCACGTGGAGGCCGTCGCGGTCGGCGGGGATCCACGGCGCGTCGCCGGAATGCTCGAGGTAGGCGCCGAGGAAGGCCTCCGACACCGCGTCGCACCACGCGCGGCCCCAGCGCTCCAGGTCGCCGGCCGCCTCGGACGCCGGCTCCACCAGGCCCCGGTTCCCGGCGTCGGTGAGGGCGGTGAACGTGGCGTAGTGGAACGAGCGGAGCACGCCGGCGACGTCGCGGATCGGGCTGCGCTTCACGCGCCGGTCGCCGAGGCTGCGGGCGGGCTCACCCTCGAAGTCGATGATCATGAAGTCGCGGCCGGTGAACAGGATCTGGCCGAGGTGCAGGTCGCCGTGGCACCGGATGCGCATCGCCTGGATCGGCTCGGCGGTGAGCGCCTGGAAGCGGGCGAGGAGGGCCTTCTCGGACCCCAGCACCACCGCCGCCTGCGCGGCGGCCTCGTCCCCCATGTCCGGCAGCTGCCGGCGGAGCAGCTGCATGGCCCGGCCCGTGAGGTTGCGCAGCGACTGGTACAGGCCGCGCTGGTAGTGGGGCGTGAACGGCTCGGGGGCCAGGGCGGGGTCGACCGTGTCGGCGGCGAGGGCCGTGTGCAGCTCGGCGACCCGGCGGCCCATCAGCGCCGCGGAGTCGAGGTAGGAGCCGACCAGCTCCGCCGTCTCCTCCGGCGCCGGCCGCAGCGCCCGGTCGAGCAGCGGCTCCCGAGCGGGGTCGGGGGCGGGGATCCCCCCCTCGATGCGGTCGGTCACGCACCGCTCAAGGAACCGGCCGAGGACGTCGAGCGTGTACTGCCACGAGTCGCCCTCGTTCGGGACGAAGCGATGGACGATCGCCAGCGTCGACGGCTCGCCGCCGTCGGACTGGTACTCGAGCGACCCCGCGACGAGCGGGGTGTTGGCGTACCCGGCGCGCTCGCCCAGGTAGCGGCCCAGCTCGAGGTCCGGGTTGATGCCGTCCTCGACCCGGCGGAACAGCTTCATGATGAGGCTCTGGCCGTACACGACGGACGTGTTGCTCTGCTCGGCGCGGAACACCGACGGCTCCGGGGCGGGGTTCCCGTCGAGGGCCGCGCGCAGGACGGGGGTGCTCCGGCCCGTCAGCCGGCCGCCGTTCACGCCCTTCAGGTTGCGGCGGGCGCGGACGGCGTCGAGCAGGGCGCGGTTCACGTCGGCGTCGACCAGCGCCTCGGCGAGGATGGCGGTGTCGTTGCGCCGGCGGATGCGGGCGACGACGCTGCGCGGGGCGTCGGCCTCCAGGTACTCGGCGCGCTCGCCCTCGATCACCGCGAGCGGGACGGCGTAGTTCTCGGGCTCGCCCTCGCGGTACTCGACCCGGACGATCAGGACGCGGGCGCCCAGGGGGCTGCGGGCGCCGGCGAGGGGCAGGGCGTCGATGATCCCGACGTTGCGGATGACGCGGGCCTTGCCGGCGAACCACCGGCGGCCCGGCAGGAACCGTGCGATGGCGCGCTCCAGCTCGCCGCGGCGGCGGCCCGTGACGAGGACGTCGATCGACCCGGACGCCTCGATGACGGGCAGCCCCACCTCGTCGGCCTCCTCGGTGACGTCCGCGGTCTCGATGGCCAGCCAGTAGATGGCGTGCGGGCCCAGCGTCAGCAGGTACGGCAGCTCGCCGATCGCCGGAAAGGTCGTCTGGCCGAACAGCTCCACCGGCTCGGCGCCGCGGAACCGCGACAGGTCGAGCTCCACGTACTGGGCGACCCGCGACAGGTTGGCGACGATCAGGACGCTGCGCTCCTCGTCGGTGCGCAGGTAGGCGAGCACCCGCCGGTTCTCGGGGTGCAGGAACTCGAGGCCGCCCCGCCCGAACACCGCGTACCGGCGCCGCAGGGCCAGCATGCGCCGCATCCACCACAGCAGCGAGCCGCCGTTGCGCGACTGGTTCTCGACGTTGACCTGCTCGTAGTGGAACTCGGGGTCGATGATCGGCGGCAGGTACAGCCGCTGCGGGTTGGCGGCCGAGAAGCCGGCGTTGCGGTCGGCCGTCCACTGCATGGGGGTGCGGACGCCGTCGCGGTCGCCGAGGTAGACGTTGTCGCCCATCCCGATCTCGTCGCCGTAGTAGATGACCGGGGTGCCCGGCAGCGACAGCAGCAGTCCGTTCATCAGCTCGATCTTGGCCCGGTCGTTGCCGAGCAGCGGGGCCAGGCGGCGGCGGATGCCGAGGTTGATGCGGGCCTCGCGCTCGCTGGCGTAGACCCGGTACATGTAGTCGCGCTCCTCGTCGGTCACCATCTCGAGCGTCAGCTCGTCGTGGTTGCGCAGGAAGAGCGCCCACTGGCACCCGTCGGGCAGGTCCGGCGTCTGCTGGAGGATGTCGATGATGGGGAAGCGGTCCTCCATCTGGATCGACATGAACAGCCGCGGCATCAGCGGGAAGTGGAACGCCATGTGGCACTCGTCCCCGTCGCCGAAGTACTCGATCGCGTCCTCCGGCCACTGGTTGGCCTCGGCCAGCAGCATGCGGTTGGGGAAGCTCTCGTCCACGTGGGCGCGGAGCGCGCGCAGGAACCCGTGGGTCTCGGGAAGGTTCTCGCAGGAGGTGCGCTCCCGCTCGTAGAGGTACGGCACGGCGTCGAGGCGCAGCCCGTCCACGCCCATGCGGAACCAGTGGTCGACCTGCGAGAACAGCGCGCGGCGCACCTCGGCGTTCTCGAAGTTGAGGTCCGGCTGGTGGGAGTAGAAGCGGTGCCAGTAGTACTGGCCGGCGACGGGGTCCCACGACCAGTTGGACGTCTCGAAGTCCTTGAAGATGATGCGGGCGTCCCGGTACCGCTCCGGCGTGTCGCTCCAGACGTAGAAGTTGCGCCACCGGCTGCCGGCGGGCGCGCGCCGCGCGCGCTGGAACCACGGGTGCTGGTCGGACGTGTGGTTCAGGACCAGCTCGGTGATGACGCGCAGGCCGCGGTCGTGCGCCGCCTTGATGAGCCGCGCGACGTCGCGCATCGACCCGTACGACGGGTTCACGGAGCGGTAGTCGGCGATGTCGTACCCGTCGTCGCGCAGGGGCGACGGGTAGAACGGCAGCAGCCAGATCGCGGTGACCCCCAGGTCGTGGAGGTAGTCCAGCTTCGAGATCAGGCCCTTGAAGTCGCCGATGCCGTCGCCGTCGCTGTCCATGAACGCACGGACGTGCAGCTCGTAGACAACGGCGTCGCGGTACCAGTCGGGGGTGTCGTCGAGAAGGCTCTCGGAGTTCACCGCGGGCATGCTCGCACAGACGTACCCGGAACGGCGGTGCCTGAGACGGGCGGTTTCGGCGCCATTGCCGCGTGGGGCATCATTAGGCGATGAACGAGCTGCAGCGCACGTATCGCGGCAAGGCCTGGCGCGACGCCGAGCCGGCCGAGCGGGCGGGCGTGGAGCGCGCGGTGGTGGTGGCGTCCCTGGACGGCGCGCCGGAGGAGCAGGACGACCGCATGGCGGAGTTCGCCGAGCTGCTGAAGACGGCGGGGGCGAAGCCCGTCGCGACGGTCGTGCAGCGCCGCGACCGGCCGGTCCCGCGGACGTACCTGGGCCGCGGCAAGCTGGAGGAGCTCGCCGCGATCGTCGAGCGCGAGAAGCCCGAGCTGGTGGCGGCCGAGGGCTCCCTGACCGCCGGCCAGCAGCGCCACCTGGAGGACCGCCTGAAGATCCGGGTGGTCGACCGGACCGCGGTGATCCTGGACATCTTCGCCCAGCACGCCCACACCGCCGAGGGCAAGCTGCAGGTGGAGCTGGCGCAGCTCGAGTACTCGTACTCGCGCCAGGAGGGCCTGTGGCAGCACCTGGAGCGCCTCGGCGGCGGCGTGGGCACCAGGGGCCCCGGCGAGTCGCAGCTCGAGTCGGACCGGCGGCTGCTGCGCAACCGCATGGCGACGCTGCGGCGGCGGCTGAAGGACGTGGCCCGCTCGCGCGAGACCCAGCGTGCGCGGCGCGCCGACTCGGCGATCCCCCGCGTGGCGCTGACCGGCTACACCAACGCGGGCAAGTCGAGCCTGATGAACGCGCTCACCGGGGCGGGGGTGAGCGTGGACGACGCGCTGTTCGAGACGCTCGACCCCACCACCCGCCGCGTCCGGGTCGACGGCCACGAGCTGCTGCTGTCGGACACCGTCGGGTTCATCCGCCACCTCCCCCACCAGCTGGTGAACGCGTTCTCCGCGACCCTCGACGAGGCGCGGGAGGCCGACCTGGTGCTGCACGTGGCCGACGCCTCCGAGCCCGAGGGGCCGCGGGCCGCCCGCGCCGCCGCGGTGGAGGAGGTGCTGGGCGAGATCGGCGCCGCCGAGCTGCCGCGGGTGCTGGTGCTGAACAAGATCGACCTGGTGGACGCCGAGGGCCGCGAGGCCCTCGCGAACCGCCATCCCGACGCCGTCGCGGTGTCGGCCCTGACGGGGGAGGGCCTCGACCGCCTCGCGACCCGGCTGGCGGAGGCCGCCCGCGCCCGGCTCACCCCCCTGGACGTCACGATCCCGTTCACCCAGGGCGGGCTGGTCGCCACCGTCTACGCGGAGGGGTCGGAGGTGCGGCAGGAGGCCACCGACCAGGGCACCCGGGTCCGGGCCCTCATGCCCCCCGCCGCCGCCGCCCGCATCACCGCCGCCCTGAACGGGTCGGCCCCGGGCTGACGCGGACCCGCCGGGGGTCCTAGGAGGGCTTGGCGCCCATGGCCCAGATGGCCACGACGTAGGCCGCCAGGGCGATGACCGAGAGGATGTTGACCGCCATGAGGAGCCCGGCGCCGCCGCCGGTGCGGAGCTTG
Source organism: Miltoncostaeaceae bacterium (assembly GCA_036826475.1). Classification (GTDB taxonomy): domain Bacteria; phylum Actinomycetota; class Thermoleophilia; order Miltoncostaeales; family Miltoncostaeaceae; genus Miltoncostaea. The sequence continues at coordinate 36,352 of DAISWG010000023.1, read as the reverse complement.
CGGACGCCGATCCCGCCGCAGATGAGGGCGGCCAGCAGGAGCACCCCGCCGCCCTCGGCGGTGATGAAGCCGATCCCGATCCAGGCGGGGTCGTCGTCGCCGCTCCAGCCCTCCTTGGAGTAGATCCACTCGGCGCCCGCGCGCATCGCGATCCAGCCGGGCAGGCCGAGGGCGAGGAGCGAGATCCAGCCGATGCGGAGCAGGCGGGCGTCGCCGCGGGAGAGCACGATGGCCACGACGCACGTGAGGAGGCCGCCGACCAGGACCATCGCGCCCAGGACGTGGACGAAGAGCGGCAGGTTCCAGTCGTCGGGGCGGATGGCGAGGGCGAGCTCAGGCACCGGGCTTCCAGATCATGAGGACGAGGATGACGAGGAACGCCGCCGTCGAGACGGCGTGGAGGCCCATCGCGCGCGGGAAGTGCGGCGAGCTGCGGAGGTCGGCGCCGGGTGCGTCGCCCGCCTCGGCGAGCTCGCGGGCGCGCACGCCGATCGCCGCGAACTCGCGCCCCGCCCGGCCGCCGGTGGCGCCCCCCACCGCCCACAGGACGATCGCGGCGATCACCCAGCCGTCCCAGACCTCGTAGCCGTCGACCGAGACGGCCAGCCAGATCCCGAAGACCACGGTGCCGATGGCGCCGATGGCGGTCGCGGCGGCGAACGGCGGCGACAGGCGGAGCATCCCGGCGGTCGCGCTCGGGCGCTCCGCGGAGCGCGCCCCGATGATCACCACCCAGAAGCCGACGATCGCCGCGCCCAGCGCGAACGCCGCCAGCAGGTGCAGGGCGAGGATCCAGTCGTCCAGGCTCACGCCACCGCCTTCGCCGCTCGCCCCCGGACGCCTTTAGCGACTAGCGGATGAAGACCGGGGTCCCGATGTCGACCAGCGGGTAGAGCCGCTCGACGTCGGAGATGTACATCCGGATGCAGCCGTGCGACGCGCGGGTGCCGATCGAGCCGGACATCGGGGTGCCGTGCATCCCGATCGCCGGCGCGGACGTCCCGATCCACCGCGTCCCGAGGGGGTTGTCGACACCCGGCGGAACCGGTCCCAGGCCCTCGGCCCACGGCGAGCTCGGCGGGAACCACGTGGGGTTCATCTGCTTCTGGATGACCGAGAAGTTGCCGCTCGGCGTGGGGTAGGCGGGCTGCCCGACGGCGATCGGGAAGCTCAGCTTCCGCTTGCCCTTGTACCAGGTGAGCCGGAAGTTGCCGCGGTCGATCACCACGATGGCGCCCACCGAGGTCTTCGCCGGGATGACCCGGCGCGACGCCAGCGGATAGCTGGCCCGGTCGCGCGCGACGATGGCCGTGGCGATCTGGGTGGTGGCCTTGGGGACGTCGATCGCCAGGCCGATCCGCGGCTTGCGGAACACGGGGGTCACGCCCTTCAGGCTCACGGCCGCGTCCTGGGCCGGTAGGTCGTTGGACCCCGCGCGCAACGCCAGGATGGCGCGGAGCTTCGCGACGTTGACCCTTTCCTTCAGCGGCACGTCCACGCCCTCGGCGGGCACCGGCCGCTGGCGGCCGTAGATGAGCGCGACCTTGATCGCGTAGTCGACGTCGGCGACGTAGCCGGCCTTCACCGGCTCGACCTTCAGGTTGCGGCCCCGGAACGTGACGGCCAGGGGGGCGCGGCGCGGGACGACGTGGTTGACGATCACGTTCTGGCGCGCGTCGGCGGCGGACTGGCCGCCGACCTGGATGCCCGCGATGGACACGCCGGGCGCGATCTGGTTGGCGGGCAGCGGCGCGGGCGTGGTCGGCGCCTGGGCGGCCGCCAGCGACGGTACCGCCGCCGCCGCGCATGCCACCAGCCCCATCGCGACCGCACCGCGAACTGCGCGCATTCCCCGTCCCCCGGTTCCCCGAAACCCCTCTGAACCCGCAGGAGACTAGCGGAGGCGGCGGCGCACGCCCCCCGGCTCCGGGTACGGGCGCCGCCACGCGGGCCCGATCAGCCGGCCCGTCCCTCCTCGGCGCGTGCGGCGTTCGCCTCCGCGCGGAGGCGGGCGATCTCCTCGAAGCCCTTGCGGAACTCCGGGAGGCTCCCCGTGAGCGCCGAGAAGTCGGCGCCCGGGAGGACGAGCACGTCCAGCACCGTCCGCGCCCGGACCGTCGCGCTGCGCGGATGCCGGCCGAGGAGCGCCATCTCGCCGAAGTACTCGCCCGGGCCGAGCGTGCCGACGACGACCCGGTCCGCCTCGAACCGCTTCAGGACCTCGACCTCGCCGGCCAGGATCATGAAGAGGCTGTCGCCGGTGTCGCCCTCCTCGAAGACGTGCTCTCCCGGCTCGTAGTGCGCCTGGGTGGCGCCGCGCCCCCCGCCGAGGTTGAGCTGCACGGGGTGCGGCGGCAGCACCACGTCGCTCAGCCACGAGATCGCGACGCGCGTCTTCCTGCTGGCGCCGGGCAGCTTCGACCAGTAGATGCCGCGCCACATCAGCCAGGCCGGGAGCCCGGCCATCCTGATGCCGCCCGGCAGCTCCGCCACGGCCTTGCGATGCCCCAGACCGCCCAGCTTGCCGAGGCCGCTGAACGCGAACCGCTCCAGCGGCGCGCCGCTCCGGCGGTTGATGATGTTCGTCGCGAGGACCTTCGCCTGGCGGATGGCGTGCTGGGCGGTCGGCGGGCAGACGCCCCCGTCCCGCATGGGCACCACCGCGCAGTCCCCCACCGCCCAGACGCGCTCCTGCCCCTCCACCGCCAGCGTCGCGTCGCAGACCAGGCGACCGCGCTCGGTCGGCAGGCCGAGCCGCTCGACCACGGGGTTGGGGGAGGACGGCACGGTGGAGATGAGGGTGCGCGTCTCGATGCGCCGCCCGCCCGCCAGGACGGCGCTGCCCGGCGTGGCGGCGACCAGCCGCTCACCCAGCAGCAGCTCGATGCCCTGGTCGCGGATGACACGCGTCGCATAGGCCGAGAGCCGGGGTGTGAGCTCCCGCTCGAGCACGCGGGCGCCGCTGTGGACCAGGACGATCCGGACGTCGGACGGCGGGATCGAGCGGTAGTCGCGGACGGCCCGGCGGACGAAGTCGTTCAGCGCCGCCGCCACCTCCGTGCCGGAGAACCCGCCGCCCGCGACCACGAAGGTGAGCATCATGCGGCGAAGCTCCGGGGCCCGTTCCACCGACGACTGCTCGAGGACGTGGATCACGTGGTTGCGGATCCGCACGGCGTCGGCCAGCGTCTTGAAGGGGAGGGCGTGCTCGGGTAGCCCTGGGATCCCCCGGAAGTCGGTGACGCCGCCGAGCGCGACGACCAGGTCGTCGAAGGGCAGGTCGCGCGTCCGGGGCGTCAGTCCGGCGCCGAGCGTCACGACGCGTCGCTCGAGGTCGATGCCCTCGATCTCACGGACGTACAGGCTCGTGCGGGGCAGCAGCTGGCGCAGCGGGCTCAGCGTGTCGAGGATCCCGACGTCGCCGGCGACCACCTCCGCCAGCATCGGCTGGAAGACGAGGTAGTTCTCGCGGTTGACCAGCGAGACCCCGACGGGGTGGCCCTTCGTCATCAGGCGCTCGAGGTGGAGCGCCGTGTACACGCCCCCGAAGCCGCCGCCCAGCACGACGACCCTGATCGGGGTCACCGGGAGCCACGCTCCGCGACGGCGGCATCGCCCGGCGGGCCGGACGCGCCGCGTCCGCCGGAGCGGTCCGCGACCCGGTACACGGCGACCGGCTGGTGGAACCCCTTGACCTCCACCTCGCCGACGGGCTCGCAGGCGACGTCGTCCTTCACGAGACCCCACGTCGCGTGGGAGAGGAGGATGTCCCCCGGCTCGCAGATCTGCTCGAGCCGTGAGGCGAGGTTCGCGTTGAGCCCGACCGCCGAGAACTCCATGAAGCCCTCCGACCCGTAGTTGCCGACGTTCGCCATCCCGGTGTTGATGCCGCAGCGGATCCTCAGGGGGAACTGGAATCCGAGATCCCACCACCGCCGGCGCATGGCGCCGGTGCATCGCTGCATCTCCACAGCCATCCGCACGCACGCCACGGCGTCGGCCCGGACCCCCCGGCTGGTCGGTGCGCCGAAGAGGGCGAAGACCCCGTCGCCGCTGAACTGCGCGATCGTCCCGCCCCACTTCCGCACGAGGCCCGCCATCTCCCCGAGGTACTCGTTCAGCAGGGCGGCGACGTCCTCGGGGTCGGCGCTGTCGGTGAAGCGCGTGAACCCCTCGATGTCGGAGAAGAACAGCGTCAGCTTCGCGCGCTGGTGCGACAGCGTCGCGCTCAGGCCGCCGTCGAAGATCTGCTTCACGACGTTGGAGTCGAGGTACCTCGAGATCTGTCCGTGGACCTCCTCGAGCTTCGCGTTCACCTCGGTCAGCTCCGCGGTGCGCGCCGCGACCTTCCGCTCCAGGCCCCGGCTCAGGTCCTCGACGGTGTCCAGGTCGAGCCGCATCAGCCCGAACGTCAACAGGAAGACGGTGACGAGCAGCGGCAGGAACGCGAAGCTGTGCGTCAGGAGGCCGAAGAGGCCGGGCAGGAGGAAGCCGAGCGCGCACGCGACGGCCATGCCCCCACCGAGTGCGAGCAGGCTCGTCGTCCTGAACCGCCGCACCGCCGGCTCCTCGGCGGCCCGGAGGCCTCGCCACAGCACCACCACGAAGAAGATCAGCACGTAGCTGATGGCCGCGAGGAAGATCGGGAAGCCGGGCCCGTACCCGTGCTCCCAGCCCGTCGTCGCGTTGTACTCGGGGGTGGTGATGATCCAGTCCGTCGTCAGCACCAGCAGCCAGGAGACCGCGAGCACCCCCGCGGACAGCGCCCGGTGGACGGAGCATCGGAGACCGAGCCACCGTTCGGCCAGCCTCGCCTGCCCCCCGCTCGCGCTGACGCAGTACTCCATGATCAGCAGGACGCCCGGGAGGATGATGGCGTACGGCCACCGGTTCCAGAACGTGGCCGCGTCCTGGGACTCCGACAGGTGGAAGAGCCCGACGGCGGCGCCGGAGAGGCTGAACCCCAGGCACATCGCGCCGAAGAGCCGCGTCGTGCGGTCGTGCGGGTTCAGCAGCACGGTCGTCAGGCCGAGGATCAGGAACGGGAGGGCGACGACGAACGAGGGCAGGGCGAAGGCGTTCACGCGCGACCGGTCCTGTCTCCGCGGCGGGACTTCCCGGCCGCGTCGGGCAGAATCGCCGCCATTCTGCGCCGTGCGACCCCGGCGGCGCAACGTCGTCCCGCTAGCCGAGACGGCGGCGGGCGCCCCCCGGATCCGGGTACGGGATGTCGGCCCGCACCAGCCGGCCCGTCACCGCGTCGCGGGCGAGCGCCACGTCGCCGGTCCGGGCGGACCTGCGCCCGCCCAGCACGACGCACAGGCGGCCGTCGGGCGCGAGGCTCGCCGCCGTGACCGCATCCAGCGGCAGCGGCCCGTAGACCCCGGCCAGCCGCAGATCGCCCGGCCCGCCGCCGTGGTCGCGCTGCACCGCGTCCCACGCGGCGGCCAGGCGGTCGCGGCCCAGGAGGTGCCAGGGCGTGCGCCGCCGGCGGGAGACGCGGGCGGCCGGGGGGACGCGCCCGTGCGCGCGGACGCCGCCGACGGGCCGGCACCGGCGCGCCGTCGTGCCGGGCGCCTCCGCGCGACCCCGGGCGGCGGGCGCCGCGAGGGCGGCCCCGGCCGGGTGGGCGACGGGGACGAGCGGCGGCGGGACCGTGACCGGCGACGTCGACGGCGGCTGCGCGCTCCGCGGCGCCACCGTGATCGCCGTCGCGGGCGCGACGGCCCGCGGGCGCGGCTCCCCGGCGGCGTGCACCGCGACCGCGGGCGGCGGGACGCGGCGCGCCGTGGACGACGCGCCCAGCCGCGCCACCAGGCGCCGGATCGCGGCCAGCGGGGGCCCGCCCCGGGGGGTCAGGCCGCGGCCTCCCCGGCGACGATCACGTCCAGGGCGTCCTGCACGCGGGCGACGGGCTCCAGCACGTCCATCCGGGCCGACAGCGCGACGAGCGCACCGGCCACCGCGGCCTCGTGCGGCGACCCCGCCGGCAGGCTCACCCGCAGGGGGTGCCCGGAGGGGTCGGCCTGGAGCAGGAAGGTCCCGGCGCCCTCCGCGCTCTGCGCGCCGACCGGGCCGATGGGCTCGGCCTTCGACGGCGCCACCAACGCCACCGGGAAGCCGTCGATGGCCTCGCCGAGCAGGTCGGCGTCGTCCACGAGCAGCAGGCTCGGCGGCCCCTCCAACGCGTCGAGCAGCGTGCGCAGCACCACCTCGGACCGCAGGTAGCGGTCAAGGACAGCTCCGTACAGCGCCCGCTGCAGCCGGGTCGGCGTGACCGGGTCCGTGTACCGGAAATCGACGGGCAGCCCCGAGACGTCGGTGACCATGAGCCCGCCGACGTACGTGCCGTCGTCGCCCGCGCGGACGACCAGGAAGCCGGGGCGGTGGGCCTCAGGCGAAGACATCGACGAGGCGGCCGCTCAGTCCGTGGGGGTCGGGCGTGCCGCCCGCCGCCTCGGCGCGGGCGCCGGGGGCCGCGCCGGGCGTTCCGCCCGAGGTGGGTCCGCCGGCGTCGCCGGCGGTCCGCCGGGGCAGCGCCGATGCGAGCGCCGCCGTGGCGGCCGCGGTCGCGGCCGGCGACGCCGGGGCGGCGATCCGGTCGGCCCCGGTCACGTGGCGGCCTCATCCCCGGGGGCGCCGCGGCGGGCCATCACCGCGTCGGCCTCGTGGCGCGCGGCGGCCATCTGGGCGGCGGCCTGCTCGGCCTCACGGATCGTCTGGGCGGCGGCGGCGCGCATCAGCGCCTGGATGACCATCAGCGCCGACCACCAGGCCACCACCGACAGCACGGCGGCGCCCACCAGCCCGCGCAGGATCGCGTCGGCCACCGGGAAGCCCTGGTTGCGGCACACCAGGAACGCGACGAGGAAGCCGACCACCAGTCCGACGCCGCGGGCGCGCGAGACCCACTCGTCCATCGGGGACGGCTCCGCGGCGGCATCCTTGGCCTTCGGCTTCGCCGCCATCAGACGAGCCCCGCGTCACGCCGGCGCAGCTCGCGCTGGCGCTCGAACACGAAGCGCACCAGGCGGTCCTCCTCGGCGGGCGCCAGCTCGTCGAACGCGAGGGCGATGCGCCACGGCCGGTCGCCCGACTCCAGGCGGTCGCAGCGCACGGCCACCGCCGCGACCGTGAGGTCGCCGGCCTGGCCGCCGCAGTGGACCGTGACCTCCAGGCGGCTGCCCGCCTCGATGGGCTCGGAGAGCCGCAGCAGGGTGCCGCCGGACGAGAGGTTCTCGGTGATCGCGCCGATCACGGCGGCGTCGGCGGCGTCGCCCAGGCGGTAATGCACGATCAGGTTCACGGGCACGCGGACGGCGCCGCGGCGCTGCATGCGGCGCGCCGGACCGAGGGTGCGCGCCTCGTAGCGGCCCTCCTCCCCGGGGCGCGGACCGCTCACCAGCTGGGCGTCGGCCTCGCAGGGCACCTCCCGCACCGTCCACGCGAGCGTGAACGCCCGGTGCAGGGGCAGGGGGACCGGCCGCCCGCCGAGCCGTGGCGGCGCCAGCTCCAGGACGTCCCCGCCCTCGCGCTCCACCACCGTGGTCCAGGGACCGCCGGGCAGGCCGTCGAGCACCACGCGCTCGCCGCGCCCCGGCAGGGGCGCGGTCACGAGCGTCGGGGCCGCCGGGGTCATGGGAGGAGCGCCTCCGCCACCCGGCGGGCGTCGGCCGGGGCCAGGGAGCCGGGGACGCTGGTGCCGTCGGACAGGAACGCCAGCGGCTTGCCGATCTTCAGCGGGATGTTGACCAGGTTGCCGACGAAGCGGGTCTCGTCGAGCTTCGTGAGGGTCACGCGGTTCACGCCGGCCAGCCGGAAGCGGCGCTGGAGGTCGCCCAGGTCGGCCTGCGCGGTGGCGGCGGGCAGCACCAGGTGCACCTCGTCGGCCTTCGCGGGGCCGAGCAGCGCGGCGAGCGACTCGATCTCGGCGAGCTGCGTGTGGGAGCGCCCGTGCGTGTCGATGACGATCACGTCGCGGTCGGCGAGCGTCGCGACCAGCTCGGCCAGGGCGGCGCCGTCCTCGGCGGCGAACAGCTGGACGTCGAGGCGGCGGGCGTGCCCGGCGAGGGCGTCGTGCGCGCCGGGGCCGGCGGCCACCAGCGCGACGGCCATGCCGGCCGCCCGGTACGCGCCGGCCATCGCGGCGGCGGCGCTGGTCTTGCCCACGCCGGTCTGCCCGACCAGGGCGACGGTGTGGCCGGCCGCGCGGGCCTTCCAGTCGCGCACCACCGGCAGCCGGGCGGCGAGGTGCTCGCGCACCGCGTCGCGCACCGACGCCGAGGAGGCGACGAAGGGCATGGCGGTCCGGGCGAAGCCGTCGAGCAGCGCGTCGAGCTGGCGCTCGTCCACGCCGGCCCTCACCAGCTCCCCGCGCACGGCGTCGAGCGCCTCCGGGCCGGGACCGGCGGCGCGGCGGGGGCACGGCGCGGGGGCGGGCGCGGCCACGGGCGGCGCGGCGGGCGCGACGGCGACCGGCTCGGCGATCGGCTCCGCGATCGGCTCCACGATGGGCGCCGGGACCGGCGCCGGCGCGGCGACGGGCTCGGGGGCCGGGGCGGCGGCGAAGGCCTCGGGCAGCAGGTTCTCGTCCACCGACCCGAGGGCGGCCTCGTGGGCCTCGCGCACGGCGGCGCGGGCGGCCTCCAGGATCGCCCGGCTGCGCTCCGTGCCCCCCGCCGCGAACGGCGCCGCCTGGCGCGCGTACGCCGCCGCCGGGGTGGCGGGCGCCGGCGGCGGGGCCAGGCCGGCCTCGGCCTCCTCGGCCGCGGCGAGCCGCCCGTCCAGGTGACGGCCGAAGGGGTCCGGCGGGGCGATGTCCTCCACCGGCGGCTCCTCCGCCCCGGTCGTGTCGAGCGTGTCCACCGCCGGGGCGGCCACCGAGGCGGCGGCCTCCTGGTTGGCGGGGCCCGCGTCGGCGCCCGCGGCGGCGGTGACCTCGACGCCCTCCTTGCCGAAGAACCCCCCGACGCCGCCGCGGACGACGCGCCGGGTCTGCAGGATCATCGCGTCCTCGCCGAGCTCGGCGCGCACCTGGGCGAGCACCTCGTCGATCGTGTCGGCGGCGAATTGCTTGATCTGCAACGGGGGGCTCCTAGACGAGTGCGGCGAGCCCGACGGGCTCGATGCGGACGGACGGCAGGATCTCGTGGTACGAGAGGACGGTCAGGTTCGGTATCGCGTGGGAGACCAGCGCCTTGAGGTGCCGGCGCGTCGCCCCCGAGGTGAGCACCAGGGCCGGCGCGCCCATGAGCTGCGCCTGCTCCACCTGCTCCTTGAGCGCGTCGATGAGCGCGGACGCCCGGGCGGGGTCCATCGCCACCTGCGTGCCGTCCTCCGTGCGGTGGACGGACTCGGCGATCTCGCGGTCGATCTCCGGGTCGAGGGTGATCGCCCGCATCGTCCCGGTCTCGTCGACGAAGCGGCCGCAGATGGCACGGGCCAGGGCCTGGCGGCAGTACTCGGCCAGGATCGGCACGTCCTTCGTGAGCTTGGCCTTGTCGCCCAGCGTCTCCAGGATCGTGACCAGGTCGCGGATCGGCACGGCCTCCGACAGGAGCGTCTGGAGGACGCGCTGCACCTCGCCCACCGTCATCAGGTCGGGCACCAGCTCCTCCACGGGGGCCGGCAGCCGCTCCTTGAGGGAGTCGAGGAGCTGGCGGACGTCCTGGCGGCCGAGCAGCTCGGCGGCGTTGCGGCGGATGACCTCGCTGAGGTGGGTCACGATGAGCGACGTCGGGTCGACGACCGTGTAGCCGTAGATCTCGGCCTGCTCGCGCTGGGCCTCGCCGATCCACACCGCCGGCAGCCCGAACGAGGGCTCGGTGGTGGGGATGCCGTCGAGCGGCAGGTCGGCGGTGCCCGGGTTCATCGCCAGCAGCTGGCCGGGCATCAGCGCCCAGCGCGCCACCTCGACGCCGCGGATCTTGACGGCGTAGTCGTGGGACCCCAGCTGGATGTTGTCGCGGATCCGGATCGGGGCGAGCGACAGGCCGAGCTCGGTGGCCATCTGGCGGCGCACCATCGCGACGCGGCCCAGCAGATCGCCGCCCTCGTCGGCGTCGACGAGCGGGACCAGGCCGTAGCCGATCTCGAGCTCCAGGGGGTCCAGCGGGAGCAGCGCCGCGACGTTCTCGGGCTCCGACGGCCGGGTGGCGACGGCGGTCGCCTCCTCCGCCGCCTTGTGCTGGGCCTCCTCCTCCTGGCCGCGCTTCAGGAGCATCGCGAGGCCGAGGATGAGGCCGCCGATGATGAAGAAGGGCAGCTTGGGCAGGCCGGGCACGAGGCCCAGCGCGACCGCGACGCCGCCCGCCAGGTACAGCGCCCGCGGCTGGCTGGTGATCTGCTTCGCCAGGTCCTGGCCCAGGTTCGACTCGCCGACGGAGCGCGTGACGATGATGCCGGTGGCGGTGGAGATCAGCAGCGCCGGGATCTGGGCCACGAGGCCCTCGCCGACGGTCAGCAGCGAGAAGTGGTGGACCGCCTCCGAGAAGCTCATCCCCTGCTGCATCACGCCGACGCACATGCCGCCGATCAGGTTGATCATCACGATCATGACCGCGGCGATGGCGTCGCCCTTCACGAACTTCGAGGCGCCGTCCATCGCGCCGTAGAAGTCGGCCTCCTTGGCGATGACGGCGCGGCGGGCCTTGGCCTCCTCGTCGGTGATCACGCCGGCGTTCAGGTCGGCGTCGATCGCCATCTGCTTGCCGGGCATCGCGTCCAGGGTGAACCGCGCGGCGACCTCCGCGACGCGCCCGGCGCCGTTCGTGATCACGACGAACTGGATGACGACGAGGATCGTGAACACGATCAGGCCCACCACGACGTTGCCGCCCACCACGAAGTTGCCGAACGAGGTGATGACCTCGCCGGCCTCGCCGTGGAGCAGGATCAGGCGGGTGCTCGAGATGTTGAGCCCCAGGCGGAAGAGCGTCGCCACCAGCAGGAGCGACGGGAACACCGAGAACTGGAGCGGCTCGGTGGTGTAGAGCGTCGCCAGGACGATCGCGAGCGCGGCCGAGATGTTGGCCGTGATCAGGATGTCCAGCAGGAACGTCGGGAGCGGCAGGATCATCATCACGACGATCCCGACCACGACGACCGCGATCGCGACGTCGCTGTTGTCCAGCAGGCGGTTCAGGAACCCCTTCGGACGCGGCGCGAGCGGCGCCGCGACAGCCGTGCTCATGCCGCCGCCGGCTCGCGGCCGGTCGCGCGGTAGACGTGGGCGAGGATCTCGGCGACGGCGCCGAAGGCCTCGGCGGGGATGAACTGCCCCACCTCGGCCGCGGCGTACAGGCTCCGCGCGAGCGGCGGGCTGGGGACGACCTCGACGCCGTTCTCGCGGGCCGCGTCGATGATCCGGAAGGCGACGTGGTCGACGCCCTTCGCCACCACCTGCGGCGCGGGCAGCGACCGCGCGTACTTCAGGGCGACGGCGTAGTGCGTCGGGTTGGTGATCACGACGTCCGCGTCGGGGACGGCGGACATCATGCGGCGCACGGCCATCTCCTGCTGGCGGCGCTTCAGCTGCCCCTTCACCTCGGGGTTGACGTCCGCCTCCTTGGCCTCGCGCTTCACCTCCTCCTTGGTCATCCGGAGGTCCCGCTCGTGCTGCCAGCGCTCGAAGAGGAGGTCGGCGACGGCGATGACCACGTAGACCGCGGCGAGCGAGAAGCCCACCTTCAGCACGATGCCGCCGGTCACGGCCAGGGCCATCCCGGGGCCGGCGCCGGTGAGCCCCACCAGGTCGCCGATCGACCCCTTCAGCACCACCCAGGCGACGACGCCGGTGAGCGTGATCTTCAGCAGGTCCTTCACCAGCCCCACCGCGGAGCGGGGCGAGAACAGGCGCTTGAAGCCGGACAGGGGGTTGAGGACCTGGAAGCGCGGCTTCAGGACCTCGATGGTGATGCCGGGCTTCACCTGGATCGCGGAGGCCACGACGCCCACCACCACGCCGGCGACGGCGAACGGGGCGGTGAGCCGCAGGCTCTCCCACCCGGCGTTCATCATCGTGTCCCAGCCGCTCGGGACGGTCACGGGGCCGCTGTCGCCGGACGCGGCGAGCGACGTGGTCATGAAGGCGGTGAACCCCGCCAGCAGCCAGCCCCCCACCATGGCGAGCGTCCCGAAGGTGGCGAGCACGCCGAGGCCCGTGTTGATCTCACGGCTGCGGGCGACCTGGCCCCGGCGACGTGCCTCGTCGCGGCGCTTGGGTGTCGCCTTCTCGGTGCGATCGGCTCCTGAGCCGGACAATCCTGGGCGCCACCTGGGTGCGCGCCGTCCATGACGTTTCCACCGCGCTCGTCATGAGCGGGCCTGCCGGACCTATCGTCAGTTGGGGCGGCGGCTTGAGCGCCCCGGGCCCCGGACCTAGAGGTCGATCGGCTCCCCGCCGACGGCGCGGACCGTCACGGCGCCGCCGGCGACCGCGACGTGCATCGACCGGCCGGCGTTGCCGCCGGTGTCGGCCGCGCGGACGCGCAGGCCGGCCGCCCTGAGCGCCTCCCGGACGGCCTCGGTGTTGCGCTCGCCGATGTTCAGCAGCGATCCGCCGCCGGCGGCGAACATCTGCGCCCCGCCGGCCATCCGCGCGTGCAGGCGCACGCGCTGCGCGCCGAGCCGGAGCACCTGGTCGAGCAGCGCCGGGACGGCCGTGTCCGCGAACTTCCCGGGCGAGCCGTCGGCGCCGGCGCGCGACACGGGCAGCATCACGTGGGCCATGCCCGCGACGCCCGCCTGGGCGTCGGTGAGCACCAGCCCGATGCACGAGCCGAGGCCCAGGGCCGAGATCACCACGCCGGGGTCGTCGCTGGCGACGATCTGGCCGATGCCGACGCTGGGCCCGGCCGTTGCGCGGAGGGCCGTGGTCACGCGAGGCCGAGCCGGGAGAGCACGAGCTGGAGGGCCGCGGCCGTGGGGATGAACAGGACGTCACCGAGCGACGGGACGTCCCCGTCGCCGAGCGGCGTCTCGATGAGGATCGCCGTCTCCGACGCCATCGCCACCTCCGCCAGGGCCGCCCCCACGAGCGCGCCGGCGTAGTCGACGCCCACGGCCGGGGGGGTCGGCTCCAGTCGCAGCCCGGTGATCTGGGCGAGGGCGTTGAGGTAGGAGCCGGTCAGGATGTTGGCGACCTCCTGGAGCGCGGAGATCTCCATCTCCGTGAACCCGTCGCCCCCGCCCGCGCCGGCGGACGCGTCGCCGGTGGCCCCCATGAGGGCGTCGACGACGTCGCGGGCGGCGTCCTCGCCCATCACGAAGAGCATGTGGCCGGACACGTCGCCGCCCACCCCGAGGAACATCGCGGCGACCACCCGCTCGGCGTCGCCGGTGCGCTCCGCGACCCGCTCGACCGGCAGCAGCGTGACGGTGGGGACGCCCATCGGCACGGACCGGCCGGTCATCTGGGCCAGGGCGGTCGCGGCGGTCCCGGCGCCGATGTTGCCGATCTCGCGGAGGGCGTCGATCTGGGCCTCGCCCAGCAGGGGCGCGCTCATGCGGCGGCCCGCGCGGCGCCCGGGGCGAGCGCGGCGACGTCCACGATCAGGGCGACGGAGCCGTCGCCCAGGATCGTCGCGCCGGCCACGCCGGCGACGTCCCCGAGGAACCCGGGGAGGTGCTTGATGACCACGTCCTGCTTGCCGGCGAGCCCGTCGACCACGAGCCCGAGGCGGTTGCCGCCGCTGCGCACGACCACCACCTCGATGGGGCCGCGCCCGTCACCGGCGTCCCCGCCGGTGAGCGACAGGCAGTCGCGTAGCCACACGAGCGGGACGACGGCGTCGCGCAGCACCATGCAGGGGCGGCCGCCGACCGGGCGGGTGTCCGCCGGGTCCACGATGACCGTCTCCTCGATCGCCTCGAGCGGCACCGCCCACACCTGGGGGCCGCCGCGCAGGTCGGCGCCCGCGTCGACCAGCAGCGCCTGGATGATCGCCAGCGTCAGCGGGAGGCGGATCGTGAAGACGCTGCCCTGGCCGAGGACGCTCCGGATGGTGACCTCGCCGTTGAGCTCGCCGATGGCCGTGCGCACCGCATCCATGCCGACGCCGCGGCCGGAGATGTCGGTGGTCTGGGCGGCCGTGGAGAAGCCGGGCAGGAACACCAGATCGACCGCCTCCTGGTCGGACAGCGCGTCGGCGGTGGCCTGGTCCATCAGGCCCTTGCGCACCACGGACGCGCGCAGGGCGGCGGGGTCCATCCCCGCGCCGTCGTCGCGGACCTCGATCACCACGCTGTTGCCGGCGTGGCGGGCCGAGAGCCGGATCACGCCGACCGGGTCCTTGCCGGCGGCGACGCGGACCTCGGGCGACTCGAGCCCGTGGTCGACCGCGTTGCGGAGCATGTGCACGAGCGGGTCGCCCAGGCCGTCGATGACCGTGCGGTCCAGCTCGGTGTCCTCGCCGGAGATCTGCAGGTCCAGGCGCTTGCCGAGGGTGTTGGCCAGGTCGCGGACCATGCGCGGGAACCGCATGAAGACGGCGTCGACCGGCATCATCCGCACCTGCATGATCAGCGACTGGAGGTCGTTGGTCACGCGGGTCATGTCCTCGACCGCGCCACGCAGGTCGCCCAGGTCGTGCTCGGCCGACAGCTGGGCCAGGCGGGTGCGCTGGATCACCATCTCGCCCATCAGGTTCATCAGGGCGTCGAGGCGGTCGGTGCCGACGCGGACGGTCGACACCTTGCCGGTCTGGCGGTGCTCGCCGGCCGCGCGCTCCCGGCGCTCGCGGTCGGCGGCGCGGGCGAGCGGGGTCGGCGGAGACCCGGCGGCGACGGCCTCGGCCGCCTGGGCCTGGGCGGCCTCGGCGGCGACGGCGACGGCGGCGGCGGCCGCGGGGGCGACGGGGGCGACGTCGGCGGAGGCGACCTCGCTGACGCCGAGGACCAGGGCCCGGACGCCGTCGAGGTCGGGATCCGCGTCGGCGGCGATCCACAGGGTCACGCCCCCGTCGACCTCGCCGGACTCGATCCGGTCGGCGGGCGGCTCGCTCTTGATGAGGTCGCCGATCCCCTCGAGCTCCTGGACCACCATGAACGCCCGGACGGCGGCGAGCTGGCAGGTCTCCTCGAACGTCACGTCCACGCGCAGGACGGACAGCCCGCGCTCGTGGGCGTCGGCGACGACCATCCGGTCGTAGTCCGAGAGCGCGTCGTCGGCGGGGGCGGGCGCCAGCGTCGCGGCGACCTCGGCGACCGCCGCGGGGACCGGCCCGGCGGCGGCGATCCCGTCCAGGCGGTCCAGCACGGCGCTCGCGTCGACCTCCGCGGGGTCGCCGTCGGCGACGCGGTCGACCATCTCCTGGAGCGTGTCGAGGCAGGCGAACAGCGCGTCGGTGATCGCCGGGGTCACGGGGGCGCCGTCGTCGCGCATCGCGGCGAGCACCTCCTCCATCCGGTGCGTCAGCCGCGCCATCGCCTCGAAGCCCATCGTCGCGCTCATGCCCTTCAGGGAGTGCGCCACGCGGAAGATCACGGTGAGCGGCTCGGCGTCCGACGGGTCGCGCTCCAGGTCGAGCAGCGAGGCGTTCAGGGCCTGGAGGCTCTCCCGGCTCTCGTCGAGGAAGAGGCCGAGGTACTCGGAGGTGTCCACTGCCTGAATCTCCTCGCGCGCGTCCGGGACGAAAGGGGGGTTCCGGTTGGTCGACCGTGACGTCGGCGACTGTCCGGATGGGTGGGGGCCGGGCCCGTGGGCCGCCCCTACGCTCCTCCCGCAACCCCTATCGACCACGCGAAAGGCGGCTTGAGTGACGGCTCTGTGCCAGGTGCGGCGTGAGGATCCCGGCGCGCTCGCCACGCTCTCGCTCGGGGTGGAGCGCGCCCTCGGCCGGCTCGGCGCGCCCGGGCGCGACGTGGTGTTCGCCTGCATCGGCACCGACCGCTCGACCGGCGACGCGCTGGGTCCCCTGGTGGGCCAGCGGCTGCTGCGCCTGGGCTTCCCGGCCGCGTCGGTGGTGGGGACCCTGGAGGAGCCGCTGCACGCGCTGAACCTCCGCGAGCGGTTGCTGCCGGTGATCGAACGTCCCGACCGGCCGCTGGTGGTGGCGGTGGACGCGGCGCTGGGCCCCAGCGCGGGCGTCGGCACCGTGCACCTGCGCCCGGGCGGCCTCCTCCCGGGGCAGGGCGTCGGGAAGGACCTGCCGCAGGTGGGTGAGCTGGCGATCACCGCGACGGTGAACATCCAGGCGGGGGCCATGGACGTCCAGATCCTCCAGTCCACCCGCCTGTTCGTGGTGCAGGAGCTCGCCGAGATGATCGGCGTCTCCTGCTGGTGGGGCCACCGCAGCCTGGCCCGCGCCGCGGGCGCCGAGCGGCCCCGGGCGGTGGCCGTCTAGGAGGGGTCCGCCAGGAGGGCGCGCTCGGCGCCCCTCCACCAGGATCGCGGTGACCTCGTCGGTGGTGAGGCCGGGGCGCGGGAGCCCCTGCTCGTGCAGGCGGCCGGCGAGCCGCGTCCCACCCGCCGCCGTCGCCGTGTGGACACCGGTCCCGGCTGGGTCCCGGCCGCCGGTCGCCGTGCCCCGCCCGGGTCCCCGCGACGGCACGTTCATTCAGCCGGACCCCGATGCCAATTCGGACGTCGGCTCACGGTCGGTTCGATGAAGGGGTCCAGGTCGGAACCGCTCCGCGCCCCCACGTTCACTCGGCGCAACCCCGCCGTTCACTTGACCCGGCTCACGAGCGGTTCGACGGACGGCCGCAATGACGTCCAGGGCGGGACCGCGTCCGCCCCGGCGTTCATTCGGCCGAGCCCGACGTTCATTTGAACGTCGGGCTCCCCGGCCCGGGGACCGGTCCCACCCCGCCCGGCGGGTGACGACCGGAGCCGGCGCGCGGCTACCCTCGGGGGCATGGTCTCCGGGACGTGGACGGCGACGCTGGCGTCCCGGCGGCTCGAGCTCCGGTGGGAGCGGACCGGGCGGCTGACGGGCGTGACCCGGCTGCTGGTGGACGGGCGGCCCGTCGGGGAGGCCGTCGGGAAGCCCCTGGAGCGGAAGGCGGCGATCGCCGGCGGGGGCGTCCACGTGACCCTCCGTCGCGGGTGGACGGGCGCGCCGGCCGAGGCGGTCGCCCGGCCGGAGGGCGGGGACGGCTCCCAGGAGGTGGCGTTCGCGCCACCGGCGGGCACGCGGCAGGCGCGGCTCGCGCAGCTCGCCCGCGAGCGGCCCGGGCTCTACGCCTCCCGTCACGTCGCCGTGGCGGCCGGGAAGCTCGCCCTCGGGATCGTCGGCGTCGGCGCGCTCATCGCGCTGATCCCCTCGCCGGACATCCCGGCGATCCCGTTCCCCGACATCCCCTCGCCGGACATCCCGTGGCCCGACGTGTCGCTCCCCGACTCCACCCTCCCCGGCTGGCTCCAGGCGGTGATCGACACGTCCCACTGGTGGGCGCCGGTGATCGTCGCGGTCGTCGTCGCCGTCCGGGAAGCCCGGCGGCGGCGCCGGCGCGCCGAGAACGCCGAGCGGGAGGGCGCGTCCTAGGCCGGGGGCCTGCGGTAGAAGAACGTGGCGGGGCGCTCCCAGCCCAGACGGGCCGCGTCGGTCACGCGCTCCGTGGAGCCCACGAACAGGGTGCCGCCCGGCTGGAGGGCGTCGAAGAAGCGCCCGTAGATCCGCTCCTTCGCGTCCTCGTTGAAGTAGATGACCACGTTGCGGCACAGGATCAGGTCGCGGGTGCGCGGATACGGGTCGCGCAGCAGGTCGAGCTTCCCGAAGCGGATCATGGCCCGCAGCTCCCGCGTGGCGCGCATGCGGCCGTCCGGCTGCGGTTCGAACCAGCGGGCGCGCCGCTCGGGCGTGACCCGCTGGAGGTCGGCCTCGGTGAACACGCCCTCCCGGGCGCGGGCCAGCATGGTCTCGTCGATGTCGGTGGCCACCAGCTCGTGCGCCAGCCGGGGCGCCGCCTCGCGCAGCAGGATCGCCAGCGTGTACGGCTCCGCGCCGTAGGAGCACCCGGCGCTCCACACGCGCAGGCCACGTCCCCGCGCGCCCGCCAGCAGCTCCGGCAGGAACCGGTCCTCCAGCTCCTGGAACCGCTCGGGGTTCCGGAACAGCTCCGACACGTTGATCGTCATGTGGTCGAGGAACGCCGCCCGGGCGGCGACGTCGCGCCTGAGGGCCGCCAGGTAGCCGTCCAGGTCGTCGTGGCCCGCGCGGCGGGCGAACGAGCGCAGGCGGCGCTCCATCTGCCCCGGCCGGTACTGGAACAGGTCGATCCCGCACAGCACCTTCACGCCGCCGCAGAAGCGCTCGTAGTCGGGGGTGAGGGCCGTGCTCACGACGCCATCCGGGCGGGCCGCGCCACGCGGCGGGCGGGCGCCGGCGCGGCGGCCTGGGCGATCGCGAGGGACATCGCGTCGAGCGGGACGACCGCATCCTCGAGGCCGGCCTCCCTGATGGAGCGGGGCATCCCCCACACCACGCAGGTGCGCTCGTCCTCGATCAGCACCGTCCCGCCCGCCTGCCGCACGGCGCGTGCCCCCACCAGGCCGTCGTCCCCCATCCCGGTGAGGACCGCGAGCGTGACCCGGGCGCCGTAGTGACGCACCGCCGAGGCGATCGTGACGTCCGCCCGCGGGCGCAGCGCGCCGATCGGGGGGGCCTGCGACAGCCGCGTCCGCCCGCGGGACGCCACCTCCAGGTGGGAGCCGCCGGGGGCGACCAGCGCCACGCCGGGCCGGATGTCGTCGACGGGGCCCGCCTCGCGCACGTCCGTCGCCGACTCCGCATCGAGCTGGGCGGCCAGCGATCGCGTGAACCCGGCCGGCATGTGCTGCACGATCAGGACGCCGGCGCCGAGCGGCGACGGCAGGTGCGGCACCACGGCGTGCAGGGCGCGCGGCCCCCCCGTGGGGGTCGCGATGATCACCAGGTCGCCGCCCGCCGCGGCGGCCAGGGACGCCAGGCGCGCACCCGGCACCGCCGGCCGCGCGGGGCGCCGCAGCGCGGAGAGGCGCACGGCGGCGGCGGCCCGTACCTTCGCGACGAGCTCGTCGCGGGAGGAGCCCCAGCTCAGGGCCGACAGCCGCAGGGCGGGCTTCTCGACCGCGTCGACCGCGCCCAGCGCCAGCGCGCGGGTGGTGGCGGCGGCGCCCGATCCGGTGAGGGTCGAGACCATCACCACCGGCGTGGGCCGCGTGCGCATCAGCTCGGCGAGGCCCTCCAGGCCGTCGCGGCGCGGCATCTCCACGTCGAGGGTGATGACGTCGGGCCGCAGCGCCTCCGCCCGCTCCACCAGCTCGACGCCGTCGCGCGCCTCGCCGGCGACGGTCATGCCGCCGTCGGTCAGCATGTCCGAGAGCACCCGCCGCAGCAGCGGCGAGTCGTCGCAGATCAGGACCCGGGGGGTCGGCGGCACGGGGCCCTCCCGGGGCTAGGCGAGCGCCTTCTGGACGGCCTCGAGCACCCGGTCCGGCTGGAACGGCTTCACGATGAAGTCCTTCGCCCCCGCCTGGATCGACTCGATCACCATCGACTGCTGACCCATCGCCGAGCACATCACCACCCGCGCCGAGGGGTCACCGGCGCGGATCTCCTTCAACGCCGCCAGCCCATCCATCTCCGGCATCGTGATGTCCATCGTCGTCAGATCCGGGTTCAGCTCCCGGTACCTGCTGACCGCCACCGCCCCGTTCTCGGCCTCGCCCACCACCTCGTAACCGGCCTCGGTGAGGACGTTCTTGAGCATCATCCGCATGAAGGCGGCGTCATCGGCGATCAGGACACTCGGCATCGGGGACCTCGGATGGGGGGTTGGGGACCACCCGGGGTATCGGCACCGCCCTCCGCCCCTTTACCGGGGCGCGGGCGCCGCGGTTCAGGCGAGCAGGCCCTGCCCCAGCCAGCCGCCGGGCGGCGCGCCCGGCAGCGCGAAGAAGAAGCCCCCGCCCTCGGCGCGGATGTACTCCTCCAGCGGCTCCCCGTCGAGGCGGCCCTGCACCGCCAGGAAGCCGTCGGCCAGGCTGCGCTGGTACGACACGAACGCCAGCCCCTGATCGAGCTGGCCGGCGGCGTCGAACCCCCGCGAGTAGGAGAACCCGCGCCGCAGGATCAGGTTGCGCCGCGTCGCGGGGGTGCGGGGGTTCGCCAGCCGGATGTGCGCGTCCAGCGGCGTGACCGCGCCGTCAGGGTCGCCGGCGAAATCGGGCTCGTCGGTCTCGTGGACGCCGCCGAGCGGCGCGCCGTCGGCCTTGCGGCGGCCGATGAGCCGCTCCTGCTCGCCGAGCGGCGTCCGGTCCCAGAACTCCACCAGCATGCGGATCTGCCGGATCACGTGGTAGCTGCCGCCGGTGGTCCACTCCGGCTCGCCGTTCCCCGCGGTCCACACGTGCTCGTCCATCCGCCCGCCGTCGCCGGCGGGCAGGTTGGCGGTGCCGTCGACGAAGCCGAGCAGGTTGCGCGGCGACCCGGTGGTGCGGTCGGTGGGCGACGAGCGCCGGTTGAAGCCCTCCACCGTCCACTTGAGCAGCAGCGTGCGGCGGGTGCGGCGCATCAGCTGGCGCAGCGCGAAGAGCACGGTGTCGGAGTGCTCCGCCTGGATCGTGAGCAGCAGGTCGCCGTGCGAGCGGTCCGGGTCGAGCCGGTCGTTCGCCATGAACGGCATCTCCACCAGCTCGCGGGGCCTGCGGTCGGCGAGCCCGTAGCGGCCGTCGAAGAGCGAGGCGCCGACGCTGACGATCACCGACAGGTCGTCGGGGGGCGGCTCGGGGCCGAGGATCCCGGAGTCGGCCGGCGGGTACGCGGGGTCGCGGACCTCGATGGGCCGCCCCTCCATGAGCGCCTGCGCCTCGTCGCTCAGCTCCCGGAGCGTCTCGGCCAGGTGCGCGCGGTCGTCGGCGATCACCGTGAACGCCGCCGCCAGCCCGCGGGCGGGCGTGGGCTCGACCGTGATCCCCGCCTGGTGGGCGCCGTGGAACGGGACCCGCGACCCGGTGGGCGGGCCGTCGCCGGTCCCCGCGGCGAGGCCGAAGCCCGCGCCGAACGCGCCGGCGCCGACGGCCAGGCCGCCGGCGCCCGCGAGGAACGATCTGCGCGAGATGCGCGACATCGGGTCCGGGCCTAGGAGAGGCCGAGCGCCCCGGGCACCAGTGCCAGGTCCTCGGACAGGCCGGCGAGCTGCACCTTGAGCCTGTCGACCTGGGCCTTCGTGACGGTCGGGCGGGGGCAGAGCGGCGACGGGAACGCGTCGTCCTGCTGGCAGTAGAGGACGTAGCCGTCGCCCTTCTCCAGCGTCGCCAGCTCGTCGTCCAGCTCGTCGAACCCGGTCTCGATGCGCTTCAGCAGCGCCGGGTCGGCCTTGGCGAGGGCCGGCTCCAGGGTGTCGATGACCTCCTCGGCCCCCTCGACGTTGGCCGCGAAGTCCCAGAGGTCCGTCTTGGAGTAGCGGTCCTCCTCGCCCGTGATCTTCCCCTCGGAGACCTCCTGGATGAGCTCCGACGCGCCCAGCGCGACCGCGCCCGGCGGGATCTGCAGCGAGGCGATGCCCGTCCGGAGCCGCTGCAGGTCCGCGTCCAGCCGGTCGGCGAACCGCGCGCCGCCCGCCGTCGTGTTGCGCTCCCACAGCAGGTACTCGAGCCGGTGCCACCCCGTGAACCCGGGGTCGCCGGGCCCGGCGAAGTCGTCGACCCGCGAGTCGACCGCGCCGTCGATGTCGGGGATCAGCCCGGCGATGGGCTCGATCGCCTCCCACGGCTCGCGGCTGGGGGCGTACGCCGCCTTCGCCGCCTGGACGTTCCCGGCGCGCACGGCGTCGGTGAACACGGTGGTCCGCGCGATCAGCTGGTCCACCTGCCCGTTGACGTACGCGGTGTAGTCGGAGACGGCCGCCTGGATGAGCGGGTCGGAGCTGGTCGTCTCGAGGCCGGTGGTGGAGATCCCGCTGCCGGTGCCCGATCCCGAGCCCGACCCGCTGCCCGATGCGGAACCGGAGCCGGATGCGGAGCCGTCGCTGCCCACGTTCCGGACGTCGGATCCGTCGTCGGAGCCGCACGCGGCGACGGCCAGCAGGAGCGGGACCACCGCCAGCAGGGCGGCGAGCTTGGGGACGCGCATCGGACCTCCGGGGCACGGGTCAACGAAGTTCGCGCGTAAGGCTAACCGAAGTTTCCGTATTCGTGCGGCTGCCTCTCCTCCAGTACGTCTCCAGCGGACCCCCAGGGCCCCCTGGGACCGTCCAGCCCGTGGCGCGATACACGCGCCGGAGACGAGAGGATCGAGAATGGGTACGAGCATCAGGCGGAGCGCGGTCACGGCGACGGCGGTGGCCGCCGCATCCCTTCTCGGCGCGGGCGCCGCGTCCGGGGCCGCGGCCGACGCCGTTCCGGTCCGCGGCGTGCAGGTGGCACAGCAGACCAGCGGCAACCTGCTCGGCGGGTTCTCCGACACGACGGTGACCTCGTTCCGGTCCCACCCGAGCGGCGCCTACACGTTGACCTTCACGGAGCGCTTCACGGGTTGTATCGATGAGGACGGCAGCACGACCTGCGACGCAGGCGAGCGGGCGGGCACCCTGGAGTTCTCCGGCAGCCTCAGCGGCACGCCGGATCCGTCGACACCCACAGGCGCCGGCAGTGCGCGGGGTATCGAGCACGTCACCTCCGGGACCGGGGCGTTCGCCAGGGCGCGGGGGGTCCTGACCTTCCATGTCGACGTGCAGACCGGGGCGATCCCGTTTCACGGCGTGATCGTCGTCCGGTAGCCGTTGCCGGTGCCGCCGAGCGCGTGCGAACCTGACGGCGGGGGTGGAAATGGCGATGGAGAAGCCCCACGCGCCCGGCAACACGATCGCCGGCTACCGGATCGAGGCGCTCGCCGGCCGCGGGGGGATGGGCGAGGTCTACCGCGCGAGGGACGAGCGCCTGGATCGGCCGGTGGCCCTCAAGCTGCTGTCGCCCGGACTCGCCGACGACGACGCGCTCCGCGACCGGCTGCTGCGCGAGTCGCGGCTCGCCGCCTCGCTCGACCACCCCAACGTGGTTCCCGTCTACGAGGCCGGCGAGACCGACGGGCGGCTGTTCATCGCCATGCGCTTCGTCGAGGGCACCGACCTGCGGGCGCTCCTCCGCGCGCAGGGCCCGCTCGCGCGGGCGCGGACGATCGCCCTGGCGGCCCAGGTCGCGGACGCGCTCGACGCGGCGCACGCCCGCGGCCTGGTCCACCGCGACGTGAAGCCCTCCAACGTCCTGATCGACCAGGCCGACGGCCGCGAGTACGCCTATCTCGCGGACTTCGGCCTCACCCAGAGCGCCGCCGAGCGCGGCCCCGTCGACGGACAGCTCATGGGCACCCTCGAGTACGTCGCCCCCGAGCAGATCCGCGGCGACCAGGTGGACGGCCGCGCCGACGTCTACGCCCTCGGCTGCCTCCTGTTCGAGACCCTCACCGGGACGCTCCCGTTCGCGGGCATGTCGGACGTCGCCCTCATCTACGCCCACCTCGAGGTGCCACCACCGAAGGCGACCGAACGCCGCCCCGAGCTGCCCGAAGCCGTCGACGCGGTGCTCGCCCGCGCCATGGCCAAGGACCCCGCCGACCGCCAGGACACCTGCGGCGCGCTCGTCACCGACCTCGGGTGCGCCCTGGACCTGAAGCCCCCCGGCCGCGACCTGCTGCGCCGCCGCCTCCCGACGATCGCGATGGCGGCCGCCCTCGCGGCGATCGTGGTGGCGGTGGCCGTGATCCTCTTCACGCAGGGCGCCGCGCCGGCGGCCGCCGCACCCGCCGGGTCGGTGGTGCGCATCGACCCGGCCACCAACGCCGTGACCGGCCGCTTCCCCGTCGGAGCCGACCCCGGGGCGATCGCCGCGGCGGCCGGGCGCGTCTGGGTGGTGCTGCCCGTGTCGGCGGAGGTCCTCCAGGTGAACCCCGCCTCCGGTGACGTCCGCAACGTCACCGCCACCGGAGCGCCGCGCGACCTCGCCGCCGTGGGGCGCACGATGTACGTGCTGAGCGACGGCGCGGGCTTCGACCAGGGCGCGCTGACGCCGTACGACGCGGAGACCGCGCAGCGGCGGTCGGGCATCCCCGCCCAGAACTGCAGCATCGCCGCGAGCCGGGAGTTCGGAATCGCGGCCGCGGCGTGCCCGTTCGTGCAGCGCATCCAGGACCGCGCTTCCGGCCTGACCACGCTCTGGCAGAAGCCGATCCCGCCGCCGCTGCCCCCCACGACCGAGACGCTCAGGATCTGCCTCTGCGACATGAGCCTGGTGCGGACCACCCTTTGGGTCTCGGGCGACCCCGTCGACCGCCACGTCTGGCGCCTCGACGGGGACGGGCGGATCGTCGCGACGATCGCGGTGCCCGTCGGCCCCGACCGGATCGCCGCGGACAGGGACGCCGCGTGGGTGGTCGGCCCGCTCGAGGACGAGCTGGTGCGCATCGACGCCGCCACGAACCGCGTCACCGACGTGCTCCGTACCGGGCGGGGCGCGCACGGCGTCGCCGTCGGCGCGGGGAGCGTCTGGGTGACCCACACAATCGACGGGACGGTCGCGCGGCGCGACCCGGCTACCGGCCGCGTGCTGGCGACGATCCGCACCGGCGGCCGCCCGGGCGAGGTCACCGTGGCCGACGGCGCCGTCTGGGTCTCGGTGGACGATGCGTAGGGGCCGGTGGGTCGCTGCGGTGCTCTTCGTCGCGCTCGCATCGCTCACGGCGCTGGCGGGCTGCGGTGGCTCGGGCGACGCAGGCCCCATCCGCATCGGCGTCCTGTTCGACTGCCTGCCCCCGCTCGACGGGGTTCAGGAATCCGCCGTCGCCGCGGTGGAGGCCCCCTTCCTCAGGGACGGCGCGGAGCCCGCCGGCGCCCAGCCGAGCAGCGGGCTGCGGGGGGCGGAGGTCGGCGGGCACCCGGTCGAGATCTCCGTCGGCTGCCCCCAGATTAACCAGTACGCGCGGATCATCGAGGAGACCCGCCGGCTCATCGAGGACGAGGGCGCTCAGGTGATCGTCGGGACGGTCGGCGCCACGGAGGGCACCGTGCTACGGCGGGTCGCGGCGCGGTACCCCGACGTCACCTTCGTGCTCGCCATGTCCTGGGCATCGAGCCCGACGTTCCGCGACCCGGCGGACAACGTCTTTCGGTTCGGGCCGACGGCGGCCCAGAGCGCGGCCGGGCTCGGGACCTACGCGTACCGCGAGCTCGGCTGGCGGACGGCCGCCGTCCTCGCCGACGAGTACCCCACCGGCTGGGAGGGCGCGGCAGCGTTCGAGGAGGAGTTCTGCGCGCTCGGCGGCCGGGTGGTCGTGCGCGACTTCGCGTCGCTGCTGCCGCTCCTGTCGGGGAAGCCCGACCCGGCTGCGATCGCCGCGGCGCGCGCCGCCGACGGGCTGGTGGTGCTCTCCACCGTCGGTGTGATCGCACCCATCAGCGTGGACCCCTTCGTAACCAGGTACGCCGCGGGCAGGGGCGATCTGGCCCAGCGGGTCCTCCTCGGAGGGCCCGCGTTCGAGTTGGCGCCGAACCTCACGTGGCACGTGCCGTCTGCGGGGGTCGTCGTCGCGAGCGCGCGGCCACCGGGCGGCGCAGCCGCGTCCCGCGAGCTCACCGCCGCCGTCGCCGGGGCGTTCCCTGCGCTGGCCGCGACGCCGTTGTCGCAGGCGGTCACCGACTGGTACGGCACGGCGGCGGACGCCGTGTCGCGCGCGCTCGCCGACGCGGACGGCGACCTCTCGGACGGACAGGCGGCCTTCCGCACGTCACTCGCCTCCCAGCGCTTCGACGCCCCGCTCGGGCCGATGCGGCTCGACGGGTCGCGACAGGCGGTGGTGACCACCTACCTCGGCAGGGTGGGCGGCCCCCCGGACGCCCCGACGGTGGGCCCGTTCGAGGAGGCCCCGGACGTCGACCAGACCCTGGACGGGCTGCTCCGGGAGGTGCCCCAGCGCGCCGAGCCGGCGTGCGCGCGGCACGCCGCCCCCGCCTGGAGCGACGCGGTCAGCCCGCGATCGTCCAGGTGAAACGCGTCTGATCGCGGCGCGGCGCGAGGCCCCCGGGCCGGACGCCGCGGCGCGCGAGCAGGACCGCGGGCTCCGCCATCGCCGCGAGCGCGGTGCGGGTGCGGCCGAGCCCTTCGCGGCGCCACCGGTCGGTGAGCCCGACGACGACGGCGCCCGCGTCGGCCGCGGCGGCCACCAGCGCCGCCGGGTCGGGGTCGACCAGCAGCGGCTCCGCGGCGACCCCCAGCCCCCGTTGCACGGCGAGCGAGGCGCTGGCGAGCAGGCGGCTCGCGTCGCGCCCGTCCGCCGCGGCGGCGGAGCCGGCCAGCCGGAGGCCTCGCCCGTCGAGTGCCAGCCACGCGCCCAGCTCGACGGCGGCCCAGTCGTGCTCTGCCCCCGTGAACGGCACCAGCACGGGACCGTCCCTCAACGGTCCCCCCACGGCCACCGCGACGTCCGAGGGCGCCTGGTCGAGGAGGGCACCGAGCCGGCCGTCCTCGAGCAGGCCGTCAGGTCCGTCGACCAGCACGAGGTCCACGTCCTGCTCGGAGGCGAGGCGCGCCATGTCCGCGCCCGGGGTGAGCGAGGTGAAGCACGCGCAGCGGGCCGGCGCGCCGCGGGCGAGGAGCGCCTCCCGTTCGGCCCGCAGCCGGGCGTCGGCCTCGCCGAGCCGCGCCGCCTCGCCGACGGTCCGCACGAGGATGATCTCGTGCGCCGGCCGGCGCGCGAGGGGCTCGGCGAGCGTGACGAGGCGGCCGACGGCGTCGTCGGCCAGGCCGACAAGCATGAGCGAGCGGGTCCGCTCCTCGACCGGCGGCACCGCGACGCCCGCCGGGCCCTCCAGCGAGGCGTCCTGACGCAGGATCGCGCGCTCCAGATCCTGAAGCTCCGGCCCCGGCTCGATGCCGAGGTCGTCGCGGAGCCGCGAGCGCGCAGCGCGGTAGGCCTCGAGGGCCTCGGCCTGGCGGCCCGCCCGGTAGAGGGCGAGCATCTGGAGCCGGCGCAGGCGCTCGCGGAACGGGTGCTCCTCGACGAGACCTCCGATCTCGCGAAGCACGCCGCCGAGGTCCCCCGTCGCCAGCTCCGCCTCCAGGCAACTCTCTAGCGTGAGCAGGCGCAGCTCGTCGAGCCGCGCGGCGACGCCCTGCAGGAACGGCTCCCCCACGAGGTCCCCGAGGGCGGGCCCGCGCCACTCCCCGAGGGCGGCCCGCAGGCGCTCCGCAGCCTCGCCCGGCCGTCCGGCGGCCAGCGCGTCCTCCCCGGCCGCCGCGAGGCGCTCGAATCGCCGGAGGTCGAGCCTCTCAGGCCCGGCGCGGACGACGTAACCGGCCCCGCGGGTCTCGATCGCGTCTCGTCCGAGCGCCTTCCGGAGCGCGGACACATACCCCTGGACGAGGTTCGCGGCGCTTGCCGGGGGCCCGCCCTCCCACAGTTCGTCGATCACCCGGACCGCGGGGACGAGCGCGTCGGCCCGCGTGAGCAGGATCACCAGCACCGCCCGCTGGCGCGGTCCGCCGAGGGCTACGGGGACGCCGTCGCGGAACGCCTCGACGGAGCCCAGCAGTCGGTAGTCGACCGCCACAGGGCGACGCTAACAGCGCGGCGCCTCCAGCGGCACTCCAGCGGCCGCCAAGGGCCGCCACGCATCCTCGCCTCATCGCGCCCGCCGGGGGCGCCTGACGGGAGGAGGAGCCATGCGGATGACGGTGCGAAGCACGGCGGCGGTCGTGACGATCGGCGCCGTCGCGGCCGCCGCCGGCTGCGGCGGCGGCTCGGGCGGCGCGGGAGGCGGCGTCGCCCCCGTGATCGACCCGGGGGTCGCCGCGGCGGCGGAGGGGGCGGGCTGCCGCGTGGCGTCGTATCCGCCGGCGCAGGGACCGGTCGCGGCGGACGGCGACGGTGCGGCCCAGCCCGTCCCACCGGTCCAGGGACCGCACCGTGAGTGGTGGGCCGATTGGGGCGTCTACGACGTGGCGGTCCCGGAGACGTACCTGATCCACAACATGTCGCACGGGGGGATCGTCGTGCGAGTGGGCCCAGGCGTCCGCGCCAACGCCCGACGGTCCTTGGTCGATGCGTGGCGCGCCGACCCCGACCTGGTGCTGGTGGAGCCGGGCGGCGCCGGCGTCCCGGGTGGGGGCCTGGTGGTGACGACCTGGCTCCGCGCGATGCGCTGCCCGTCGGTCACGCCGGCCGCCGTCACCGCCGTCGCAGCCTTCCGCGACGCGTTCCGGGGTCACGGCCTCCACCCCCAGGCGGGGAACTACGCGGGGCCCGAGCCGGCTCCCGCCGACCTGCCGGACCCCACGATCGCCGAGCCCGGCATCTGATGGAGGAAGAGACGATGAACGAGAGCACGCCCGACGAGGACGCCTACGACGACATGCGGCTCGCCGGCTGGGAGGACTTCCTCGCCGCGCGGGAGCGGTTCATCGCCTCCCTCGGGGGCAGCGGCGGCGAGGACGCCGACGGCGAGGAGGTCAGCCGGCGCCGACGGCCCGCATCAGGTTGGACATGTCCGTGAACATCCGGCCCGTCAGCGAGTTCATGAGGCCGATGAAGGCGGGGACGAGGATCGCGCTGCCGCCCAGGGCGATGATGATCTTGAGCGGCATGCCGACCATGAACACGTTCATCTGCGGCACGGACCGCGAGATGACCCCCAGCGTGACGTCGGTCACCAGCAGCGCCGCGATGATGGGCGCGGCGATCTGGACGACCATCAGCAGGATGTCGTCGGCGTGGGCCAGGACCCCCGCCACCAGGATCCCCATGTTCGGGTCGGCGAGCGGCGGCGCGAGGGTGAACGAGCGGACCACGCCCTGCACCAGCAGCTGGTGCCCGCCGAGCGCCAGGAAGGCGGCGACGGCGACCATGTTGTACCAGCGCCCCAGCACCGACGTGCTCTGGTTGGAGGCCGGGTCGAGCGTCTGCGCGATCGCGAAGCCGGCGGACATGTCGATGAAGGCCCCCGCCGTCTGGACGGCGGCGAACAGGAACTGCGCGATGAGGCCCAGGGCGAACCCGATCAGCGCCTCCTTCATGGCGAGGATCGCGAATCCGACGACCCCGTCCGGTACCGTCCCGCCCTCGGCGGCGACGACGGGCAGCGCGATGTAGCTCACCAGGATCACCAGCCCCGCCTTCACGCGGACGGGGATCATCCGGGAGCTGAACACGGGGGCCACCGCGAGCATCGCCGACAGGCGGGTGGCGATGAGCATGAACAGCGCGGCCTGCGGCGCCAGGTCGGCGAGGAGCTTCTGCACGGGTGCGGCCCGCTACCCGTTGCGGCCGATCGCGGGGATGTAGCCCCACAGGTCGATCGTGAAGCCGAGCATCGTGTTCAGCATCCACGGCCCGGCGATCACGATGACGACCACCACGGCCAGCACCTTCGGGATGAAGGTGAGCGTGGGCTCCTGGAGCTGGGTGACCGCCTGGAAGATCGACACCAGCAGGCCCACCACCAGCGTGACGCCGAGGATCGGCATCGACACCTGGAGCGTGACCCACATCGCCTTCGAGGCGATCTCCATGACCTGGCTCTGGTCCACCCGCCCGTCCTAGGAGACGAAGCCGCGGACGAGGGATTCGGACACCAGGTGCCAGCCGTCGACCAGCACGAACAGCAGGATCTTGAACGGGAGCGAGATGACGACAGGGGGCAGCATCACCATGCCCATGCTCATGACGGTCGACGCCACGACCATGTCGATGACCAGGAACGGGATCAGGATCAGGAACCCGATCTCGAACGCCGTCTTCAGCTCGGACAGCACGAACGCGGGGATGAGCACGCGGGTGGGGACGTCGGCCCGCGTCGCCGGCCGGTCGCCCTTGGAGAGCTCGGTGAAGAGCGCCAGGTCCTTCTGGTCGACCTGCTTGAACATGAAGTCGCGGATCGGCTGCTCGGCCCGCTTCAGCGCCGTCTCCTCGTTGATCTTGTGATCCAGGAGGGGCTGGAGGGCCTCGTTGTTGATCTGCGTGAAGGTGGGGCCCATCACGAACAGGCTCAGGAACAGGGCGATCCCCACCAGCACCTGGTTCGGGGGCATCGACGGGGTGCCGAGCGCGTTCCGGACGAAGCCCAGGACGATGATGATCCGCGTGAAGCTGGTGCACATGATCAGGATCGACGGGGCCAGGCTCAGCACCGTGATGAGCGCCAGGATCTGCAGCGACGTCGAGACCTCGCCGTCGGACGAGTCGAGGTTGACGTTGATGCCGGGCGGGGCGGCCGCCGCGATCGCCGGCCACAGCAGGCACAGCAGCGCCAGGATCAACGGGGAGAGCAGGAACCCGCGCCGCAGCCACCTGCGCCGCCGCGTCTTCGCGGGCGGCGGCAGGGCGGCCACGATGCGCTCGCGCAGCGTCGGCAGCTGCGCCGGGACCTCGGCGGCGGGGAGCGGGTGGAGGCGGCGCATCAGCGGCGGGCCGTCATCGCGCGCAGGCGATCCACGACCGACTGGTCGGCCGCGGACTTCTGCGCACGGGTGCGGGCCGCCGCGCCGGGGTCGCCCCGGAATGACGTCGGCTGCGGCGCGGCCGCGCCGGCCAGGCCCGCCGCGTCCTCCGCCCCGATCCGCGTGATCGGCGCGACCTGGTGGTCGGTGGAGCCGACGAGGACGATCTCCTCCCCCACCTTCACCAGGTGCAGCGACCGGTTCGGGCCGAGCGAGGTGGTGGCCAGGACGTCGATGAGCCCGGCCGGGTTGCGGTCGTCCATCCCGGGGTAGCGCGAGCGCTGGACGCGCTTCAGCACGTACCACACGCCCCCGATGAGCCCGACGACGATGCCGAGGCCCACCACCAGGCGGATCAGGGTGCCGCCGGCGCCGCCGGACATCGCGACGGGGTTGTCGGACCCCTCCGGGATCGGGAGCTTCTCGTTGGGGTCGACCGGGACGCCCTTGGCGCCCTTCGAGGAGGCGGGCGCCGTCGCGGTGCTCGCCGCGGTCGTGGTGCCCGCGGTGGTCGTCTGGGCCATCGCGGGGGCGGCCGCCAGCGCCAGCGCGAGGGCCGCGAGGACGAGCGCCGTCAGGCGCCCGACGGCGGAGCCGAGGCGGGCTGCGGGGCGCGTCCTGCGCCGGGTGTCGGGCGATCCGTGCCTGGTCGGGGTGAGGGTGACCATGGCGGGGGGTGGCGCCGGCGTCGGCC
This sequence comes from Miltoncostaeaceae bacterium, assembly GCA_036826475.1. Classification (GTDB taxonomy): domain Bacteria; phylum Actinomycetota; class Thermoleophilia; order Miltoncostaeales; family Miltoncostaeaceae; genus Miltoncostaea. The sequence continues at coordinate 5,252 of DAISWG010000023.1, read as the reverse complement.
GGCGCGGTGGAGCGCGCTGTGCCGCTAGGCGAGCGCCTTCTGGACGGCCTCGAGCACCCGGTCCGGCTGGAACGGCTTCACGATGAAGTCCTTCGCCCCCGCCTGGATCGACTCGATCACCATCGACTGCTGACCCATCGCCGAGCACATCACCACCCGCGCCGAGGGGTCACCGGCGCGGATCTCCTTCAACGCCGCCAGCCCATCCATCTCCGGCATCGTGATGTCCATCGTCGTCAGATCCGGGTTCAGCTCCCGGTACCTGCTGACCGCCACCGCCCCGTTCTCGGCCTCGCCCACCACCTCGTAACCGGCCTCGGTGAGGACGTTCTTGAGCATCATCCGCATGAAGGCGGCGTCATCGGCGATCAGGACACTCGGCATCGGGGACCTCGGATGGGGAGGGGGTTCGGTGCTGCCTGCGCTATCGGCATGCCGGACGGCGAGTTGACGCCGAGGGCCGGATCCCGGGTGTGGATCCCCGCCCGCGTCAGGCCTCGTCGGCCGCCAGGCCGCGGAGGCGCTTCGCGTGGCTGGCGACGTCGGTGATGCGGACGCCGAACTCCTCGTCGATCACCACCACCTCGCCGCGCGCGATCGGCTTGCCGTTGACCAGCACGTCGACCGGCTCGCCGGCGAGCTTGTCGAGCTCGATGATCGAGCCGGGGACGAGCTCCAGGACGTTGCGGATGCGCAGCTGGGTGCGGCCGAGCTCCACCGTCACCTGGAGCGGGACGTCGAGCAGCAGGCTGATGTCGCTGCCGCCCGGTCGCGCCGGCATGTCGTCGAGCGACGGGAACGTGACCGGCTGGGCCACGGGCGGCGCCGGCAGGGCGTGCAGGTGGCGGTCGTCCTCCGCGCCACCGGCGCCCGGGGCCTCCGGACCCGGCGCGGCGGGACCGGGCGCGGCGGCGGGGTTCAGCAGCCCATCGACGAGGGCGCGGGCGAAGTCGATCGGCATGAGCTGCATGAGCGTGGTGTCGAGCAGCTCGCCGACGTGGAGCTGGAACGAGGTCCGCACCATCGCGTCGGTGATGCCGAGCTCCTCGAGCGCCGCATCCGTCGCCAGGTCCAGCACCTGGACCTGCGGGGCGGAGATGTCGATGCGGCGGCCGACCATCTCGGCCATCGCGGTCGAGGCGCTGCCCATCATCTGGTTCATCGCCTCGGCGGTCGCCGAGGTGTGCAGCTCGGAGAGCTCGCCGGACGGGGTGCCCTCGCCGCCCATCATCAGGTCGGCCACCACGGAGGCGTCGGGGATGCTGAGCAGGAAGACGTTGCGCCCGTCGAGGCCCTCGGTGTAGTCGATCGAGACGATCACCGCGGGCGCGTTGAACTGGGCGCGCACCTCCTCCTCGTTCACGACCTCCACGAGCGGCGTCGTGATCTGCACGGGCCGCGACAGCAGCAGGCTGAGCGTCGTGGCGGCGCTCGACATGCAGATGTTGCCGACCTCGCCGATCGCGTCGCGCTCGGACTCGTCCAGCCCGGGGGTCCCGCCGGCGGCGGGGGCGACGGACTCCTCGGCGGGGGCCGCGGCGGGGGCCGCGGGCTCCTCGGCGGGGGCCGCGGGCTCCTCGGCGCTCGGCTCGGCATCCGGGCCGGCCGTCAGGAGGGCGTCGATCTCCTCCTGGCTGAGGCTGCCACCCTCGCTCATTCGTAGGTCCTTTCGGAGTCGTCGATCGTTCCGGTGATCTGGACGGCGGCGCGGCGGCCGCGGACGCCCGGCTGGGCGGAGAAGGCGTGCCGCCGGCCGACGCGCACGAGGGCGTCGGTGCCGGGCGGGACGGCCAGGGGGATCACGTCGCCGGGGGCGAGCGACAGCAGGTCGCCGACGTTGAGCCGGGCGTCGCCCAGCTCGACGACGACCGGGATGCTGACGGCGCCCAGCTCGTCCGCCATGCCCTGGCGGCTCTCGGGCGACGACGTGTCGGCCAGGCTCGAGAAATAGCTCTGGGTGGTGAGCCGCCCCATGGCGGGCTCCAGCACCAGGGCGGGGATGCAGAGGGAGAACATCCCGGTCTGGGCCCCGACGCGCAGCTCGAACGTGATCAGCACCACCATGTCGGAGGGGGCGACGATCTGCGCGAACTGCGGATTCATCTCGGTGCCGACGCGCTTGAAGCGCACCGGGGTGACCTCGCTCCACGCCTCGCTGAACGCGTTGGTCAGCGTCTCGACGACGTTGGCGGTCAGGGCCAGCTCGATCTCGGTCAGCTCGCGCGTGCGGGGCCGCTGGGTGCCGGGGCCGCCGACCAGCCGGTCGATGATGGAGAACATGATCGGCAGGTTGATCTCGAGGACCGCGTTCCCCTCGAGCGGCTCCATCGTGACGATGTTGATGAGGCTCGGGGTCGGGATCGAGTTGACGTACTCGCCGTAGCTCACCTGGTCGGCGGTGAGCACCTCCACCTCCACCATCGCGCGCAGCGCGCCCGACAGGTGGTTCTGCGCGGAGCGGCAGAAGGTCTCGTGGAGCAGCTCGATGGTGCGGAGCTGGTCCTTGCTGAACTTGCTGGGCCGCAGGAAGTCGAAGGGCCGGACGGCCGCCTCGGCCGCCTCCTCCTGCACCTGGGCGGCGTCGAGATCGCCGCTCGACATGGCGTTGAGCAGGGCATCGATCTCGCTCTGTGTGAGCACCTCCGACACGCCCTCACCATCGGCCCGCCCCCCGGATAGTTGAGCCGCCGACCCCGACCTCGGGGGGGTGCCCCGGAAGGGGTCCAGGGCGTTAGCCTGCAGATCTCGCCACGATCCGAACGGAGGCGGCGACGCAGGAGCACGGGGTGGACGGCGGCATCGAGAGGAGCGAGCGCTATCAGGCCGCGCTCGGGCGCGACCCGGCGGAGATCGCCGCGGTGCGCACGGCCATGCGCGACCTGGCCGACCGCCACGGCTTCGGCGACCGCGCCGGCGACCTGGTGCTGGCGCTCGACGAGGTCGTCGCCAACGCCCAGGAGCACGGCACCCCGCCGATCCTGATCGACGCGTGGGTCGACGGCCGCGTGGTGGTGGAGGTGCGCGACAACGGCGCCGGCTTCGAGCCCCACCGCGTCTGGGCCCGCCACCCCCCGCCGCGCTACGGCACCAGGGGACGCGGCCTCTGGATCACCCGCCAGCTCACCGACCACCTCCAGGTGGCGTGCGGCGAGGGCGGCACCATCGTGCGCATCGAGCTCTCCCCGGAGCCGCACATCGGGGCGTGACCCGCCGCTGCGGGAACGCCGAACCGCGATGGGGGGCGGCCCCGTCGCGCCGCCGGCGCCGCGGAGGCATGGATGGGGCATGACCACCGGCCGGGACTCCCGGGACCACCGCACCGCCCTCGAGCGCGGGACGGCGGCGGCGGCGTTCGCCGCGGCGCCGGTGATCGCCGCGGTCGGCGTCGTCTGCGCGATCGTCTGGCCGGAGGCCGTCAGCGGCGAGGCCGACCCCACGACGGGGGGCATCGTCGCAGGGACGGTGGCGTTCGTCCTGGTGACCGCCGCCCCGCTGGTGCTGTTCGGGTGGGCGCTGCGCTCCGGCAATCCCCGGGCGCTGACCGTGGTGGCGGTGGCCGCGCCGGTCTGGGCCGTCTGGTTCGGCCTGATCCCCCTGGTCGGCGCCCTCGTGGGCGGCTGGGAGGGCCTGGCGCCGCCGGCGGTCGTCACCGCGGCGGCCGCGGGCGTCCTCGACGGCTTCGTCCTGGTCGCCGCACGCCGCGGCCTGCGCCGCTCGCGACCGGGTGGCGGCGGCACGTCCCCGGACCCCCGCACGGGAACGTCGATGGGCGGCCCGGGCCCGCCGTGAGGCGCGGGCCACCCGTCCGAGGCCGGGCTATTGGACGGCGAACTCCGTGTAGTAGACGTCCACGATCGTGTAGTCGGTGTGCTTGTTCACGCGCTCGACGATGCTCTTCTTCACCGAGTCGCGGCCGTCGGCGGTGGAGAGCTGGCCGCTCGTCTTGCTCTGGAGCGTCGAGATGACGATGTCGCGCAGCTCCGCCGCCTCCTCGACCGTGTCCGGCTTGTCGCCCTCGCCCTTCACGACCTCGCCCTCCGACAGCTTCGAGAAGCGCAGGGCCACGCCCACCTTCACGAAGTGCGGGGTGCCGCCCCCGTCGGCCAGATTCACCACGAACGGGTCGGGCATCGTGTAGGTGATCCCGGGCTCCTTGGCGAGCTTCGCCTCGTCCGGCGGCGGCGGCTTCAGCACCACCATCTTCACCACGACGAGGGCCACCAGGAGCACCACAGCACCCACGATGATCAGCTTCTTCTTCACGAACCGCTCCTGAGGGTCAGCCGCCGAGGGCTGTCGCGGGGGACTGGGACGGGGCGCCCTGCATCCGCAGGACCAGGATCTCGACGCGCCGGTTCATCGCGCGGCCGGTGGCGCGCTCGTTGTCGGCGACGGGCCGGGTGTCGGCGAAGCCGCTGGCCTGCAGGCGACCGGCGGGCACGCCCTCGGCGATCATTGTGCGGACGACGGCCGAGGCCCGGTCGCCGGAGAGCTCCCAGTTGGACGGAAAGCGCGCGCTCGCGATGGGGGTGGAGTCGGTGTGGCCCTCGACGCGCACCGGGTTGGGCAGCGCCTTCAGTGACCGCGCGATCGGGGCGATGATCGTCGCGCCCGCCGCCTGGAGCGTCGCGGACCCCGGCGTGAAGAGCACGCCGTCGGTCTCGAGGCGGATGGCGAGGCCCCGCTCGTTGACCGAGGTCGACACCCTGCCGCCCACGCCCGCGTCGTCGAGCTTCGACGCGATCGACTGCTGCGCCGCCTGGAGCTGGGCGCTCTCGAGCACCTGCTCGGGGGAGGCGTCGGCGATGGAGATCCCCTGGATGCTCGGCACCTCGGGGGCGATCTGGCCGGCCTGCGTGGTGACCGCCGGCGCGGGGACGCCCGGGTTGGTCTCGAGCACGCTGGTGCCGCCCGCGGCCAGGCCGCTGTTGAACGCGTCCTGCAGCGTCTGCTTGAGCATGTCGAACTTGGCCGTGTTCACGACCGAGATCGAGAACAGCACCATGAACAGCACGAACATCAGCGTCAGCACGTCGGCGTAGGTGATGAGCCACCGCTCGTCGGGGTGCTCCTCGTGGCGCTGCTTCCTCTTCGCCATGGCCGGGGCCTACGCGGCCTGTGCGGCGGGCTCGGCGGAAGTGCCGGACGCGGCGCCCGCGCCCTCGGCGTCGTCCTCGGTCTCGCGCTGGTCGGGCGGCAGGAAGCTCCACAGCTTCTCGGCCAGGATGCGCGGGTTGTCGCCGCTCTGGATG
>DAISWG010000022.1:56246-57362 GCA_036826475.1 Miltoncostaeaceae bacterium | reverse complement strand
CGCCAAGAACATCATCACCACCGAGGCCGTCGTCGCCGACAAGCCCGAAGAGGGCCCGGCCGGCGGCGGCATGGCGATGTCGCCCAACATGGGCGGCATGGGCATGGGCGGCGGCATGATGTAGTGCGGACAATCCCGCCGGCCAAGCAGCACCTCTCTACACGGGCGCTGCGACCGCGCTTCGCGCGGTAGGGAGTGCGGACAATCCCGCCGGCCATGCAGCACCTCTCTACCCGGGCGCTGCGACCTCGCTTCGCTCGGTAGGGCCGGCGGGAATTGCGAATCCCGCCGGCCTTGCAGCACCTCTCTACACGGGTGCTGCGACCGCGCTTCGCGCGGTAGGGCCGGCGGGAATTTGCTCGTCGTTCGCATCGAGGGCCCGCCGGATCGGCGGGCCCTCGTCGTTCCGTGGCCGATCGGGCGCGTCGGCGCTGTTCACCCCTTCGGGCCGATGCCGCCGCCGGCGACACGTCCTTGACTGCGGATGTCGCCGCACCGCCCGCCCCGCGGGCGCACGAAGGGAGCAGACACATGTGGTGGGAGTTCGGCGGAGCGCTCGCGATCATCTGGGTGATCGTGTTCGTCATGTTCGCGTTCACGGCGCTCAGGAAGGGGCACTGGATCATGTTCATCGTGGGCTTCCTGCTGCCCATCTTCTGGATCATCGGTGCCCTGATCCCACCCACCCGGCGGGTCTAGCCTCCCGGGGGCCGGCGCCGCTCAGCGTCCGGTGATCCGCTCGCAGGCGTAGGTGTCGCCGCCCGGGCCGCCGGAGCACACGTCCCGGGCGGGGCCCCCGCGGAGCACGTCGTGGTCGGGGCCGCCGCTCAGGGCGTCGTCGCCCGCCTGACCCAGCAGCACGTCGGTCCCCGGCCCGCCCTGCAGCCGGTCGCGCCCCGCGCCGCCGCACACGACGTCCCCGCCGCCGCGCGCGAGCACGCGGTCGTCCCCGGCGAGCGCGGCGATGACGTCGCGCCCCGGGGTCCCCACCAGGCGGTCGTCGCCGGGCGTGCCGACGATCGTGGCCTCGCGTCCGCTGCAACGGGCGGGCGGCCGCGGCGGGGGGGCCCCGCGGGCGCCCCCCCCCCCCTGCCCCCCGCCCCGCCCCCCGCGCCC
>DAISWG010000022.1:0-56236 GCA_036826475.1 Miltoncostaeaceae bacterium | reverse complement strand
GCCGTCCCGCTGGACGGCCACCGCGTGCGCCGTCTCGACCCCGCCGAGCTGGACGATCCGCCTGCCGTCGCGGCCGAACGTGGTGTCGGGGGCGCCGCCCGGCTGGAAGCGCGCGACCAGCATGTCCCGGCCGATGGAGCCGGCCACCACGATCTTTCCGTCCCGCTGGAGGGCGACGGCATCAGCAGTGGTGGGCCGGCCCACCACGCCGAAGGTTGCGCGCCCGCCGCGTCCGAACGAACGGTCAACGCGGCCGCTCGGCGTGAGTCGCCAGAGGACGACGCCCGCGCGCGGTCCACCGACCCCTGCGGCGAAGATGCGCCCGTCGGGACGCGTCACCAGCGCGCGGATCGCGCTGGCGGCGCCCGCGTCGAAGGTGCGGGTCCCGGCGATCCCGAAGCTCTGGTCGGAGGCGCCGTTCGCCGTGAAGCGCACGATCGCGCCGGTCGACGGGCTTCCCGCGGTCCCCCCCACCAGGATGGTCCCACCGGGTCCCGTCGTCACCGACAGGCCGACGTCACCGCCGGCCGTCAGGTCGACGCCGGCGGTTCCACCGGCCCCGAACGTCGCGTCGGGGGTCCCGTCCGTCCGCAACCTCGTCACCAGCAGCGCCCCGCCCGGGCCGCCGCCGCCGGCGACCAGCATGCGGCCGTCCGGCGCGAGGGCGATCGCGTGCGCCGAGTCCTCCCCGCCGTAATCGATGATCCGCACGCCCGCCGGGCCGAACGCCCCGTCGGGGCTCCCCGACGGGGTGAGGCGGAGCACGAGCGCGTTCCGGCCGGCGGTCGTCGCGCCCGCCGCGACCACCGATCCGTCCGGCGCCACCGTCACCGCGTTCGCGGTCTCGACGCCGCCGAGGTCCACCCGCTGGGTGCCGCCGTCGCCGAACGTGGTGTCGACCGAGCCGTCCCGGCGGAGCCGCGTGACCGTCAGCGCCGTGTCCGGCCCGCCGTCGCCCGCCACGACGATCGTGCCGTCCGGCGCGATCGCCACCGCCGACGCACGGTCGACGCCGTTCCGCACCACCACCGTGGGGCGGTCGTCCCGGAACGTGCGGGCGGGCCCCCGGGGGGGGGCGAGCGGCGCCGCCGTGCCGCACGCCGCCACCGCCACCACGGCCGCGAGGGCGCGGACGGTCCGGCGGGGGTGGCGGTTCCGGTGACGCATCGGATCCTGACGATAGACCCGCCGGGCCCCCGGCGGGACGAGCGTTTTTCAGGCGATCGCCGGTGCGCTGAGATCCGGCCGGGAGTAATGCCCCGCGACGTCCAGTACGCGCCGCGCGGCGATGATCGCGCCACGGTCGCAATCGGCCGTCAGGATCTCCTCGCGGCCCGCGAGGGGTCCCGCCAGCAGGTTGCCCCACGGGTCGCAGATCACGCTGTTGCCGTCCAGCAGCACCTCCGGGCAGCCGGCCAGTTCCTCGGGGAACGGGAAGTCCGCCGGGAACGCCGATCTCGGCAGGTACTGGACGGGCGACAGCACGAACGTGCCGGTCTCGAACGCGTACGTCCGCATCGCCGCCACCCAGACGTCGCGGTCGTCGGCGGTCGGCGCCAGGTAGAAGTCGGCGCCGCCGTCGATCAGGCGCTGACGGGCCGCCGGCATGAAGTTCTCCCAGCAGATCAGCCCCCCGAGGGTCCCGATGTCGCTGCGGATCGGGTCCAGGTCGTCGCCGGGCCCCTGACCCCAGAACACGCGCTCGTGCAGGGTCGGGACCAGCTTGCGGTGACGGTGGGCCACCCGCCCGTCGGGCGACAGCCACAGCAGCGTGTTCCACATGGTCCCGGGCCGGCGCACGTCGCGTTCGTTGACGCCGATCCCCACCCAGGCCCGCGCCCGCCGCGCCGCCGCCGCCAGCCGGTCCGTGAGCGGGCCCGGGATCTCGACGGCCGCGTCCCACATCCGCCGGTGCAGCTCGGCGGGCGCCGCGCCGAACTTCGCGCAGGCATGCGCCCACCGCGAGCTCGGGTAGAGCGATACGAACACCTCGGGAAGGGCGATCAGCCGCGCCCCCGCCGCCGACGCCTCGCCGATGAGGTCGCACGCCTTCGCGACCGTCGCGTCCGCGTCGAGGATCACCGGGGTCGCCTGGACGACGGCGACGCGGATCGTCTCGCTCACCGGAGCACCTCCCCCGTGTGCTCGCCGAGCCGCGGTGCCGGCCCGCCGGCGCGCGCCGGGGTGCGCGACAGCCGCAGGGGCGGCCCGGTGACCGTCTCCGTGCCGAGGTCCGGGTCGTCGACCTCCACCACCAGCCCCAGCGCCGCGGCGTCGGGATGGTCGAGCACCGCCCACGCCGCGCCGACCTCCCCGTACGGCAGGCCGTCCGCGTCCAGCGCCGCGCGCCACGCCTCAGTGGTGTCCTCCGCGAGGCGGGCGGCGATCCGCTCGGCGAGCTCGTCGGAATGCCGGGCGCGGGACGGCACGTCCGCGAAGCGGGGGTCGTCGAGCAGGTCGCCCAGCCCGATCGCCCGCAGGGCGCGCGCGTGCAGCCGGGGGGCGTAGCAGGCCAGCGAGATGGCGCCGTCGCGGGTGGCGTACGGCCGGTAGAGGGCGCCGACGAACCGGTTGAAGAGCGGCTCCCCCGATTCCTCGCGGATCAGGCGGTGCGCCGCGAGCGCCGCCGACGCCTCCAGCAGCGACGTCTCCACCCGCTGGCCGTGGCCGCTGCGCTCGCGCTCGAGGAGGGCGGCGAGGATCCCCGCCACCATGATCCACGGCACCACCGTGTCGTGCGCCGGCACCGGCATCACCCGCCCGCCGTTCGCCGTGACCAGCCCCGATTCGGACTGGAGGGCCACGTCGGTGCCCCTCCGCCCCTGCGGCCCGAAGGCCGACAGGCTGCAGTAGACGAGGCGGGGGTTGAGGGCCATGAGCTCGTCGGGGCCGGCGCCGATGCGCTCGGCCACACCGGGGGCGAAGCTGTGCACCACCACGTCGGCGTCGGCCACCAGCCGATGCAGCGCCGCGCGCCCCTCCGGGGTCCGCAGGTCGATCACCACGCCGCGCTTGCCGCGGTTCACGGCGTGGAACACCCGGCTCTCGCCGCGTACGTCGTCGACGTGGCGCCAGCCGTCGCCCTCGGGCGGCTCCACCTTGACCACGTCCGCGCCGAGCTGCGCGAGTGCCATCGTGGCGAGCGGACCCCCCAGGTGGTGGGTCAGGTCGACGACCCGAAGGCCGTCGAGCGCCCCGCTGGTGGGTTGCCTGGCGTGACCGGACATGACGCGCTCCTCTCGGCGGCGGGACGATGCGCACCACCCTGGGCCGGCATCGTCACGCCACCGTCACGGTGGCGTCAACTCAGCGGCGGAGCGCCTGCGCCAGGTCGGCGGAGCCGATGCCGCCAGCAGCGAAGTCGGTGGACGAGAGTCCCTGGAGCAACCGCTGACGCAACGCCTCGGCGCGGCGCACCGCCCCCTGGGCGAGCCGCTGGGTGGCCACGATGTTCGCGCGCGTCACCCGCAGCGCCGGCACCTGGACCGGAGGGATCGGCGGTGTCGCGCTGGGCGGCCGCGCCGTGGTCGGGGCCCGCCGGCGGCCGAGGGCGACGCCGGTCGCGAGCTTCTCGGGGCCGATCGCCCCGTCGATGACGTCGCCGCCGGTGAGGCCGGCGTCCAGCCGCGCCTCGATCGCCGCCACCCGCGCCATCGCGACCCGGGCGATCAGCCTCGTCTGGCGGAGCTCGCGGGCGTTCCCGGGCGGCCGCCCCCGCGCGGGGGGGCGGGCGGGCGCCAGGAGGGGCCGGCCCGATGCGGGGGGGGGGGCGCCCGCCTCGGGCGGCCCGGTGGGCTGCAGCGCCGGGTCGAAGGCCGCGGCGCCGAGCCCCTCGTGCCGGATGTCCCCGGCGGCGATCCCGGCGTCCAGCCACGCCTCGATCGCCACGACCTTGCGCAGCGCCGACGCCGCCACGCGGCGGTCCGTGCCCATCTGCGTGCGGCTGGGCCGGACGGGCCGGCGCAGCTCGAACCAGCTCAGGCCCAGCGGCTGCCTGGTGTAGCCGCCGCGGGCCTGGTCGAACGGCCACACACGCCAGGCGTACCGCTGCCCGGACCGCAGACCCGCCACGCGTGTCCTGTTCGTGGTGGGGAAGACGGAGCGGACCTTCCGCATCCCGGTGGTGGTGACGCGGAAGACCTGGAGGTTGTAGAGGTCGGCGCCGCCCGCCGCCCGCCACCGCAGCAGTGGCCGGGCGGCCGTGACCACGCTCCCGGGCCGCGGGCGCAGCGCCGCAGCGTTGCGGGTGGTGGGCCCCAGCAGGGCGGCGTCGGCGACGCCCGTCGCGACGATGAAGGGGTCGGCCACGCCGTACGGCCCGGCGCGGCCCGATGCGACCGTCTGGCGCACCTGGAAGGCGTATGCGCCGGGCACGAGGGGGCCCAGCGCCACCTGCGTGTCGAGCGTGTCGCCCTGGGAGACGACCGCGCCGCCCGACAGCACCTGCCACGTGAACGTGGCGTCCGGCTCGCCACCCGTCCACGCGAACACGGGGCGGGTTCCGCGCACCGGGCCGGCGGGCCGGACGGTGATGACGGGCGCCGCGGGACCCACCGCGAAGGCGACGGCGCGGGTGGTGGCGTTGCCCGCACCGTCGACGGCGGTGACGCTCAGCGACGCCGGCCCCGGCGAGCCGGTGGGCAGCGGCGCCCCGTCGGGGACGGTCCCCGTGCAGCTCACCGCACCCGAGCAGGCGAAGTCGGCCAGGACGGTGTCACCCGGCAGGTACGTGGCGTCGGTGGTCGGCGTACGGATGCTGACCCCCGGCGGCCTCACGTCGACCGTGAACGAGCGGCTCGCGATGGCGCGGGGCTGGTCCTGCATCGCCTTCAGCGTGTACGAGCCCGACCTGAGCCCGGCGAGGGTGACCCGCAGCGGCGACCTCCCCGACCCCTTGCGGCCGGCGGTGAGCGTCCACGAGATCCTGGCGCCGGCGTCGCCGGCGATACGGTAGCCCGGGGTGGGTCGTACTACGTTCCAAACGTCCGTGTCGGCCCCCGAGATGGTCACCTCCGGCGCGGCCGCGCCGTGGGCCGCCGGCAGCAGCAGTGCGCCCGCCAGCAGGGGCAGGCAGCGGCGGGCGAACCTCCAGGCGTCCATTCCCCCACAACGCTATCCCGTGACGGCCTCCGCGCGTATGGGTGAACCGTGAAGTTTCTGCGTCGAGCTCGCGGCGGGCGGAGCGTCGCCGCCGGGTCGGCGGCCGACGCGTGACCTCCGATCGGCCGCCCCGCCTGCCGATACAGGCCCGGTGCCGATCGAGATGCGATACCGCCGGTCCCGCTGCGTGGCCGACGGCACGCGCGGCCGGCAGGGGCTCCGCGACGCTCCGCTGCGCCTGGTCCCCCCGTCACCGGTGCCGCAGGTCGACTGGGAGGATGCCGTCCGGCGGATCGCGTGGATCCGGCGTCGTCAGCTCGCCCTGGTGGGCGTCGTCGCCGCGCTGACCGTCGCCGCCCCGGTGGCGGTCGCCACCCTCCACGTCGCGCATGCCCGCCCGATCGTCGTCGTGGTGGGCGCCGTCGCGGCCGCTGCGCTGGTGGGCTGGGCCGCGCTCGACCGCGCGCTCCGCCGGGTGGTCGACGGCCTCGGGCGGTCGGCCCGCGTGCTGGCCGGGCTCGCCGCCACCGACCCCCTCACGGAGCTGCCGAACCACCGCGCCTTCCAGGAGCGCCTGCACGAGGAATGCGCCCGCGCCCTGCGCGCCGGCGCTCCGCTGTCGCTTGTGCTCCTGGACCTGGACCACTTCGCGCGCATCAACGACCGCCACGGGCATCCGGCGGGCGACGCCGTCGTGCGCGAGGTGGCGCGCCGGCTGCGGGAATGCGCCCGCGACGGCGAGATGGTGGCGCGCATCGGCGGCGAGGAGTTCGCGTGGCTGCTCCCCGGCGACGAGATGGACGCCTGGCAGGCCGCGGAGCGCGCCCGCCAAGCGGTGGAGGCCGAACCCGTCGCCACGGACATCCGGCTCACGATCTCCGCCGGAGTGTGCGAGCTGGGCCAGGCCGGCTCGCCGATGGAGCTGCTGCGGCTCGCCGACGGCGCCCTCTACTGGGCCAAGGCGCACGGGCGGAACCGCAGCGTCCGCTACTCGCCCGACGTGGTCGAGGAGCTCTCCGACGCCGAGCGCGCCGCCCGCCTGGAGCACCAGCAGGCCCTCAACGCCGTCCTGGCGCTGGCACGGGCGGTGGACGCGAAGGACCCGTACACCATGCGCCATTCGCAGCGCGTCGCCGAGATGGCCGTGCGCGTGGCGCTCGAGATGGGGTGGAGCGCAGACCGGGTGCGGCTCCTGCACGAGGCGGCGGTGCTCCACGACGTCGGCAAGATCGCGGTCCCCGACCTGGTGCTCACCAAGCCGGGCCGGCTCAGCGACGAGGAGTTCGCCCTCGTCCGCGAGCACGCCGTCCGCGGCGCGGAGATCGTGGCGGAGACGCTCACCCCCGAGCAGGTCGCGTGGGTGCGCGGCCACCACGAGCGGTTCGACGGCGCGGGCTACCCCGACGGGCTCGCCGGCCACGACATCCCCGACGGCGCCAGGATCCTCGCCCTCGCCGACGCATGGGACGCGATGACGAGCGACCGCCCCTACCGCCGCGGCATGTCCGCGTCCCGCGCCTTCGGGATCTGCGGGGAGGAGCGCCGGGCGCAGTTCTGCCCGGACGTGGTCGCCGCCCTCACCCGGCTGTGGGAGGCCGGCGCGCTTGCGGCGGCGGGCGACGACTCCGGGGACGACTCGCTCGGAACCACCCCGCTCCAGTACCGGGGCGTCCCCGCCGCGGGGATCGGCCGCCGCCGCGACCGCGCGACGGTGTCGGGCTCCGGCCTGGTCTACCGCGGCCAGACGATCCGCGAGGCCCCGCCCCGCCGCTGATCCGCGTGCCACGTGGCCGCGACGGCCGCCAATTGGCACACGACGATCCCCGCGGCCACCGGGAGCTGGGTCTCGCCCCGGAGGACGAGGAGGGCGACCCCGAGGGCGACGGTGGCGATGCTGCAGGCCAGGGGGATCCGCCGGAGGGGGACGGCATCGGCCGCGACGGCGCCCGCGCCCACCACGAACACCACCAGGGCGCAGGGCGCGGTGATGCCGAAGCGCTCCGGCCGGTCGATCGCGATCGACGCCGCCAGGGCCGCCGCGCCGGCCGCGAGCAGGATCGCCCGCAGGGTCACGGCGGCCCCGCCCGGTCGGCGACGCGGCCCGCGAGGTCCACGAACGTGTACCGCACCTCCCCGCCGCGGACGTCGATCCGCAGGTGGCCGAAGCGCGTGAGCGACACCTCGGCCCCCGGGGTGGGGCGGGTGAACTCGTCCGCGCCGATGCGCCCGCCGCCGGTGCCGACCGTGAAGCAGCGGACCCCATCGACCACCCGCCGCTCGTAGCGGTGGAGGTGGCCGGAGATGATCGCGTCGACGCCGGCGGCCCGCGCGACGCGCACCAGCGGATCCCCCGGCCGCGGCGGGCGGTGCTGCACCACGAAGCGGTGCCGGAACCCCGTCCGGGCGAGCTGCCGCCGGGCGAACGCGACCCCCTCGTCGTCGGCGCGGTCGCCGAGGATCACGGCCTGCACGGGGCCGTGCTCCACGACGTACCGACCGCCCGGCGGGATGTCGAACGCGGCGCGGATGGCCCCGTCGCCCGGCGGCAGCGCCTCGTGGTCGCCCAGCCCGACGTACACGGGCGCGTTGCGCATCAGCTCCGCCATCGGCCGGAACACGTTGCGGTCGAGTGCGACGTCCGGTGCCGACAGGTAGCTGTTGTCGCCGGCCGTCAGCACCAGGTCCGGCCGCCCCGCCGCGATCGTCCGCGCCACCGCGTACTGCTCGTCCCCGCCGATGCCGTAATCGGCGAGCGCGGCGATGCGGACCGGCGCGTCCGGGTCGTCGGAGGGCGTGGTGAACGTGCCTGCCGCGGCGCCCATCCCATCGACCGACGCCGTCCACGCGTAGCGCGTGCCGGGGCGCAGGCCGTCGAGCACGCCGCCCCGCGCGGCCACCCGGCGCCCCGCGTCGTCGAGGGCGGCGAGGCGCACGTCGCGGTCGCCGTCGGTACGCCACCGCAGCTCCGCGGAGTCCCGGTCGACGCGCAGCAGGTACGGCCCGCGGGTGAACGGGCTGCCCTCCGGCCCCAGGAGGTACATCCACCAGTAGAAGATCACGCCCGCGATCGCGATCAGGGTCACGGCGACGAGCATGCTCACGCCGATCAGGGCGCGGCGCATGCGCCGCTCGCGCGCGGTCAGGTCGTCCATCGGGCCCATGTTCCCCCACCGGGCCCCCGTGCACGCGGCATCCGCCGCACGCCCCCCTCAAGCCGGATCGCGCTCCCGCCGATATGGAGCGTGCCCTCCCGGTTGTCGATGTCGACCGGCTCCGACGGAGGCGTTCATGGATGAGAGGCAGGGAGGCCGGGTGCGCGCACCGAGGCGATCGCGACAGGCCGGGTTCTCGTACATCGAGGTCCTGGTCGGGATCATGATCATGGCGATCGTGGCCGGGGGCATCGTGCAGGGCCTCGCCGCCACGAGCTCCTCGCTGGGCAAGTCGCGCGCCGAGACCACGGCCACCAAGCTCGCGTCCGCGGCCCTCGACCGGGCCCACCGCATGGACTACAAGGACGTCGGCATCGTCGGCGGCAGCCCGCCGGGCGTGATCCCGGCCAGCACCACCCAGACGGTGAACGACATCCAGTACACGACCGCCACGGACGTGGAGTACGTCGACGACCCGGCGCTCGGGCAGCCGCAGACCTACGTGAACTACAAGCGCGTGACGGTCACGGTCACGCCGGCCACCAGCGGCTCCCGGCCGATGCAGGAGACCACGCTCGTGGCCCCGCCGGCGATCGGGGCGATCGCCGGCAAGTCGACGATCGTCGCCAGCGTCATCGACGCCCTCACCGACCAGCCCGTCGCGGGCGCGCCGGTGACCGCCGACCTCAGCACCTCGCCATCGCAGACCCGCAGCACGGGCAGCGACGGCAAGGTGGTGTTCGCCGGCCTCGAGCCGAGCGCCATCTCCGCGACCGACCCGAAGTACAAGTACCGCCTCACGGTCGGCCTGACCGACCCGTGGGTCACCCACCCCGACAGCGCGCCGGCGCAGGCGCAGCAGCACCTCGCCGCGTCCCAGACGTGGACGACGACGCTGAAGGTGTTCAAGCGGGCGACCGTCAACGTGAACGTCCGCGACGCCGCCACCGGCCAGCTCGTCACCGAGCGCACCCAGGTGCAGGTGACCACCCCGTCCCCGGACCCGCTCAGCGACACGCTGATCGGCGCCACCGGCCTGTTCACGTTCAACACCATCGCCGGCAAGCCGATCCAGCCGAGCGGATCCAACTTCACGGTCGCCGTGCAGGCCGACTGCTACGCGAACGGCTCGATCTCCCGCCCGGTCCCGACGGGCTATCCGAGCAACACGACCGAGACGTTCGACTTCAACCTCACCAAGGTCCCCAGCGGCTACCTGGACGTGACGCTGCGGAGCACCGCGGCGGGCAACCCGGTGATCCCCGCCGGCCAGGTGCAGGTGTCGGGCGGGCAGGCGGGCATCGCCCCGCGGGTGCGCGACACCGACAGCAGCGGCAAGGTGCGCTTCTGCCTCGACCCGTCCGGCTCGGTGAGCTACGTCGTGTCGGCGGCGAAGGCGGGCTACGGCGCCGGCTCGATCCTGGCGACCCTCAACGCCAACCAGACCACGCCGCTCACCATGTACCTGGCGCCCACGAGCGGCACCGGCACGATCCGCCTGACCACCGGAACCTCCGGCAAGCTGGTGCGCCTCCAGGCCGTGACCGGCACGTACGACGCCCAGCAGACGACGAACACCTCGCTGTACGCCGACTTCACGGGCCTCGCGTCCGGCAGCTACGTCGCGTACGTCGCGACCGGCTTCTCCGGCGGCACCACCACGTGGAGCACCGGCAAGTCGGTGACCGCGACGGCCAACCAGGTCACGAGCTACAGCGTCCCGTGACGGCCCGCCTCCGAGCGCTTCGCAGGCGCCGCGCCCAGGCGGGCTTCACGCTCGTCGAGCTGCTCGTCGGGATCATCCTGTCGATGGTCTTCGCCATCGCGATCTACGGGATGTTCTTCTCGACCCTCGACAGCGCCCGCAGCCAGCAGACGCAGTGGCTGGCGCAGTCCACGGGACGCACGGCGATCGACCGGCTGTCGTCGGAGATCCGCCAGTCGGTGAGCCCCGACGACGGCCTCACGCCGCCGCTCATCTCGCTCTCGCCGACGAGCATCGAGTTCTACCTCGACCCGTCGCGGTCGACGACCGCCCTGCGGCCCGTGCCCCAGAAGGTGCGCTACCGGATCGTGTCGGGGCAGCTGATCCGCGACCGGGCCGTCTCGCCGCAGACCTCGCCGCCGTACAGCTACGGGGCCTACGGGGCGACGGAGGTGCTGGTGGACGGCGTCCAGAACGGGGCGGTCCCGCTCGTGGCACCCGTCACCGAGGACGGGGTCGCGCTGTCCGCGACCATCAACGCCGGCGACACGCGGCTGCGGGACGTCGCGCAGACGTCCCTGCGGCTGCTGATCGCCCAGAAGACCGGCGCAAAGGCAACCACGATGGAGCTGAACACGGATGTCGCACTCCGCAACGCGATCCGGCTCTAGCCGCCGGGGCCGCCGCGCCCAGCGCGGCTCGAGCCTCATCGTCACGATCATGCTCACCAGCGTCGCCGCGATGCTGGTGCTCGTCAGCTTCTCGTACGCGCGGAGCACCACCACGCAGACGCAGCGCGAGGGCCGCACCGACCTGGCGCTGCAGGTGGCCGACGCCGGCGTGAGCCGCTACATCTCGCGCCTGGTCGAGGACCCGCGCTACTACGACCACTTCATCGACAAGGCCGAGGACCCCCGCGTCGACCCGAGCGGCGTGGTCCACGCCCCGGGCAGCGCCTGGACGCCGGGCGTCCCGTGGACCTACGCGGCCGGGACCCCCACCACCTGGACGACGCTCCAGGACGCGCGCTTCGGCCAGTCGGCGTACTCGTTGCGCATCGCGCCGCCGCCGCCCGGCTCCGACCTGGTGACGGTGCAGTCGACGGCGCAGGTGGGCCGCGGGCAGCCGAACCCGGTGATGCGCTCCATCCAGAGCCAGATCCACCCCACCTCCATCGCCGACTTCCAGATGATCTCGAACGCCACCGTCAAGTACGGCTCGACGGCGACGACCACCGGCAAGCTCTACTCGGCGGTGGACATCAACCACCAGGGTGTCGCGAAGGCGCCGGCGTACGCGCAGCACTGGGCGTGCTCGAGCAGCCAGTTCGACTGCCCCAGCTCGAGCCCGCCGGGATCCGTCTTCCAGGGCGGCGCGTACGACGCGAAGACGACCCCGTCGTTCCAGTCGAAGTTCGCGACGCCGATCGACTTCTCGCAGTTCACCCAGTCGCGGCTGGACATCAAGGACGCGGCGACCGCCAGCGGCACCGCGTTCAACGACCCGAGCGTGAACGCCTGGATGGTGCAGTTCCTGTCGAGCGGCCAGATGAAGATCTGGCGCGTCACGGGGTCGTCCGACCCGGGCCAGCAGGTCAACACGCTGAGCTGCTACTCGACGATCAACGTCCCGGCGAGCGGCGCCATCTACTTCGAGCAGTCGGTGATCGTGTCGGACGGCAGCACCAAGACCGACTCGTGCGGCGCCAGCACCGGCCCGCGTCCGTCGGTGGTGAACGGCCGCGCGACCATCGCGACGAAGGCGAACGTCTACGTGGGCGGGAACATCTCGTACAGCGCGCCGGGCGACGACGTGCTGGGCCTGATCGCCGGCAACGAGGTGATCATCGCCAAGTACACGCCGACCAACCTGACGTGGCGCGCCGCGTCCCTCGCCCAGACCGGGCAGTGGCGCACGTGGACGGGCACGGCGGACGGCCACGGGTCGATGCTCTACATCGGCTCGCAGACCACCTCGGACGGCGGCTACGCCTCGATGTTCAGCACCCGCGAGTACCAGTACGACGAGACGCTCCAGCGCCTGCGTCCGCCCTTCTACCCGATCCTCGAGGGCAGCTGGGACACCTTCTACTGGCGCGAGGTGAAGGCTCCCGGGACGTGATCGGGCGCCGGTCGCGCCCCGGCGGGGGCGCGGCCGGCCGCTGGTAGCCTCGGGGCGGTGAGCCCCGGATGACCGCGACCGCCTTCGGCGCCCTGCTCATCATCCTGGCGGGGGCGCTCGCGCGGCACTACGGGATCATCAGGCGCGAGGACGGGCCGCTGCTGGTGCGCCTGGTGATCCACCTGGCGCTGCCCCCGCTGATCTTCCTGATCATCGCGGAGGCCGACCTCGACCTCTCGCTGCTGCTGGTGCCGCTGGTGGGGTACGCCCTCCACTTCATCTTGCTGGGCATCGTGTCGGTGTCGGTGCGGGTGTGGGGGATGGAGCGGCCCCGGGCGGGGGCGATGGTGGTGGCGACGGCGGTGGGGAACACCGGGTTCTTCGGCCTGCCGCTGATCGCGGCGTCGGGGGGCGGGTTCTCGCTGCCGGCGGCGGTGATGTACGACGCGCTGTGCACCGGGGTGATCACGTGGACGTCGACGGTGGCGATCGCGTCGTCCTTCGGCCGGGCGGAGGGGGAGCCGCGGCTGTCGACGCGGGAGCTCGGCCGGATCCTGCTGCTCCCCCCGAACTGGGCGCTGGCGGCGGGGCTGGTGGTGAACCTGGCGGGGTTCGGCGACCTGCCGTCGGGGATCGAGCGGCCCATGGAGATCCTGGCGGGTGCGACGCTCCCGCTCACGATGATCTACGCGGGGCTGATGATCGACTTCCGGGGCCTGCGGCGGCTGTGGCCGGAGATCGGCTACGTGACGGTGGTGCGCCTGGGCCTGAGCGCCGTCATCGGCGCCGGCCTGGCCGTCGCCGTGGGGCTGGAGGGCGACGTCCTCCACACGGTCGTCATCATGGCGGCCATGCCGACCGCGATGATGTCGCTCGTGCTGGGCACCCGATACGGACTGCGCTCCGACGTCCTCGCGGGGGCGGTGGTGGTGACGACGCTCCTCGCGACGATCACGCTGCCCGCGTGGCGGGCGGTGCTGCTGTGACGCCCCCGGTCGCGCCCGCCGGCTTCGGCGAGCGCCTGGCGGCGGCCGTGGAGGCCCGGGCCAGCCAGGTGGTGCTCGGCCTCGACCCGGATCCGCGGCGCGTGCCGGGCGGGGCGGAGGGGGCCCGGGCGTTCTGCCGCAGGGCGATCGCGGCCGCGGGGCCGGCGTGCGTGGCGGTGAAGCTCCAGCTCGCGACGTTCGAGCGGTTCGGCACCGCGGGCTGGGAGGCCTTCGAGCGCGTGGCCGCCGCGGGCGCCGAGGCGGGGCTGCTGGTGATCGCCGACGCGAAGCGGGGCGACGTGGACGTGACGTCCCGCGCCTACGCCGACGCGTTCCTCCGGCCGCCGATCGACGCCCTGACGATCAACCCGAGCCTCGGCGGCGACGCCGTCGCGCCGTTCATCGAGGCGGCGTCGGCGGGATCGCGGGGCCTCTTCGCGCTGGTGCGGACATCCAACCCGGGGGCGGCGGACCTCCAGGACCTGCCCCTCGCCGGCGGGGGCCTGTGGCACGAGGCGGTGGCGCGCCGGGTGGCCGAATGGGGCGCCCCCAGCGTCGACGCGTCGGGCCTGAGCTGCCTGGGCGCGGTGGTGGGGGCCACCGTCCCGGAGCGCATCGTGGGCCTCCGCGCCCTGATGCCCCACCAGCCGCTCCTGATCCCCGGGGTCGGCGCGCAGGGGGGGCGGCCCGAGGACCTGGCGGGCGCCTTCGGGGGACGCCGGGCGGGAGCCCTCGTCGCCGCGAGCCGTTCCATCATCTTCGCGGAATCCCCGCGCCACGCCGCCGAGGACCTCCGCGAGACCCTCTGGGAGGTCTCGGGGGGCTGACCACCGGCCGGGCCTGGTCCGTCCCGGCGGCACTGGTCGACCCCCGCGGGGGCAGGCCGGACCTCCGGCCCCCGCGGGGGTCGACCACTACCGCCGGGTTATCCGTGCCCCGCGAGAAGCGATTTTATCGTCTCCGCCGAGAGGACCTCGGCGCCCAGTCGCCGCTGCGCGGTCAGCGCGCGGTCGTGGGCGTCGTCGGGGGGCACCCCGCCGTGGGCCTCGGCGGCCGTCGCGTCGGCCGCGACCAGGGTGCGCAGCCGGCGCCCGAGAGCCTCGCGCGCCGTCGCCGTGCACCCGCCGCAGGAGGTGAACCCGGCGAGCACGACGGTGTCGATGCCCAGG
This sequence comes from Miltoncostaeaceae bacterium, assembly GCA_036826475.1. GTDB lineage: Bacteria > Actinomycetota > Thermoleophilia > Miltoncostaeales > Miltoncostaeaceae > Miltoncostaea. The sequence continues at coordinate 42,003 of DAISWG010000022.1, read as the reverse complement.
TCCTCCAGGCGCTCCGCCAGCAGCGTCCCGTCGAAGGCCCCGCAGGCGCGCTTCTCGATCACCGGCTCGTGCCCCACCGGCGACACCTCCGGACGGAAGTCGAAGCCGGGGCCGCCGGGACGGAAGTCGTCGAAGACCGGGTCCTCGCCCACGTGGCGCACGTGCACGACGTGCGCCCCCTGCCGGCGGACCTCGGCGAGGAGCTCCGCCGCCTCCCACAGCGCGGCCCGGCCGCCCGGAAGCTCGTGCGGCCCGCCCGGGATGAAGTGCTCCTCCTGCGCGTCGATCAGCAGCAGGGCGGTGCGGTCGGGGGCGAGCGGGGCGGTCGCGATCACGCGGGGGTCCTCCAGCGATGCGGGACGCGGGACGGTCTCGAAATGCCCCTTACGAACGACTCGCCCGGGTGGATCACCCGTCCCGGAAGATTTTTCCGGACCACCCCCGGTAGGCTCCGCCGGTGCTCCGCCGGCCCGCGGTCCTCGCCGTCATGGCAATCCTGCTCGCCGCCGTGCCGGGGCTCGCCGCGGCACCGCGCATCGCGGCGCCGGCGTATATCGTCCTGAACCCGGCAACCGATGAGGTGCTGGCCCAGCGGGCCGCGGATCGGGAGCTCCCCATGGCGAGCACCACGAAGATCATGACCGCGCTGATCGTGCTGGAGCGCGCCGATCTGGACGACACGTTCACCGTCCCGCCGGAGGCGGTCGCCGTGGGCGGCTCGACGGCCCGGCTGGAGGAGGGCGAGCAGATCAGCGTCCGCGACCTCCTCACAGGGTTGCTCGTCGCCAGCGGCAACGACGCGGCGGTCACCCTCGCCGACGGGGTCGCCGGCAGCCAGGCCGCATTCGTGCGGATGATGAACGCCCGGGCGGAGGAGCTCGGGTTGCGGCACACCCATTTCGCGAACCCCCACGGACTCGACGCGCCCGGCCACCACTCCTCCGTCCGCGACCTGGTGACGCTCGCCGAGGTGGCCATGGAGAACCCCGTCTTCCGCGAGGACGTCGCGAGCCGGAGGGCCACCATCCCCGGGCCGGGCGGCGTCGGGGAGCGCCCGTTGGAGTCCGAGAACGAGCTGCTCGACATCGATCCCGAGGCCGATGGCGTCAAGACGGGGATGACCGACGGCGCCGGCTACGCGCTCGTCGCCCACGCCGGCCGCTCCGGGCTGGGGCTCGACCTGTACCTCGCGTCCCTGCGGTCCCCCAGCTCCGACATCCGCGCACGCGACGCCCGCGCGCTGCTCGACGACGCCTTCTCGCACTACGCCAGGGCGCGCCTGCTGGAGCCGGGGACCGTCGTCGCGCGCGCCCAGGTGGACGGCGTGCCCGGCGCGACGATCCCCATCGTCCCCGCCGCCGCGCTCGACGCCCCGCTGCGGCTGGGCGAGCCCGTCACCGCCACCCTCGTCGCGCCGCAGGAGGTGGAGCCGCCGGTCGAGCGGGGGGACGTCGTCGGGACCATCACCTACCGGCAGAACGACCGCGCGGTCGGCCGGATGGACCTCGTCGCCGGGGAGTCGGCCGGGGGGCCCGGGCTCCTCGACCGCCTCCGCGCCGGGTGGGAGGAGCTCGTCCCGTGATCGTGACCGTCACCCTCAACGCCGCGCTCGACCGCACCGTCCGCGTGCCGAACTTCCAGCTCGGCGCGCGGCACCGCGCCGAGGCATCCCTGCGCCTGCCGGGCGGCAAGGGCGTCAACGTCGCCCGGGCGCTGAAGGCGCTCGGCCAGCCGGTCATCGCCACCGGCCTCGCCGGCGGCAGGGTCGGCACCTACATCATCGAGCAGCTGACGGCGGAGGGGATCCTCAACGACTTCGTCCGCATCCAGGACGAGTCCCGCACCAGCACCGCCGTGATCGACCCCACCAACAACCAGCAGACGGAGATCAACGAGTGGGGCCCGTCGGTGCAGGCCGGCGAGCTCGAGGTGCTGCTCGACAAGATCCGCTACCTCTCCCGCGGGGCCGACGTCTTCGTGCTCGCGGGCTCCCTGCCCCGCGACGTCCCCACCGACTGGTACGAGCGGGTGCTCCGCGAGTTGCGCCGCGACGGGATCGTCACCGCGGTCGACGCCACCGGCCCGGCGCTGCGCGCCGCCCTCACCGCCGACCCGGGGGTGGTGAGCCCCAACGTCCGCGAGGCGGAGGAGATCGTGGGCCACGAGTTCAGCGACGAGGACGACATGGCGTACGCCGCCCTCACCCTCACCGAGCTGGGGGCCGAGACCGCCCTCATCCACCACGAGGACGGGTGCGTGGCCCGTGTGCGCACGGGGGACGGCAAGCGGGGCCGCACGTTCCGCGCGCGGCTGCCGCGCCGCGAGGACGTGGTCTCCACCGTCGGATCGGGGGACGCCCTGCTCGCCGGGTACCTCTCCGCCCGCTACGGCAGGCAGCCGCCGGAGAAGGCGCTCGCGCTGGCCGTGGCGTGCGGCGCCGCCAACACGCAGCGCTTCGGCGCCGGCGTGTTCGACCCGTCCGACGTCGAGGCGCTCATGCGCCGCGTCGAGGTCACGATCGACGAGGACTGACATTCCTGTCAGGCGTCCCGCCGACGCCGCCGCTACACTCGGCCGATCAGGACTTGTGAGCACCGCACCGCACCCATGACGCCCGGCGAAGACCCAGGCCCCGACACGTTCGGGCCTGGGTCTTCCCGTCTCCGGGTGCGGTCGGACGGACGGGCCGGGGGGCGCTGAGTGGAGATCGAGATCGGGCGGGGCAAGCGGGGACGCAGGGCGTACGGGCTGGACGAGATCGCGATCGTGCCGAGCCGCCGCACGCGCGACCCGGAGGACGTGGACCTGAGCTGGCGGCTCGACGGGCACACCTTCGACCTGCCGATCCTCGCCTCGGCGATGGACGGGGTGGTCGATAGCAGGACCGCGGGGATCATCGGCAGGATCGGCGGGCTGGGGGTGCTCAACCTCGAGGGCATCCAGACCCGCTACGAAGAGGCCGACGCCGAGCTGGAGCGCATCTCCCGGATGCCGGTGCCGGAGGCCACCCGAGGCCTCCAGGAGATCTACACCGAGCCGGTGAAGCCCGAGCTCATCGCCCAGCGGATCCGTGAGATCAAGGCCCAGGGCGTCGTCGCCGCGGGCTCGCTCACGCCCCAGAAGGTGACCGACTACATCGACGTCGCGCTGGACGCCGGGCTGGACATCCTCGTCATCCAGGGGACCGTGGTGTCCGCCGAGCACGTCTCCTCCGTGGCGGAGCCGCTCAACCTGAAGCGCTTCATCGCCGAGCTGCCGGTCCCCGTCATCGTCGGCGGCTGCGCCTCGTACCACACCGCCCTGCACCTGATGCGCACGGGCGCGGTCGGCGTGCTCGTGGGCGTCGGCCCGGGCGCGGCGTGCACCACCCGCCAGGTCATCGGCGTCGGCGTCCCGCAGGCCACCGCCATCGCCGACGCCGCCGGCGCCCGCATGCAGCACCTGCTCGAGACGGGCCAGTACGTCAACGTCATCGCCGACGGCGGCATGGCCTATGCCGGCGACCTCGCCAAGGCCATCGCCTGCGGCGCCGACGCCTGCATGATCGGCTCGCCGTTCGCGAAGGCCGCCGAGGCCCCCGGCCGCGGCTACCACTGGGGGATGGCCACCTTCCACCCGCAGCTCCCGCGCGGCACCCGCGTCAAGACGCAGACCATCGGGACGCTGGAGGAGATCCTCACCGGACCGGCCCACGAGAACGACGGCACCCTCAACCTCGTCGGCGGGCTTCGCAGCGCGCTCGCGACCTGCGGGTACGACTCGATCCAGAGCTTCCAGAAGTGCGAGGTGATGGTGGCGCCGGCCCTCAAGACCGAGGGCAAGAAGCTGCAGCAGACGCAGTCCGTGGGGATGGGCTAGGACCGCCGGGCTCGTGGCGGAGCTCGTCCGCTCCTACGGGGCGGCGATGACGGTCACCGGGTCCTGCCACCTCCTCGAGGCCGGCGGGGCCCGGGTGGTCGTCGATTGCGGAGCGTTCCAGGGCTCCCGGGCGCTGTTCGCGCTCAACCGGGAGCCGATCGCCATCGACGCGCCGTCGGTGGGGGCGGTGCTGCTCACCCACGCGCACCTCGACCACTCCGGGCGGCTGCCGGTGCTGCTGAAGCAGGGGTTCCGGGGGCCGATCCACGCCCGTCCGGCGACCATCGAGCTGACCCGGCACCTGCTGCTGGACGCCGCGAAGATCCAGCACGAGGACGCCGAGCGCGACCGCCGCCACGGCCGCAGGCCCGACCCGCCGCTGTTCGACGAGGCGGACGTGGAGGCGGTGCTCGCGCGGATGCAACCCTTCGAGTACGGGCGGCCGTTCGACGCCGCGGGCCTCGGGGTCGTGGCGCAGCCGGCGGGGCACATCCCCGGGTCGGCGGTGTTCACGGTCCAGGCGGGGGAGGCGACGGTCGCGTTCAGCGGCGACGTCGGCAACGCCCGCAAGGAGGTGCTGCCCGATCCCGCCCCGTGCCCCGACGCCGATCTGGTGCTGATGGAGGCCACCTACGGCGACCGCGAGCACCGGCCGTACGACGCCACCATCGCCGAGCTGGCCGACCTGCTGCGGCGCGCGCAGGACCGGGGCGGGAAGATCCTGGTGCCGTCGTTCGCGCTCGAGCGCACCCACGAGGTGCTCTACACGCTCGCCCACCTGGAGCGCGACCACGACATCGCGCCCCTCCCCGTCTACGTCGACTCGCCGCTGGCGACGAAGGTGGACGAGGTGTACGACCGGCACCCCGAGGAGCTCTCCGACGAGCTGCGGCTGCTGCGGAGCCTCGGCAAGGACCCGTTCCAGCCGAAGCACCTGCGCTACACGCGCTCGGTCGACGACTCCCGCGCGCTCACCGCGTCGCGGGGCCCGGCGATCGTGATCGCCGGGTCGGGGATGCTCTCCGGCGGGCGCATCCTGCACCACCTGCTCGCCGGCGTCGGCGACCCGTCCACCACCGTCCTGATCGTCGGCTTCCAGCCGCGCGGCGGCCTGGGGCGGGAGCTCATCGACGGCGCCGAGCGCGTGCGGATCATGGGCAAGGAGGTGCGGGTGCGGGCGCAGGTCGCGACCGTCGGCGGCCTCTCGGCGCACGCCGACCGCGGCGAGCTGCTCGACTGGATCCGGCCCGCCGGAGCGCGCGCGCGGGTGCGGCTGGTGCACGGCGAGCCGCGGTCCCTGGAGGCGCTGCGCGACACGCTGACGGGGGAGGGGATCGCGGCGTCCGTGCAGCCCAGCGAGGTGACCCTCCCGGAGGGGCACGGACACCGCGAGGAGGCGGGCGAGTGAACCGCCCCGTGGCCGGCCGGCCACGGCGGCGGCCGGTCGGCCATCGCCCACCAGCCGTCCGGGCCGCACCGGTATCCTGACCGCCTTGACGACCTCCACCCACACGCCGGCGCTCGATCCGGCGCTCGCCGCCGCCGTCCCCGGCGGGGTGCTGGTGGTCGATTTCGGCGCCCAGTACAGCCAGCTCATCGCGCGCCGCATCCGCGAGTGCCGCGTGTTCTCGGCCGTCGTGCCGCACGACACGCCGCCGCACGAGATCCAGGCCCTCAAGCCCGCCGGGCTGGTGCTGTCGGGCGGCCCCGCCTCCGTCTACGCGCCCGGCGCGCCGGCCCTCGACCCGCGCCTGCTGGACCTCGGCATCCCGGTCCTGGGCATCTGCTACGGCCTCCAGGCGATGACGCTCGCCCTGGGCGGCGAGGTCGCCCGCACCGGCGCCGGCGAGTACGGCAAGACCCCCATCGAGGTGCGCTCCCGCGGCGGGATGTTCGCCCAGCTGCCGGCCGAGCAGTGCTGGATGAGCCACCGCGACGCCGTCGCCCGCGCGCCCGACGGGTTCGCCGTGACCGCCTCGACCGCATCCAGCCCGGTCGCCGCGATGGAGGCGCCCGACCGCCGCATGTACGGCGTGCAGTTCCACCCCGAGGTGGTCCACACGCCGTTCGGCACCGACCTGCTGAAGTGGTTCCTCTTCGAGGCGTGCGACTGCTCGCCCACCTGGACCGCCACGCACGTCATCGAGGAGCAGGTCGAGCGGGTCCGCGCGCAGGTGGGCGAGGCCCGCGCGATCTGCGGCCTCTCCGGCGGCGTGGACAGCGCCGTCGCCGCCCTCATCGTCCACAAGGCGATCGGCGACCGGCTCACCTGCGTCTTCGTCGACCACGGCCTGATGCGGATGAACGAGGGCCAGCAGGTGGAGGAGGCCTTCGGGCGCCATTTCGGCGTCCCCCTCGTCCACGTCCGCGCCCAGGACCACTTCATCGGCGCGCTGCGCGGCATCACGGAGCCGGAGGAGAAGCGCAAGACGATCGGCCGCGAGTTCATCCGCATGTTCGAGCGGGAGGCCGAGAAGCTCGCGGACGCCAGGTTCCTGGTGCAGGGGACGCTCTACTCCGACGTGATCGAGTCGGGCTCGCGGGACGCGGCCAAGATCAAGAGCCATCACAACGTCGGCGGCCTGCCGGAGGACATGGCGGTGGAGCTGGTGGAGCCGCTGCGGCAGCTCTTCAAGGACGAGGTGCGGGTGGTGGGCGAGGAGCTCGGCCTGCCCGAGAACATGGTGTGGCGCCAGCCGTTCCCCGGACCGGGCCTCGCGATCCGGATCATCGGCGAGGTCACCCAGGAGCGGCTCGACATCCTCCGCCACGCCGACTTCGTGCTGCAGGAGGAGGTCCGCCGCGCGGGGATGTACCGCGACCTGTGGCAGAGCTTCGCCGTGCTGCCCGCCATCAAGAGCGTCGGCGTGCAGGGCGACGAGCGCACCTACGCGTATCCGATCGTGATCCGCGCGGTCACCTCCGACGACGCGATGACCGCCGACTGGGCGCGCCTGCCCTACGACCTGCTGGAGCGGATCTCGAGCCGCATCATCAACGAGGTCGACGGCGTCAACCGGGTGGCCCTGGACCTGACGTCCAAGCCCCCCGGCACCATCGAGTGGGAGTGACCCGGCACTAGCGGAATCGTGTGGTTCCGCCCGAACCGCTGGTCAATCCTGACCATTACGCGCGGGTGGGGTCCTGGGACGCTCCCCGGGTGACGCGTGCCCGCCTCCCGGCCGCGGCGCTCGGCGCCGCCGCGGTCCTCGCGCTGCCCGCCGCGGCCCTCGCCGCGACCCCCGCCCAGGTGCTCCGGGCGCTCGACGCGGAGCGCGCGGTGAACGGCATCCCGGCCGGCGTCCGGGAGGCCCCCGACCAGTCCGCGGCGTGCGCGCTGCACAACGGGTACCGGGCGGCGAACGGCGGCGCGGTGGTCGGCCACGTCGAGGACCCGAGCCGTCCGGGGTACACGCCCCAGGGCGCCGAGGCGGGCCGGACGGCCGTGCTGGCGGGAACGAGCTGGTCGGACGGCAACCCGTACGCCGACGCGCCCATCCACCTGATGCGGCTCATGGATCCGCGGCTCCAGCGCGCGGGCGTCGACGACCGGCCCGGCCTCAGCTGCACCACCGTCACTGCCGGCCTGGGCCCCGCCGGGCCGGCGGACGCGGTGTACACGGTCCCCGGCGACGGACGGGTCGGGATCCCCGTCGCCCAGGTGGCGGAGGAGGCGCCCTTCGTGCCCGGGGACCTCCTCCGCCTCCCCGCCGGCACCCGCACCGGGCCCCACCTGCTGGTGCTCGCCGACGGGCCCTTCGCCCGCGACGGCGACACCCGCCTCGTGGAGGTCCGCCTCACCGGCCCGCTCGGGCCGGTGGAGGTGCGGTGGATCGATGACGCCGACCCGCGCATCGGCCCGTACATCCCGCCCGGCGGCATCGCCGTGGCGGTGGAGCCCCTCGTCGCCGGCTCCGCGTATCGCGCAAGCGCCACCGTCCTTGGGGCGCACGGCGTCCGGCTCACCCGCACATGGTCGTTCCGCACCGCCGGCATCGCCCCGTGGGTCACGCCGCCCCCGGCGCCGCCGGCGGGGGCGCTCACGGGACGCGCCGACGTGACGGTCCGGGTCCGCGGGCGCCGCGTGGTGCTGGCGTCGCCGCCGGCGCTCGCCGGCCGGACCGCCCGCGTCGAGGTGACGCTCGGCACCGCCAGCCGCCGGGTCGCGGTGCGCCTGGCGTCGCGCAGCCGGGTGATGCTGAGCCGCGCCGAGGCGCGCGCGGGCCGCACCCGCATCGCCGTGCGCGTCCCCGGCTTCGCCGCCGCCGGGGTGCGCTGGCAGGCGGCGACCGTGCACACCAGCGTGGGACGTGCCCGGGGCTGACCCCCTCCCCGGAGACGCTCTCGCCCAGGAGCGTCAACACGTCCTCGGGCGGGCGGCCCAGCGCCGCCCGCCCATCATCCGCGCGGTCATGACACGTCGGCGGTCACCGGGGCGGCCAGGAGGGACTCCACCTCCTCCCACTCGGCGGCGGTCTGGCGGCCGGCGTCCCATTCGGCCATCAGGGCGTCGTGGACGCGGAGGAGGTCGGGGTCGTCCTTGGGGAGCTCCCGTCCGGTGTGCTGACGGATCAGGAAGACCAGGCCCGCGAGGCCGGAGTCCCTGGTCAGGCTCACCTCCAGGGGGCGGCCGAGCAGGCGGGGAACGTCGAACGGCGCGTACATCCACCAGAACTTGTTCAGCCCGTCCGCGTGGATGCCGGCGCGGGTGCGGTGGGCGTCCTTCCCGTACAGGGGGTAGGTCGGCGGCACCGGGCGGCCGAGCCCGGCGTACAGGTCGGCCAGGTCGTTGAGGACGTGGAAGTCGGGGAGCGGCTCGTCCATCAGTCCCATCCCGGCGATGTGGAGGAGCACCGCCTCCAGGGGCGCGTTGCCGGTGCGCTCGCCGGTGCCGAGGAGCGTCCCGTTGACCACCGCGCACCCCGCCTGGATGGCGGCGAGGCAGTTCGCGACCACCAGGTGGGTGTCGTTGTGCGGGTGGAACTCCAGGTCCTCCGGCGCGACGCCCAGCGATCGCAGCGCCCGGATCCACCGGGGGACCGACCGGGGGGCGGCCACATGGTCGTACGGGAGGCCGAGGCCCATCGTGTCGCACACCCGGAATTTCGGCCGCAGGGCGGGGCCGTGCTCCGCGCAGACCGCCATCACCGCCTCGGCGAACGGCAGCACGAACTCCTCCGGCGCCCGGGTCGCGTCCTCCAGGTGCAGCCGCGGCCGCAGGCCCGCGTCCAGGACCGCCCGCACCGCGTCCAGGTACGCCTCGGCGGCCTGCCGCCGCCCGCCCGGCCGGAACTTGTGGAACGTGTGGTAGTCGCTCGCCGACGCGAGCATCCCCGTCTCGCGCACCCCGAGGCCGCCCACCAGCTCGGTGTCCTTGCGGCTCGCGCGGATCCAGGTGGTGGGCTCCACCGGCGCGCCGCCGGCGTGGCGCTCCAGCGCCGCCTGCAGGATGCGCCGGTCGGCGGGCCGGTAGACGAAGAACTCGGCCTGGCGGATGCCGCCGCTCGCGCCCGTGAACGCGCACATCAGGTCATAGATGCGGATCCCCGCCTCCACCGTGAGGGGCAGGCCGCCCTGCTGGCCGTCGCGGTGGGTGGTCTCCGTGGTCCAGGCGGCCGTGGGGACCGCGGCCGGCCGCGCCGTCCACTCCCAGCGGGGGAAGCCGTCGCGCGGGAACGACGCCGGGAAGAGCTCGGGGGCGTCGGGGTCGGTGAGGTTCTCGAAAGTGGTCATGCACCGACGGTACGGACCGCCTCCTCGCGTCGTCAATATTGATCGATATCATCAACCTATGATCGCCGACACGATGAGCGCCGCCGAGGCCGCCACCGCGCTCGGGGTGTCCCGGGCCACGCTCTATGCCTACGTCAGCCGGGGGCTGCTCGCCTCCGAGCCCGGTCCCGGCCCGTCGCGCGCCCGCCGTTACCCCCGGGCGCCCGTCGAGGCGCTGATCGCGCGCCGGGAGAAGTCCCGCGACCGGGAGCTGGCGGCCCACGGGCAGCTCCACTGGGGGCTGCCGGTCCTCGACTCGGAGCTGACGCTCATCCAGGACGGCCGGGCGTTCATCCGTGGGCATGAGATCGTGGCCCTGTCGCGGGAGCGGACGTTCGAGGAGGTGGCCGCGCTCCTCTGGACCGGCGACCCCGGGGACGCCGCCGCGCTGCTGCCCCCCGCCGGCGACGTCCCCGACGGGACGCCGCTGCTCGGCGGGCCGGTGGTCGCCGCCCTCGCGGCCCACCTGACCGCCGCGGGGGAGACGTCGCTCGCCACGCTCGGCGCCGGCGACGCCGCCGCGCTGCGCGGGGCCGCCCGCGTGGTGGCGGGCATGTTCGCGGCCGCCGGCGCGCACGGGCCGGGCCGGCTCGCCGAGCGCCTCGCCCGGGGGTGGGGCTCAGACCGCCCGCGCGACATCGAGGCCGCGCTGATCCTGTCGGCCGACCACGAGCTCAACGTCAGCGCGTTCACCGCCCGCACCGTCGCGTCGGCCGACGCCGGGGTGGAGCACGTCCTGCTCGCGGCCCTCTGCGCCCTGCGCGGGCGCCGCCACGGCGGACTGACCGACCGCGTGGAGGCGCTGGTCCGCGACGCCGCCGCGGACGGCCCCGCCCGCGCGGCCGAGCGCGCGCTCACCGACGGGGGCGGCCTGCCGGGGTTCGGCCACCCGCTCTACCCGGACGGCGATCCCCGGGGGGCCGAGCTGCTGCGGCTCGCGGCCCCCGCCGACCCGGCGGTCGCGGGCCTGGTCTCGCTGGCCCGGGAGCAGCTCGGGCTGCGGCCCACCCTCGACCTCGGCCTCGCGGCGCTCTCGCGGACGCTCCGGCTCCCCGCGGGCGCCGCGCTGGGGCTCTTCGCGCTCGGCCGCTCCGCCGGCTGGGTGGCCCACGCGCTGGAGGCCTGGCGCGACGACCGGCTGGTGCGACCCCGCTCGCGGTACACGGGACCCCCGCCGGTGGGATCATCCACGCCGTGACCGCGGAGAAGGTGCGCATCGATAAGTGGCTGTGGGCCGCGCGCTTCTTCAAGACGCGATCCCTGGCGACCGAGGCGGTCGCCGGCGGGCGGGTCCACATGGACGGTCAGCGCGTGAAGCCCGCCAAGGAGGTGCGGGTGGGCGACCGGCTGGAGATCGGCGTCGGGGAGGCCGTGTTCGCCGTGGAGGTGCTCGGCCTGGCCGACAAGCGCGGCCCCGCCTCGATGGCACAGGGCCTCTACGAGGAGAGCGAGGAGTCGCGGGCGCGGAGGGCGCACCAGCGCGACCTGCGCCGCATGGCGCCGCCGCTCGGCCACGACCTGCAGGGGCGCCCCAGCAAGCGGGACCGCCGCCGGCTCGAGGCCCAGCGCGCGGGTTCGCGGCGCCGCGGCGGGGGTAGCACCGGGGCGTGAGCTGGAGCCGCGTCAACCTCCGCGACGTCGAGGATCAGGCCGCCAAGCACGGCTTCGGCGACCGCCAGGAGGCCCGCTTTCCCCGGCGGGAGCTGGGCGCCGAGCGGACCGGCGTGGCGCACATCATCGTGAAGCCGGGGATGCGCCAGCCGTTCGCGCACCGTCACGGCACGGTCGAGGAGTTCTACGTCGTGCTCTCGGGCTCCGGGCGCCTCGCGCTCGACGACGAGGTCGTGGAGCTGTCGCCGCGGGACGTCGTGCGGATCGGCCCCGGCGTGGCGCACGGGATGCAGGCCGGGCCCGACGGCCTCGAGGTGCTCGCGTTCGGCCCCCTCGGGGACGGGGACGCGGAGATGGTCGACGACCTCTGGGGGGCCGAACCCGAGGGCTGAGCCGCCCCGCGGGTCCCGCTACGCCGTGCGGCGGGTGCGGGAGGGACGGGGGGAGCGGCTGTGCTCGGACAGCAGCCCGCCGTCGTCCTTCACCAGGAGGTACGCTCCGTCGTCAGGGCCCTCCAGGAACTCCACCAGCTCGGCTAGCTTCTCGGGCCCGAGCGACGCGGCCAGGCGGGCGGCGAACGCCTCCACGTCGACCTTCGGCGCGGCCTCCGCCGCCGCCTCGGCGGCCCGCGCGGCGCGCTCGCGGCTCGCGGTCGCGGACAGGGGCCGGCTCGGCGCCCACACCTTGCGGCTCTGCGTGTGGTGCCAGCAATATGGGCTCCCGCGGAAGGGGCTCTGCTGACATCTCTTTCCGTGCGCCGCGATCGCGACGCACCGGCTCACCGAGCGGGTCTCCATCGTGGACGGGCCGTCGTCGCCGACGGCGCGATCCTCCAATCCGTTATCCGGTGTATCAGTTGTAAACCTCACAGGTCGTCGTGTCTACCCCACAGGAGGCCCGGCGGGTTGCGAGGACACCCGCACTTTCCTAGACTCCGCGGTCGTTCTCGCGGCGCAATCGCGCCGCGTCGTCATGTCAGGAAGAGGTCGGACCGGCACGTGAGCACAGTCAGCGCAAAGCCCGGAACCGTCGATCGCCAGTGGTGGATCGTCGATGCCGAGGGCCAGAACCTGGGCCGGCTCGCGTCGGTCATCGCCGAGACCCTCGCGGGCAAGCGCTCGCCCTGGTACACGCGGCACTGCGACACCGGCGACTTCGTGGTCGTCGTGAATGCGGAGAAGGTCGCGGTCACCGGTAACAAGCTGCGTGACAAGCGGTACTGGCGTCACTCAGGCTACCCGGGCGGCATCCGCAGCCGGACCCTCGGCGAGCAGCTCGAGCGCCGCCCCGAGGAGGTCCTGCGCAAGGCCGTCCGCGGGATGCTCCCTAAGAACAGCCTCGGCCGCGCCCAGCTGACGAAGCTCAAGATCTACGCGGGCGGCGAGCACCCGCACGCCGCGCAGCAGCCCAAGCCGCTGCGCCTCACCCGCGTCGCGGAGGTCACCGCATGAGTACCGAGACTCCCGCGGGCGCGGCCCGCTACCGCGCCACCGGCAAGCGCAAGAGCGCCGTGGCGCGCGTCACGCTCACTCCGGGCTCCGGCGAGATCACCTGCAACGGCAGGCCGATTGACGAGTTCTTCGGCCGCAAGGTCCTGGTGACCGAGGCGCGTCAGCCCCTCACGGTCACGGGCACCGAGGGCCGCTTCGACGTGGTCGCCCTCCTGCACGGCGGCGGCGTGTCCGGTCAGGCCGGCGCGCTGCGCCACGGCATCGCCCGGGCGTTGACGGTCGCCGACGAGGCGCTGCGGCCCGACCTGAAGCGGGAGGGATTCCTGACGCGCGACGCGCGCATCAAGGAGCGCAAGAAGGCCGGGCTCAAGGGCGCCCGCAAGCGCCCGCAGTTCTCGAAGCGCTAGTCACCCCGACGGCCGGGGCGACCACACCGCCCGCGCGGCGGCTCTTCGGCACCGATGGGGTCCGGGGGGTCGCCAACCGCGAGCTGACGCCGGAGCTCGCCCTGGCGCTCGGCCGGGCCCTGGGCTCCCGCCTCCCCGCGGGATCCCGGGTGATGATCGGCCGCGACACGCGGCTCAGCGGGCCGATGCTGGAGAGCGCGATGGCGTCGGGGTTGGCCAGCACCGGCGCGCACGCCGTCCTGCTGGGCGTGATCCCCACGCCGGGCGTGGCCGAGCTCGTCGCATCGTCCGACGCGGTGGCGGGCGCGGTGATCAGCGCATCGCACAACCCGTTCCCCGACAACGGCATCAAGCTGTTCGGCGCGGACGGCTTCAAGCTGGCCGACGCGGACGAGGCCGCCATCGAGGCGGCGATGGCGGAGGGCGACGGCGCGCGGCCGACCGCCGGGGACCTCGGCACCATCGAGACCTGGCTGGGTGGGCGCGCGCAGTACGTCGAGGCGATGGTCGAGCGCGCCGCGGTCGACCTCACGGGCGTGCAGATCGTGATCGACTGCGCCAACGGCGCCACCACCGTCACCGCGCCGGAGGTCCTCGTACGGCTCGGCGCCACGCTGCGCTCGATCGGCATCGAGCCGGACGGCGTCAACATCAACGACGGGTGCGGCTCGACCGACCTCGGCCTGCTGTCGGCCGCCGTCCTGGAGGCCGGGGCCGACCTGGGGCTGGCCTTCGACGGGGACGGCGACCGGGTGCTGGCGGTCGACGCCGCCGGCGATCCGGTCGACGGCGACCAGATCCTGGCCCTCTGCGCCGTCGCCAAGCGCTCGCGCGGCGAGCTTCCCGGCGACGCCGTGGTCACCACCACCATGACCAACCTCGGCTTCCGGCGCGCGATGGCGGCGGAGGGCATCGAGGTGCGATGGACGGACGTCGGCGACCGCTACGTCATGGCGGAGATGCGCGACAACGGCTTCGTGCTGGGCGGCGAGCAGAGCGGGCATCTGATCGACCTCTCCCACGGGCCGTCGGGCGACGGCCTCGCCGCCGGCCTGCACCTGCTGCGCGCGCTGCGGGAGCGGGGCGAGGACCTGCGGACGGCGGCGGCGATCGTCCAGCGCCTGCCCCAGAAGTTGGTCAACATCGTGGTCGACCGCAAGCAGGACCTCCCGGACGCCGCCGGCGTGTGGGAGGCGGTACGCCGCGCGGAGGCCGAGCTGGGCGACGACGGCCGCGTCGTCGTCCGTTCGTCGGGGACGGAGCCCCTCGTCCGGGTGATGGTCGAGGCGCCGACCGTCCAGTCTTGCGATCGGTGGAGTAGAGAGATCTCGCTCGCGGTGGAGCAGGAGCTGGGCGGGCGGCTACCGTAGCTGTCGCTGAAGGCGACGGAAGGACACAGCTGCATGTGCGGGATCATCGGGTACGTCGGCGGGCGACCCTGCCGTGAGCTCATCCTGACGGGGCTGGAGCGCCTCGAGTACCGCGGCTACGACTCCGCCGGCTTCGCGCTCCTCGCCGAGGACCAGGGCATCGCCGAGTCGGTCCGCGCCGTCGGGAACCTCGCGCGCCTGCGCGAGGCCGCCGGCGAGGACGACGGCTCCGCCGCCACCGCGGGCCTCGGGCACACCCGCTGGGCCACCCATGGCCGCGTGACCACCGAGAACGCGCACCCGCACATCAGCTCCGACGGCACCGTCCTGGTGGTGATGAACGGGATCATCGAGAACTACCTGGAGCTCCGCGGCGGGCTGCAGGACCTCGGCATCGCGTTCCGCTCCGAGACCGACACCGAGGTGGTCCCCAACCTGATCGCCCGCGAGTACCGCGGCGACCTGGCCGCGGCGGTCCGCGAGGTGCTGCCGCGCCTCGGCGGCCATTTCGCGTTCGTGGTCGCGCACGTCGACGAGCCGGGCCGCCTGGTCGCCTCGCGCCGCGAGTGCCCGCTGGTCGTGGGCATCGGCGAGGGCGAGCGGTTCATCGCCTCCGCCATCCCCGCGTTCCTCTCCGAGACGCGGGAGATCATGCTGCTCGAGGACGACGAGGTCGTGAGCATCGACGCCTCCGGCCACACCCTCTGGCACGGTGGTATCGAGGTCGAGGCCCGCGAGTCGCAGACCGTCGACTGGGATGTGGACGCCGCCGAGAAGGGCGGGTACGAGACCTTCATGCTCAAGGAGATCCATGAGCAGCCGGCCGCCCTGTGGGACACGATCGGCGACCGTCTGCGGCCCGACGGGTCGGTGGACCTGCTGGGCTTCGGCCTGGACGACGCCGCCCTGGCCCGCGTCGAGCGGATCCACATCGTGGCCTGCGGCACCTCGTACCACGCCGGCCTGGTGGGCCGGTACCTCATCGAGGACTGGGCCCGCGTGCCGGTGCACGTCGAGGTCGCCTCCGAGTACCGCTACCGCACCTGCCTCGCCGGCCCCGGCGACCTGGTGATCGGGATCACCCAGAGCGGCGAGACGGCCGACACCCTGGCCGCGATGCGCGTCGCCCGCGAGCGCGGCGCGCACGTCGCGGCGCTCACCAACATCATGGGCTCCCAGGCGACCCGCGACTCGGACGGCGTGCTCTACACGCGCGCCGGCCTGGAGATCGGCGTGGCCGCCACCAAGACCCACACCGCGCAGGTCATGGCTCTGTCGCTCCTGGCGCTGAAGCTCGGGCGCCTCAAGTGGGCGCTGACCTCGGCGGGCGCGCTCGACCTGGCCGACGAGCTGCGGCGGGTGCCGGACGTGGTGCAGGCGTACCTCGAGTCGTCCGCGCCCGCGTCGGTCATGGAGGTCGCGGCGAACTACGCCGAGAAGCCCTTCTTCCTGTATCTCGGCCGCCACGTCGGGGTGCCGGTGTGCTTCGAGGGCGCACTCAAGCTCAAGGAGATCAGCTACATCCCCACGGAGGCCTACCCGGCGGGGGAGATGAAGCACGGGCCGATCGCGCTGCTCGAGGAGGGCTCGCCGGTGGTCGTGGTGGCCACCGACGGCCACGTCTTCGACAAGGTCGTCTCCAACATCCAGGAGGTCCGTGCCCGCGGCGCCCGCGTGATCGCGGTCGCCACCGAGGGCAACGAGGAGATCGGCAGGCACGCCGACGACGTCCTCTGGGCCCCGCGCACGCAGGCGCTGCTCTCGCCGATCAGCGCCGTGATCCCCCTGCAGATCTTCGCCTACGGCCTGGCCCGCGCCCGCGGTCTGAACGTCGACCAGCCGCGCAACCTGGCCAAGACCGTCACCGTCGAGTAGAGGCTGAGAGTCGGCCCTGTGGCCACCGTCGGGGTGGGCGTGGACGTCGTCGAGATCGACCGGTTCGCGGAGTCGCTGCGCAAGAGGCCGCGGCTGGCGGAGCGGTGCTTCACGGAGGCGGAGCAGGCGTACTGCTCGCGCAAGCCGTTCCCGCCGCAGCACTACGCCGCCCGCTTCGCCGCGAAGGAGGCGGTGGGCAAGGCCCTCGGCATCGGCATGACGCGCTGGCGCGAGGTGGAGGTGGTTCGCGGGCGCGGCGCGCCGACGATCGCCCTGCACGGGAAGTACGCCGAGCGGGCCCGCCTGCTCGGCGTGACCGCCGTCCACGTCTCGCTGACCCACGGGCGCGACACGGCGATGGCCTTCGCCATCGCGGAGGCGCCGGGGGGCTGATCTGGGAGGATTGGGGGGTGGCCGTCGCACAGCCCTCCTCGCCGCCCCCCCTTCCGCGTTGCCGGCCGCTGTTCGACGCGGCCGCGATGCGCGACGCCGACGCGCGCGCGACCGGGGTCCACGCGATCCCCTCCATCGTCCTGATGGAGCGCGCCGGGCTCGCCGCCGCCGCGGCCATCCTGGGCGGCTGGCCCCGGGCGGGGGCCGCGGTGATCCTGGTGGGCACGGGCAACAACGGCGGGGACGGCATGGTCGTCGCGCGCCATCTGCTCGAGGCGGGCTGGTCGGTGCGCGTCCTCGCCCCCGGCGGCGCGCCGCCCAGGACGCCCGACGCGGCGACCATGACCACGATCGCGTCGACCATCGGCATCCGGGTCGAGCCCTTCCGCGACGACGAGGCCCACCCCCCGGGTGCCGTGGCGGTCGACGCCCTGCTCGGCACGGGCGCCTCCGGGCCGCCGCGCGGCGAGGTGGCGCCAGCCGTCGCATGGCTCGCGGCCCACCCCGGGCCGGTCGTGGCGCTCGACGTTCCCACCGGTGTGGAGGCCGACACCGGCCGCGTGCCGGGCGAGGCGGTGCGCGCGGACCTGACGGTGACCTTCCACGGCGACATGCCCGGCCTGCGGGTGCTCCCCGGACGCGACCGCGCCGGACGGGTGGAGGTCGCCGACATCGGGATCCCCCGCGCCGTCCGGCTGGCCCCCGCGGCCTGGCTCGCCGGTCACGCCGCCGCCGCGGCGATCCCCCCGAAGGGCTCCGACTCCGAGAAGTACGGGGCCGGCGCGGTGCTGGTGGTGGGCGGCGCGACGGGGCTCACCGGCGCTCCCGCGCTGGCGGCCCGGGCGACGCTGCGCGCGGGCGGCGGCCTGACGGTGGTGGGGGCTCCGGCCGCCGTGCAGCCGCTCATCGCCGGCGAGTTGCTGGAGGTGATGGTGGCGCCCCTCCCCGACGGCGGGGCCGGCCATCTGACCGTGCCGGGCGCCGACGAGGCCCTCGCCCAGGCGGCCCGCGTCGGCGCCGTGGCCCTCGGCCCCGGCCTGGGGCGCGCCGACGGGACGGGCGAGGCGGTCGCCGCGATCCTGGCGGCGCTCGAGTCGCCGCTGGTGCTGGACGCCGACGGCCTCTGGCACCTCCACGACCGGCCGGAGCGCCTCCGCGAGCGCCCCGCGCCGACGGTCATCACCCCGCACGCCGGCGAGGCGGCCCGCCTGCTCGGGGCGGAGCGGCCGGAGGTGGAGTCCGACCGCCTCGCCTCCGCGCGCGACCTGGCCGAGCGCTCCGGCGCCGTGGTGGTGCTGAAGGGCGCCGGCACGGTGATCGCCGCGCCCGGGGCGGTGCCGGTGGTGGCCGAGCACGGCACGTCCGCGCTCGCGACGGCCGGGACCGGCGACGTGCTGACCGGCGTGGTGGCCGCCTGCCTCGCGAAGGGCATGCCGCCGCATGCCGCGGCCGTCGCGGCCGTGGCCCTCCACGCCCTGGCGGGGGAGCTGACGGGCCACGGGGACGGGACGGTCGCCTCCGACGTGATCGAGGCGCTCCCGGCGGCGCGGGACGCCGCCGTCGCGGCCGCCGCCGAGGCCGCCGCGGCGTGAGCGCCGACCGGGCCGTCGCACGGATCAGCCTCGCGGCGATCCGGCACAACGCCGCCGCCCTCCTCCGGGCCGCGGACGGCGCCCGCCTGATGGCGGTGGTGAAGGCCGACGGCTACGGGCACGGCGCCGTCCCCGCCGCCCGCGCCGCCCTGGAGGGAGGCGCCACCGCCCTGGCGGTGGCGACGGTCAGCGAGGCGCAGGCGCTGCGGCACGCCGGCCTGGACGCGCCGACCCTGATCATGGGGCCCCTGACCGGCGACGAGTGGGACCGCGCGGCGGCCGCCGGCGCGGAGCCCACCGTATGGACCCCCGAGGCCGTCGCCGCCGCCGCGGCCGCAGGGGGGCGTCGCGGCACCCCCCTGCCGGTGCACCTGAAGCTGGACACCGGCATGGGCCGCTTGGGCGCGCGCCCCGAGGACGTCGAGGCGTTGGTGGAGGCGGCTGCCGCGGCGGGGCCGGGGATCCGCGTGGCCGGTCTCATGACCCACTTCGCCACGGCGGACGAGACGGAGGGCGAGAACGCCGCGTTCATGGGCGAGCAGCTGCTGCGGTTCCGCGCGCGGCTGCCCGCGCTGCGGCGGCGGTTCCCGGGCGCCGTCGTCCACGCCGCGAACTCGGCTGCGACGCTCCGCGAGCCGGCCGCCGCGTTCGACATGGTCCGCTGCGGCATCGCGCTGTACGGGTGCTCCCCGTTCATGGGCGACCCGGCCGACGACGGCCTGCGCCCCGCGATGTCGCTGGTCTCGTACCTCGGGTCGGTGAAGACGCTGCACTCCCGGGAGAGCGTCGGCTACGGCCGCGTGTGGCGGGCGGCGCGCGGTACGCGCATCGGCCTGGTGCCGGTGGGGTATGCCGACGGCTACGCCCGGTGCCTCACCGGGCGGGCGCAGGTGCTGGTGGGTGGCCGCCGGGTGCCGGTGGTCGGCACGATCTCGATGGACCAGCTCACCGTCGACCTCGGGCCGGAGGCCGGCGAGGGCGTGGGGGACGAGGTGGTGCTGATCGGCGAGCAGGGGGCGGGGCGGATCACCGCCGAGGAGGTCGCCGGATGGCGCGGCACGATCAACTACGAGGTGACGTGCGCGGTGGGGCCGCGGATCCCCCGGGTCCACGAGGGGTGAGCCGGCCGGACCTCGCGGCCCTCGTCGCGCCGCTGGCGCCCATCGAGGCGCCGGCCTGGGCGGTCGGCGGCGGCGTGCGCGACGCGCTGACGGGCCGTCCCGTCACCGACCTGGACGTGGCGATCGACGGTGACGCCGCCGCGGCGGCGCGGGCGATGGCGCAGGCCACCGGGGCAACCCGCTTCCGGCTGTCGCGCGCCTTCGGCGCGTGGCGCGTGCAGGGCGGGTCGCTGGCCGCGCAGGTGGACATCACGCCGCTCCAGGGCGGGACCCTGGAGGAGGACCTCTCCCGCCGCGACCTGACGGTCAACGCGATGGCGGTCGACGCCCGCGCGCCCGAGGCGGTCATCGACCCGCACGGCGGCCTGGCCGACATGGCCGCCGGCGCGCTGCGGATGGTGGGGCCCTCCGCGTTCCGGGACGACCCGGTGCGGCTGCTCCGCATCGTCCGCGTCGCGGAGCAGCTCGGGTGGGCCGTGGAGGACGGGACGGCCGCGGCGGCGCGCCGCGACGCCGCGCGTCTGTGGGACGCGCCGGGGGAGCGACTGGCCGACGAGCTCGGGCGCATCATGCGATTGGCGCGCCCGGATCGCGCGTTCGCGCTGATGGACGAGCTGGGGGTGCTCGGCGCCCTGGTCCCGGAGCTGGACGCGTCGCGCGGCCTCGACCAGAGCGTCTACCACCACAAAGACGTGCTGGGGCACACGCTCGAGGTGGTGGAGCACGTCGTCGCGCTCGCCGCGGACCCCGAGCCTGTGTTCCGCGGTCGGGCCGGCCGCATCCTGGAGGCGCTGGCCGAGCCGCTGGCCGACGAGCTGACCCGTCGCGACGCGCTGATGTTCCCGGCGCTGCTGCACGACATGGCGAAGCCCGCGACCCACGCGGTCACGCCGGAGGGCCGCGTCACGTTCATGGGGCACGACCGGATCGGCGCCGAGATGGCGGGCGACCTGATGCGCCGCCTCCACACCTCCACGCGTCTGCGCGACTTCACGGTCGACTGCGTCCGCCTGCACCTCCCGCTCGGCTTCCTGGTGCACCGCGGTCCGCTGTCGCTGCGGCAGATCGACCGCTACCTGCGGCGCACCGCCCCGTGGGAGGTGGAGATCATCCTGCTGACGTGCGCGGACCGGCTGGCCACCCGGGGGAGGGGGTCGGATGTCGCGATCCGCCGTCACCTGGTGCTGGCCCGCGAGGTGATGGACGCGTATTTCACGCTCCTGGACCGGGGGCCGGTGCGTCCGCTGCTGGCCGGCGACGAGATCGCGCGGGAGCTGGGGAGGGCTCCGGGGCCGTGGCTCGCGGAGGTCGTGGACGCCCTGCGCGAGGGGCAGGTGGTGGGCGTGATCCGTACCGACGCGCAGGCCCGCCGGTTCGTGAGGTCCTACGTCGGCTAGGGGGTCCCGCTGGTCCGATCGGAGGGTTCGCATCCACCGATTGTTCGAAAAACGCAAGCGGAGCTTGTGACGAGGCTGTCAGCCCCCTAGGTTCCCCCCGTGCCGTAGTACCCCCCGAGCGATTGCCCCCGACCGGGAGGAATGCATGCGTGGTGCCCCGAGGACGGGCCGCGGCCTCGCCGTGGCCGGTCTCGCCGTCGGTCTCCTCATCCCAACCGCAGCGGTCGCGCAGACCGCGTGCAAGCCCGCACCGCAGCCCGCGTCGGAGAAGGCGCTGGTCGCGATGATCGCGGCGGAGCGCAAGTCCGCGAAGGTGGGGAAGGTGGCGAAGGACCCGGTGCTGGTGAAGGCCGGGCGCCAGAAGAGCCTGAAGATGGCGCGGGGAGGGAAGTTCGCCCACAACGGCTCGATGTCGTGGGCGCAGGGCCGCTCGGGTGCACAGAACATCGCGATGGCGCCGTCGGCGGAGCAGGCGATGGAGGCGATGCTGGCGAGCCCGCCGCACCGCGCCAACATCCGCTCCGGCGAGTGGAGGATCACGGGTGTCGGCGCCGCGTCCGACTGCACCGGGCAGATCTTCTTCACCGTGAACTTCGCGGGGCCGGCCGCCTAGGACGCGACGGGGCGCCGTCCCCTAGGGTCCGGGTCGTGGTCCGGCTCACCCGCATCTACACGCGGCTCGGCGACGCGGGGGACACCCACCTCGGCGACATGAGCCGCGCCCGCAAGACCAGCCCCCGGGTGGTCGCGTACGGCGAGGTCGACGAGCTGAACGCCGTCATCGGGGTCGCGCGGGCCCAGGGCCTGCCGCCGGAGGTGGACGGCTGGCTGGCGACGGTCCAGAACGAGCTGTTCGACGTCGGCGCCGACCTGTGCGTCCCGCCCGGCGACGACGAGGGGCGCAGCCGCCTGCGGGTCGAGGCGTCCCAGGTGGAACGTCTGGAGGCCCTGTGCGACCGGGTGAACGAGACGCTCCCCGACCTCACGAGCTTCGTCCTGCCCGCGGGGACGCCCGCCGCGTCGGCGCTGCATCACGCCCGCACCGTCTGCCGCCGCGCCGAGCGCGCCGCCGTGGCCCTCGCCGACGCCGAGCCGGTCACCCCGGAGGCCCTCGCCTACCTCAACCGGCTCTCGGACCTGCTGTTCATCCTCGCCCGCGCCGCGAACCGCGAGGCGGGCGGCGACGTCCTCTGGCAGCCCGGGGGGACCCGCACCCCCGAGCGTTAGGCCCTCAGGCGCGGACGAGGGTGAACCGCACGGTCCGCTCCGCCGGGTCGGCGTCGGTGAGGCGGACGCGGACGCGGGTGCCGGGCGCGATCCCGTCCCCGTCCAGGGGCGCGACGACGGCCGGGTCGGCGACCTGGACGGTGGCGCGGCCCTCGCGGACGTCGGTGACCACGCCGTCGAAGTCCTGGCCGACGCGGGACGTCAGCAGGACCGCCTCCAGGTGGTCGACGGCGGCGCGCTCCGCCGCGCGGGCGCGGCCGGCGGTCGTGGCCATCCGCTGCGGCATCTCCTCCATCGCGGCGATCGCCCACTCCGGAGGATCCGCACCCGCGGCGAGGGCGAGCACCACCTCGTTCGCCACCCGGTCGCACAGGCGCCGCAGCGGCGCGGTCACGTGCGCGTAGGGCGCGGCGATCGCGGCGTGGACCGGCGGCGGGCCGTCCCCACGGCGCCAGACGGCGTAGCCGGCCCCCCGGAAGAGGCGGCTCGCGCGGACCGCGAACGCGGCGTGGCCGGGGCGGGCGGGGTCCAGCCCGCGGACCACGTCGGCGTAGCGGGCGCCCTCCGGCCAGGTCACCCCGAGGGCCAGGGCACTCCGGCGCAGCGACGCCAGGTCGCGCTCCTCGGCGGGCGCGAGCGTGCGGAACAGGCCGACGCCCCCGTCGATCATGATCCGCGCCGCCGCCATCCCGGTGAGCAGCGACACCTGCGCGTTCCAGTCCTCCACCGGCAGCGGCGCCTCGAACCGCAGCGCATATCCGCCGCCCGGGGCGGGGGCGACCTCCTGCACCGGCACCGACAGGCTCACGCCGCCGCGCTCCGCCTCCCGGGCGAGCCGCAGCTCGCCGACCTCGCGCAGCAGCGCCAGGGTCCCCTCGGCGGAGCCGGCGTCGATCGC
This sequence comes from Miltoncostaeaceae bacterium, assembly GCA_036826475.1. Taxonomy (GTDB): domain Bacteria; phylum Actinomycetota; class Thermoleophilia; order Miltoncostaeales; family Miltoncostaeaceae; genus Miltoncostaea. The sequence goes on along the minus strand of DAISWG010000022.1, from coordinate 19,031 downwards.
GGCCTGCACCTCCGGATACCCCAGCGCCCGCCGGCTGCGCACCAGGGCGCGCGCGACGCCCGTCGCCACCGGCTCGCCGCGGGCGTCCAGGTCGATGGTCCAGAGCAGCGCCGCCCGGTCGGCATCCGGCAGCAGGCTGCCCGTGCCCTCACCGACCGCGTCGGGATGCAACGGGGACCGGCGATCCGGCAGGTAGACGGTCACGCCGCGCTCGCGCGCCTCACGGTCGACCGCCCCGCCCGGCGCGACCAGCGCCCCCACGTCGGCGATCGCGTAGCTCACCCGGAACCCGGGGCCCTCGCGGGCGATGTGCAGCGCCTGGTCCAGGTCGCGGGAGCCCGGCGGGTCGATCGTGACCAGCTCCAGGTCGCGGCGGTCGGCGCGACCCGCCTCCGCCGGCGGCACCGCGGCCGCCCGGGCCTCCGCCTCGGCGTCCGGCGGGAATGCGCCCGGGATGCCGAGCTCCTCGCGGATCCGGTCGAAGCCGCCGGCCAGATCGGCCGCGCCCGGCTCCAGGCGCACCGCGCGCGCCGGGATCGCCCTACCGCCCGTTCACGGAGAGGTGCTGGTAGTCCCTGGTGCCGCTCCAGCGCCCGCCCCAGCCCCAGCCGCGCGCATCGAACGCGCGGGTCACCACGCCGCCCTCCACGATCATCCCCGTCCGGTACGGCGAGCGGTCCAGGTAGGGGACGCTGCCGGGGTGGGAGGTGCGCCCGCCCGAGACGTAGGGGTTCTCCAGCGGGTTCAGGTCGATCGCGAGGCCGTACGCGTGGTTCGACCAGTTCGACGACCCCGTGGCGGGCCGGCAGTTGTACGCCGAGGTGTTGTCGGCCTCGATGCTGGCGAAGTCGTCGCCGCCGTACGCCTGGATCGGCTTCATCCGGCGGATGGGGAAGCGCTCCCGGTAGAGCTGCCGGAACGCCGCCACCACGTCCTGGGCGGCGGAGGCGTTGACCACCAGCGCGCCGCGGCGGACGCGGCCCCCGAACCCCACGTACGGCAGGCTCACGTGCCGGAGCTGGGACAGCGCGACGGGGCAGCCGCGGCGCCACACGCTCGGCGTCATGTCGGCCCGCTCCTGCGGGCTCAGCGCGCGCACCACCGCCCGGAACGGCGGCAACGGCGACGACGCGGCCGCGGCGGGCCCCGCCGCCGGCAGGGCGAGGGCCGCGCACACCAGGGCCGGGACGAGGAGGCGGTGCATCGGCGGCACGTTACCGGCGCGCCGCCCGGGGGTCACGGCGGTGCCGCCCCCGCCGGCCCCCCCCCCCCCCCGGCGGGGCCGCGCGCGGGGCCCCGCCCCACCCCCACGGCGGTCGCGCCCAGGATCAGCACGCCCCCGGCGATGGTGACCGCCCCCGGCGTCTCGCCCAGGAACAGCCACGACCACACGGGGTTGAGCGCCGGCTCCACAAGGAGCAGCAGCGACACCTCGAACGCCGCCACGGTGCGGACCGCCGCGGTGAGCATCAGGTATGCCAGCGCGATCTGCACGACGCCGAGGTAGATGAGCAGCGCCCAGTCCCGCCCGTCGCCCGACGGGGGCAGCGCGAACGGGACGCACGCGGCGAACGCGACCAGGTTCCCGGCGATGACGGCCGCCCCGGCGCCGTTCGACTGGCCGCCACGGGCGAGCCAGCGGAGCCCCAGCAGCGTCGCCGCCCACGTGACGCCCGAGGCCAGGGCGAAGATGTTGCCGAGCGCCGGGTCGGGCGCCGTCTCCGCGGCCGCCCCGGTGCCGGTGACGCAGAGGGCCAGGCCCGCGAGGAGCACGACCATGACGCCCACTTCGGCGAGGCGGGCCCGCTCGTGGAGCAGGAACACGCCGGCGAGCAGCACGTAGAGCGGCGCGGCGCTCTGCAGGAAGATCGCGTTGGCCGACGTGGTCTGCTTGTTCGCCAGCACGAACAGCACGACCGTGGCGGCGTAGGCCGCCCCCACCGCCCAGGTGCGCCACGTCCAGCCGCGCCGGGCGGAGGGCATCACCAGCGCCACGACCGCCGCGGCGATGCCGGAGCGCCACGCCGCGACCTCCAGCGCGCCGCGGACGCCGCTGAAGTCCGTGCCCTTGATCGCCGCCCCGCCCGTCGAGAACAGCGCGGCGGCCCCGATCACCTGGAGCCGTGCGACACCACCTGCGCCGATCTGCGCCCCCTCACTCCGGGGCGCCTCGTCCTAGAAGCGCCGCGCCCCCGCGTAGCTCTCGGCATAGTAGGCGTCGTACAGCGACCCGAGGCGGACGCCGCCGCCCTCGCCCTCGCTGTGGACGAACTGGCCGCCGCCGACGTACAGCCCGGCGCCCGTGAGCGTGCCGTCCTCGTCGGCGAACATGATCACGTCGCCGGAGTCGAGGTCCTTCGGCGCGATGCCGCGACCGGCGGTCGACTGGGCCGCCAGCCCTCCGGGCACCTCGACGCCGTGCTCGGCGTACGCCCAGCGGATCAGGCCTGCGGGGGAGAAGCCCGCGTCGGGGTCGGCGCCCGTCGCCGCGCCGGGGGCGCCCAGCACCGCCAGGGCCGACTCGGCGGCCGACGGACCCTTGCCCGACTGCCCCAGGACGGGCGTCGGCGGCGCGTAGACCGGCAGCGGCGCGGTGGGCCCGGTCGCCGCGGCGGGCGCCCCGGCGGTCACGGGGACGGCAACGCCGGTGAAGACCGATGCCGAGGGATCCCCGCCGAGCTCGGCGAGGTAGATGCCGACGTTCCGCACCCAGTTGCTGTTCAGGCCCGACGGGTCGTTCGCGGCGCCCGCTGGCGCCCAGCGGTTACGGATGGCGACCACCGTCACCAGGCCGGAGCCCTTGTAGAGGGGGCCGCCCAGGTTCTGCGCCGCGGCGCGGATGCCGGCCGCCCACGACGGATAGTTGATGCCGGGGCCCATGCCGAACGGGTTGTGGATCGCCTGCGACGGCCCGTAGGTGCCGAAGCTCGTCTCCGACCCGGCGATGGCGACCAGGAACCGCGGGTCCATGCCAACGGCCTGCGACTCGGTCACGAACACGGCGCCGAGTCCGGTGAGCGGGCTGAACTTGGAGGCGAGGTAGCCGTCGATGCGGCTCGCCTGCGCGGCGGCGTCGCCCTGCACCTGGGGCACCACCTCGTCCTGGCGCTGCAGCGCGGGGGACAGCGAGGGGGTCGCGGAGCCGGCCACAGCGGAGCCGCCCGGCGCCTCGGCGAGCCGCACGACGGGGCCGTCCTGCCTCCCGGCGTCCGGGGTGGCGGCCGGGGTGGACTCGTCCGCGGCGTCGGCGGCGGCGTCGGCGGCCTCGGACGCGCGCCGGGCCGTGAGGCCCCGCTCGAGCCGGACCAGGTCGGCCTTCTCCTGCTGGAGGCGCCGCTCGATGGCCTCGAGCGTGTCGCGCTCGGCCCCGCCAGTGCCGTCGGCAGCCGACCGGGCGGCCATCAGCTCGGCGGACGTCCGCTCGATCTTCGCGCGGGCCTGGGCGAGCTCGGTGGCCGTGGACGCGGACGCGACGGCGGGCCCGAGGGGCACGGGGGCGAGGAGGGCGATCGCGAGGCCCCATCCGAGGGCCCGGCGCCGCCGGGGCGCGGGAGGGCATCCTGCCATCACCAACCCCATCGGTACGGAGGCGGCTCCGCTTGAGATCGCGCGCGGGGCCGCTGCGGCGGGCCCCGGGGGGACTACGGGCGGACGGCCCCCACGTAGTCGGACCGGTCGCCGAGGCTGGAGACCTTGACGACGTCGCCGGTGTGCGGCGCGTGGACGTACTGGCCGCCGCCGATGTAGATGCCCATGTGGCCGAGCCCGTTGAAGAAGACCATGTCACCCGGCTCGAGCTGATCGGAGGGCACCTTCGGGAACGCGGCCCAGATCGCCCCGGTGTAGTGGGGCACGCTCTTGCCGATCTGCGCGTAGGCGTACGAGGCGAGGCCGCTGCAGTCGAAGCCGGACGGCGAGGCGCCGCCCCAGACGTACGGGACGCCCAGGTACTGCATCGCGACGCTGGCGGCGGCGGCGTTGCCCGAGCCGCTGGGCAGCGGGGTGCTGGGTGCGGAGCCGCCCGAGGAGCCGCTGGAGGCCGCGGGGTCGCCGCCCGACGACGCGGCGGGGGTGACCGGCGTGGCGGCGGTGGCCGCCGACGCGGACGCCGCGGCGGCGCGCTGCTGGGCGAGCCGGGCCTGCGCCGCGGCCTCCTGGCGCTCGCGCTCCTTCTCGGCCGCGATCATCTGCCGCAGATCGGCGCTGGCCCCGTCGAGCACCTGCTGGCGCTGCGAGAGGAGCGACTCGACGCGGGCCTTCTCGCGCTCGCGGGCCTGGACGGCCGCAGCCGCGGTGGCGCGGTCCTTCTCGAGCTGGACCTTCAACTCGGCCAGGCGGGCCTTCTGGACGCGGAGCCCGCCGACCACCTGCGCGTCCTGCTGGCCGATGCGGTCGAGGAGCTGCATCTGATCGGCGGCGGCGGTGATGCTGCCGCTGTCGATCAGCACCTCGATGAGGCTCGGGTCGGGCGACGCGTACAGGGCGCGCAGACGCTGCGAGAGCACCTGGCGGGTCGCGACGAGATCCTTCTGGGTCTGCACGGACTGGCGCTCGTTGGCGTCGATCCGGTCGGTGACCTGACCCAGCTCGTACCGTGCCCCGTTGTAGGCCTCCGCCGCCTGCTCGACCTGACCGTTGATCGAGTCGAGCTCGGCCTGGATGCGGGAGACCTCCGCACGCTTCGCCTCGATCGCCGCCGGTTCCGTGGTGGCGATGCCGGCGCCGAACGCCAGGAGGGCGAGCACGGCGACCGCGAGGGAACCGATGGCAGTGAGGTGACGCGGGCGTCTCAGAAAGCGAGTCTCCTGCGCGTTGACGGGGGTGATCGGGGTGGGCGGTCCCGACCGACCGGGCCACGCTACACGCCTGTCCGGCCGGACACAAACGTCAGGGGGTGGCGATTCGTCCATCGGCCACCGATCCCACCGGCGTTTGCCGCCGTCCGCGCGGGGGGCCAGAATGCCCGTCGTGAAGCCGCTCCGCGCGCTCGTCGTGCTGCTCCTGGGGGCGCTCGCCCTCGCCTCCGCGGCGGCCGCGGCCGATCCGGGCGCCGCCTCCGGGCGGGCCGTCGGGTACGCCGCGCTGCTGCCCGCGGGGACCCAGGGCGCGCTCTCGGCCGCGTCGGGAGGCCCGCAGGAGCGCAGCGGCGGCGTGACGGGCCTGCGGCCCGCCGGCGGCGGCACCGTGGCGCGCGTGGACCTGCGCCTGGCCGCCGGCACCGACGGACCCACCGGCAACGCCGCGGGGATCGTGGCCGTGGCGGGGGTGAGCCTGCTGGACGGCCGCGTCCGCATCGACGCCGTCCGGATGACCGTCCGGGCGTCCGACGGGCCCTCCGGGGGCTCGGCGGGCATCGCCGACGGCTCGGTGAGCGGGCTCACGGTGGACGGGGCGCCCGTGGCCGCGGGCCGTGGGAGCCGTGTGGAGGTGCCCGGCATCGGTGCGCTCGTGTTCCTGGAGGAGGCCCCCGACGGCGCGGGCGGCGTCCAGGCCAACGCCCTGCGGGTCGAGGTGACCGACCCGGCGGCCGCGGCGCTCATCGGCCAGCCGTTCGTGCTCGGCCACGTGGAGCTGCAGACGGCGGAGGGCGAGCCCGCGGCGACGGAGGCCCCGGCGGGCACCGTCACCGCGCCCGGCACGGCGACGGCGCCTGGGCCGACCGCGACGGATGGCGGGGCCCCCGCCCCGCCCCTGCGGACGGCGCCCGCCCTGGGGTTGCCGCGGCGGCAGGCCCCCCCGGTCGCGATCCCGGCGAACGCGGGCTACGTGTTCCCGGTGGCCGGCGGGGCGTCGTTCACCGACGACTACGGGGCGCCCCGGGCGGGCACCGGCTGGCACCACGGCAACGACCTCTTCGCCGACCGGGGCACCCCGGTCGTGGCGGTGGCCGACGGGACGCTCTCGCGGGTCGGGATCAACACCCTGGGCGGCAACCGCCTGTGGCTCACCGACGAGCGGGGCAACGCCTTCTACTACGCGCACCTCTCGGCGTACGCGCCGGAGGCCCTGGAGGGGGCGCGCGTGCACGCCGGCCAGGTGATCGCCTTCGTCGGGAACACCGGCCAGGCCATCACCACCCCGCCGCATCTGCACTTCGAGATCCACCCCGGCGACGGGGACAGCGTCGACCCCTACCCGTACCTGCTGGCGTGGCAGCGCGGCACGAACGTGTCGAAGTCGTTCGCCCAGGCCGTCGTCTCGACGTCACCCGTCCCGGCCGTCGGCGCGGTCCTCATCGACCAGGTGCCCGAGCAGGACGCACCCCGCGGCGACGGCGCCGGCCTGGCGGTGCCCGTCACCTGATCCCGCGGGCAGACCCCGACGGGGCGGTTGGGGGGGAGGGGGTGAGGCCCGGTGCAGGTCCCGCCGCGCCGCCCCGTGCCATCCTCGGGGGCCATGCCCCGGCCCGACGAGCGCCTCGATCGTCTCCGCGACCGCCCCGGGGCGTCGTGACCCGGCACGTGGGCGGCGCGCGGGTGGCCCTGGCCGGCCACGCGGTCCGCTACGAGGCCTCGGGTCACGGCCGTCCGGTGGTGCTGGTCCACGGGCTGGGAGGGTCCGCCCGCTGGTGGCGCTCGACGCGGGCGGAGCTGGGACGGGATCACCGCGTGATCGTGCCCGAGCTGCCGGGATTCGGCTACGGGCGCGGCGGGCGGCGGTTCGCCCTGCGCGACGCCGCCCCGGTGCTCGGCGGCCTGCTCGAGCACCTGGGCCACGAGCGCGCCGACCTGGTGGGGCACTCGTTCGGCGCGCTGGTGTGCATGGCCGTCGCGGCGGCGGAGCCGCAGCGGGTGCGGCGGCTCGTGCTGGTGGCCCCGCCGGTGCGGACGGCGTCGCCGCGCATGGTCGGCAACGTGCTCCCCGTCGTCCGCACCCTGCTGCGCCTGCCGCGGGCGGGTGCCCTCACGCTCCTGAGCGACTTCGCGACCAAGTCGCCGACCGCGATCCTGCGTGCGGCGGGGGAGATCCTGGCGCTGGACGGCGACGCCGGCCTGGGGGGCGAGCTGCCGGTGCCCACCATGGTGATGTGGGGGTCGCGGGACGCGATCGTGCCGATGGGCGGCGCGGGCTGGCTCACGCGCACGCTGCCCCGCGCCCGGGTGGTGGTGATCCCGGGCGCCGGCCACATCCCGATGCTCGACCGGCCCGCCCAGGTGAACGCCGCCCTGCGCGACTTCCTGGCCCCGGACTGAGCGGCGGCCGGCGTGCGCCGGGGACCCAGGCCCCCGGCGCGGTCGCGCATCAGGCGGGGAACGGCTCCTTCGCGCGCTCGCCGGGGACGAAGGCACGCTCGTCCTCGAGGAACCGGCGCGTCATCTCCCGCAGCTCGGGAGTGTCGTCGTGGCCGTGGACCTCGACCGCGTGCCGGGACGCGGCCTCCACGACCTCCTCCTCCTCGCCGATGATCGTGAGCGTGCAGTCCATCACGCTCTCGTAGCGGCGGCAGTCCGCCATCTTCCTGGCCATCGCGGTCTCCCGTGTCGACTGACCGTGAGCCAGGTATACGACCGCCCGGACCCGGCAGTCAATGAGAAACGTCTCAGGCGGCTCCGAAGGAGTCGCCGCAGGAGCAGGTCGAGGTCGCGTTGGGGTTGTTGATCCGGAACCCGCGGCGCAGCAGGCCGTGCTCGTAGTCGATGGTGGAGCCGGTGACGTGGATGGCGCTCTTCAGGTCCATCAGCATCGTCACGCCGTTCGAGGCCACCTCGCGGTCGCCCGCGGCGGCGGTCTCGCCCACCTCGAGCAGGTCGAGCTTGTACTCCAGCCCCGAGCAGCCCCCGGCCAGGATCCGCAGCCGGACGCCCTCCGGACGCCCCTGGGTCCGCGCCGCCTCGCGGATGTAGTCGGCGGCGGCGGGGGAGATGGTCACGAACGCCTCGCCGGCCTGCTCGGCCTGGCGGGCGGCGCGGGCACGTGCCCGGGCGGCGGCCTTCTTCTCCTCGAGGGTGAGCGGCCGGTCGGCGATCGCGGCGGGGGCGGATGCGGCGGCGGGATCAGCCAAAGCCCAGCACCTTCATCATGAACTTGCCCTCCTCCGTCATGGAGTCCGGCGACCACGGCGGGTCCCACACCCAGTTGACGTCCACGGAGGTGACCCCGTCGAGCGGCTCCAGGGCGGCGCGGGCGTCGCCCAGGATCTGCTCCGTGAGGGGGCAGCCCATCGAGGTGAGCGTCATGTCCAGGACCACCTTGCCGTCATCGGCGACGTTCACGCCGTACAGGAGCCCCAGGTCCACGACGTTGACCCCCAGCTCGGGATCCTCCACCTGCTTCATCGCCGTGCGGATGTCGTCCTCGGTGGCCATCACGCCTCCTCGCCGCCGCCGTTCGCGCCGTCGGCCTGGTAGGTCTGGATCGCGTCCTTCGCCGCCATCCACCCGAGCAGCGCGCACTTGACGCGCACCGGGTAGCGGGCGACCCCCTCCAGGGCGATCGCGTCGCCCAGGCGGTCCTCGTCGGCCGCCTCGTCGCCGTGCATCACCAGCCGGAAGTGCTCCACGGTGCCGAGCGCGTCCTCCAGGGTGCGGCCGCGCAGGGCCTCGCTCATCATCGAGACCGACGCCTGGGAGATGGAGCACCCCTGGCCGGTGTGCGCGACCTCCGCCACCACGCCGTCCCGGATCCCCAGCTCCAGGTGCACCTCGTCCCCGCACAGCGGGTTGTGCTGATCGACGGCGACGCTGGGGTGGTCCAGCGACCCCTCGCCCCGCTTGCGGCGGTAGTGGTCGAGGATCAGCTCCTGGTACAGGTCGTCGAGTCCGCCCACCGAGGCTCCCTACGTGAACATCGCCCGCGCGTTGCCGAGGGCGCGCACGAGCGTGTCGATGTCCTCATGGGAATTGTAGAGATACGTGCTCGCGCGGGCCGTGGCGCCCACGCCCAGCACCCGCATGAGCGGCTTGGCGCAGTGGTGGCCGGCCCGCACGCAGACGCCCTCGCGATCGATCAGCTGGGCGATGTCGTGCGGATGGATGTCCGGCAGGCTGAACGAGACGGCGCCGCCGCGGGCCTCCGGGTCCTTCGGCCCGTAGATCGTGATGCCGTCCAGCTCGCCGAGCGCGTCGAGCATGTGCCCGGTGAGCTCCACCTCGTGGGCGCGGATCGCGTCCAGGCCCACCTTCCGGAGGTACTCGGCGGCGGCGCCCAGCCCCACCGCCTCGGCGATGGGGGGCGTGCCCGCCTCGAACTTCCAGGGGAGCTGGGCCCAGCTGGAGCCGGCGGTGGTGACGTCGGAGATCATCTCGCCGCCCCCCAGGAACGGCTCCATGCCCTCCAGCACGTCGACCGTGCCCACCAGCACGCCGATGCCGGTGGGACCGAGCATCTTGTGGCCGGTGAACGCCAGGAAGTCGCAGCCCAGCGCGGGCGCGTCGACGGGCATGTGGGGGACGCTCTGGGACGCGTCGACCAGGCAGAGGGCGCCGGCGTCGTGCGCCATCCGGGCGATCTCGGCGACCGGGTTGATGGTGCCGAGCACGTTGCTGGCGTGGGCCACCGCGACCATCCGCACCGGGCCGTCGAGCAGCCCGCGGAGCGCGTCCATCTCCAGCTCGCCGCCCGGGGTGACGGGGGCGAACGCGACCTCGGCGCCGGTGATCTGCGCGACGATCTGCCAGGGGACGATGTTGGAGTGGTGCTCCATCTCGGTGACGACGATCCGGTCGCCGGGCCCCAGGTTGCGCACGCCCCACGCCCAGGCCACCAGGTTGATGGCCTCGCTGGCGTTCTTGGTCAGGATCACGCCCTCGCGCGGCGCGCCCACCAGGCGCGCGACCGCGTCGCGGCCGTGCTCGAAGCGGTTGGTCGCCTCGGCGGCCAGCTCGTACACGCCGCGATGCACGTTGGCGTTGGTCTCGCGGTAGTAGGCGTCGACCGCGTCGAGCACCGCCGTCGGCTTCTGGGACGTCGCCGCCGAGTCGAGGTACGTGAGCGGGGCGCCGTGGACGGACCTCCCGAGGATCGGGAAGTCCGCCTTGATCGCCGCGACGTCGAGCGCGGCGGAGGTGCTCATGAGTGCTCCGCCTTGGGGCCGCGTATGCGATTCCCGAGCGAATACCCCGCCGGGCAAGGACGCAGATGCGTGCCGATAGTGGTTCTATTGGCCCGCCCGAGGACGCGGCCCGGCGATGGTATGCAGCCGGGAATCGCCGCGCTGTCCCCGAGGCGGAGCACTTCTACGAGCCGGCCGGGGCGGCGGCCTCCTCGGCCACCCCGAACTCCACGTAGCCGTTCTCCTCCAGGTAGTCGGCCAGCTCGGGCCCGCCGGTCCTGGCGATGCGCCCCTCGAACATCACGTGCACGACGTCCGGCGTGATGTACCTCAGGATCCGCGTGTAGTGGGTGATGATCAGGACGCCGAGCCCCGGGCCGCGCATCGTGTTGACGCCCTCGGACACGACCTTCAGCGCGTCGACGTCCAGGCCCGAGTCGGTCTCGTCGAGCACGGCGAACTTCGGCTCGATCATTGCCATCTGGAGGATCTCGTGGCGCTTCTTCTCGCCGCCGGAGAAGCCCTCGTTGAGGTAGCGGTCGGCGAAGTCGCGGTTGAAGCCGAGCAGCTTCGACTTCTCGTCGAACAGCTTGATGAAGTCGCGCGGGGAGATCTCCTCGCCGCGGATGGCGTTGAGGGACGTGCGCAGGAAGTTCATCACCGAGACGCCCGGCACCTCGACGGGGTACTGCATCGCAAGGAACAGCCCCAGCTTGGCGCGCTCGTCGGGCTCCATCTCCGCGATGTCCTCCCCGGCGAACGTCGCGGTGCCGCCGGTGATCTCGTAGCGCGGGTGGCCCGCGAGGGCGTAGGCGAGGGTGCTCTTGCCGGAGCCGTTGGGGCCCATCAGCGCGTGGACCTCGCCCTGGGGGACCGTGAGGTCGACCCCCTTCAGGATCGGGGTGCCATCGACGGCGACCTCGAGGCCGCTGATCTGCAGGATGGGATCGCTCACGAGACTCCTCGGCTGGTGCTAGCGGAACAGGGGGTGGTCGATGCTCGGCGTCGGGTCGAGCAGGACGCGGCCGTCCTGGACCTCGACCCGGAAGGTGGGGAGGGGCCGGGTGGCCGGCGGCCCGAGCGCCTCGCCGGTGGCGAGGGAGAAGGGGGCGCCGTGGCGGGGGCACTCGATCGTGTCACCCTCGACCCAGCCGCCCGACAGCGACTCCATCGCGTGGGTGCAGATGTCGTGCACCGCGTGCACCGTCCCGTCGACGTTCACCAGGCAGACGGGCGTGCCGTCGACCTCGACGAGGCGGGGCTCGCCGGGGGCGAGGTCCTCGATGCCGGCGACGTCGATCAGTTGAGCTTCTCCTGGACGGCGCCCTCCAGCTCCTCGCGGAGCTCCTGCAGGCTGACCTGCTCCAGCACCTCCTGGAGGAAGCCCATGACGATCAGGCGCTTGGCCTGCGGCGTCGGGACCCCCCGCGACTGGAGGTAGAACAGGTGCTCGTCGTCCACGCGGCCGACCGCGCCGGCATGGGAGCACTTGACCTCGGCCGTCTCGATCTCGAGGAACGGGATGGTGTCGGCGCGGGCGCCGTCGTTGAGGACCAGGTTCCGGTTGGTCTGGTACGCGTCGGTGCCGGGCGCGCCGGGGGGCACGACCAGGTTGCCGAAGAAGACCGTGTGCGCGTGGTCCTGGATCGCGCCCTTGTAGAGCAGGTTGGAGTACGCCTGCGGCGCCTCGTGGCGGGCGACGACGCGGTGCTCGAAGTGCTGGTCGCCGCCGGCGAAGTACAGGCCGAGCGCGCGGGCGTCGGCCCCGGGCCCGGCGACCACCATCGTGGGCTCCACGCGCACGACGTCGCCGCCGAGCGTGACCACCACGGAGCGGGCGCGGGCGTCGCGGCCCACCTGGGCGCGCAGCACGGCGTGGTGGCGCGCGCCGGAGCCCCAGTCGATGACCGAGACGTGCTCCAGCTCGGCGCCCTGGCCGACGTACAGCTCCACCACCGTCGATGCGTGGACGGGGCCGGCGACGTCCGGCGAGCCGTAGCGGTCGATGACCGTGGCCTTGGCTCCCTCCTCCACCACCACGAGCGTGCGGCCGAAGACGCGGCCGGTGGCGCCGGTGGCGGTCAGGATCGCCTCGATCGGCAGCTCGGCCTCGACGCCCCGGGGCACGTACACGAACAGGCCGCCGTCCCAGCGGGCGGCGTTGAGGGCGCCGGGGCGCTCGTCGAACCCGACCAGCCCGTAGAGGCGGTCGCGCACGAGGTCCTCGTGCCGCTCGAGCGCCGCTCCGAGCTCCGCGACGACCACGCCGTGGGGCAGGCCCAGCAGCTCGGGCGCCGCGGCGACGCCGTCGGTCAGGCGCAGCACCGCGCCGCGCTGCCCGGTCTCCACCGCGACCGCGCCGGCGGCACCGGGCGCGGCCGGCTCGTCGCCCGCCAGGCCCAGGTCGGCCGGCGGGGTGAAGCGCCAGTCCTCCTCCCGGCCGGTGAGGGCCGGGAGCGAGGCGAGGTTGTCGGTGGCCGTGGTGCGGGCCTCCTCGGCCCAGGCCGGGCTAGCCAATCGAGCCCTCCATCTGAAGCTCGATGAGCCGGTTCAGCTCGACGGCGTACTCCATCGGCAGCTCCTTGGCGATCGGCTCGATGAAGCCGCGCACGATCATCGCCATGGCCTCCTCCTCGGAGAGGCCGCGGCTCATGAGGTAGAAGATCTGGTCGTCCGCGACCTTGGACACCGTGGCCTCGTGGCCGATCGAGGCGTCCTCCTCGCGGATGTCCATGTAGGGGTAGGTGTCCGAGCGGCTGTCCTCGTCGAGGAGCAGCGCGTCGCACACCACCGACGCCTTCGCGCGCTTCGCGCCCGGGTCCACCTGGACCAGGCCGCGGTAGCTCGTGCGCCCGCCGCCGCGCGAGATCGACTTGGAGACGATCGTCGAGGACGTGTCGGGGGCGACGTGGACCATCTTGGCGCCGGCGTCCTGGTGCATCCCCTCGGAGGCCATCGCCACCGACAGCACCTCGCCGCGCGCGCCCGGGCCGGTCATCCACACCGCCGGGTACTTCATCGTCAGCTTCGAGCCGAGGTTGCCGTCGACCCACTCCATCGTGGCGTTCTTCTGCGCGACCGCCCGCTTGGTGACCAGGTTGTAGACGTTGGTCGACCAGTTCTGGATGGTCGTGTACCGGCAGCGGGCGCCCTCCTTGACAATGATCTCCACCACCGCCGAGTGGAGAGAGTCGCTCGTGTACACCGGGGCGGTGCAGCCCTCGACGTAGTGCACGAACGAGCCGGGCTCGCAGATGATCAGCGTCCGCTCGAACTGGCCCATGTTCTCCGCGTTGATGCGGAAGTAGGCCTGAAGCGGGATCTCCACCTGGACGCCCGGCGGCACCCAGATGAACGAGCCGCCGGACCACACGGCCGAGTTGAGCGCGGCGAGCTTGTTGTCGCCGGGCGGGATGACCGTGGCCCAGTGCTCCTTGAACAGGTCCTCGTGCTCACGGAGCGCGGTGTCCGTGTCGCAGAAGATCACGCCCTTCTTCTCGAGGTCCTCGCGGATGGAGTGGTAGACGACCTCGGACTCGTACTGGGCGCTCACGCCGGAGAGGTACTTCTGCTCGGCCTCCGGGATGCCCAGCCGGTCGAACGTGTTCTTGATGTCGGCGGGGACGTCGTTCCAGTCGGTGCTCTGCTTCTCCGAGCTGCGGATGAAGTAGAAGATGTTCTGGAAGTCGATCCCGCTCATGTCCCCGCCCCAGTCGGGCATGGGCTTGCGCTCGAAGATCTCCAGCGCGCGGAGGCGGAACTTCAGCATCCACTCCGGCTCGCCCTTGAGGAACGAGATCTCGCGCACGACGTCCGCGTTCAGGCCGCGCTTGGGCTCGAACACGTAGTTCGCCGGGTCGTGCCAGCCGAACTTGTACTGGCCGAGATCGATGTCGGGCGGCTTGATGGTGGACACGGGCCCTCCCGGTCGCTGGGTCGTCGACGTCGTCGCTCTAAAGGATACGCCCGTCACCGTAATCGGTGGAAGTCGGGCGCGCCCGGCGGAACGTCCCCTTGTGGGCACGGCGGACGTCGACCGCCAGGATACCCGAGTGTCCCGCCCCCCGGGGACCTACTCCGCGGTCGTGGCGGCGCGCTCCACCACGGTGCGGCCCGCGGGGCCCCGCGTCCAGAACGCCACGGCGCCCCCGACGCCGTCGCCGGCGACCTCCGGGCCGTCCTCGGGCACCACCCCGCTCCCGGAGATGGGCGCCGCGGTCGCGAAGCCGCCCGTGGCGGAGCGCTGGGCGGCCATGATGCGGCCGTCGGCGTACCACGCCACCGCGCCCTGGCGGCCGTCGCCCACCGCGACGCCCACCGGTCCGGGTCGCCGGGCGGCGTCGCCCAGGGAGACGGGCGCGCCCACGCCCAGGTCGGTCGCGACGGGGGCGGCGCGCGGCCGGCCGAGCAGGTCGGTCCAGGCCGTGAGGGCGTCTCCGGCGGCGCTCACCGCGATGCGCGGGGGACCGGCGTCCAGGTCGATGCGCTCACCGGTCGTCAGCGCCGGCAGGGCCATCAGGTCCAGCGTGTCGCCCACGTCGCCGCGCCACCACTGGACGGTGCCGTCGGCGCCGGCGCTCACCGCGGTCGCCCGTCCGGTCGGGTCGACGGCCAGGTCGGCGTTCACGTCGCCCCGCTGCGCGATCGGCAGCTGCGACTCCCGGCCCAGGGCCCTGCCGGTCGGCCGCGACACGGCGACGGCGGCACTGCGGCCGGCGGGCAGGTCGCACTGCCACCAGATCACGGCGTCCCCGAGCGTCCCCATGGCCACCTTCGGCCGCCGGACCTCCGAGCACGCGGGGTTGCGCGAGATGCGCCGCGGGCCGGTCCAGGCCCTCCCCGCGGGCCGCTGCGCGTACTGCACCTGGCCGACGAACCCGGGGTCGTCCGGCGCGGTCCCGGTGCCCCAGTGCCACGTCGCGATCACGTTGCCCATCGCATCCGCGCCCGCGCTCGGCGCCCCCACCTTCTGGCGCGGGCTGGACAGCGTGGCCACGCGGCTCCACCGCGGCGATCCGAGGGCGCGCTGACGGGCCCGGACGACGTAGACGGCCTGGCGGCGCGGGCCGTCGGACGTCGGGACGCGCCGGACGCGCACCACCTGACGCCACACCACCACGACGCCCCCCTGACCGTCGATGGTGGCGACCGGGTCGATCGCGGGACGGCCGCGGCGCGAGACGGCGACGGGCTCGCTCCAGGCCTGGCCGGCGCCGCGCACGCTCACCACGATCATCTGGGCGGTGCCGGCGCCGCGCACCCAGGAGGCCACCGCGTCGCCGCGCGCGTTCATCGCCACGGAGGGGGAGTGGGCGGGCAGCGGGCCCTGGGACGCCCGGGCGGGCGGTTCCCACGCGGCCGTGGCGGGGGCGGCGGCGGCGAGGAGCCCGAGCGTGGCGACGGCGAGGGCGCGGCGCATGTCCCGGACGGTACAACGGGTGCGGTGTATCCTGGCATCGGCCAGCCCGCAGGGGGGTCGAGGGGCGTGCGAGAGACGTTCGTGGAGGATCGCGCGGAGCGCGACATCGGGAGGCTGGCCGCCGCGCTCGGCGACCCCACCCGCCGCCGCGTCTTCTTCGCCGTCCGGTCCGCCGGTCGCGAGCAGACCAAGGACGAGGTCGGCGCGACCGTCGGCATCGACCGCCGCCTGGCGGGCTTCCACCTGGACAAGCTGGTGGAGCACGGGTTCCTGGAAGCGGGCTTCCGCCGTCCCGACGGCCGCTCCGGCCCGGGCGCCGGCCGCCCCGCGAAGCACTACCGGCTGGCCGACGCCGAGGTGCTGGTCGCGCTGCCGGAGCGCCACTACGACCTGCTCGCCGCGCTGCTGCTGCGCGCCACGAAGGAGGCCGGCCCGACCGGCCCCCAGGAGGTGCTGGAGCGGGTCGGCCACGACTTCGGCTTCGAGGTTGGCCTCGCGGAGGTGGCCGCCGGTCGCTCCGCGCCCGGGGCCCCGCTCGCCGAGGCGATGGAGGGCGTGGTGCGCGTGCTGTCGCGCTACGGCTTCGCCGCCCGCGCGGAGGGCGACGGCGGCATCCGCGCATGCGCGTGCCCGTTCGAGGAGCTCGCATTCCACGACCCCGAGCGGATCTGCGGCCTCGACCGCGCGATCTGGCGGGGCATGCTCGCGGCGTTCGCCCCCGGCGCCGAGCTGCGGGTGGCCACCACCCGTGCCGGCGGCGACGACGCCTGCGTCGCCGAGGTACGCGCCGAGTAGGTCCACCGCCGCCCGCGATGCGGCCGGCGGCTAGTCCTTCACCCGGGTGGTGGCGAAGAGGTAGGTCATGATGAAGAACACGACCGTCATGATCCCGGCGGCGATGGGGTCGGCGCCGCGATGCTGGATCGTCGCGGCGATCGTCTCGCAGAAGAGGGCGATGCCGATCAGGCCGAACAGGAAGAAGCCGAGCCAGTTGGCCCAGCCGACGGGCAGGTACTTGCGGGTGCCGACGGTCTCGGCGGCCGGCGCGTAGTTCGCGCGGCGCCCGCGTCCCCCGCTTTTCTTCTGGTTCCTGCGGATCGTCGGTGGCACGACGAGCAGGGTACCAGCGGCCGCGGCCGGGTGGCCGCGGGAGACGGGGCGCCCCGCGGCCGGCGGCTCAGATCAGGCCCTCCCGGACGGCCTGGGCGACCGCCTGCGAGCGGGTGCGGACGTTCAGCTTGGTCACGACGTCGTGGATGACATTCTTGATGGTCCGCTCGCTGTAGCGCAGCTGCTCGGCCACCTCGCGGATGGGGTGCCCCTCCGCGACCAGCCGGAGCACCTGCTGCTCCCGCGCGTTCAGACGGGTGAGCGACAGGCCGCGCGGCTCCAGGACCTCCTCAGACGCGCGCGAGATGCCGCGCAGCAGCGTTCCGAGGAGCCCGGGGGCCATGACGCCGGCGCCCGTCCCGGCGGCGTGCACCGCGGCGATCAGCGACTCGGGGGTGAGCGTCGCCTTCGAGACGAAGCCCATGGAGCCGGCGGCCACGACGGCCACCACCTCGCTCTCGTCGTCACCGTCGGAGCAGACGAGCACGCGGGCGCCGGTGGCCTCGCGGACGCTCCTGATGAACTCCAGTCCGCCCGCCAGCGCGTGGTCGAGCACCACCACGTCGGCGTCCTGCAGGCCCGGGTGCTGCCAGGCCTCCGCGACGCTGCCGGCATCGCCCACGCCGGCGATCCCGTCCGCGGTCTCGAGGCAGGAGGTCAGCCCCCGCCGGTAGATCTGGTGCGCATCGAGGACGAAGACCTTCATCGCCGCCATCTCGCCTGGGCGGAACATCCGGTTCCCGCCGTCGCTTCCCCCTTTGGTGCGGAATATAGTTCTGGAGGAACCTGCGTGGCCACCCCCCGAAGGACCGGGTCTTGGCGCTCGTCGTCACCACCAACGCGACCATCCTCTGCGCGCACGGCGGCCGTGTGACGCTGACGCCGCGCCAGACGACGGTGACCATCCAGGGCGGCGCGGTGCTGCGGGAGACGGATCTCGTCGGCGCTCCGATCCTCGGGTGCGCGCAGGTCCCGTCGGTGTCGACGAAGCCGTGCACGACCGTCGTCACGGTCATGCCGGGGGGGAGCGCGCCCACCGTGGCGGCGGGCGGGATGCCCGTGCACACCCAGTCGCTGACGGGCATGACGGACGGCGTGCCGCCCGGCACCATCCAGGTGGTGTCGCCCGGACAGACGACGGTCCAGGCGTGAGCGGGCGCGGGCACGCCCGCGCGCTCGTCCCGCGGCACGGCGGGGTCGGCTGATGCCCAGGGCCGGCGAGCGCGTCGGCCGCTTCGAGGTGATCCGCGAGATCGGCCGCGGCGGGATGGCGGTGGTGTACCTGGCGCGCCAGACCGATCTGGATCGCGACGTCGCCCTGAAGCAGCTGGGAGCCTTCCACGCGACCGATCCCGCCGCCGCCGCGCGATTCCTCCAGGAGTCGCGCATCACCGGGTCGCTGGGGCACCCGAACATCGTGACGGTGCACGAGTACCTGCAGCACGACGACGGCACCCCCTACATCGCGATGGAGTACCTCGAGCGGGGGTCGCTGCGGCCGATGGTGCGGTCGCTCTCGCTCGCCCAGTTCGCTGGCGTCATGGAGGGCGTCCTGGCCGCGCTGTCGCACGCCGGCGAGCAGGGCATCGTCCACCGGGACCTGAAGCCCGAGAACCTCATGCTCACCCGCTCGGGCACGGTGAAGGTGGCGGACTTCGGGATCGCCAAGGCGGTCAACGAGGTCCAGACGAGCTTCGCCACCGCGACCGGCACCACCGTGGGGACGCCCGCCTACATGTCGCCGGAGCAGGCGATGGCGAAGGGCGTGGGGCCGCCGACCGACCTCTACGCGGTGGGCGTGATGGCGTACGAGATGCTGGTGGGGCGGGTCCCCTACAGCGCCGACACGCCGGTCGCCGTGCTGCTGCTGCACGTCAACGAGCCCCTGCCGAGCCCGCGCGAGGCGAACCCGGACCTCGATCCCGAGCTCGCGGACTGGCTCGAGTCGATGCTCTCCAAGACGCCCGAGGGGCGCCCGGAGGATGCCGCCGCGGCGTGGGATTCGCTGGAGGGCATCATCATCCGGATCCTCGGCCCGCGCTGGCGCCGGGACGCGCGGCTGCTCTCCGGCGGCGCGCTCGCGATGGCGCAGCCGCTCACGCCCGCGCCGTTCGACAGCATCCAGTCACCGGCGACCCCGCCGCCGGACGGCGGCGGGCCGCCGGCCGTGGCGGCCCCGCCGGACGCGACGCAGCCGCCGACGGCCGCGCCCGCGGCCCCGCCGCCCGCGCCCGCCCCGACGGGCTTCGAGACCTTCGCCCGCCCCGGGAACGGCCCCGCGCCCGCGGCCACCCCGCCCCCGCCTGCCGCAGCGCCCCCCGTCGCGCCCGCCCCGACCGGGTTCGAGACCTTCGCGCGTCCCGGGGCGGCGGAGGCCGCGCCCGACGCGACCGAGGCCCCGCCTGCCGCGTCGCCGGCCAACGGGGAGCCGCCGTCGGTCGACGGGTTCCAGACCTTCGATCCCCAGCCGCGCGCCGCCGCGCCACCGCCCCCGCAGGCCCCGCCACCGGC
>DAISWG010000021.1:0-61971 GCA_036826475.1 Miltoncostaeaceae bacterium | reverse complement strand
TTCGGAGTCGGATGCCGGGTATCGGGTGGCCCTGTCGGTCTGCCAGGCGCTGCGCCGCAACGCGCTCGCCCGCGCCACGGGCGCCCGCGCCGAGGGCCGCGTCGGCCTGGCCGCCCTGTGACACCTGGCGGCCCCCCGTCGGCGGTGACCCCGCCGTCATGCCCGCCGACCCCCGCGCTAAGCTGCGATGCGTCGTCGGGCGAGGGGAGGGCGCGTGGCTGAGTCGCCGGTGAAGTACGTGTTCGTGACCGGGGGCGTCGTCTCCGGGCTCGGCAAGGGGATCAGCGCCGCGTCCCTCGGGACGCTCCTGAAGGCCCGCGGGATCAAGGTGTCGCTCCAGAAGTGCGACCCGTACCTGAACGTTGACCCCGGCACGATGAGCCCCTTCCAGCACGGCGAGGTGTTCGTCACCGAGGACGGCGCCGAGACGGACCTCGACCTCGGCCACTACGAGCGGTTCACCGACGAGAGCCTCACCCGGATCTCCAACGTCACCACCGGCGCGATCTACGACACCGTCATCAAGCGGGAGCGCCGCGGCGACTTCCTGGGGGCGACGGTGCAGGTCATCCCGCACGTCACCGACGAGATCAAGGGGCGCATCAAGCAGGCGGCCGCCAGCTCCAACGCCGACGTGGTCATCGTCGAGATCGGCGGTACGGTCGGCGACATCGAGTCGCTCCCGTTCCTGGAGGCGATCCGCCAGCTGCGCAACGACGTCGGCCGCGAGCACGTCTGCTTCGTCCACGTCACCCTCGTGCCGTACCTCGACGCGAGCGGGGAGCTGAAGACCAAGACCACCCAGCACTCCGTCAACGAGTTGCGCCGCATCGGCATCGAGCCGGATGTGCTGGTGCTGCGCTCCAACCGGCCGCTCACCGACGACATCCGCCAGAAGATCGCGCTCTACGGCGGCATCCCGACCAACGCGGTCATCTCGGCGGTCGACGCGGGCGACATCTACGAGGTCCCCCTCAACCTCGAGGCCGAGGGCTTCGCGAAGGTGGTGTGCAACCGCCTCGGTCGGCCGGCCCCGCCGCCCGACCTCACGGACTGGCGCCGCCTGGTCGACGCGATCGGGGCCTGCGAGGGCCACGTGCGCATCGCTCTGGTCGGCAAGTACGTCCAGCTGCACGACGCCTACCTGTCGGTGGCCGAGGCCCTGAAGCACGCGGCGATCCACCACGGCGTCGAGCTCGAGATCGACTGGGTGGACGCGGAGGCGCCCGACCTGGAGGCGCTGCTGGGGCAGGCGGACGGCGTCCTGGTGCCCGGCGGCTTCGGCGGGCGCGGGGTGGAGGGCAAGATCACCGCCACCCGCTTCGCCCGCGAGCGTGGCGTGCCGTTCCTGGGCATCTGCCTCGGCATGCAGATCGCGGTCATCGAGTACGCCCGTCACGTGTGCGCGATGGACGGCGCCAACTCCAGCGAGTTCGACCCCGAGACGCCGTACCCGGTCATCGACCTGCTGCCCGAGCAGCGCGCCATCGAGGAGCGCGGCGGCACGATGCGCCTCGGCGCCGACCCGGTCCACATGGTGCCCGGCACCCGGGCGCGTGAGGCGTACGGCGACCAGGACGTCATCTACGAGCGCCACCGGCACCGCTACGAGGTCAACCCGGCGATGCGCGAGGAGATCGAGCGCGCCGGCCTGGTGGTGAGCGGGCGGTCGCCCAACGGGCGCCTCGTCGAGATCGTGGAGCTGCCGGAGCACCCGTGGTTCTGCGCGTCGCAGTTCCACCCCGAGTTCAAGAGCCGGCCCACCCGGCCGCAGCCGCTCTTCCGCGAGTTCGTCGGCGCGGCCGCCGCCCACGCGGGCTCCCGCGGGACGGTGGCGCGCGAGCGGGCGGCGCTCGGAGGGTGACGCCCTGACGCCGGAGGAGCTCGCCGGGCTCCCCGAGGTGGCCCGGCTGATGGTTCGGCTGTGTGAGATCCCCTCCCCGTCCCGCGACGAGGGCCGGGTCGCGGAGCTGGTGCGCGGCGAGCTGCGCACGCTGGGCGCCGAGGTGCGCGAGGACGACGCGGCCGCCGCCCTGCCCGCCGGGTGCGGGAACATCGTCGCCCGCTTCGCGCCCACGGCGGACGGCACGCCCATCATGTTCGGCGTCCACCTCGACACGGTCCCGGTGACCGACGCGATCGAGGTCGGCCTGGCCGACGGCCACCTGACCAACGAGCGCGACGCCATCCTGGGGGGCGACAACAAGTCGGCCGTGGCGGTGGTGCTCCAGGCGATGCGGCAGGTGGTGGGGGAGGGCCGCCCGCACGCCGGCGTGGAGCTGGTGTTCACGCCCTGCGAGGAGATCGGCCTGCGCGGCGCCGCCCACTTCGACCCCCGGCCCCTGCACGCCCGCTTCGGCTTCGTCTACGACCACACCGGGCCGGTGGGGGACATCGTGGGGTCGGCGCCGTCGCTGCACCGCATCAACGCGACGTTCGTCGGCCGCCCCGCGCACGCCGGGATCACGCCCGAGTCGGGGCGCAGCGCGATCGTCGCCGCCGCGAAGGCGATCGGCCGGATGCCGCTCGGGCGCATCGACCCGGAGACGACCGCCAACATCGGGACGGTGGAGGGCGGCACCGCCACCAACGTGATCGCCGAGCGCTGCACGATCACCGCGGAGGCCCGCTCCCGCGACGAGCGCACCCTCTCGATCCAGCTCACCGCGATGCTCGACGCCATGACGTGGGCGGCGGCGGAGTGCGAGGTCGACCTGGAGACGCGGGTGGAGCGCGAGTTCTCGGCCTATCGCGTCGGCGAGGGCGACCCCCAGGTCGCGATGGCGATGTCGGTGCTGGCCGGGCTGGGGCACACCCCCCGGCTGGTGCCGAGCGGCGGCGGCTCCGACGTCAACGCCTTCATCCGCAACGGCTTCCCCGCGGTCAACCTGTGCAACGGGATGATCGACGTCCACACCCCGGACGAGCGGATCGCCGTCCGCAGCCTGGAGCAGATGCTGGACGTGACGCTGGGGCTGATCGACGCCGCCCGCGTGGCGTGACCCCCGACGGGGGCGGTCTCGGCCCGCCGATCTCCACCGAGCCCATCCACCAGGGCGTGATCGTCAACCTGCGGCGCTCCGAGTACCGCCGGCCCGACGGCACGGTGGTGACGCGCGAGGTCATGGACCACCCGGGCGCGGTGGTGATGGTCCCGGTCGAGGACGGCCACGTGCTGATGGTGCGCCAGCCCCGCGAGGCGGTGGAGGCGTTCACGCTGGAGTTGCCGGCCGGGAAGCTGGACCACCCGGGCGAGGACCCCCTGGCCTGCGCGAAGCGCGAGCTGGCCGAGGAGGTGGGCCGCGACGCCGCCACCTGGCGCGACGTCGGCGGGTTCTACACCGCCCCGGCGATCCTCACCGAGTTCATCCACTGCTTCATGGCGACCGACCTCACCCCGGCCACCGGCGAGCACGAGGCCGACGAGGACGAGATGATCGAGGTCATCCCGTGGCCCCTCGCCGACCTCGGCCGCCTGATCGACCAGGTCCGCGACGCCAAGACGCTGATCGGGCTCCTGCGCCTCGAGCGGGAGCTGCGCGCCGCTCCCTAGTCCTCGAGCGTCGCCGTCAGGGTGAACTCGGGCACGCCGGCGAGGGCGCGGCTCACGATGCACCCGGTCTTCATCTCCTCGGCGACCTTCTCGAAGGCCGCCTGGTCGATGCCCGGCACCTTGCCGACGGTCTTCACGTCGATCCTGGTGATCGAGGTGGCGTCGCCGATCTTGCCGATCGAGACGACCGCCTCCGTGCGCACCGACTCCGGGACGTTGCCGCCCTGCGAGAGGGCGTTGGAGACCGCCATCGAGAAGCAGGAGGCGAGGGCCGCGCCGATCAGCTGCTCCGGGTTGGCGCCCGGGGCGTCCTCGAACCGGGTCGTGAACGAGAAGTCGCCCGCGATGCCGCTGTCACCGGCCTCGAACGTCCCGCTGCCGCCCTTCAGGTCGCCCTTCCACTCCGCGCGTCCGCGTGCCGCCATGCGTGCTCCCCCTCGGTTCGGTTGTGGTCATCCGCGTGTCTAGCAGGTCCCCGCCCCGGGCGAGGTCCGTCCGGACCCCGAACTAACGTTCGCCCCATGTCCTCGGCCCACGGCTACCCTCGCTGGCAGACGGCGCCGCCCACGCTGCCGCACATCGAGGCCCAGAAGGCCGCCCGCGACCGCGTCCACGGCCGGGACCCGCTCGCCGCCGACCCCGGGGGGCGCCGGGTGTACCGGCTGCGGCCCCCCGACCGCCGCGACGGCGGGGCGTCGGAGGCGCTCCGGGCGATGCTCGACGAGGAGCAGCTGGCCGCCGTCGAGGGGGCGGCGGGGCGCACGCTGATCCTCGCGTCGGCGGGATCGGGGAAGACGCGGACCATCGTGGCCACCCTCGCGCACGCCATCGACCGGGGCACGCCGCCCGAGGCGGTGATGCTCGTGACGTTCACCCGCCGCGCGGCGAAGGAGATGGTCCAGCGCGCCGGGGCGCTCACGGGCATCGACCTCCAGGCGGTGACCGCCGGGACGTTCCATGCCGTCTGCCGCCGGATCCTGGCGCAGCACGGGCCGCTGGTGGGGCTGCCGTCGTCGTTCACGGTGCTCGACGCGGAGGACCAGGCGGAGGTGTGCGCCATGGCGCGCGACGCGGTCCTCGCCGGGCGCGAGACCCGTCCGTCGCTGCCGAAGCCGGCCACCATCGTCGGCTATGCGTGCCTCGCCGCCGAGAGCGGCCGCGACATCGAGGCCGTCGTCCACGAGGCCAACCCGCGGCTCGGCGACCGCATCGCCGACCTGCGCGCCATCGCCGACGGCTACGAGGAGCGCAAGCGGGCGATGGGCGCGGTCGACTACGCCGACCTCCTGACCCTCACGGTCCGCCTGCTCGCGGACCACCCCCGGGTGCGGGTGAAGCTCCAGGAGCGCTACCGCTGGGTGCTGGTGGACGAGCTGCACGACGTCAACCCGGTGCAGGCGCGCTTCACGGAGCTGATCGCCGGGGAGCATGGCAACCTCATCGCCGTCGCCGACCCCGACCAGGCCGTCTACTCCTGGCGGGGGGCCGACCCGGAGGTGGTGTCGCGCTTCGCGGGGGTGCCGGGCACCCGGGTGTTCCCGCTCCAGACCAACTACCGCTCCACGCCGGAGGTCGTCGCGCTCGCGCAGCGGACGCTGCCCGCCGGCAACCCGTTCGGGAAGCGGCTTCGGGCGCGGCGGCCGCCGTCGGGCGAGCGGCCGGTGGTGGCCCACGTGCTCTCCACCCAGGAGGAGGCGTGGTTCATCACGCAGCGGATCGCCGACCTCATCACGGCGGGCCGGGCGCCGGGCGAGATCGCCGTGCTGTACCGGGCGCACCACCACTCCGTCGAGCTCCAGCTCGCGCTCGCGCAGGCCGGGGTCGAGTTCGAGCTCTACTCCGGCGCCCGCTTCGTGGAGAGCGCCCACGTGAAGGACGTGCTCGCGTTCCTGCGTCTGCGCCACAACCCGCGCGACGCGCTCGCCTGGAACCGGGCCCTGCGCCTGTTCGAGCGGGTCGGCGCCGCCGTGGCGGCCCGCACGTGGGCGGCGATCGGCGCGGAGCCCGACCCTCTGGCCGCCGCCGCGGCGCTCCGGCCGGCGGGTGCCGGCGCCGCGGGGCTGAGCCGTTTCGCCGAGGCGATCCGCGACATCGCCGGGATGACCCGCCCCGAGGAGATCGTGCTGCGCGTCGCCCGCGCCGACTGGTACCGCGACCACCTGCAGCGCGCCTATCCGAACTGGCGCGACCGGGAGGGCGACCTGGCCCGCCTCGCCGAGCTGGCCGCCCGCACCGCCGGCCTCGATCGTTTCCTCGGCGACCTCCAGCTGGCCGAGCGGGTGGAGGCCGACGAGGACGTCTCGGGTCCCGCCCGCCGGGTGGCGCTGTCGTCGGTGCACCAGGCGAAGGGGCTGGAGTGGCCGGTCGTGTTCGTGCTCCAGGTGGAGGCCGGGTCGTTCCCGTCGGGGTGGGCGGTGAGCGAGGGCCGGCTCGACGAGGAGGAGCGGCTGTTCTACGTGGCGGTCACCCGGGCCGCCGACGAGCTGTACCTGTGCCGGCCGATGGCGGCGCGGCGACCGTGGGACACGGGCGCCGACGCCGTGGTCCTCAACTCCGGGCAGGGGTTCCTGGACCGCGACCTCGGCGGGACGGTGGAGGAGTGGTCCGTGCGCTGAGCGGCGGGGCTAGGCTGGGCCGATGATCGTCTCCCGGCGCCCGGAGGGCCTGCTGCTGGTGCGCCAGGTCGACCACCAGGTGCAGTGCGCGGCGTTCGCCGAGGCCTGGGGGAACGCCGTGTTCGCGCGGCCCGCGCCGTGGGCGCCGCTGGTGGTCGCCGCGGCCGTGCACGACGAGGGCTGGCGGGCGTGGGAGGCGGC
Source organism: Miltoncostaeaceae bacterium (assembly GCA_036826475.1). Classification (GTDB taxonomy): domain Bacteria; phylum Actinomycetota; class Thermoleophilia; order Miltoncostaeales; family Miltoncostaeaceae; genus Miltoncostaea. Next base: position 55,602 of record DAISWG010000021.1, on the reverse strand, counting down.
GCCGCAGGTGGGCGACGACGGTGCGCCGGTCGACTTCCCGCACATCGACCGGCCCACCCACGTCGCCCTGTACCGGGAGGCCATCGCCGGTGCCGCCGGCCGCGACCCGCGGGCCGGGCTCATCGTGTCGATGCACGGGCAGGGGCTCTACGAGGGCCGCCTCGGCCTGGACCAGGGGCCCGCCACCCCGCGCCGTGCGCGCCCGCCGGCGGTGAAGGCGTTCCTGGCCGAGCAGGACACGCTCCAGGGCGCGTTGCGGGAGCGGATCGGCGCCGGCCCCGACCTCGACGCGTGGGCGTGGGCCGGCTACCGCCTGCTCCAGACGTGGGACGTGCTGAGCCTGCATCTCACGTGGCGGGCGCAGGCCGCGGGCCGCGCGACGGTGCTGCCGCAGGTCCCGCGCGCCGCCGGCGACCCGGGGGTGACGCTCACGGTGCGGCCGCTCGGCCCGCTGGAGGCGACCTGCGACCCGTGGCCCTTCGCCGGCGCGGAGGTGGCGGTGCCCGTGCGGGTCCGCGTGATCGCGGACCGGCCGTACGCGTCGGACGCGGACCTCCAGGGGGCACTCCGCGCCGCCCCCTGGGAGACCCGCGCCTACACGCTCAGTCGTCCTGGTACTTGAACGAGACCGAGAGCCGGGTCCGGTACTGGTCGATCGACCCGTCCTCGTTGATCGTCACGTCCTGCTCCACGACCTCCGCGACCCGCAGGTCGCGGAGGGTCCGCGATGCGGTCGCCACGGCGGCGGCCGTGGCGTCCTCCCACGAGGTCTCGCTGGTACCGACGATCTCGATCACCTTGTAGACGCTGTTGCCCACGGGAGCCATCCTCTCGATCCGAAGGGTGGTGGACACGGCCCCGAAGGGCTCGTGCGGAATATCACAACGGCTCCGCCGAGGGTGCAACCCCCGGGAGACCGCGTCAGATGCGTATCGCGCCCGCCTCCCTGAGCCGGCGCAGCGTCTGCGCCACCCGGGCCGCCAGGTTCGCGTCGGCCGGGAGGGTCAGCGGGGGGCCCCCCGTCGCGATCGACACCGCGGCGCCCCTGGCGTGGCGAAGGGCCGCGTAGGCGCAGCAGATGGCGTCCACCCGGGCGGCGTCGGCGATGACGGCCCAGTCGTCGGCGGGCGGGCCGGGGGCCCAGCCGCCCAGGTCGAGCACCCCGTCCAGCAGCCGCCACGCGGCGATCACGCCGTCGGGACGGGCCCGCCCGGTGCCCTTCGGCCGGTGCACCGGGGCCCGGACCCCCACCCAGGCGGTGCGGTAGGCGAGCAGGTCGATCGCGTCGGCATCGGCGGGATGGTCGCGCTCCCACGCGATCTGGCGCAGCACCTGGTCCGGCAGCGCCTCCAGCACGGTGCGCCCCGCCGCCTCCAGCGACGGCGCCAGCGCCTCGCCGCGGAGGCCGCCGTGCACCTGCTGGAGCCGTCGCCGCGACGACGGGAACGCCGCCACGTCGCACCACGCCAGCACCGCTTCGGCATCGCGGCGCCCGGACGCGTTCGGCACGTGCAGCGGCGCGTCGACCGCCACCACGCGCACGTCCATCCCGCCCACGAGGGCGACGATCTCCTCGTCCGACGACGCCAGGTCGAGGGCGGTGAGGCGCCCCTCGGAGTCGAGCCGCGCGACCGCCGAGCGACGGGGCGTGGCGACCAGGTCCAGCCCCTGGAGCAGATGGATTCCGGCGACCTCGGTCACGTGTCCGAGGGCCTCCGGCTGGACGGATGGCGTTTCCGGTGACTAGGCTCCACCGATGCCCGCATCCCCCGACGACGCGAGCGCATGAGCACCATCCTCCTGCTGGTCATCGCGCTGATCGCCCCCTGGGTGGTCCATCTCGCCGCCCCGAAGCAGCGTCCGCTCGCCCTCGTGGGGGTGGTCGCGGTGTTCCTGCTGTACGGCATCTTCGCCCAGAACCCGCTGCTGCAGTGGGAGATGTGGGCCGGGTTGGCCGCCGGCATCCTCACCGTCGTGTTCCTGGCGGGCGGCGCGGCCGGCGGGCACGGAGGCGGGCGCTCGTCGTCACGCCGCCGCCGTCCGCCGCGGCAGGACCCCTTCGACGACGGGAACGAGCCCACCGGCGAGATCTGACCGTCCGCCCGGACCCCGGTTCACCCGGGGCGCGGCGTCAGGGGTCGGTGGGGTCGAGGTGCTGCGTGATGAGCTGGTCCGCGCGGTCCGGCTCCTCCAGCAGCACCAGCCCGCGGCGCAGGGCCTTCACGCCCGCCGGCTTGTCGCCCGTGGCGATCAGCGCGATGCCGAACGGCAGGAAGGCGTCGGCGTAGCGGGAGTCGAGCGCCACCGCCTGGCGCGCGGCCACCACAGCGTCGGCGTCGCGGCCCGCCTGGAGCAGCGCGTAGGCGCGGAACCCGAACGCGGACGCGTCGGTGGGGTCCAGGGTCGCGGCGGCACCGAAGGCCACGATCGACGGGTTCGTCTTCTTCAGCTCGGACAGGGCCAGGCCCCGGCCGAACTCCGCCGCCGCCAGGGTCGCATCCTTCTTGCGGGCCCGGTTGTAGGCGCCGAGCGCCTGCTTCCAGCGGCCGGCCTTCGCCTCCAGGTCACCCTGCACCAGCTGCCCCGGGGCGCTCGTGCGCCACGCGGCGGGCCACTCGTCGATGAGCCCCTTCGCGTCGGCCAGCTTGGCGGCGTCGATGAGCTGGCGGACCTGGGCCACGGCATAGGCGAGCACGCGGGGATCGCGCTTCACCGCGACGGCGAGGGACTTGGCGTAGTCGGGCGCCGCCTCCCAGTCCGGCTTCGGCTGGAGCGATGCGGTCACGGCCTGGCCCTTGCGGAGGTACTGGATCTCGACGGCCTTCTCGGCCGGCAGCCCCCGGAGGGCCGTCTGCCAGGCGCCGGGCTGCGCGACCGCGGTCCCGTTGAGGCTCGTGATCACGTCGCCGCGCCGCAGCCCCGCGGTCGCGACCACGCCCTTCGGGCCCACCACGGCCACCAGCTGGCCGGGGGTGGTGGTGCCGACCTGACGCTGGAAGGCGCGCCACAGCGGGACCGTGTACGCGTCGAACAGGCCGCGGGGGGTGGTCAGCCGCAGCCGGAACGGGCCCTCGACCGCCGGCGACGTGCGCCCCTGGTCGTCGGCGGCCTGGATCCGCAGCGTGTACGCGCCCTGCAGGAGCTGGAAGCCGCGGGTGTCGACCGCCTCGACCCGGATGTAGGCGCGGCCGGCCTTCCGGGCGGTCGCGTCGGTCTTGGCCTGCACGACCTTGCCCGCCGAGGACAGCACCTGCACCGTCAGCTTCGCCGGCACCGACAGGCGGATGCCGACCAGGAAGCGGGCGTGCCCCTGCTGCGCCGACACCACGGCGGGCAGGCGCAGGGAGCTGAGCTTCGGCGGACCGGCCGCCGGCGCGGGGTTGGCGGGCGTCGTCGGGGTGGTCGGCGCGGCGGGCGTCGGCTGCTGCGCGACGGCCGTCCCGGCGCCGATGGCGCACGCCGCGATGGCGGCGACGCATGTCCCGAGGCGAGGCACGCCGGGCACCCTACCAGCGGTTTCCCGGCCTTCCGCGGGGGCCCGGGTGTAGGGTCGGGGGTCGATGGCCGTCCCGTTCGCCCCCGTGGAGGTCGTCGAGCGCACCCGGCGGGGCGACCCGGTCGACGCCGCCAGCGTCGAGGAGTTCGTCCGCCGCTGGATCGACGGCACCTCCGACGACGCCCTCATGTCGGCCTGGTGCATGCTGGCCTGCACCCGGGGCCTCCCCGAGGGCCACGCCGACGCCCTCATGCGGGAGCTGGTCGCGTCGGGCGACCGGCTGGAGCTCGGCCGCTTCGGCCCCACCGGCGACGTCGTCACCACGGGGGCGGTCGGCGACGGCGTCCCGCTCGCCGCGGCGCCGCTCGCCGCGGCCCTCGGCGTGCGCGTCGCCCAGATGGCGTCGCGCGGCCTGGGACACGCCGGTGGAACCGCCGACAAGCTGGAGGCCATCCCCGGCATGGAGGTCGATCTGGAGCTCGACCGCTGGGTGCGGCAGCTGCGCGACGAGGGCATCGCCGTGGCCGCGCACCACGGGCGCCTGGCGCCCGCGGACCTGCGGCTGTCGGGCCTGCGCGACGCCACCGGCACGGTCCCGGCGCCCGGGTTGGTCGCGGCATCGGCGATGGCGCGGGCGCTCGCGTCCGGCGCGGAGGCGCTGCACCTGGAGGTGCCGTACGGATCCGGGGCGTTCGTGCCCGACCGGGAGGCCGGGCTCGCGACGGCCGCCCTCATGGAGCGGATGGCGGCGCCGTGGGGCCGGGCCGTGACGTGGGACCTGCTCGACGCCGACGCGCCACTCGGCCGGATGGTGGGGAATGCGCTCGAGGTCGCCGAGGCGGGGGAGGTCCTGCGCGGCGCCGGACCCGACGATCTGCGGGCCGCCGCGGTGCGCGCCGCCGGGCGGCTGGCCGAGTCGGCCGGGACGGTGCCGGCGGGCGAGGGCGAGGCGCGCGCGGGCGCGGCGCTCGCCGACGGCTCGGCCCTGGCGCGGGCGGAGCGGTGGGTCGAGGTCCAGGGCGGCGACCCCGCCGTCTGGACCGACGAGGGCGCCCTGCCATCGGCCCCCGAGCGCGTCGACGTGCCGGCCCCGCGGGCCGGCGCGGTGGCCGGCATCGACGGTCGCGGGGTGGGGGAGGTGGTCCGCTGGCTCGGCGCTGGCCGCCTTCACCCGCACCAGTCGATCGACCCCGTCGTCGGCATCGAGGTGCTGGTGCGGCCCGGCGACGTCGTGGAGGAGGGCCAGCCGATGGCGGTCGTGCACGCCCGCGACGCGTGGGCCGCCGCCGAGGCGACGCGCATGGCCGAGCCGTGGTTCCGGATCGGCGACGGCGGTGGCGATGCCTGAGCTGCCCGAGGTCGAGACGATCCGCGCCCAGCTGGCCGACCGCATCCCCGGCCGCACCATCGCGCGGGCCGAGGTCCACGACGCGAAGCTGGTGGAGCCCGAGGACCCGGAGGCCTTCGCCGAGGGGCTCGCCGGGCGCGCGATCGCGACGGTCGGCCGCCGGGGCAAGTACCTGCTGATCGAGCTGGACGACGGCGACACCCTGGCCGTCCACCTGCGCATGACGGGGCGCCTGCACTGGCGCCCGCCGGGCGAGGAGGGCGAGGAGCGCTTCCTGCGCGCCCGCTTCACGCTCGACGACGGCAGCACCCTCACCTTCGGGGACATGCGCCGCTTCGGGCGCGCGTGGATCGTCCCGTCGGCGCCGGCGTCCGAGAACGAGGCCTACTGGGCCGAGCGCGTCGGCATCGAGCCGCTGACGCCGCGGTTCACCGCCCGTGTGCTCGAGGGGCTGCTCGCCGGCCGCCGGGGCCCGATCAAGGCCGTGCTGCTCAACCAGGTCCTCGTCGCCGGGCTCGGCAACATGTACGTCGACGAGGCCCTGTTCCAGGCCCGGATCCACCCGGAGCGGCCGGCGGGGTCGCTCGAGGCCGACGAGATCCGCCGGCTGCACCGCGCGATCCGCGACCGCCTGGCCGCGGCGGTCGCGGCGGGCGGCGCCTCCATCGACTCCTACCGCGACTCGCTCGGCGAGATGGGGACGATGCAGGACCTCCTGCAGGTCCACCTCCACCGCGGCGACCCCTGCCCCCGCTGCGGCACCACGATCGTGAAGACGCGCGTCGCCCAGCGCGGCACGTACTGGTGCCCGCGCTGCCAGCCGGAGCCGGCCCCGTGGTGACGGAGGTCCCCGGCGTCCGCGTCGGCCACTGGACCGACGCCGCGGCGGGCACCGGCTGCACGGTGGTCATGCCGCCCCCGGGGACCGTGGGCGCGGTGGAGGTGCGCGGCGGCGGGCCCGCGACGCGGGACGTCGACCTGCTGGCGCCGCTCGCGTCCGTCGCCGAGGTGACGGCGCTGGTGTTCAGCGGCGGCAGCGCCTTCGGGCTGGACGCGGCATCGGGGGTGATGCGCTGGTGTGAGGAGCGCGGCCTGGGCCACGACACCATCGCCGCCCGCGTCCCGATCGTCCCCGCGGCGTGCATCTTCGACCTCGGCATCACCGGCAACGCCCGCCGCCCCGGCCCCGACGACGGCTACGCCGCCTGCGAGGCGCTCTCGGACGGGCCGCATGCGGTGGGCAGCGTCGGCGCAGGCACCGGCGCGACGTGCGGCAAGCTGCGCGCCCGCGACGGCTGGTGCAAGGGCGGCGTGGGGGCCGGCGTCCGCCGCCTCCACGACGGCGTGGCGGTGGCGGCGCTGGCGGTGGTCAACGCGTGGGGCGACGTGATCGACGGGCGGGGCGAGGTCATCGCCGGCGCGGTCGGCGAGGACGGGCGCTTCATGCGGGCGTGGGAGCGCGTGATCGACCACCCGCCGTTCCACCCGCGGCTGGCGGCGGCGGAGCACACCACGCTCGTGTGCGTCGTCACCGACGCCCGGCTCACCCGCCCGGAGGCCGCGACGGTGGCGCGCATGTCGCACGCCGGCATGGCCCGGGCGGTGGCGCCGGTGCACACCCCGATCGACGGCGACGCGGCGTTCTGCCTCGCGACGGGCGCCCGGCCGGCGTCGGCGTTCGCGGTGGGGGTCGCGGCCGCGGAGGCCGTCTCCGACGCCATCCGGGACGGCGTGCGTTCCGCCAGGCCTGTCCGGGGTGTTCCGACGGGCGCGGACCGCGCGGCCGCCGTCAGCGGCTAGCATCGGTCCCCGTGCCGGATCTCACCGCACCGATCGTCAACTTCGCGACCGACCAGGTCGGCGCGTACGGCGTCCTCGCGGTCTTCCTGCTGATGATCCTCGAGAGCGCCTGCATCCCGGTGCCGAGCGAGGCGATCATGCTCTACGGCGGCTTCCTCGTCTCGCAGGGCGACGCGTCGCTGTTCTGGATGGTCACCGCGGGCGTCGCCGGCAACGTCATCGGCTCCTGGATCGCCTACTGGGTGGGCCGCGAGAAGGGCCGCGAGTGGGCGCTGCGCTGGCACTGGCTGCACATCACGCCCAAACGGCTGGACGCCGCCGACCGCTGGTTCGAGCGCTACGGCGACTGGGCGGTGCTGATCTCGCGCTGCCTGCCGATCATCCGCACGTTCATCAGCCTGCCGGCGGGGATCGCCCGGATGCCGTTCTGGCGCTTCACCGTGTTCACCCTGCTCGGATGCATCCCCTGGGTGCTGATGCTGACGCTCGCCGGGCGCGCGGTGGGCGACAACTGGGAGGAGCTGCAGCACAACCTGCACTACTTCGACTACGTCCTGGTGGTCGCGATCCTCGGGGGCATCGTCTACCTGGTGGTGCGCCACCGCCGCCGCAGGCGCCGCCTGGGCATGGCGATCTCCCCGGCGGTGGCCGACGAGGGCGGCGAATCGTGACCCCCGCCGAGATGGAGGCCTTCGCCCGCGAGCGCGCGGCGGCCCTGTTCGACCGCGGCGAGATCGACCGCATCCCCGAGTTCGTGACCGAGGACTACGTCAACCACGAGGCGTGGCCGGGCGAGGACCCCGGGTACGCCGGCTTCCGGTTGCGCATGGAGCGCCTGCACTCCGCGATCCCCGACATCCGCCTCGAGGTGCACGAGGTGGTGGCGGCCGGCGACCTGGTGGCCTACCGGGCGACCCTCTCCGGCACGCACGAGGGGGAGCTGCTGGGGATGCCGCCGACGGGCCGGAGCTTCGCCGTGCAGCACATGCACATGCTGCGGATGCGCGACGGGCGGGCCTGCGAGCACTGGGCGGTGCGGGACGACCTCGGGATGCTCCAGCAGCTCGGGATCATCCCGGCGCCGGGCGGGGGCGACGGGCCCTAGGCCAGGCCCAGCAGCGGGTCGAGGCGGCCCTGGTCGTCGAGCGCCTTGATCTCGTCGTAGCCGCCCACGGGGCGGTCGTCGATCAGGATCTGCGGCACCGTGTAGCGGCCGGTGAGCTGGACCAGGTCCATGCGGCTCTGCGTGTCGGTCCGGTCGAGGAACACCTCCTCGAAGGCCACGCCCTTCTTCGCGAGCAGGTTCTTCGCGCGGGTGCAGTAGGAGCAGAAGTCGCTGGTGTAGATGCGGATGCGCGGTCGGTGCACGATGCAAAAAGTGTAGCGACCGTGCGTGGGCGGGGCCCTCGGTCCGGCGCCGCCGTCACACTCCCGGTGATGGCGACGTACGAGACCGAGGCGGTGGTGCTCCGGGGGATCCGCTACTCGGAGGCGGACCTGGTCCTGGCGCTGTACACCCGCGCGCACGGCCGGGTGTCGGCCATCGCCAAGGGGGCGCGCCGCACCACGTCCAAGCTGGGCGGCCGGCTCCAGCCGGGGGTCACGGCATCGGTCACCATCCACGAGGGGCGCGGGGATCTCGGGACGATCCGCGGCGCCTCCGTGATCGACGCCCACGCCGGGCTGTGGGTCGCGGGACACCGGCTCCAGGCCGCCGCGTGTGTGCTGGAGACGGTGATGCGGGTGATGCCGGAGGCGGAGCCGTCGGAGGAGACGTGGCACCTCCTGGACCGCACGCTCGGCCTGCTCGCCCACGCCGATCCCGCGGGGCCCGGTCCCGCGCGGCTGCACCCGGTCGTGCTGGGCTGCCAGGCGAAGCTGCTGGTGGTGAGCGGCCTGCTGCCGGTGCTGGGGTCGTGCGTGCGGTGCGGCGCGGGCGGGTCGCTGACCGCGTTCTCGGCCACCGCGGGCGGGGTGCTGTGCGACGCGTGCGGAACGGGGGCGGAGCCGGTGGAGGGCGACGCCGTCGCCGCGCTCGCAGGCCTGGTGGGCCGCCCCCTCGCGGAGGCCGTCTCCGCCGTCCCCCCGCCCGCCGCGGCCGGCGTCGAGCGGATGATCGGCCTGGTGCTGCGCGAGCACCTCGGCGTCAGCCTGCGGAGCGCCGCCCCGCTCTGATCGACGGCGTCGCAGGACCGCCTTCACCCGGGTGATCGGGCCCGCCGCCCGACCGGGGCCCCGGCCCGCACCTACGGTGCGGCCATGGCCCGCACCGCCCAGGTCGTCCCGATCGCCCGTGGCCGCCGCGCCGGGCAGGCCTCGCAGGCCGTCCGCGCCGGCGATGTCGTGCGCGACGCGCTGGTCGAGCGGCTCGTGGCCGCCGAGGACGTCCCGCTGGTGGTGGTGGAGGCGCCGGCGGGCTACGGGAAGACGACGCTGCTTTCGCACTGGGCCGATGCCGACGCCCGCGCCTTCGCGTGGGTGGACCCGCACCGGCGCGTGGGGCCCGACGTCGCCGAGGCCGTCGCAGCGGCCACGCCTCGCGGCCCCGAGCCGGTGGTGCTCGTGCTGGACGACGCCGGGCTCGTTGCGGGGGACGACGTCGCCGGTCTCGTGGCGGGGGCGATCGGCTGCCTGCCGCCCGGATCGCAGGTGGTGGTCTGCGGCCGCGCCGCGCCCGCCCTGCCGCTCGGCCGGCTCGCGGCGGAGCGGCGACTGCTGCGCCTGGGTGCGGCCGACCTGGCGTTCGACGAGATGGCCGCGGCGCGGCTCGCGCGCCGGGCGGGGGTGTCCCTGACCGCCGCGCAGGTGCGCCGGCTGGTGCGGCGCACGGAGGGGTGGCCCGCGGCGCTGACCCTCGCGCTCTCCGAGGGCGACCCTGCCGGCGTCCGCGGCGACGGCCCGGCGGTCGCGGCGTACGTGGGCGAGCTGCTGGCGCCGCTGCCGCCGCAGGACGCGGCGCTGCTCATGCGGAGCGCCGTCCTGGAGCGCGTGTCGCCCGCGATGCTGGACGTCGTCCTTGGGCCGGATGCGGCGCGGGGGCTGCCCGCGGCCCTCCGGCTCGCCGGCCTGCCGGTGGTGTCCCTGGATCCGGGGGGCGTGACGTGGCGGCACAACACGCTGGTCGGGGAGATGCTGCGCGCCGAGCTGGCACGCACCGATCCAACGGCGGCGCCCGTCCTGCACCGCCGCGCGAGCCGGTGGTCGGCGCGGGCGGGCGACTCCGACGCCGCGGCGCGGCACGCCCACGCGGCGGGCGACGTGGACCGGGCGGCCACGCTGGTGTGGTCGGCCGTGCCCGGCCGACTCGGCCGGGGGGACGTGGGCGCCATCGAGCGCTCGCTCGCGCTCTTCAGCGACGAGGAGGCCTCGGAGCGGCCGCCGCTGGCCCTCGCGACGGCGTGGTGCGCCGTGGAGCGCGGCACCGGGACGGCGGAGGACTGGATCGCGGCCGCGGAGCATCCCGGCGCGCGGGCGCCGGCACCCGCCGCCGCCGTCGCGCTGCTGCGGGCGGCCGCCGGCGGTGACGGGCCCGAGCGGATGCGGGCAGACGCCGCCATGGCGCTGAGGAGCGCTCCGGAGGCCAGCCCGTGGCGCGCGATCGCGCGGCTGCACGAGGGCGTCGCGCACGAGCTGGCGGGGGACCGCGCCGCCGCCCAGACGGCGTGGGAGGACGGAGCCCACCGCGCGGCCGCCCGCATGCCCGCCGTCGCGGCGCGCTGCCTGGCGCGGCTCGCCCTGCTGACATCGGAGGAGGACGGACCCCACGCCGCCGCCCGGCTGGCGCTACGGGCCCGCGGGCTCGCCGCCCGCGGCGGCACGTCCGGCACCGCGCCGGGGGCGATGGTGCACGCCGCGTGCGCGCTGGTGCTCGCCCGCGCGGGGCGGCCCGACGAGGCGAGGGACGACCTGGCCCGTGGGACGGCCCTGATCGACCGGGTCCCCGACGCCTGGCCGGCGGTCGAGGCCCGTGTGGTGCTCGCGCGGGCCGCCGCGCTGCTGGGCGATCTCGCCGGCGCGCGCGGGCTGCTGCGCGAGGCGGCGGAGGCCCAGCCGCCCGGGGACGTGCCGGAGGTGCTGCGCGGGCGCATCGAGGCCGCCCGCGAGGCCGCCCTCGCCGGCGGCGGGGACGGCGCGACGCGGGACGCGCTCACCACCGCCGAGCTCCGGGTGCTCGGCTACCTGCCGACCCATCTGTCGTTCCCCGCGATCGCCGGGCGGCTCAACGTGTCGCGGTTCACCGTGAAGACGCAGGCGATGGCGGTGTACCGCAAGCTCGGCGCCTCCTCCCGGGCCGAGGCGGTCGACCGCGCCAGGGAGATCGGCCTGCTGGCCTGACGCCGGGGGTCAGGGGGGCGTGCCCTCCTCCAGCCGCCCCCGCTGCGCGAGCGTGAACAGCAGCACCAGGGGCGGCACCACCACCACGATCGCCGTCACGAAGATCACCAGCACCCACGCGAGCGTCTGGGGATCGCCCGCGGCGTCGTCGACGGTGAGTCGCGTGGGCAGGAGGTACGGCCACTGGGCGACGGCCCACGCCCAGGCGACGGCGGCGACCGAGCCGGCGGCGAGCAGCCGGCTCCAGGCGGGGTGCCCGCGCACCAGCAGCACCGGCGTGCCGACGCCCAGCACGGCGGCGGCGATCACCAGCGGGAGCGCCTCGCCCGTGAGGCGGTCGCCGACGTACGGGGCGTCCTCGCGGAGCACCAGGATGCCGGCGACGGCCAGCGCCGCGGTGACGGCCGCCGCGACCATCGCGCGGTGCCTGAAGTACCGCTCCATGGCGGGGTCCGCGGCATGACGCGCCTCGGTGACCATGTAGACGGCGGCCAGGAACGCGCAGGCGGCGACCGCGAGGAGCCCCACCACCACGCCGCTGGGGTTGGCCCAGCTCGTGAGGAGGTCGCCGGAGGCGTCGCCCGGCGGCACCCGCTCCGACGCGATCCCGCCGAGCGCGGCACCCAGGAAGAACGGCGTCAGCAGCGAGGCGATCCCGAAGAGGGCGCCGTAGACGCGGCGGACGCCGAGGGTCTCGGACGCGGCGCGGAACGCGAACCCGGCTCCGCGGACCACCACTCCCAGCGCGGCGAGCGTCAGCGGGATCCACAGCGTCGTGAAGATGGCCGAGAACGCCGTGGGGAACGCCGTCCACAGCACGACGATGGTGAAGATCAGCCAGACGTGGTTGGCCTCCCACACGGGGCTCAGGGCGCGGTCGAGCAGCGCGCGCGGGCGCCGGCCCGTCTTCTCGCCGCCCGCCAAGAGATCCCAGAATCCGGCGCCGAAGTCGGCGCCGCCGAGGACGGCGTAGAGCGTGGCGGCCGTCCACAGCACCACCAGGCAGCCGTCGGCGGCGCTCACCGCGCGTCCCCCGCCTCGTCCTGCGCGCGCCAGCGGCGGGTGAGTCCGCGGATCACCAGCACCGTGCCGATCGCCAGGCCGGCGTAGAGGACCATGATCGCGCTGAACATCGCCCACAGCACGCCGGCGTCGGTGGTCGTCACGGCCTCCTCGGTGCGCATGATCTGCCACACGATCCAGGGCTGGCGTCCCACCTCGGTCACGATCCAGCCTGACTCGATGGCGACGTACGCGGCGATGGGCGCGGCGACGGCGGCGCGCAGGAACCAGGCGGACGTCGCGAGGCGGTCGCGGCGCCGCCACATGATCCAGGCGAACCACGCGGCCAGCAGGCAGAGCGCGGTGCCCATGCCGATCATGAGGTCCCAGGCCAGGTGGATGACGTTCACCGCCGATGTGCTTGGGCGGTCCTCCGGCGGCACCGAGCTGAGCCCCGTGACCACGGTGTCACGGCCCGTGGAGGGGTCGCTGAGCCAGGACGCGAGGCCGGGGATGCGCAGCCCGCCCGAGACCGTGCCGTCCGCGTTCATGTGCCCGAGGAGGATCTCGGGTTTGTCCGGCCCCGTCGTCCAGTTGAGCTCGAGCGCCGCGAACTTGATGGGCTGGTCGTTGAAGACCGCGCGGGCGGTGGAGTCGCCGATCACCATCTGGAGCGGGATCGCGATCGCGGCGATGGTGAACGGCAGCAGGAACCCGAGGCGGTGGTAGCGGTCGCGCCGCCCGCGCAGCATCCCGGCGGCGTAGACGGACGCGACCAGGAACCCCGCCGCCACGAGGGCCGCGAAGTACATGTGCGGGAACTCGTACTTCACCGCGTCGTTGAAGATCACCGACCAGACGCTGACGTCGGTCACCGTGCCGGCGGCGTCCATCGTGAACCCGCTGGGCTGGTTCATCCAGCTGTTCGCGGCGACGACCGTGAACGCCCCGCAGAGGCCGACGATCGGGATGGGCACGCCGATCCAGAAGTGCGCCCACGGGCGCATGCGCCGCCAGCCGAGCAGGTAGATGGAGATCAGGATCGCCTCGAGGAAGAAGAAGATCCCCTCCAGGGCGAAGGGCACGCCGATGACGTCGCCGAAGCGCTCGAACATGCCCGGCCACAACAGGCCCATCTCGAAGCTCAGCACGGTCCCCGTCACCGCGCCGACCGCGAAGGTCACGCCGGCGACGCGCGACCACCGCTCCGCCAACCGCAGCCAGTCGGGGTCGTCGCGCCGCAGCCCCAGGTAGTTGGCGATGAGCATCATCAGCGGGAACACCACTCCGAGCGGCACCAGGATGATGTGCACGCCCAGGGTGAACCCCATCTGGCTGCGGGCCGGCAGCAGGCCCTCGGGAACCGCCGCGGCGACGGTGCCCAGCACGTTCATCCCGGCGCCTCGTCAACGGCGTCCTCGGCGGCGAAGCGCTCGAGCATCTCCAGTTCGGCGTCGCGGCGCGGGAAGAGGAAGAACACGAGCACGGCGCCGAGCGCCACCGCGATCAGGCCAGCGGTGTACGCCCACTGGTCGCCGTCGAGGAAGGCCTGCTTCGCCCCGGCAATGATCGAGTCGCTGTACTGCGGGTACTGCTGCGCCGTGTCCGCGGCGCTCGCGAAGGAGCGCGTCAGCTGATTCTGGACCCCGTCGCTGATCTCGCTGGACTGCGGGGACGCGGCGAGCGCGGCGTTCGCCGCGGAGACGTAGCCCGCGGTGAGCAGCGCGCCGAAGATCGACTGCATGATCGCGCCGCCCAGGTCGCGCTGGAGGTCGGCCGTCCCCGACGCCATCCCGGCGCGGGTCACCGGCACCGAGCCCGTGAGGGAGTGGGAGGCCGGCGTCCCGGCGAATCCCACGCCGATGCCGATGAAGGCGTACGCCAGGCCGATCTCCCAGTAGTCCGAGTCCTCCTTCCAGAGGATCAGCATCGTCAGGAACGCCAGGAGCAGGAAGACGTAGCCGGTGAGGAGCGTGAGGCGCGAGCCGCGCGCCTCCACGAGCTTCGCCGACCGCGGCGCGACGAGGACCATGAGGAAGACGGCGGGCAGGATCGCCGCCCCCGCCTCGAGCGACGAGTAGCCGAGCACGTTCTGCAGGTACTGCTGGCTCACGAAAGCGGCCCCCATGAGCGAGCCGAACACGATGATCCCGGCGCAGGCGGCGACCCAGAACGTCCGCCGCCCCGCCACCTTCAGGTCGTAGAGCGGGTTGGCGGCGCGCCGCTGGCGCAGGACGAAGGCGACCAGCGCGACGACGGCGACGATCGCGAGCGACAGGGTCAGCGTGCCCTTGTTCGGCGCCGTCGCGAAGTTGATCGCCAGGATCAGCGCCCCCACCAGAACGATCGACAACACGCCGCCGAGGTTGTCGACCGGCTCGGTCGTCTCGTTCACATGGGCCGGCACGAGGAGCAGCGCCATGACCAGGGCGATCGCGGCGAGCGGGAGCGTCACCAGGAACACCGAGCCCCACCAGAAGTGCTCGAGGAGCGCCCCGGCGACGAGCGGGCCGAGCGCCGCGATGCCACCGCCGATCGCCGACCACAGGGCGATCGACTTGGTCCGCCCGGGGCCCGCCCAGAGCGCGGTGATCAGCGCGAGGGTGGTCGGGTACGCCATGCCGGCCGACACGCCGCCCACGACGCGCGCCACGAACAGCACGCCGTCGGTGGGCGCGTACGCGGCGAGCAGGCACGCCGGCACCGACAGCACCATGCCCCCGACGAGGAGCATCTTGCGCCCGTAGCGGTCGCCGACGGCGCCGAGATAGAGCACCGACGCGGCCAGCCCCAGCGAGTAGCCCACGGCGATCAGGTCGAGGGTGGTCTGCGAGGAGTCGAACGCCCGGCCGATGTCCGGCAGCGCGACGTTGGCGACCGACAGGTTGAGGTTCGCGACGCCCGCGACCAGGATCAGCGCGAGCAGCACGAGGCCGGCGCGCTCGGGCGCCTGGGCGGGGGCCCCGGCGGCGGGGCTGGTCGTCGGGCTGGTCATGCGAGGACTCCGGCAAGCCCACCACGGCCGGGTGGCCCGCACATCGTCCATGAGGGATGAACCCGCCGGTGTGACATGAGCCGCGATTCATCCGATCGGGGTGATGTCCGCCCCCGGAGGGTCGGCTTACGGTCCTGAGGGGGAACGGGTGCGGCGGTCCGGACGGGATCGCCCCCGCGGGCGGCTCGACCGCCGTCCGCCAGCTCGGCGCCCCTGGGAAGCGATGGAAGGGGAACGCGTGGCCACTGACACGTCCACCACGGCCCCGGGGGCCCCGTCCCCGCCACTCGAGGGCCGGCCCGCGGACCGGCTCGTGGTGTTCGGGATCACGGGCGACCTGGCGAAGGTCATGACCTTCCGCTCGCTCTACCGGCTGGAGCGGCGCGGTCTGCTCGACTGCCCGATCATCGGCGTGGCGGGGGACGACTGGACCCTCGACCAGCTCGTCGAGCGCGCGCGCGAGTCGATCGTCGGCACGGGCGAGCAGCTCGACGAGGGTGTCTTCCAGCGCTTCGCGGCGCGCCTCTCCTACGTCTCGGGCGACTTCGGCGACGCCGCCACGTACGGGCGGGTCGCCGACGCGATCGGGGACGCGAGCCTGCCGGTCTTCTACCTCGAGATCCCGCCGTTCCTGTTCGGCCGGGTGGTCAAGGGGCTGGCGGACGCGGGGCTCACGAAGTCGGCCCGCGTCGTCGTGGAGAAGCCGTTCGGCCACGACCTCGCGTCGGCGCGGGCGCTTGCCGACGAGCTCCACGAGTCCATCGACGAGTCGCAGCTCTTCAGGATCGACCACTACCTGGGGAAGATGGGCACCGAGGAGATCATCCGCCTGCGCTTCGCGAACGCGATGCTCGAGCCGATCTGGAGCCGCGAGCACGTCGCGTGCGTGCAGATCACGATGGCCGAGGACTTCGGCGTCGAGGACCGCGGCCATTTCTACGACCCCGTCGGGGCCCTGCGCGACGTCGTGGTGAACCACCTCATGCAGGTGGTCTCGATGTGCGCGATGGAGGCGCCGGCGCGGGGCGACGTGCAGACCATCAAGGACGCCCAGCTCGCGCTCTTTCGCGCCGTGAAGGAGGCCGACCCGGCCCACTACGTCCGTGGGCAGTACGACGGCTACCGCACGATCGATGGCGTCGCCCCCGACTCGACCACCGAGACCTATGCCGCGCTGCGGCTGGACATCGAGAACTGGCGCTGGTCGGGCGTGCCCTTCTTCATCCGGACCGGCAAGCGCCTGCCGGTGACGCAGACGGAGCTGCGGCTGGTCTTCAAGCACCCGCCGCGACTGGGGTTCCCGCAGTTCGACAAGGTGGAGCCGAATCAGCTCGTGGTGCGGCTGGACCCATCGACGGGGATCCGGCTCGAGGTGGAGGCCCACCGCGCGGACGGCCCCGGCACCATTGCGCTGGACATGGAGTTCTCGACCCAGGGCGGCGAGGGGCCCACGCCCTACGAGGTGCTGCTGCACGCCGCGCTGGTCGGCGAGAGCGTCCGCTTCACCCGCCAGGACGGCGTGGAGGAGACGTGGCGGGTCATGCAGCCGCTGCTCGACGCGCCGCCGCCGGTGCACCCGTACGCGCAGGGCTCGTGGGGCCCCGAGGCGGCGAACGCGCTGCTCGCCGGCCTGGGGCGCTGGCACGAGCCGTGGATGGGGACGTGAACGTGGACGCCCCCCGCCCGGGCCCCCAGAGCGCGGCCGCCCCCTCGCCGTTCCCCCCGATCGCCGACTACGCGTTCCTCTCCGACTGTCACACCGGCGCGCTCGTGGCGCCGGACGGCGCCATCGACTGGCTGTGCGTGCCGGCCTTCGACTCGGCGAGCGTCTTCGGCAGCCTGCTCGACCGGCAGGCCGGCTTCTTCCGGGTGGGGCCGTTCGGCATCAGCCACCCCTCCGCGCGCAGCTACCGGCCGGGGACCAACGTGCTCGAGACGACGTGGAAGACGCCGACCGGCTGGATCGTCGTGACCGACGCGCTGACCCTCGGCCCCCGTGAGCACGAGGACACGATCACGCCGCACACGCGGCCGCCGACCGACGACGACGGCGACCACATGCTGGTGCGGACCGTGGAGTGCTTCGCCGGCCACGTCGATGTGGAGCTCGTCTGCGAGCCGGCGTTCGACTACGGCCGCACCCCGGCGGAGTGGACGCTCGTGGACGGCGGCGGGCACGCCGCCGACGCGAGCGGCGCCGGGGTCACCATCCGCCTGCGCTCGGACCTCGCGCTCGGCATCGAGGGCAACCGCGTCCGCGGGCGGCACACGCTGCGCGCCGGAGACCGGGCCTACTGCGCCCTCTCGTGGGCGGAGGAGCTGGCCGGCCCGGCGAGCGTCGACGAGGCCGACGCGAAGATGGCCGCGACGACGCGCTTCTGGCGCGGATGGCTCAGCCGGGCGCGCATCCCGGACCACCGCTTCCGCGACCCGATCCAGCGCTCCGCTCTGACGATCAAGGGCCTGACGTACATGCCCACCGGCGCCACGGTCGCGGCGCTCACCACGTCGCTCCCGGAGACGCCGGGCGGCGAGCGCAACTGGGACTACCGCTACACCTGGATGCGCGACTCGACGTTCACGCTCCAGGCGCTGCACTACCTGAACCTGGACTGGGAGGCCGACGAGTTCATGCAGTTCGTGGCCGACGTCGAGCCCACCGAGGACGGCTCCCTCCAGATCATGTACGGGATCGACGGTCGTCGCGACCTGACCGAGACGACCCGCGACGACCTCACCGGCTACGCCGGCGCGCGCCCCGTGCGGATCGGGAACGGCGCCTTCGACCAGCGCCAGAACGACGTCTTCGGCGCGGTCCTCGACTCGATCCTGCTGCACACGCGTCACTCCGAGCGGCTGCCCCGGCGGCTGTGGCCCGTCGTGGAGTCGCAGGCGGAGTGCGCGACCAGGGTCTGGCGGGAGCCCGACCAGGGGATCTGGGAGGCCCGCGGCGCGCCGCAGCACTACGTCTCGTCCAAGCTGATGGGCTGGGTCGCCCTCGACCGGGCCTCCCAGCTGGCGCAGACGACCGGCAACGCCGAGAAGTCGGCGGCCTGGCGCGCGACCGCCGAGGAGATCCGCGCCGACATCCTGGAGCACGGCGTCTCGGAGCGCGGGGTACTGCGCCAGCACTACGAGACCGACTCGCTCGACGCGTCGGTGCTGCTCGCGGGGCTCTTCGACTTCCTCCCCGGCGGCGACGAGCGCATGCGCGCGACCGTCAACGCGATCGCCGAGGAGCTGACCGAGGACGGCTTCGTGCTGCGCTACCGCACCGACGAGACCGACGACGGGCTCTCGGGCAAGGAGGGCACGTTCCTCATCTGCTCGTTCTGGCTGGTCTCGGCGTTCGCGATCGTGGGTGAGCTGCAGCGCGCGCGGGACCTCATGGAGCGGCTCCTGCGCGTCGCCTCGCCCCTCGGCCTCTACGCGGAGGAGTTCGACGCGGGCACCGGCCGGCACCTCGGCAACTTCCCCCAGGCGTTCTCGCACCTCGCCCTGCTGGAGGCCGCGGCCCGCATCATCGTCCCCGAGATGCTGGCGCAGTACTGATGGACGCCTATGACGTGATCATCATCGGCACGGGGGCGGGGGGCGGCACCCTGGCCCATCGCCTGGCCCCCTCCGGCAAGCGCATCCTGCTGCTCGAGCGCGGCGGCTACCTGCCCCGCGAGCGCGACAACTGGTCGTCGGAGGCGGTGTTCCTGAAGGGGAAGTACCACTCCGGCGAGGAGTGGTACGACCGCCACGGCGACGCGTTCACGCCCGAGAACTACTACTTCGTGGGCGGCAACACGAAGTTCTACGGCGCGGCCCTCTTCCGCCTGCGCCCCGAGGACTTCGGCGAGCTGCGCCACCACGGCGGCGTCTCGCCCGCCTGGCCGCTGGGCTACGACGACCTGGAGCCGTACTACGCCGAGGCCGAGCGCCTGTACGCGGTCCACGGGGCCGCGGGGGAGGATCCCACCGAGGGGCCGCGCAGCGGCGACTTCCCGCACCCGCCGGTCCAGCACGAGCCGCGGATCCAGCAGCTGAGCGACGACCTGGAGCGCATGGGCCTCCGCCCCTTCCACCTGCCGATCGGGGTGATGCTGGACCAGGAGGCGAACGGCGAGGCGACGCGGATGAGCCGGTGCATCCGGTGCGACCGGGTCGATGGCTTCCCTTGCGTGCTGGACGCCAAGGCCGACGCCCAGGTGATGTGCGTGGATCCGGCGCTCGCGCACCCCAACGTCGACCTCGTCACCGGCGCCTACGTCGAGCGGCTGGAGACCGACGCGAGCGGGCGCCGGGTGACCGGAGTGGTCACGCGGCTGGGCGACGAGACGACGACCTACTCGGCCGACATCGTGGTGGTCTCGTGCGGCGCGGTGAACTCCGCCGCGCTGCTCCTGCGCTCCGCCAGCGACCGCCACCCGGCGGGCCTGGCCAACGGGTCGGACGTCGTGGGGCGCCACTACATGCGGCACAACAACGTCGCGCTCAGCGCCGTCTCGCGGGAGCCCAACCCCACGCGCTTCCAGAAGACCCTGGCCCTGCACGACTGGTACCTGGGCACCGACGATTGGGACTTCCCGCTCGGCGGCATCCAGATGCTGGGCAAGGCCGATGCCACACAGGACCGCGCCAACGCGCCGCGCTGGTCGAAGCGGATCACGCCGGACTGGCCGCTGGAGACCGTGGCGCACCACAGCGTCGACTTCTGGCTCTGTACCGAGGACCTGCCCCGTCCCGACAGCCGCGTCACGGTGGGTCCGGACGGCGAGATCAACCTGGTGCTCGACGAGAAGAACAACGTCGAGGGGCTCAAGAGGCTGCGCCACAAGCTGGAGTCGATGCTCGGCGACCTGGGCATGCACCCCCACCACGGCCTCCTGGACCACAGCATCTACCTGCACAAGGGGATGCCGATCGGGGCCACGGCCCACCAGGCCGGGACGGTGCGGTTCGGGACCGACCCGGCGACGTCGGCCCTCGACGTCGACTGCCGGGCTCACGAGCTGGACAACCTCTACGTGGTCGACGCCAGCTTCTTCGTCTCGATCGGGGCCGTGAACCCGACCCTGACAATCATCGCCAACGCCCTGCGGGTGGGCGACCGCCTGCTCGAGCGGCTCGCCTGAGCGGACGCATGCCATCGCCGGCCGCCGACCGCGAGCCGATCGACCGCGAGGGTTTCGAGGCGCTCTTCCGGCAGGTCTGCACCTGGGGTCATTGGGGATCCCGGAGCCCCCAGGGCGCCCTCAACCACCTGACCCCGGACCGCATCGCCGCCGCCGCCCGGCTCGTCCGGAGCGGGACCACCGTCAGCCTCGGCCTGCCGGTGGCCGACCACCGCATGACGATGCTGCCGGACGCGGATGGCGGGGTGGGAGGCCTGCAGTTCGCCAAGGACTGCGTCGCGCTCGACTACCACAGCGAGGGTCACAGTCATGTGGACGCCTTCAGTCACGTGGTCTACGACGGCGCCCTGTACGACGGCCGGCCGGGCTCGGCCGTCACCGCCGACGGCGCGGCCGCCGGGGCCATCGACGTGCTGAAGGACGGCCTCGTCGGCCGCGGGGTGCTCCTGGACGTGCCGGGCGTCCGGGACGTCCGCTGGCTCGAGCCCGGCGAGGACGTCGTCACCGGGGACCTCGAGGCCGCCGAGCGGCGGCAGGGCGTCCGGGTGGGCCCCGGGGACATCCTGCTGATCCGCACCGGGCACACGCTCCGGATGGCGGAGGTCGGCCCGTGGGACACCGTCGCGGGGACCGCGGGGCTCCACCCGCACGCGGTGCTCTTCCTCGCCGAGCGGCAGGTCGCCGCGCTCGGGTCCGACGGCAACAACGACACCGCCCCGAGCGCCGCCGAGGGGGTCGCGTTCCCGATCCACGTTCTGGCCCTCAACGCGATGGGCGTCCACCTCCTCGACTACCTGCAGCTCGACGATCTCCTCGCGCGGTGCCGGGAGGCGGGGCGCTGGGACTTCCTCATCGTCGCCGCGCCGCTGCGGATCGAGGGCGGGACGGGCTCACCGGTCAACCCGATCGCGGTGCTCTGAGGCACCACTTGGAGGAATGACATGAACACGCGGCCGCGCGTCCTCATCCTCGGCGGGGGGTTCGCCGGGGTCGGCGCCGCCCAGAAGCTGAAGCACGCGGACGCCGAGGTGGTGCTGGTCGACCGCCACAACTACCACACGTTCCAGCCGCTGCTGTACCAGCTCGCGACGGGGCTGCTCGAGACGACGGCGGTCGGGCACTCCATCCGCGACCTGGTGCAGCGGCAGGCCAACACGACGGTGCACCAGGCGACCGTGACCGGCGTGGACCTGGACGCGCGGGAGGTCCGATTCGAGGAGATCGGGCCGATCGGCTACGACTACCTCGTGCTGGGCCTCGGCGCGGAGGTCAACTTCTTCGGGACCCCAGGGGCGGAGGAGCACGCGTTCCCGATGTACACGCTGCCCCACGCGGTCCGCCTGAAGAACCACCTGCTGGAGCGGTGGGAGGCCGCCGACCGGGATCCGGGCCTGATCGACGACGGCGTGCTGAACATCGTCATCGTCGGCGGGGGGCCGACGGGCGTCGAGACCGCGGGGGCGGTCGCCGAGCTCTACCGGTCGGTCTTCGCGCGCGACTACCCCAAGCTGCCGCAGGAGAAGGCGCGGGTGATCCTGGTCGAGGGCGGGCCGGAGCTGTTCTCGATGTTCAAGCCGAAGCTCCGGACGTACGCGGCGGAGGCGCTGGCGGAGCGCACCGTCGAGGTGATGACCGGCGAGCGGGTCGCCGGCGTCACCCCCACGCGGGTCACCCTCGCGTCCGGCCGCGAACTGGCGGCGCACACGCTGGTCTGGGGCGCCGGGCTGCAGGGCAACGCCGTGGTCCGATCGCTCGGGCTCGAGCTGGCGCGGGGGAACCGCATCGCCGTGGGGCCCGACCTGGTGCTTCCCGACCACCCGGAGGTCTACGTGCTCGGCGACATCGCCGCGATCACGGACGGGAAGACGGGGCAGGTGCTGCCCCAGCTGGGCTCGGTGGCGCTCCAGTCCGGCGAGCACGCGGGGGAGAGCCTCACCCGCCGGATCGCGGGCAACGCGCCCAAGCCCTTCCGGTACCGCGACAAGGGGACGATGGCCGTGATCGGCCGTCGCGCTGCGGTCGTGCAGATGCTCGGCGGGCGCACGATGACCGGCACCACGGCGCAGGCCGCCTGGGGGGCGGTGCACCTGGCGCTGCTCCCCACGAACGAGGATCGCGCGAAGGCGGTCGTCGACTGGGCCGGCGCCACCCTCACCCACCAGCGCGTCGGCCGGATCACCGTCGACCAGGAGTAGGCGCCCGTCCCACTCGGGACGATCCGGACGTCCCACTTCCGGCCTGCGCGGCGCCGCGCCCCGCCTCACCCGACCATGAAGTCCCACTCGCGGCGGCGACCGCCGTCCCGCTTCGGTGCTGTCCTGGAGTCCCACTCGGGACGATCCGGAAGTCCCACTTTCGGCGTGCGCCCCGACGGGGCATCCGAGCTCACCCCGACCATGGAGTCCCACTTTCGGCGTGCGCGGCGACCGCCGTCCCACCTCCTGCTGTCCTGGAGTCCCAATCGGGACGATCCGGAAGTCCCACTTTCGGCGTGCGCTCCGATGGTTCACCCGGTTCAACCGACCACGACGGGGTTCGCCCCGATCCGGCGCTCGGGCCGGGTTGGGATCGCCGTCCCACTTCGTGCTGTCCTGGAGTCCCACTTGGGACGATCCGGAAGTCCCACTTTCGGCGTGCGCGGCGCCCGCGGTCCCACTTCGAGCAGGCCCGCCGTCCCACGTGGGGCACTTCGTGGGTCGTGTGGACGGCTGACGGTGCGGCGCCGGGACTCGATCGAGGGTCTGGAGGGTCACTCCGGATACCGACCGGGACCCAGTTCCATTCATTGAAAGAGTGGGCGGAGGCGGAGCGGGACCGACAGGCGTCCGCTGCGGCGGGCCGGTGTTCCAATCGAGGTCGCGTGGTCCCGATTGAGCCTCGGCAGCCCCACACGAGCCCCCGACGACCCCCACTCGGGACGATCCGGACGTCCCACTTTCGGCTGCACCACGCCGCGCTCCCCCGGCGCATGGGCCGATCGAGGACCGGTGGTCTCGATCGCACCGCGGGGAGGGCGCCGCCCATTTCACCCAGGGTGAAATCGGGGCGGGGTGATGACGGTTCACCCGGGATGGCGAGAGCGTGCGATCCGTCAGGTCACCGAGCACGTGGAGGACGCATGAGCGGGGAGTACCGGATCACCGTGCGGGGCGTGGTGAGCGAGCGCTTCTGCCAGGGGATCCCCGGAATGCGCCGTCACGTGCGCGATGACCGCACCGTCCTGGAGGGCGGCCCGGGGGGCCGTCCCGTCAACGAGGTGCTGGCGACCCTCGGCAACCTCGGCGTCGAGGTCATCGACGTCGAGGAGCCCGCCGCCACGCCCCGACCCGAGGAGCGCTGAGCACCCGTGAACTCCCTCGCCAACCTTCTCACCCGCCGGCCGTGGCGCGTGATCGCCATCGCCGTCGCGTTCTTCGCGGTCGCCGTGGTGATCGGTGGACCCCTCACCGCCAACCTGTCGAGCGCCGGGTTCGAGGACCCGTCCGCCGAGTTCGTCTCCGCCCGCGACACCATCCGCGACGCCTCCGGCGTCAACCCCAACCCGGGTGTCATCGCCCTCGTCTCGCCCGGCAGCGACGTCCGCACCGGCGAGGGCCGCGCGGCGGTCGAGACCGCCGCCGCGACCATCCGCCAGGACCCCGACGTCGGCCAGGTCGTGACCGCCTTCAACGGCGGCGGCTCCGCGCTGATCTCCACGGACGGCACCCAGTCGTACATCGCCGTCTCCATGAAGCCCATCTCCGACGACGCCGCGGGCGACGCCGCGAAGCGCATCCGCGAGTCCCTCGCGTCCCAGCCGGTCAAGGTCGGCGGCGCCGACGCCGTGGGCGACGAGGTCGGCACCATCATCGGCGAGGACCTCGCGAAGGCTGAGATGTTCGCCTTCCCGATCATCTTCCTGCTGTCCCTCTGGGTCTTCCGGGGCGTCATCGCCGCCCTGCTGCCGTCCCTGATGGGCGCGCTGGTCATCTTCGGCGCGTTCCTCTCCATCGGGCTGCTGAACGAGGCGATGACGCTCTCGGTCTACGCCCTCAACCTGGCGATCGGCCTGAGCCTGGGCCTCGCGATCGACTACAGCCTGCTCATCATCTCCCGCTACCGCGAGGAGATCGCGAAGCGGGGGCCGGGCCGGGACGCGCTCGCCGCGACGCTGCGCACGGCCGGCAAGAGCGTCCTCTTCAGCGCGATCACCGTCGCCGCCGCCCTGGCGGGCCTGATGGTCTTTCCGCAGCGCTTCCTGTTCTCCATGGGCATCGCGGGCGTCATGGTCGCCCTGATCGCGGCCGCCATCGCCCTGCTGGTCCTGCCCGCCGTGCTCGCGCTGCTGGGCAGCCGGATCAACTCCCTGGCCCCGAAGTCCTGGCGGAGCCGCTCCGAGCACGCCGACGAGCAGCTCACCTCGGGCTTCTGGTACCGCCTGTCCAACGCGGTGATGCGCCGGCCCGGCCCCGTGGCCGCCGTCACGGCGATCGCCCTGATCGTGGTCGCCCTGCCGCTGCTCGGCATCACGTTCACCTCGGTCGACGCCAGCGTCCTGCCCACCAGCGCCACCTCGCGCCAGGTCGCGGACACCCTGGCCTCCGACTTCCCCCAGGACCGCAGCCAGCCCGTCTACATCGCGATCACCGCCCCCGACACGCCGGAGGCCGAGGCGGCCCTGGCCGACTACGCGCAGCGGCTCGGCGAGCTGCCGAACGTCGCGGGGGTGGCCCCGGCGGCCGTCGTCGGCCCGGACACCTGGCGCATCGACGTCTACGGCGTCGAGAACGGGCTCTCCGAGCCGGCGCAGCAGCTCGTCCGCGACGTCCGGGCCACGCCGGAGCCCTTTCCGGCCGACGTCGGCGGCCTCGCCGCGAGCTTCGTGGACCAGAAGGCGAGCCTCGCGGCGCACCTGCCCTACGCGATCCTGCTGATCGCCGCGGTCACGATCGTCGCGCTGTTCATCATGACCGGCTCCGTGATCCTGCCGGTGAAGGCCGTGATCATGAACCTGCTGACCCTCGGCTCCACCCTCGGCATCCTGGTCTTCGTCTTCCAGGACGGCCGCCTCGAGGGCCTGCTCAACTACGACAGCGTCGGCGCCCTGGACCTCACGCAGCCGATCCTGCTGGGCGCCATGGCCTTCGGCCTGTCCACCGACTACGCGGTGTTCCTCCTGTCCCGCATCAAGGAGGCCCACGACAGCGGGATGGACACCCGCGAGTCGGTGGCCGTGGGCCTCCAGCGCACCGGGCGGATCGTCACGGCGGCCGCCCTGCTCTTCGCGGTCGCGATCGGCGCCTTCGCAACCTCCCAGATCACCCTGATCAAGGAGCTCGGCGTCGGGACGGCCCTGGCGGTCCTGATCGACGCGACCATCATCCGGGCGCTCCTCGTCCCGTCCCTGATGGCCCTGTTCGGCGACTGGAACTGGTGGGCCCCGCGCCCGCTGCGCCGCCTCCACGACAGGATCGGCTTCTCGGAGTCGGACGGCGACGGCGACGGCGACGGGAAGGCCGAGGCCAGCCCCGCCGGCGCGTAACCCGCACCGCAGACGCACCACCCGAGGGCCCGGCGCACGCCGGGCCCTCGGCGTGCGTCCGACCCCGCCGCGGCTACCCGGACAGCGAGCGCGGCAGCAGTCCACGCTCCCGGGCGGTCGCCACCGCGTCGTCGCGCGTCGCGACCCCCAGCTTGCGGTAGATCGCCCGCATCTGGGTCTTCACCGTGTTGTGCGACACGAACAGGTCGGCGGCGATCTCACGGGCGGACCCGTCGCCGGTGAGCCGCCGCAGCACCGCCAGCTCGCGGTCCGTCAGGTCGCCGCCCACCGCGGCCGCGCCGCCCCCGGTCGCGCTCGCGCCGGGACCGGCGAGCTGCTGCTCCACGAGCGCCGCCATCCGGATCAGGTTGGCGGCGCCGACGGCGCCGTCCAGCATCGCCCGGGCCTCGTCGACGTCGGCCCGTGCGGCGTCGGGGTCGCCCGCCGCGGCGAGCACCGCCGCCCGCACCAGGATCGCGTGGGCGGTCTCGGGGGCCGAGTGGCCGCGGCGGGCCAGGTCGACGGCACGGTCGGCGAACTCGCGGGCGGCGGCGGGGTCGCCCTGCCGCGAGCGGGCGCGGGCCAGTCCGCCGTGGGCGCCCGCGGCGTGCGGGTACTCGGCGTGGCGCTCCTGCGACGCCAGGTCGATGGCCTGCCGCGCCCGGGCCTCGGCGAGGGCCACGTCGCCGCGGTCCAGGTCGGTGTCGGCGAGGTGGCTCAACGCGACCACCGCCGGTGCCTGGGCCGTCTCCGCGAGCGCGGCCACCTCCTCCAGGTACGGATAGGCCTCGTCCCGCTCGTCCGCGGCATGCAGCGCGATGCCCAGGGCCAGGCACGCGATCGCCCGGGACCACGGGGCGATGCCCTCGCTCAGGGTCAGGGCCTCGCGACCGATCGCGACGGCCGCGGGCGTGTCGCCCGAGAGCAGCGCCACCAGCGACCGCCCCGCGGCGACGTCGCTCGCGACCACCCGCGGGTCGCCGGGGGCGCCGGGCAGGGACGCCGCCCGTTCCGCCGCGTCCAACCACGGGGCCGCGGCCTGCGCCCGGCCCAGGTTGATCGCGATGAGCGCCGCCGCCAGGCACAGCCGGGGGTCGGCGCGCACCCGGTCGTCGGGCAGCAGCGCCATCCACCGCTGGGTGGTGGCGGTCCAGCCGCTGCGCTCGTAGCCGGCCCAGCAGCCGGCGATGAGGTCGGCGGCGCGCGCCAGGTCGCCCGCGGCGGAGGCGTGATGGATCGCCTCGTCCATGTCGCCCTGCGACTCGAACCAGCGCGACGCCCGGCGGTGCAGCTCGGCCACCTCGCCGGGGGCCTCCAGCATGAGCTCGTGCCGCAGCAGCTCGCCGAACAGGTGGTGGTAGCGGTACCACTCGCGGCGCGAGTCGAGCGGGACCAGGAACAGGTTGGAGCGCTCCAGCCCGGTCAGGACGGCGGCCGATCCCTCCCGCCCGGTGACCGCGTCGCACAGCGGGGCGGTCAGGCGCGGGAGGATCGCCGTGCGCAGCAGGAAGTTGCGCCGCTCCCTGGGCTGGCCCTCCAGTACCTCTGCGGCGAGGTAGTCCACCACCAGGCGGTCGTCGCCGGCGAAGTCCGCGATGAACGACGCCGCGTCGTCGCGGCCGCGCAGGGACAGGCCGGCCAGGTACAGCCCGGCCGCCCAGCCCTCGGTGCGCGCGCGGAGCCGCTCGACCTCGTCGGCGGGAAGTTCGGCCCCGATCGCGTCGCCCAGCAGCCGCGCCGCCTCCTGTCCGGTGAAGCGCAGGTCGCCGGCGCGCACCTCGCCCAGGTCGCCGCGCGCCCGCAGGCGCGCGAGCCCGATGGGCGGGTCGGTGCGCGTGGTGACCACCAGCCGCAGGTTGTCGGGCAGCCGCGGCACCAGGAACGCGAGGCTGTCGACGATGGACGGCTCGTTGACCGCGTGCAGGTCGTCGAGCGCCAGCACCGTCCGCTCCGTCGCCCCCGCGACCGCGTTGATGAGCTCCGTCAGGCCCAGCTCGCGCGTGGCGTCGGCACCCGACAGGGCCCCCACCGCCTGGGCGTCGAGGGCGATGCCCGCGCGGCCGAGGGCCTCCGAGACGTACCGCCAGAAGCGGGCCGGGTCGTTGTCGGAGTCGTCGAGCGCGACCCACGCCGTGGGTGCCTCCCGGGCGGCGAGCCAGTCGACCACCAGCGTCGTCTTGCCCCAGCCGGCGGCGGCGCTGACCACGGTCAGGCGGTGCGCCGCGACCTGCGCCTCCAGCCGCGCCACCAGCTCGGGGCGGGGGACGAAACCGGCGCGCCGGTCCGGCGGCCGCAGCTTGGTCTCGATGAGCGGCGGTCCGGCGAGCGTCTGCATCCACCGATATTGACGCGCCCCGCCCCGCGGCGGTCAAGACGGGCGGCGCGACCGGGGCGTCCGGCCCTCCGCGCACGGGTATGCTCGGAGGCGTGGCGGGGGCGACGTTCCAGGACGTGATCGCGCGGCTGGCGGGCTACTGGGCCGGCCAGGGCTGCCTGGTGACGACCCCGTACCACACGGAGGTGGGCGCCGGCACGTTCAATCCGTTCACCCTCCTGCGCAGCCTCGGCCCCGACCCCTGGAAGGTCGCGTACGTCGAGCCGAGCATCCGTCCCACCGACGGCCGCTACGGCGAGAACCCGTTCCGGCTCCAGCACTACTTCCAGTACCAGGTGATCCTGAAGCCGTCCCCCGACGACGTGCAGGACCTGTACCTGGGGTCGCTCCGGGCGCTCGGCATCGCGCCCGAGGAGCACGACATCCGGTTCGTCGAGGACGACTGGGAGGGGCCGACGCTGGGCGCGTGGGGCCTCGGCTGGGAGGTGTGGATGGACGGGATGGAGATCACCCAGTTCACCTACTTCCAGCAGGCCGGCGGCATCGACCTGACGCCCATCTCGGTGGAGCTGACCTACGGCCTGGAGCGCATCGCGATGTACCTCCAGGGCGTCCGCTCCGTCTACGACCTGGAGTGGGGCCACGGCGTGACCTACGGCGACCTCTACCAGCGCAACGAGGCGCAGTGGAGCCGCTACAACTTCGAGGTCGCCGACACCGACGCGCTGTTCGCGGCGTTCGCCCGGCACGAGGGGGAGTGCCGCCGCTGCCTCGAGGCCGACCTGGTGCTGCCCGCCTACGACCAGGTGCTGAAGTGCAGCCACGCCTTCAACCTGCTCGACGCCCGGGGCGTCATCAGCGTGACCGAGCGCGGCGCCTACATCTGGCGGGTGCGGGCGCTCGCCGCCCAGTGCGCACGGGCGTACCTGGAGCTGGTGACGCCGGTCGCCGAGCCCCTGGCGGAGGTATCCGGGGCCGCCGATGCCTGACCTCCTGCTGGAGGTCGGCTGCGAGGAGCTTCCATCCTCGGCGTGCCGCGAGATCATCGAGCAGGCGCCAGGGCTCGTCCGGTCCGCGCTCGACGCCGCCGGGCTGGACGGCGCGGGGGTCCACCTGTCGGTCGCCCCCCGCCGCTTCGCGGTGCGCGTCGAGGGTCTGCCCGCAGAGCTGCCCGCCACGTCGCGCAGCGTCCGCGGCCCCGCGGCCGCCGCCGCCTTCGGCCCCGACGGCGCGCCCACCCGGGCGGCCGAGGGCTTCGCCCGCGGGCAGGGGATCGCGGTGGGCGACCTGGTGGTGCGGGAGGAAAACGGCCGTGAGTTCGTCTTCGCGGACCTCACCAGCGAGGGCCGCGCGGTGGCCGACGTGGTGCCCGACCTGGCCGCCCGGCTGGTGAACGGGCTCCGCTTCTCCAAGACGATGCGCTGGGGCGACGGCACCGGCCTGCGGTTCTCGCGACCCGTCCGCTGGATCGTCGCGAAGCTCGACGAGCAGACCGTCCCGTTCGAGCTCCACGGCCTCCGCTCCGGCGACGTGAGCCAGGGGCACCGCTTCCTCGGCGGGCCCGCCACGATCGGGGACCCCGCCTCCTACGAGTCGGCCCTGGAGGCCGTCGCCGTGGTGCCCGGCCACGACGCGCGCCGCGCCCAGATCGTCAGCGGCCTGGACGAGGCCGCTGCGCAGGCCGGCGGGAGCTGGAGCGACCCGGGCGGCAAGATGGAGGAGGTCGTGTTCCTGGTCGAGTGGCCGAGCGTGATCACCGGCCGCTTCGACGCCCGCCACCTGCGCCTGCCGTCGCGGGTGCTGGTCACGGCGATGCAGGGCCACCAGCGCTACTTCCCGCTGCGCGACGCCTCCGGCGACCTGCTGCCCGCCTTCCTGGCGGTGAGCAACGGCGACCCTGCGCACGCCGACGTGATCACCCGCGGCAACGAGGACGTGCTCGACGCGCGGCTCCAGGACGCCGAGTTCAGCTTCGACCGCGACCTGGAAGCCGGCCTGGCGGCGCTCGACGCCCGCCTGGACGCGATCGTCTTCCACAAGCGGCTCGGCACGATGGCGCAGAAGCGGGACCGGCTGGTCTCCCTGGTGGCGCTGCTGGCCGACGCCGCCGAGGTGGATGCCCTCACCCGCGAGGCCGCCGAGGAGGCGGCCCGCCTGGCGAAGGCCGACCAGGGCGCCGTGCTGGTGGCCGAGTTCTCGGAGCTCGAGGGGTACGTGGCGGCCGAGTACGCCCGTCGCGAGGGGTTCGCCGACGTGGTCGCCACCGCCGTGGAGGAGCACTATCTGCCCGAGGGCCCGGACTCGCCGCTCCCGTCGGGCGAGGTGGGCGCGCTGGTGGCGGCCGCCGAGAAGTTCGACAACCTGGTCGGCGCGTTCGCGGTGGATGAGGCCCCCACCGGGTCGAAGGACCCCTACGGCCTGCGGCGCGCCGCCACCGGCCTGGTGCGGATCGCGCTCGACCGCGGCTGGGACTTCGACCCGGCGCCGGTGCTGCTGGCGGCGCACGAGCTGCTGCGGGCGCAGGGCGCCGACCTGGTCCACGACGCGATGGGCACCGCGACCCAGGTGATGCCGTTCCTGTTCGAGCGCATCGGCCACCTGCTCGCCGCCGAGGGCGTGGGCGCCGAGGCCGTGCAGGCCGCCGGCCGGGTCTTCGACGGCGCCCCCTCCATCGCCGGCTGGGCGCGCCAGGTCCAGGCGGAGCGGGGCACGCCCGAATGGGCGGCCGCGTGGACGGCGGCGACCCGCCTGGGGCGCATCGCCCGCAAGGGTCCGGCCGAGGACGCGCCCGTGGCGCCCGGCGACGACCCGGGCGAGGCGGCGCTGCGCGACGCGATCGCCGCCGCCCGGCCCGGCATCGGCGCGGCCCTGGACGGGCGCGACCTGCCGGCGGCGCTGCGGGCCGCGGGGCCGCTCGCCGCGGCTGTGGACCGGTTCTTCACCGACGTGCTGGTCAACGCCGAGGACCCCGGGGTGCGGGCGCGGCGGTACGGGCTGGTCCGCGACGCGGCGGCGCTGCTGACGCGGATCGCCGACTTCGAGCAGGTCACGGACGGGGGAGGGGCACGGTGAGCACCGGCGTGGGCGTCAAGCGGGTGTACGACTTCGCGGAGGGGTCGCGCGAGATGCGCGACCTGCTCGGCGGAAAGGGCGCGAACGTCGCGGAGATGACCCGCCTGGGGCTCCCGGTGCCGAAGGGCTTCACCATCACCACCGAGACCTGCATCGCCTACCTGAAGGGCGGCCACGCGTTCCCCGAGGGCCTCGACGACGAGGTGTCCGAGCATCTCGCCGCCCTGGAGGCGGCCGCGGGCAAGACCCTCGGCGACGCGGGGAACCCCCTGCTGGTGTCGGTCCGCAGCGGCGCCAAGTTCTCGATGCCGGGGATGATGGACACGGTCCTGAACCTGGGGCTCAACGACCGCTCGGTGGAGGGCCTGGCGACGCGGACGGGCAACCCGCGGTTCGCCTACGACTCGTACCGCCGGTTCATCCAGATGTTCGGCGACGTCGTGTCGGAGGTCCCGAAGAGCCTGTTCGAGGAGGCCCTCGCGGCCCTCAAGCGTGAGCGCGGGGTCGAGCAGGACGTCGACCTGACCGCCGAGGACCTCGCCGGCCTGGTCGAGACGTACAAGGGCATCTACCGCGACGCCAGGGGCGAGGACTTCCCCCAGGAGCCGCGCGCCCAACTGGACGCCGCCATCAGCGCGGTCTTCGAGTCGTGGGACAACAAGCGGGCCCACGACTACCGGCGCCTCAACCGGATCCCCTACGAGCTGGGGACGGCGGTGAACGTCCAGCAGATGGTGTTCGGCAACACCGGCCCGCGGTCCGGCACGGGGGTGGCGTTCACGCGCAACAACGTGACGGGGGAGGCCGGCGAGCCCTTCGGCGACTTCCTCATCAACGCCCAGGGCGAGGACGTGGTGGCCGGCATCCGCACCCCGCGGCCCCTGGCGGAGCTGAAGGACGAGCTGCCCGAGGCGTTCGACGAGCTCATCAGGACGATGCGGATGCTGGAGACGACGTACCGGAACATGCAGGACGTCGAGTTCACCATCGAGGACGGCGCCCTCTACATGCTCCAGACGCGCAACGGGAAGCGCTCGGCGCAGGCCATGGCCCGGATCGCGGTCGACCTGGTGGCCGAGGGCCTGGTGACCGAGGACGAGTCGCTGGTGCAGCTCGTCGATCCCGACCAGGTCCGCCAGCTGCTGCTGCCGCAGCTCGATGCGCGCAAGGCCTCCGAGGCGCTCGCGACCGGCGTGGCCGCCTCGCCCGGCGCCGCCACCGGGGCCATCGTCTTCACCGCCGATGATGCCGAGCGCCTCGGCACCGCGGGGGAGGACGTGATCCTGGTGCGCGACGAGACCACCCCCGACGACTTCCACGGGATGGTCGCGGCGCAGGGGATCCTGACCGCCCGGGGCGGCAAGACCAGCCACGCCGCGATCGTCGCGGTCGGCATGGGCACCCCGGCGGTGTGCGGGGTGACGGCGATCCGCTTCGCCGACGACGGGTCGATCACGATCGCCGGCGAGACGTTCCGGGAGGGCGACCGCATCACGATCGACGGCACCAGCGGCAGCGTCTTCGCCGGCGACGCCCCGCTGCTGCCGCCCGACCCGCACAACCCGTCGCTGGTCACGATCCTGGAGTGGGCGGACCGCAACCGCCGCCTCCGGGTGCGCACCAACGCCGACACCCCGGAGGACGCCGCGCGGGCCCGGGAGTTCGGCGCGGAGGGCATCGGCCTGTGCCGCACGGAGCACATGTTCCAGGGCGAGGACCGCCTGCCGATCGTGCAGTCGATGATCATGGCCGAGGACGCCGCCGAGCGCGTCGAGTTCCTCCATCAGCTCCGGGCCTTCCAGCAGTCCGACTTCGAGGGCATCTTCCGGGCGATGGCGGGGCTGCCGGTCACGATCCGACTGCTCGACCCGCCGCTCCACGAGTTCCTGCCGGACATCATGGAGCTCCACTCGCGCGTGGCGGTCGCGAAGGCCGTGGGGAGGCCGGACGCCGAGGCGGAGGCCCAGCTGCGCCGGGTGGAGCAGCTGCACGAGGTGAACCCGATGCTCGGCACCCGCGGCTGCCGCCTGGGGATCGAGTGGCCGGACGTCTACCGCATGCAGGTCGCGGCGATCATGAACGCCGCCTGCGTGGTGAAGGAGGAGACGGGTGCGGCGCCGGAGGTGGAGATCATGGTCCCGCTCGTCGGGTTCGAGGACGAGCTGCGGATCATGCGGGAGCAGATCGTGGACGTGGCCGAGACGGTGCTGCGCGAGCGGGGCACCACGGTCGCCTACGCGGTGGGCACCATGATCGAGCTGCCGCGGGCGGCGCTGCGCGCGGGCACGATCGCGCTGCAGGCCGACTTCTTCTCGTTCGGCACCAACGACCTGACCCAGACGACCCTCGGCTTCAGCCGCGACGATGCGGAGACGAAGTTCCTGGCCTACTACCTGGCCAACAACGTCATCGCGTACAACCCGTTCGAGACGATCGACCAGCCGGGGGTGGGGAAGCTGGTGGAGATGGCGGCGGCGGATGCGCGGGAGGCGACGCCGGGCATCAAGCTCGGGGTGTGCGGCGAGCACGGGGGCGACCCCGCGTCGGTGGCGTTCTTCCACCGAGCCGGCCTCGACTACGTGTCGTGCTCGCCGTTCCGGGTGCAGACGGCGCGCATCGCGGCGGGCCGCGCCGCCCTCGGCGCCGGCTAGGGCCTCCCATGGGGCTCGATGACGCCCGGTTCGAGCTCGCCTCCCTCGGCGACCTGATGGAGCTGCTGGTGGAGGGCTGGCGCATCGAGCGGATGCAGTACGCCGACCGGTCGGAGCCGTCCGGCCCCCCGGCGGCGTACTTCTCGCTGGTGCGGGGCACGACCGGCGAGGTGCGCGGGGTGTTCGTGCCGGACGATGGGCGCGCGCTCTCCCACCACACCCTGGTGGAGCTGTTCCGCGAGCACCCGGGGGTGTGGAAGCACCGTTCGTTCGCGACGCTCGACGCGCCGGGCGCGGACCCCCCGGAGGCCCCGGAGGAGTGGGGCGAGGTGCCGGAGCCGTTCCCGGACGCGGTGGTGCTGGTGCCGGCGACGCTGCGCGAGGTCATCCCGGTGGGGCAGGCGCAGTCGGCGGGCGGCCTCGACATCGCGCTGGTGGCGCTGGAGCGCCACGACGGCGGCACCCGCATCGGCTACATGTGCCACGCGTCCGACGCCCGCACCCGCGGGGAGATGCGGATGCTCGACGTGATCGCGGTGGACGACGCCGGCCGCCGCTACCGGGTCGCGGCCACGGACGCGCGACCCGAGGGCAACCGGCTCCAGGGGACCCTGGTGGTCGCGCCGGCGATCCCCGACGGGGTGCGCCGGCTGACGGTGACGGTGGGCACCGTTCGCGACGACGGCGACGGCCCGCGCCTCACGCCGGGGCCGTGGGTCTTCCCGATCCCGCTCGGCCCGGGAGCCTGACATGGCCGCGGCGCCCGTGACGCCGCGGGAGCCGGCGCTGGGCCCCCGCGCCGCGCGGGCGGAGGATGCGGTGCGGGAGCGGCCGGAGGAGCCGTGCCCGCTGCGGACCGCTTTCCAGCGCGACCGGGACCGGATCCTCCACACCACCGCGTTCCGACGGCTGAAGCACAAGACGCAGGTGTTCGTGGCCCCCGTCGGCGACCATTACCGGACGCGGCTGACCCACACCCTGGAGGTGTCGGCGGTGGCGCGGACGACCGCCCGGGCGTTGGCGTTGAACGAGGACCTGGTCGAGGCGATCGCGATGGGCCACGACCTGGGCCACGCCCCGTTCGGCCATGCGGGGGAGGCGGCGCTCGACGAGATCCTGCGGGCCGAGCACGACCGCCGCTTCGAGCACAACGTCCAGAGCCTGCGGGTGGTCGGGGTGCTCGAGCGCGGCGGCCGGGGCCTGAACCTGACCGACGCCGTCCGCGACGGGATCCTCCACCACACTGGCCCGGGGCTCCCGGCGACCCTGGAGGGGCAGATCGTGCGGCTCCTCGACCGGGTGGCCTACGTCAACCACGACATCGAGGACGCCCTGCGCGCCGGGGTGATCCGGGAGGAGGACCTGCCCGCCGACGAGGTCGCCGTCCTCGGCGGGACGACGTCGCAGCGGCTGACGGCGCTGGTGGCGGACGTGGTGGACGCGAGCGCCGACGGCGACCGGATCCGCCAGTCCGACGAGGTGGGCGCGGCGTTCCTGCGGCTGCGGCGGTTCATGTTCCAGAACGTGTACCTGGCGCCGCCGGCGAGTCACGAGGCGGAGCGGGCCCGGGGCGTGGTGCGGAGCCTGTTCCGCTGGTACCTGGAGCACCCGGAGATGCTGCCGGCGTCGGAGGAGGCGGATCCCGTCACCCGTGTAACGGATTTCGTGGCCGGGATGACGGACCGGTACGCCCTGCGGACGTACCGCGACATCTTCGAGCCGAAGGAGGGGCCCCTGTGAGCGATCTCCGGGCGGTCTTCGTGAACTGCACCCTGAAGCGCTCGCCGGAGCGCTCGCACACCCAGGGCCTCATCGACATCTCGACCCACATCATGCGGGCGAACGGGGTGGAGGTCGACGAGATCCGCGCGCTCGACCACGACATCGCCACCGGCGTGTGGCCGGACATGACCGAGCACGGCTGGGACCGCGACGACTGGCCGGGGATCTTCGACCGGGTGATGGCCGCGGACATCCTGGTGATCGCCTCCCCGATCTGGCTGGGGGAGAAGAGCTCGGTCTGCACCCGGGTCATCGAGCGGCTGTACGGCAACAGCCACCTGCTGAACGACGCGGGCCAGTACGCCTATTACGGGCGCGTCGGGGGGTGCCTGATCACGGGGAACGAGGACGGGGTGAAGCACTGCGCGCAGGAGATCCTGTACGCGCTCCAGCACCTGGGCTTCACGATCCCGCCGCAGGCCGACGCGGGCTGGATCGGCGAGGCGGGCCCCGGCCCGAGCTATCTGGACCCCGGCTCGGGCGGGCCGGAGAACGACTTCACCAACCGGAACACGACGTTCATGACGTGGAACCTCATCCACGTCGCGCGGCTCCTGAAGGACGCAGGGGGGATCCCGGCCCACGGGAACCAGCGCTCCGAGTGGGACGCGGGCTGCCGCTTCGACTTCGAGAACCCGGAGCACCGTTAGGCCGCGGCCGGCCCCGCGCGTGCCTGCCATCGGGATTCCGCGAACCAGCGGTACATGGTGGTCCTGGAGGGCGGGTGGGCTTCTCCCCGAGTGGCACGGGCACGGAGCCGGTCGATGACGACCCGAAGCGGGGCGCCCCGGGCCCACAACCCCTCCGCCTCCCGGCGAAGCCCCGGCCACGCATAGGAACCCGGCCGCGACCGCGGCGCAGGCCCCCGCGCCCCCCGCAGAAGCCGCTGGCGGTGGACCTGGAGCGCCCGCCGCCTGCGGGCCGTCAGGCAGCCGGCGGCCTCCCAGACACACCTCAGGGAGTAGGCGAAATCCCGGCCCGCCCGGGACCGCTGGAACACCTCCGACCGATGAGCAGCGCACAACCACACCTGGACCCCACCGGGAAGGAGGAGCTGGCGACGCTCACCCTCCCCCGGTCCCATGCAGATCGCACACGGTGGACGCGACCCCAGCGCCGCACCCTTGTAGAAGCTCTTCGGCATCACCGACATCCTCACCCCGCCACCACTGTCGGGACAGCACCCGACCGCGACGACACCGCACCGAGGGCGTGCCGCCCTGTGTCACAACCGGGACTTCGGGAAAGCCCCAAGTGGGACGGACGGACGCGAAACCGACCACGACCCCAGGGTGTTCCCGGCGGACTTCCAGGGCGGATCCCGCCGGCCGCACGGTCGGCCCGGAGGACGCCGACGCCGAAACCGGGACTACCGATGAGTCCCAAGTGGGACACGGGGAACGGGGGAGAGGCGAACCGCGCCGGCCGGTGATGCTCCCCGCGGGTTTGGAAACGGCTCCGCCGGCGGGAGCGGGACCCTGGGGCCACGCTGACGGCGTGACCGGGAGCGCAGGAGAGTCCCAGGTGGGACAGCCGGCCGAACGCACACGACGTCGCCGCCGACCCCACGGTGTTCCTCGTCGCTTCGACCGCGGATCCGGCCGGACGAGCGGAACCCTCGGGGGCACGCCGGCGTCCAGACCGGGACCAGTCGTTCCCCAAGTGGGACAACGGGGACGACGGCGGCCGGGACGGTGATGGCTCCAGGTCTCGGTCGCTCCGGGATGCCCGCCCCGGCGTCACCTGGAGCAGGCAACGATCCGGGGCCGGGTGGCCACCCCGAAGTGGGACTTGAGACGAGTCCCAAGTGGGAACGGCCGACACCCGGCCTCATCGTCCAGGGGCAGGTCCCCGTTCCCTCCCGGGGGGGACGCGCCCGCACACGGACGGCGGCCGCGCCCCCGGCCTCATCGTCCAGGCGACCCGGGCGGGGGCCGACGGCCGCCCGCCCGGGGGAACCTCAGTCCGTGACCAACCCCACCGGGCAGGTGACGCCGGTGCCGCCGAGGCCGCAGTAGCCGTTCGGGACCTTGGCCAGGTACTGCTGGTGGTGGTCCTCGGCGTAGTAGAAGTCGCCGGCCGGCTCGATCTCGGTGGTGATGGGGCCGTAGCCCGCCGCGGTCAGCCGCTCCTGGAACGCGTCGCGCGTCGCCTCCGCGGCCTGGCGCTGCGCGTCCGTGTAGGTGTAGATGCCGGAGCGGTACTGGGTTCCGACATCGTTGCCCTGGCGCATCCCCTGCGTCGGGTCGTGGCCCTCCCAGAACGTCGCGAGCAGCTGCTCGTACGAGATCACCTCGGGGTCGAACACCACGCGCACCACCTCGTTGTGGCCGGTGCGGGCGGAGCAGACCTCCTCGTACGTCGGGTTCGGCGTGTAGCCCGCCGAGTATCCGACGGCCGTCGTGTGGATCCCGTCGCCCAGCTGCCAGAACATCCGCTCCGCGCCCCAGAAACATCCCATCCCGAACAGCGCGAGCTCCGTGCCCTCCGGGAACGGCGGCGTGATCGACGTGCCCAGCACGAAGTGCGGCGCCGTGACCGGCATCTGCTGCGCGCGGCCCGGGAGCGCGTCCTCCGGCGCCGGCATCTCCACCTTCATGCGCGAGAACAGCCCCATCTCGTCCCTCCTCGAAATCGTCCCTCAACAAGGGTAGGCAGTCCGTCAAACTGGGGTCCATGCCACCGAGCCAGGCCACCGTCGACGCCGTCCGCGAACGCGCGGACCTCGTGGAGCTGATCCGCGACCGCGTCGACCTCACCCGACGCGGTGGCCGCTGGTGGGGGCGTTGCCCGTTCCACGAGGAGCGGTCCCCGTCG
Source organism: Miltoncostaeaceae bacterium (assembly GCA_036826475.1). Taxonomy (GTDB): domain Bacteria; phylum Actinomycetota; class Thermoleophilia; order Miltoncostaeales; family Miltoncostaeaceae; genus Miltoncostaea. The sequence goes on along the minus strand of DAISWG010000021.1, from coordinate 17,325 downwards.
TTCTCGCTGCTCCCGCCGGACTTCAGGCGGTACTACTGCCACGGCTGCCACGTCTCGGGCGACGCGATCGACTGGGCCCAGACCCAGGGCGGCGCGGGCGGCTTCTACGAGGCGATCGAGCAGCTGGCCGAGCGGTTCGGCATCCCCGTCGAGTACCGCGACGAGGACCCCGCCACCAAGGCGCGCCGCGCCGCCGAGAAGGCCCGCGAGGACCTGCTCGACCGCGCCGCCACCTTCTTCGCCCGGGTGCTGTGGCAGGCCCGCGAGGCCGAGCCCGCCCGCCGCTACCTGGAGGAGCGCGGGTTCGAGCGCGCGCTGATCGAGCGGTTCCGGGTGGGCTACGCGCCCGCCAGCGGCACGGCGCTGGCCACGAAGGCCGTGGCGGAGGGCTTCACGCCCGACCAGATGATCGACGCGGGCCTCGGCCGCCGGCGGGGCCGGGCGGTCACCGACTTCTTCTCCGCCCGGATCATGTTCCCCATCGCCGACGCCCAGGGGCGGGTCCAGGGGTTCGGCGGCCGCACCCTCGACCCCGGCGAGCGGGCCAAGTACGTCAACTCGCCGGAGGGGCCGAACTTCCGGAAGCGGACCCTCCTGTTCGGGCTCGCGGAGGCCCGTGCGGCCGCCGCCCGGTCCCGCTATTTCGTGGTCTGCGAGGGCTACACCGACGTCATGGGGATGGTGTCGGCCGGCGTCGAGTCGGCGGTCGCGTGCATGGGCACGTCCCTGACGGCCGAGCAGATCGCCCTGCTCCGGAGATGGGCGCCGGAGGTCAAGCTCTGCTTCGACGCCGACCGCGCGGGAGAGGGGGCGGCCTGGCGGAGCGTCGAGGCCGCGCCGGAGGTGAACCTGTCCTGGTCGGCGGTGCAACTGCCGATCGGCCAGGATCCGGGCGATCTCGCGCGGACGGACGCCGGGCGGGCCGACCTCGCCCGTGCGGTTGAGGGGGCGAAACCTCTGGTAAGTTCCCTCATCCGTTCGCGAATCGCACGAGCGGGCCGTTCACCCAGGGAACGGGACGAGGCTCTGGAGGCCATCGCCTCGCTCCTCCGTCGTTTCCCGGATTCGGTCGAGAAGGACGAAGGGATACGCGTGACCGCTGGCCTGCTTCAGCTGTCCCAGGGCATGGAGGAGCGACTCCGGCAGGCCGTGCGGCGCGACGCGCCGCCCATGACGGTGGTGCCTCCGCGGGAGGCGTCGCCGGCCGAGGTGCGGGAGCGCCGCTTCCTGGCGATGGCGCTCGCGCTGCCGGACGCCGCCAGACCGTACCTCGAGTCGCTGCCGCCCGACGCCTTCCAGCTCGACGGCCACCGCACCGCGTTCGAGGCGATCCGCGCCGGCGCGAGCGGCCCGGACGACCTGCCCGCGGAGCTGGGCGACGTGGCCCTGGCCCTCACCCTCGAGCTGGCCGACGCGACCCCCACGGTCGACGAGCTGCGCGAGGCCGCGTACCGGGTCGAGCTGCCGATGCTGGAGCGCCGCGCCGCCGAGCGGCGGGCCGCGGGCGACGAGACGGGCCGGCTCGAGGCCCTCGACCTGGCGCGCCGGGTGCGCGCCGCGCTCCGGGGTGAGCGATGAGCACCGACGTCTCGGTCACGGCCCTCGAGGAGGTACGCGAGCTCATCGACGAGGGCCGCGAGCTCGGGGCGGTCGCCATCGCGCGGGTCGCCGACGTGGTGGAGCTCGCCGACCTCAACGAGGAGCAGCAGGAGCGTCTGCTGCAGGTGCTGGCGGAGCTGAACATCGAGGTCCTCCAGGACGGCGTCGAGCCGCCGGGGGCCGCGGGCGCCAACCCCCGCCTCGACCTGTCGGTCAAGGCCCACTCCAACGACCCCGTGCGGATGTACCTCCGCGAGATCGGCCGCGTGCCGCTGCTGACCGCCGCCGAGGAGGTGTCGCTCGCGAAGCGCATCGAGCGGCGCGACATGGCGGCGAAGGCACAGCTCATCGAGGCCAACCTGCGCCTCGTGGTGTCGGTGGCCAAGCGCTACGTGGGCCGCGGGCTCGCGTTCCTGGACCTCATCCAGGAGGGCAACCTCGGCCTCATCCGCGCCGTCGAGAAGTTCGACTACCGCAAGGGCTACAAGTTCTCGACGTACGCGACGTGGTGGATCCGCCAGGCCATCACCCGCGCCATCGCCGACCAGGCCCGCACCATCCGCGTCCCCGTCCACATGGTCGAGACGATCAACCGCCTCTCGCGCGTGCAGCGCCAGCTCCTCCAGGACCTCGGTCGCGAGCCGACGGTCGCGGAGATCGCGAAGGAGCTGGAGGTCACGCCGGAGCGCGTCCGCGAGATCCAGAAGGTCGCGCAGGAGCCGATCTCCCTCGAGACGCCCGTCGGGGAGGACGAGGACTCGGAGCTGGGCGACCTGATCGAGGACGGCGCCATCCAGAGTCCCGCCGACCAGGTGTCGAAGCTGCTCCGCCGCGAGGAGCTGGAGGCCGTGCTGTCGCAGCTCACCGACCGGGAGCGCAAGGTCCTGGAGCTGCGGTTCGGCCTGCGCGGCGAGGAGCCGCGGACGCTGGAGGAGGTGGGCCAGCGTTTCGGGGTCACCCGCGAGCGGATCCGCCAGATCGAGGCGAAGACCCTCACCAAGCTCCAGGCCTACCGGGACACCCAGCGCCTCCGGGAGTTCCTGGACTAGACGGGCTCCGCCCCACCCGGAGGGGCCTCCAGCAGGGCGACGGCCTCGGCGCGGCGGGTGGCGTCGCCGATGCGCACGGCGGCGCGGGCGGCGAGCGGGACGCGCCCCTCCGCCTCCGGCGTCCGCGGGGCGGGGCCGATCCAGCCGATCGTCGGGGCACGGCCGAGCAGGGCGGCCCGCTGCGCCCACACCAGCAGCCGCGCCAGGGCCAGGGCGCCGGCGCTGACGCCGCCGGGCCGGCCCCGGGCGATCACGTACGCCCGGTGGGCGGCGACGCACGCCGCGAGGGTGAGCGCGTCCGGCGCGCCCTCGTGGTCGATGTCGAGGGTGACGAGGAGGGCGTCCGGCTCCTCGTCGCCCTCCGATGCGCGCGTCAGGCCCGGCGCGAGGCGCGTGAGCTGGTCGCGCAGCCCCATGCCGAGGGCCTCCGCCGCCACCCGGAGCTCGGGCTCCACGCCCGCGACGAGCTCCTGGCTGGCGGCGTCGAGACGCAGGCCCAACGGCGGGCGGCCGCTAGGCCGCGGGCGGCGGCGAGGCGGGCTCGGTCGCGCCTGCCGGCGGTGCCTCGGTGAAGACGAACTCGTCCGGCTCGCCGCCGAGGCGGTCCTTCACCAGCCAGTAGGCCAGGCCTGCAAGGGAGAGCAAGATCAGGAGCTTCTTCATGCCATCTCCGTTCCGGGGGCGGTCGGAGGGCGAGCGTATCGCATCCCCCGGAGGCGGCTCACCGCAGCTGGAGCAGCACCTTCCCGATGGTCTCGTCGGCGCCGACGGCCCGGTGCGCCTCGACCACGTCGTCCAGGGAGAGGATGCGGTCCACCACCGGGCGCAGGCGCCCGTCGGCCAGCCGGGGCACGCCCCACGCCGCGAAGTCGGCGGCCAGGTCGGCCTTCTCGGTGAGGGTCCGCGCGCGCACCGTGCTGCCGAACACGGTCGCCTGGAGCGCCAGCAGCGCCCCCAGGTCCAGCTCCGCGGTCCGGCCGCCCACCAGGCCCACCACCGAGATCCGGCCGAGCCGTGCGAGCGCCCGCATGTCCTCCGCCCAGTACGCGGCGCCCACCAGCTCCACGATGACGTCGGCGCCGTGGCCGTCGGTGAGGCGGCGCACCTCGCCGGCGAACGTGCCGTCGCGCACCACGATCACCTCGGCCCCCAGGTCGCGCACCGCCGCCGCCTTGCGTTCGGTGCGGACGGTCCCGATCGCCCGGGCCCCCAGCTCGCGCGCCACCTGGACCGCCGCGGTCCCCACCCCGCTGGCCGCGGCGTGACACACCATCGCCTCGCCCGCGGCCAGCCGGGTCAGTCGCCCCAGCGACTGCCACGCGGTGAGGAACACCTCCGGCACCGCCGCCGCCTGCACGAGGTCCATCCCCTCCGGCACCGGCATCAGCTGGCCGGCGGGCACGGCGGCCAGCTCGGCGTAGCCCCCGCCGGACAGCAGCGCCATCGCGCGGTCGCCGACGGCCCAGCCGGCCACGCCGGGCCCCACCGCGACGACGGTCCCCGACGCCTCCAGCCCGGGATGCTCGCTCGCGCCGGGGGGCGGGGGGTAGTGGCCCTCCCGCTGCATGATGTCCGCACGGTTCACCGCGGTCGCGACGACCTCCATGAGCACCTCGCCCGGGCCGGCGACCGGGTCGGCGACCTCGTGGACCTCCAGCACCTCCGGCCCGCCGGGGCGGGTGATGACGGCGGCCCTCACCTGCGGCGCTCCCTGCGGCGGCCGACGATCACCCCGGTCACCACGCCCACCCCGGCGCCGACGGCCCCCAGCTCCGGCAGGTCGACGCCCAGTCCGACGGCGGTGCCGATCGCGAGGCCGATCGCGGCGCCGTACGACGCCCATGCCAGGCGGCGGGTCCGGGTGACGTCGGAGGTCACGCCCCCAGCCACCCGCGCATGAGGGCGCCGAGCCCCTCCGGCGCGTCCCAGTGGAGGATGTGACCGGCGTCCAGGCCCTCGGCCACCAGGCGCCCGTCCAGCTCCGCGCGCATCCGATCGATCGACGCGGGCGTCACGAAATCGGCCTGCAGCGCCGGCACCAGCAGCACGTCCCCCGGATATCCGGCCAGGGATGGAGCGGGCCGCGCCATCTCGCTCCAGCCGGTGATGACCGCCGACCGGGAGTAGCGGAAGCGGTGGCGGCCGTCGGCGTCGCGGCGCAGGAACGTCGCGAGGTCCTCATCGACCGTGTCGCGCGCGTGCGGGGGCCGCGCCGCCAGCCGCGCGGCACGCGCCTCGTCCTCGTCGGCCCATCCCTCGTCGCGCCGGGCCTCCTCGGCGCGCGCGGCGGCCGCGGAGGGCGCGAGGCCGGTGGCGGGGTCGATCAGCGCGAGGCGCGCGACCCTCTCGGGCGCGACGGTCGCGAGGGTCATGGCGATGAGCCCGCCGAAGGAGTGGCCGGCGAGCGGGACGCGCTCGAGGCCGAGGTCGTCCATGAGGGCCAGGACGTCGGCGACGTGACGCTCGACGTGCCACGGGGGATCCCACGTCGAGTCGCCGTGGCCGCGCAGGTCCGGGGCGACGACGCGCATGCCGGGAAGCTCCGCGGCGGCGAACCGGCGGAACCTGAGGCCCGTGCCGGTGACGCCGTGCAGGAGCAGGAGTGGCGGGCCGTCGCCGGGCCCGAACTGGTGCACATGGAGGCCGGGCACGCCGGGATGCTGCCACCTCCGGGGTCGGCCCGCTAGCCGCCCCCGCCCGTCCCCTCGAGCTCGTCGCGCAGCGTCTCGAGGCCCTGCTCCATGACCTTCCTGAGGCGGGCCTCGGCGTCGTAGCCCTCGGCCTCGGACTCGGCATCCTGGCTCCAGCGGACCCGTGAGCCGCCGGGGGCCTCGTCGACGGTGATGACAGCCTCGTGCCGGACGAGGCCGGGGATCCCCTCCAGAACCGAGTACGCATAGCTGCGGGAGGCGTCGTCGTGGCGGACGATCCGCTCCACCAGCCGGGCGCCGTTGCCCATCGTGACCCGCCGGACGTCGCCGTCCATGCTGCATTCGACCACCGGCGCGAACCAGTCGCCCACGCGGGCGGGGTCGCCGGCCAGCGCCCACACCTCCGCGGGCGGCGCCGCCACGTCGATCGACACCTCGAAGCTGTTCGCCATCAGACCCCCTGGAGCATTCCGCCGTCCACCGGTATCGCGGCCCCCGTCACATAGGAGGCCGGTGCGCTGCAGAGGAACGCGGCGACCGCCGCGAACTCCTCCACCGTCCCCGGCCGTCCGGCCGGGACCTTCTCCCGCGCGTTCGCGTGTGCCGCCTCCACCGAGCCGGCCAGCCCGATCAGCCGGTCGGTGAGGATCTGGCCCGTCAGGAGCGTGTTGAGGGTGACCCCGTCGCCGGCCACCTGCCGGGCGATGGTCTTGAACGCCGCCAGCACCCCCGCCCGCTCGGTGTTGGACAGCATGATGGCCGGGATCGGCTCGCGGACCGACGTCGACGCGACGTTGAGGATGCGGCCCCAGCGGCGCGCGCGCATGCCGGGCATCACGGCGCCGATGAGCGCGAGGGGCGCCAGCACCAGCGAGCGGTGGGCGGCCTCCCACTGGTCGCGGGTGAACCCGAGGGCGTCGGGGCCCGCCGGCGGTCCCCCCGTGTTGCAGACGAGGATCTCGATCGGCCCGCCCAGGGCCTCCTCCGCCCGCGCGACCAGGCCGGCCGCGTCATCGACGTCGCCGCTGTCCCACACCAGTCCGGTCGCGCCGATCTCCGCGGCCGTGGCGGCGATGGCGTCGCGCGAGCGGGACGAGATCGCCACGCGCGCGCCCTCTGCCACCAGGGCGGCCGCGATCCCGCGGCCGATGCCCTTCGACGCGCCGGTGACCAGGGCGGCGCGCCCGTCGAGACCCAGCTCCATGCGCGGAACCCTAGTCGGGGACGCCCTCGCGCGTGGGTGACGCGCCTCCCCGGACCCGCGACCGCGGGGCGCCGCGGGGACGTGGGCCGGGCGCCGGAAACGTGACCGGTGCCGTACGTATGTGATCACCTTCACGCCTTCGGGACGGTTGATGGGGCCGAGCGGGAAGCGGGGCGATGCGTGCGGAGTACGACTACCGAAGGGATTCCCCACCCCCGATCCGGAGGACCGTCGTGCACACCGACAGCGCAGAGGCACAGAGCGCCCTGGCAGACGACCTGGCCGTGCGCCTGGCAGCGGTGGCGTCGCGGGCGCTGATCACCCGTCGCGTCCGGGAGATGGACTGGGGGCCGTACGGGGACCGCGTCGAGGAGTGGTGCTGGACGGCCCTCTCGGACGCGCTGGACGAGCTCGAGCTGGCGCAGCCGGTGATCTACGCGCGGCTCGCGCAGCGCCAGTCGGGACTGCTCGACCAGCTGCGGCGCGAGCTGGCGGTCCCGCCGGCCCCCTGAGCGCGCCACTCGCCACCGCGGTCCTGCGGTCCCTGGCCGAGGGGGACCGCGCGGGGGCCCTCCGAACGGCGGGGGCCCGGCGCGACGACCCGCTGTGCGCGGCCCTCGCCGACCATCTGGTGCGGCCCCGGGCGGCGGGTGTCTACGACGAGGCGGACGCCTTCGCGGCGTTCATCTCCCACGGCGGCAACCCCGATCTCTACCGCCGGACGGTCGCGGTGCTCGGCGCGTTCCACGCGGGGCTCCGGCCGGCGACGGTGCTGGACGTGGGGTGCGGCGACGGGCGCGTGACCGCCGGCGCGCTCGGGCCGTGGACCCGGATCGTCGATCTGGTGGAGCCGTCACGGGAGCTCCTCGGCCGGGCCCGGGCCGCCGTGGCCGGGGCGGGGCGCGACGTCCGGCCCCATGCGGTGGGCGTCACCCACTTCCTGGAGGGGCTCGGCCCGGCGACCGGCTGGGACCTGGCGCAGGCGACGTTCGCCCTGCACGCGGTGCCGCCCGACGAGCGGCGCGCGGCGCTCGGGGGGCTGGCGCGCCGCTCGCGCGCGATCGCGGTGGCCGAGTTCGACGTGCCGGCGCTCGACGAGGGGTCGGACGCCCACCTGGCCCATCTGGCGGCGCGGTATGCCCTGGGCATCGCCGAGTACCCGGATCACCCGGAGGTGGTCGCCGGGTTCCTGATGCCCGTGCTGGTGGGGCAGGTGGAGCCGGGTCGTCCGCGTCTCACCTGGGAGGCGCCCGCCGCCTGGTGGGCCGGGGCGCTCCGCGACGCCGGGTTCTCGGGCGTCGCGGTCGAGCCCCTGCTCGACCACTGGTGGGCGCCCGCCGTCCTCGTGACGGGGTCGGCGTGACGCGCGACGACCGTAGAAGGTTGAGGACGCAACCGCTGCGCTAGTGTGGTCGCGTGAGCGATCGCCGTCACCCGTTGCGCTTCGGCGTCTTCATCACCCCGTCGGCCGGGGATGCGGGGCAGGTGGTCGCGCTCGCCGAGCTGGCGGACCGGTCGGGCCTCGACCTGGTGACCTTCCAGGACCATCCGTACCAGGCGCGGTTCCTCGACACGTGGACGCTGCTGTCGTTCGTCGCCGCCCGCACGGAGCGGGTGGCGCTCGCCGGGAACGTCCTGAACCTGCCGCTGAGGCCGCCGTCCGTGCTGGCGCGGTCGGTCGCGAGCCTCGACCTGCTCTCCGGGGGCCGGGCCGAGCTCGGCATCGGGGCCGGCGCCTTCTGGGACCCGATCGCCGCGATGGGCGGCCCCCGCCGCACGCCGCGTGAGTCGGTGGAGGCGCTGGAGGAGGCGATCGACGTCATCCGCGCGCTCTGGGACGCCGGCGCCGGCCGGGGCGCCCGGGTCGACGGCGCCCACTACCGCCTGGAGGGCGCGACGCCCGGCCCGGCCCCCGCCCACGACGTGGGCATCTGGATCGGCGCGTACAAGCCGCGGATGCTCGACCTGGTGGGCCGTAAGGGCGACGGCTGGCTGCCGAGCCTGCCGTACCTGCAGCCCGGCGACCTCGCCGCCGGCAACGCGCGCATCGACCGCGCTGCCCGCGCCGCCGGTCGCGACCCCGGGGAGATCCGCCGCCTGCTGAACGTAGGCGCCGACCTGACGGCCGAGGATCTGGCGCGGCTCGTCACCGAGGACCGCATCGACACCCTCATCCTGATGGCCGACGACGCCGCGTCGATCGAGCGCCTCGCCGCCGAGACCGCGCCGGCCGTGCGGGAGCTGGTCGCCGCCCGGCCGGCGGCGCCTGCCGCGCCGACCGCCGGCGCCGCCCCCGCCCCGGCGGACGGCGCCGCGCCAACCGCCGCGGAGGGGGCGACCGAGTACGAGCGGCTCGGGGTGACGCCGACCTCCGACGACCGCGCCGGCCGGGACGTCCTGGCCGGCTGGGACGTCGCGTCGCGGCCGCATCGTGAGCCGTCGGGGCCCGACGTCTCCTACACGCGGCGAGGGCGCCTGGTGGGGCAGCACCTGATCGACGTGCACGACATGCTCCGCGCCGAGCTGGAGGAGCTGCACGGCATCCTGGCCCAGGTGAGGGAGGGCGCGATGGGCGCCGGCGACGCCCGCGCCGCGCTCAACGAGATGGCCCTCCGCCAGAACGACTGGGCCCTCGGCGCCTTCTGCGCGCGGTACTGCGCGGTGGTCGACGGCCACCACACCCTGGAGGACGCGCAGATCTTCCCGCACCTGCGGCGCAGCGACCCGGGGCTGGTGCCGGTGATCGACCGCCTGGAGGAGGAGCACCTGGTGATCCACGACGCCATCCAGGGGGTGGACGCGGCGCTGGTGCACCACATGACCCATGCGGGGGACCTGGGGCGCGTCGAGCAGGCGCTCGACCTGCTGACCGACGCGCTGCTGTCACATCTCTCGTACGAGGAGTGGGAGCTCGTGGAGCCGCTCGCCCGGCTCGGGTTCCACGAGGGGCAGATCCGCGCCCGCGGCTGACGCCGCTCAGCCGGCGAGCGGTCCGCCGCGCCAGTTGATCTCGATCTCCAGCTCCATCTCGTCGCCGTCCTGCTCCACCTCGACCGAGAGCTGCACCTCGGCGGGCACGCCGATGGTCAGCCGCTTGCCGTCGCGGGTCAGCTGCAGCCCGTTGTTGGATGCGAGCTCGTCGGCGATCGCGTGGAGCCGCCGCGCCGCCTCCTCCCGGCTCACCGTCGCCTCCTGTGCGTAGAGCTCGTAGTCGTCGGACATCGGTGCCTCCTCCGTCGCGTGATGGCTCAGGCATATCCCATCGGCGGGCGTCCCGGGACGCGGGTAGCGTGTCGGCGTGACCATCTCGTTCCCGATCCTCCTGCTGATCGCGGTGCTCGTCGGGCTGGTGCTCGTCGGGCGCGGCGGGTCGTCCGGCCGATCCGGGGGCTCGGCGTGGTGGCACGACGACCACGTGCCGTGGGGCGGCGCCGACGAGCCGTTCCACCCGCGCGACCGCGACCTGCGCGACCGAGCGTACGAGGAGGCCGAGGCGGAGCACCGGCGCAGCCGGGAGGGCGGGCGCGGGGCCCGCCTCGACGAGCGCTACGGCGGCGACTTCGAGCCCTGGCGCCCGGGCGGCGGCTGAGCCCCGCCCCGCGGGCTTGCGACCGCGGGTGTCATGTGGGCGTATGGCAGACGACCGGATCCGAACTGGAGCGTCTGCCATGAGCATCGTCGTTCGCTTCACACCCGCGGGTCTGACGGCCGAGCAGTACGGCCAGGCCGTCCGCATCCTGGAGGATCAGGGGGCCTTCCCTCCGGAGGGCCTCGACTACCACGTCTGCTTCGGCGCGGACGGCGACCTCCGGGTCAGCGAGATCTGGGACTCGGAGGAGCACTTCGCGGCGTTCGGGACGCTCCTCACGCCCGTGCTCGCCGAGGTCGGCATCACGGCCGCCGAGCCCCCGGTGCACTTCGAGGTGCACAGCGTCTTCAAGCGCTGACCGGCCGATCCGTATCCCGATGGGGACGGTGGGAGTCGAACCCACACGGGGTTTCCCCCAGAGGTGTTTGAGACCTCCGCGTCTGCCGTTCCGCCACGTCCCCCCGGGGCGAGTGTAGTCGGGACGTGGGAATCCGCAGGCCGCGGGCGTGGAATCCCGCGGCCGTGGCGGGGCCCGCCCCGACGGCGCGGGGTGGCCGGGCGGGTCATGATGGGGCTCGGAACGGAGGGCCGAGCCATCGGCTGGAGCATCCCCCTGGGCCGGATCCTCGGGATCCGGGTACGCGCGAACTGGACGCTGGTGCTGCTCGTCCCCGCCGCCGTCGCGCTCCTCGGCGCCGGCGTGTTCCCGGCGTGGTACCCGGATCTCGCCACGTCGGCGCACGTGTCGATGGCGGTCGCCGGGACGGTCCTGTTGATCGCCGCGATCCTCGCCCACGAGCTGGCGCACGCCGTCGCCGCCCGCCGCGCCCGCATCCCCGTGGACGCCGTGACCCTGTGGTTCCTCGGCGGGCTCACCCGGTTCTGCGGCGCCATCGACCGTCCGCGCGACGAGGTCCGCATCGCGGCCGCCGGCCCGGTCGCGACGCTCGTCGTGGCCGCGGCGGCCGCCGGCGTCGCCGCGGCGACCGGCGGGGTGCCCCAGGTGCAGGGCGTCGCCCTCTGGCTCGCCGCCGTCAACGCGGTGCTCGCGGCCTTCAACCTGCTGCCCGCATTCCCGCTCGACGGCGGCCGCCTCCTGCGCGGCCTGCTGTGGGCGCGCTCCGGCGACCATGGGCACGCCACCCGCGTCACCGCGCGGGCGGGCCGCGCGATCGGCGCCGGCATGGTGGCCCTCGCGGTGCTCACGTTCGTGGCGGGGGCGGGCGCCGACGGGCTGTGGCTGGCGCTGGTCGCCTGGTTCCTGCTCGGCGCCTCGCGCGCGGAGGAGGCCCTCGGCGAGGCGGAACGCAAGCTCGGCGACGAACGCGTGGCCGGGGTGATGCGCGCCGACGTGACCGCCGTGCCGGGGCAGGCGCCGCTGTCGCTCCTGCTCGACCGGCCCGGCCCGGCCGTCCCGGTGGCCGACGCCGGCAGGCTCACGGGCCTGGCGCTCCGGCGGACCGTCGACGCCGCCGCGGGCTGCGCCGGCCTCCGGGCCGCCGACGTGGCCCTGCCGCGCGGCACGTTCCCCGAGGTCGCACCCGACGACCGCGTCGCCGTGGTGCTCGAGATCCTGGCCGGCGAGCCGCGGGTCGCCGTGGTCGTCGACGGGGACCGGCCGCTCGGGATCGTGACCCTGGGGGACGTGGACCGTCACCTGCGGCCGCCGCCGGCGCCGCACGGACCCCCGCCCCGCCGGCGGCCCGCGGCCACGATCGGCGCATGACCTCACCCGGCGACGACCGACTGGTCCCCGGCCCGGGCGACGCCCTCGTGATCGTCGACGTGCAGGGCGACTTCGTCACGGGGACGCTGGCCGTCCCCGGCGCGGCGGACGTGATCGCCCCGCTCAACCGCGTGGCCGCGGCGTTCGCCGCCCGCGGGCTCCCCGTGATCGCGACGCGCGACTGGCACCCCGACGACCACGTCTCCTTCCACGACCAGGGCGGGCCGTGGCCGCCGCACTGCGTCGCGGGCACCCCGGGCGCGGAGTCGGCGGCGGGGCTGGAGCTCCCCGCCGGGACGACGATCGTCGAGAAGGCCGGCACCGCCGCCATGGACGCGTACTCGGCGTTCCAGGGCACCGGCCTGGCCGGGGATCTGCGTGCCGGCGGGATCCACCGGCTCGTGGTCGGCGGCCTCGCCACCGACTACTGCGTCCTCGAGACCGTCACCGACGCCGTCGCGGCGGGCTTCGACGTCGTGGTGCTGGCCGACGCGGTCCGCGCCGTCGACGTGGAGCCCGGCGACGGTGACCGGGCCCTGGAGGCGATGCGCCGCGCGGGCGCCCGCATCGCCTCCGCGGGAGACGTCGCGGCCTGACGCGGGGTGTGGCGGGCCGGACCCAAGGTGGCCTTGCATGCCGGCCCCCCGTGCGGGACCCTCGGATGCGCGGGCGCACCGCGAACGGAGGAGGGTGACGATGTCGTATCCGATGAGCGACGACCGCCTGGTCGGCGACGGCGGCGGGGTCACGATCTACCAGCGCCCCGACGGGAGCCGCTACGCGCTCGACCGCGACGGCCGCGGCTACGAGCTGTGCTTCGGCGAGGGGGCGATCGGCCCGGCGCGCTTCGACGCGCGCGAGCGCGCCGACGGGGCGTGGCCGGGGTCCCGGTCGCGGCCCGCCGTCAGGGCGGGGCGCTGAGCCCGACCCGGTGGGGGCCGTGTCGCGGATGGGGGGCCTCGCCGCTCCCCCCGCGCCGTCCGCTACGGCCCTGGGGTCTCCAGCACCACGACCGGGATCTCCCGGGTGGTGCGCGCGCGGTACTCGTCGTAGGCGGGCCACACGCCGGTCATCAGCGCCCACAGGCGCTCGCGCTCCTCGCCCTCGGCCACCCGCGCGTGGGCGGGCATCTCGTCGGCCATCACCTGGATCGTCACGTCCGGCTCGGCCAGCAGGTTGTGGAACCAGCCGGGATTGCTGGGCCGGCCACCGACGGAGGCCACCACGACGTAGTCACCGCCCGCGCGCCCGTAGATGAGCGGCGTGCGGCGCAGGCTGCCGCTCCTGCGCCCGCGCGTGGTGAGCAGCAGCGTCGGCGCGCCGCGCCAATCGTGCCCGTTCTCCCCGTCCGTCGCGACGTAGCGGTGCAGGTGCTCGCGCACCCAGCCGGTGGTGGGGTCGAGGGGGCGGTCCTCGTCGTCGGGGCCCGCCATCACGTCACCGGTCGTACGGGTCCTCGCCCATCGCGGGGACCCGGCGGGCGAGACCCTCGGCCTGGGCGACCTCGATCACCTTCTCCGCCACGGTGGGCGCCACGTTGCGGTTGAAGACGCTCGGGATGATGTAGTCCTCGTTCAGCTCGTCGTCCGAGATGCACGCCGCGATCGCCTCGGCGGCCGCCACCTTCATCCCCTCGCTGATCTGGGTGGCGCGGCACGCGAGGGCGCCCTTGAAGACGCCAGGGAATGCGAGGACGTTGTTGATCTGGTTCGGGTAGTCCGACCGGCCCGTCGCCATCACGCGGACGTAGGGCGCCGCGATCTCCGGCATGATCTCCGGGGTCGGGTTGGCCATCGCGAAGACGATCGGGTCCTTCGCCATCGTCTTCAGCTGATCCACCGAGAAGGTGCCGGGGCCCGAGAGCCCGAGGAACAGGTTGGCGCCCTTGATCGCCTCCGTCAGGCCGCCCTGCACGCCCTCCGGGTTGGTGTTCTCGGCGTACCAGTCCTTCATGAAGTTCATGTTCTCGGTGCGGCCCTTGTAGATCGCGCCGCGCGAGTCGCAGCCGATGATGTTCTCGACGCCGGCGTTCATCAGGATCTTCGAGCACGCCACGCCGGACGCGCCGACGCCGGAGCACACGACCTTCAGGTTCCCAATCTTCTCGCCGGTGATCTTCAGGGCGTTGAGGAGGGCGGCGAGCACCACGATCGCCGTGCCGTGCTGGTCGTCGTGGAAGACCGGGATGTCGAGCATCTCCTTGAGGCGGTCCTCCACCTCGAAGCAGGTCGGGGCCGCGATGTCCTCCAGGTTGATCCCGCCCCACGCCGGCGCGATCGCGGCGATCGTCCGGATGAGCACCTCCGGGTCCTTCGAGTCGATGCAGATGGGGTAGGAGTCGACGTTGCCGAACTCCTTGAACAGCATCGACTTGCCCTCCATGACGGGCATGCCGGCGGCGGCGCCGATGTCGCCGAGGCCCAGGACCGCGGTGCCGTTGGTGATCACCGCGACCATGTTCCGCTTCAGCGTGAAGTCGAACGCCTTCTGGCGGTCCTCCGCGATCGCCGTGCACACGCGCGCGACGCCCGGCATGTAGGCGGTCGACAGGTCGTCGCGGGTCTCGAGCGGAACGCGGACGGTCATCTCGATCTTGCCGCCCTGGTGCATCCGGAAGGTGCGGTCGAACGAGGAGAGGACGCGCACCCCGTCGAGCCCGCCGGCCGCGGCGACGATGGCGTCGGCGTGCTCCTGGTCGGAGGCGTTGACCACCAGCTCGCGGATGAGCGTGTCGGAGCCGGTGCCCACCAGGTCGATCGCTCCGATGTCGCCGCCCACGGCGCCGATCGCCGTGGTGAGCTGGCCGAGCAGGTCGGTCGGCTGGCCGTCCATCTCGACGCGGATCGTGACGCTGTACTGGGCGCTCGGCGTGACGGCCAAGGGAGGCTCCTGGAGGGGTTCGGGACCGGGCCCTCAGCATATCGGGCGCCCCCGATATCCTCGTGCGGTGCCGCCCACCGACACCGTCGCCCCGCCCGTCGCCGCGCCCCTGCTGCTGATCGACGGCAACAGCCTGGCCTACCGCGCGTTCCACGCGCTGCCCGACACCATCGCGACGGCCGACGGCTTCCCCACGAACGCCCTGTACGGCCTCGCGGCGATGATGATGAAGATGCTCGCCGAGGAGCGGCCGGCCCGGGTCGTGGTGGCGTGGGACCCGCGGGGCAAGACGTTCCGGCACGAGCGGGACCCCGAGTACAAGGCCAACCGGTCCGCCACGCCCGACCTGCTGCGCGAGCAGCAGCCGCACTTCCGGCCGCTCATGGAGGCCTTCGGGTTCGTCAACACGGAGCTGACCGGCTACGAGGCCGACGACGTGCTCGGCACCCTCGCGAGGCGCGCCGAGGAGGCCGGGCAGCAGGTGGTGATCCTCACCGGCGACCGCGACGCCTTCCAGCTCGTGTCGGACCGGGTCAGCGTCATGGCGACCGGTCGCGGCGTCACCGACACCACGCTCTACACCCCGGACGCCGTGCGTGAGCGATACGGCATCGGGCCGGAGCTGATGCCCGACTTCCGCGGGATGGTCGGCGACACCAGCGACAACCTGAAGGGCGTGCCCGGGATCGGTGAGAAGGGCGCGTCGCAGCTGCTCCAGAAGTACGGCTCGCTCGACGCGATCCTGGACCACGCGTCCGAGCAGACGCCGAAGCGGCGCGAAGCGCTCGAGACGCACGCCAAGTCCGCCCGCGACACGCGCGACATGGCCGTCATCGTCACCGACGCGCCCGTGGAGCTCGACCTCGGGGACGTCCCGCCGATCGCGTACACCCCCGAGCGGATGGAGCACCTGCGCTCCACCTTCGAGCGCTTCGAGTTCGGCAGCCTGCTGCGCCGGCTGGAGGAGGTCACCGGGGCGGCGGCGCCCGAGGTGGAGGTCGCCCACAGCGCCACCGCCACCGCCGTGGCGGCGACGCCCGAGGACCTCGGCATGCGCCTGGCGGGGGTCGAGTCGGTCGCGCTCGCCGTCTCGCCCGAGGGGTGGGCCGTCGCCACCGACGCGGAGGGGGTGCCCCACGGTCCCGTGGATGACGGCACCGGCGCCGCCCTGGAGCGCGCCCTGGCGGGGAAGGCCGTCGCCTGCCACGACGCCAAGTCGGTGGTCCGCGCCACCGGCGGGGGCCTGCGGCCGGTGCACGATACGATGATCGCCGCGTACCTCCTCGATCCTCGCCGGCGGGGCGAGTATTCCCTGGACGATGTGGCCGAGGCCGCCGGGGTCGGCGTCGAGGGCGAGCAGCCGCACGCCGTCCGGGAGGCCGTGCTCGTCCGCGAGCTGGCGGCCCGCCAGCGGAGCCGGCTGGAGGGGGCGGGCCTGGCGACCCTCTACGACGAGGTGGAGCTGCCCCTCACCCGCGTGCTCGCGTCGATGGAGGACATCGGCGTGCGCCTCGACGTCCACCGCCTCGGCGAGATCGCCGCCCGGGTGCGGGACGCCGCCGACGAGCTGCGCGACCAGATCTACGAGCTGGCCGGCGGGGAGTTCGTGATCGACTCGCCCAAGCAGCTCGGCCAGGTGCTGTTCGAGCGCCTGGGGCTCCCGACCTTCCGCAAGGGCAAGACCGGCTGGAGCACCGACCGCAAGGTGCTGAAGCTGCTGGAGGACAAGCACCCGATCGTGTCGCTGATCGGCCGCTACCGCGACATGACCAAGCTCGACAACACGTACCTGTCGCCGCTCCCCGAGATGGTCGACGAGCACGACCGGCTGCACACCACGTTCAAGCAGGCCAACGCCGAGACCGGCCGGCTCGCCTCCACCAACCCCAACCTCCAGAACATCCCCATCCGCACCCCGCTGGGCCGGGAGATCCGCGGGGCGTTCGTCACCGACCCCGGCTGGAAGCTCGTGTCGTGCGACTACAGCCAGGTGGAGCTGCGGATCCTGGCCCACATCTCCGGCGAGCCGGCGCTGCAGGACGCGTTCCGCCGCGGCGAGGACGTGCACCGCGCCACCGCCGCCGAGGTGTTCGGCATGGCGCTCGCCGACGTCGACCGCGACACCCGCGACCGCGCGAAGGCCGTCAACTTCGGGATCGTCTACGGCATCAGCGACTTCGGGCTGTCCGAGAACCTCGGGATCTCCCGGGCGGACGCCCGCCTCTACATCGACGCCTACCTGGCGCGGTACCCCCGGGTGCGCAGCTTCATCGACACCACCATCGCCGCGGCGGCGCAGGACGGCTATGTGACCACCCTGTTCGGGCGCCGCCGGGCCATCCCCGAGCTGCAGGGGCGCACCGTCCAGCAGCGTCAGCTCGGCGAGCGGCTGGCCGTGAACACGGTGATCCAGGGGACGGCGGCGGACATCATCAAGGCGGCCATGATCCGCGCGCACGCGGCCCTGCGCGACGAGGGACTGCAGGCCCGCCTGATCCTGCAGATCCACGACGAGCTGCTGGTGGAGGCTCCCGAGGAGGAGGCCCTGCGCGCCGGCCAGGTGGTGCGCCAGGCGATGGTGGCGGCCTACGACCTGGACCCGCCGCTGGCCGTGGACGTCGGGATCG
>DAISWG010000020.1:62299-65266 GCA_036826475.1 Miltoncostaeaceae bacterium | reverse complement strand
GCGGGCGTCGGCTTCGACTGGACCGCGGCGGTCCTGTCGTTCAAGGGCGTGACGCTCGAGGGGGTCGAGGTCGCGGTGATCGTGGTCGCCCTCGGCTCGGGCGCGCGGGCGCTCGGCTCGGCCACGGTGGGGGCGGCCCTCGCGGTGGTCGTCGTGGGAGCCCTCGGGGCGCTCGCCTACCGGTTCGTCGCGCGCGTCCCGCGCCGGAGCCTGCAGCTCGGCGTCGGGACGCTGCTCACCACGTTCGGGACGTTCTGGGCGGCGGAGGGCGCCGGCGCGCGCTGGCCGGGTGACGAGCTAGCCCTCCCCGGGCTCGGCGTCCTCTACGCGACCGCCGCGCTCGCGCTGCTCGGGTGGGTGCGCGGATGGAACGCGCAGGCGCAGCTGGAGCCTGCGGCATGAGGGCGTTCCTCCGCGGTGCTGGGCGCGTTGCCCGGGATCTGCTCGTGGGGGACGACCCCGTCCTCGCGATTGCCGTCGGCCTCGGTCTGGCGGGCACGGGCGGGCTCGCCGTGGCCGGCCTCACGGCGTGGTGGCTGCTGCCGGTGGTCGTCGTCGCGGCGACCTGGATGAGCCTGCGCCGTGCAGTCGGCGGCCGCCACTGATCAGGTCACGGTCCCGCGATCTGGCAGCGGCAGGCGCAGGTGGACGATCACCCAATCGACGGCCTGCGCGAGCCGGTGCACGGGGACGGCGAAGGGCCACCAGAGGAGCGCCGCCACCGCGGCGCCGATGAGCGCGCCGCCGAGCACGTCGGTTGGATAGTGGGCGCCAACGTAGACCCGCGCGATGCAGACGAGCCCGGCTAGGGCGAGGGCCACCGCACCGAGGCGCCGGTGGGCGAGGAACACGACGACCGCGATGGCCACCGACGCCGCCGCATGGTCGCTCGGGAACGAGGGGTCGCCGGTTCGCGACACGAGGGTGACGACGGACCCGGGGTGCGCCTCGAAGGGCCGGGGGCGCTGCCAGAACAGCAGGACGATCTGGTTCGCCAGGAGCGCGCCGGCGGCGGCGAGAAGCGCGGTCAGCGCACCGCGACGCTCGGCCGCGAGACCCCGTATCCAACCGAAGAGGAACCAGCCGGCGACGATGGCGATGAAGACCGGTACGGACCAGGTCGCCGCGTCGCGCATGAGTGTGTCGAGGGCGGCGTGATGGCTCGCGGGTCCGTTGATGAACTGCTCGATCTGGTAGTCCACGTTGCTCCTGATGTTCATCGGCCGTTCCGGCCTCGGTGGCCGGGCAGGCCGGGTCTGTTCACAGCTCGTTCACACCGACGCGTCGTCGATCAGAGGTTCGGCCGGCGGAGATCCGGGCTACGGGGAGGTGGCGGGACACGTGGCGGGCTGGCGTCGCCGGGCGCGCAGGGCGGCGACCGCCGCCCCGCCACCGGCCAATGTCCAGCCGCTGGCGAGGGCGATGACGGCACCGGCCGGGCCCAGCCACCAGACGAGCAGGGCGGTCGTCGTCGCCCAGCCGATCGCGCCCAGTGCATTGGCGACCAGGAACCGCCGGGCGGGCATCCCGCTCGCGCCCGCCACGACGGCGGTCACGGCGCGCACGCCGGCGACGAAGCGACCGATGACCACCGCCTTGGCGCCGTGAGCGGCGAAGAACCGCTCCCCTCGTTGCAGAAGGTGTTGCCGGTGCCGTCGAAAGGGCCCCCGGTCCGCGGTGAGCGCCCGCCTGCCGCCGCGCCGGCCGAGCCAGAACCCGATGTTGTCGCCGAGCGCGGCAGCGAGGGCCGCGACGCCGATCACCAGCGGCAGCGAAAGGTGTCCCGCGCCCGCCAGTAGGGCTGCGGTGACGAGCGCCGTCTCCCCGGGTATCGGCAGCCCCGCGGACTCGCCGGCGACGAGGCCGGCGAGGACGGTGTACCCCAGGTTGGTCGGCACGCTCACGAGCATCTTCGGCTCCCGTCATCCGCGTCACAGCGAGGTAATCGAGACGCGATGAGGCGCAGATGAGAGCGCTCCGTGGCCTTCACCATGACGACGGCCCCGCCGGGGCGGGGCCGTCTGTGGTAGGAGTTGACGCTGGCCGGTAGGCCGGCGTCGAGGGTTCAGTCCTGGTCGTCGACGTGCGCGGCCAGGACCGTGCCGTTGCCGGCGTCGACCTTGACCTCGTGCTGGGCGCCGTCGGAGCCCGTCACGTCGATCTCCCAGATCACGTTGCCGTTCTCATCGCCGAGCTGGGCGTCGCTGACGGTGCCGGGGACCTTGGCCAGCGCGGACTGCTCCGCCTGGGCCCGGTCCACCTTCGCGAGCGACGCGAGCGTGGCGGACTCCGCCTTCTCTGCGGCGTCCTCGCCCGCCTCCGAGGCGCTGGACTGCTCCTCGCCCGCCTGCTCCCGCCCCGGCGCGTCGGCGGCGTCGGAGCGCTCCTGCGGGTCGGGGGTGTCGGAGGCCTGCACGCTCGAGGCGCCGGCCGCGAGCCCGTTGTCGCGCTCGCCGTTGTCACCGGCCTGGGCTCGGTCGGCGGTGTCGCCGGGCTCGGGCCGGTCAGGAGCCGACTGGGCGGCCGGCGGCGGGGTCGAGGCGCTGCCGCCCTGCTGGGCGAGGGCCAGGCCGCCGCCGCCGCCGATGGCGAGGACGGTCGCCCCTGCGGCGAGCCAGCGCTTGGTCGTGTTGGACAGCATCATCGTACGTCTCCTTGGTTCTCCGTGGGACCCGGTGTCCGGGTTCAGGGACCAGGAAAGCGGCGGCGGATGGCAGTGCGATGAGAGTCGCGGGCGTCCCCGTGCCGCTCACGCAGCTCTCATCTGCACCCGCCATCGTGTCGGTCATGGCAACGCCTCGTGGGCCGCATGTCTGTCCCCGCTGCGGCGAGCGGGTGAGTGCCTTCGCCGCCGGCTGTGCGTTGTGCGGGGCGGCGCTCGACCCTCGACGGGCGGATCGCGTCGTCGGCCCCGGCGCCCTGCCCGGACTCACGCCGACAGGCTGGTGGCGCCCGGGCCGGCGCGAG
>DAISWG010000020.1:57565-62199 GCA_036826475.1 Miltoncostaeaceae bacterium | reverse complement strand
TTGCGTCTGCTGGTAGTAGAGGACGAAGCGAAGATGGCGGGGCTGATCAAGCGCGGCCTCGCCGAGGAGGGGATCGCGGCCGATGTGGCACCGAGCGGTGAGGACGCGGTCTGGATGGCCCAGGCGGTCGCGTACGGCGCGGTGCTGCTGGACGTGATGCTGCCGGGCATCGACGGGTTCGAGGTGTGCCGCCGCCTTCGGGCGGCGGGGGTGTGGACGCCGCTGCTGATGTTGACCGCACGGGACGCGGTCGAGGACCGCGTGGCCGGCCTGGACGGCGGCGCCGATGACTACCTGGTGAAACCGTTCGCCTTCGACGAGCTCCTCGCCCGTGTACGCGCCCTCGTGCGACGCGGGCCGGTGGAGCGCCCCGTCGTCCTTGAGGTCGGGGATCTCCGGCTCGACCCGGCTGATCACCGGGTGGAGCGCGCCGGCACGCCGATCGCGCTCTCGCCGACCGAGTACGCGATGCTCGAGGCGTTCATGAGGAACCCCGGCCGGGTGATGTCACGGCTGCGGCTTCTCGAGAGCGTGTGGGACGACGGCTACGAGAACCGCTCCAACGTGGTCGACGTGTACGTCCGTTACCTGCGTGAGAAGATCGACCGGCCCTTCGGAGTCCGCTCGATCGAGACCGTCCGGGGAGCCGGCTACCTGCTGCGACCGGATGGGGGATGCTCGCCCGAGTCCCGATAAGGCTCCGGCTGGCGCTCGCGTTTGCGGCCGCGATGGCCGTCCTCCTCGCCGTGGCCGGGCTCTTCCTGCGGTACAGCTTGGCCGGCAACCTGGACAGCTCGATCAACCAGTCGCTGCGTGCCCGCGCGGGGGACGTAAGCGCGCTGGTGGCCCAGGCGGACGAGGGGCTGTCGCAGTCCGGTCAGAGCCCCCTCACCGAGGCGGGGCAGTCGTTCGCGCAGGTGCTCGATCCCTCGGGGCGCGTGGTCGATGCCACGCCGTTGCTGCGAGGCACGCCTCTCATCGACGCCGCCGAGCGTGCGGGCGCGGCGAAGGGAGCGATCCTCGTCGAGCGGTCGTCCGTGCCGGGAATCGATGAGCGGGTCCGTCTGCTCGCGACGACGGCTCGCGGCGACGAGGGTGATCTGGTCGTCGTCGTCGGAACCTCACTGGAGGACCGCGACGATGCGCTCTCGCAGCTCACCACCCTGCTCGTCATCGGTGGGCCGGTCGCGCTGCTGCTCGTCTCGGCCGCCGGCTACATCCTCGCGGCTGCGGCGCTGCGACCGGTCGAGTCGATGCGCCGCGAGGCCGAGCGGATCTCAGGCGGGGACCCGGAGGACCGTCTGCCGATCCCACCCGCCCGGGATGAGATCCGGCGCCTGGGCCAGACGCTGAACGCGATGCTCGCTCGCGTCCAGTCCGCACTCGCGCGTGAGCGCGGATTCGTCTCCGACGCCAGTCATGAGCTTCGCACCCCCCTCGCGATCCTGAAGACCGAGCTCGAGCTGGCCCTGCGGGGCGACCGGCCGGCCCCCGAGCTGCGGGCGGCGCTCTCCTCCGCCGGGGAGGAGACCGACCGCCTCGCCCGTCTCGCCGACGACCTCCTGGCCATCGCCCGGTCGGACCAGGGGCGGATGCCGGTCCGCGCGGAGCCGTTCGCGGCGGCCGTGGCGCTCACCCGCGTCCGTGATCGGTTTGCGGGACGCGCCGAGACCCTCGGGCGGAAAATCCAGATCGAGGACGGGCCCCCGGTCGCCGTGCACGCTGACGTCCTGCGGATCGAGCAGGCCGTCGGCAACCTAGTTGAGAACGCCCTCATCCACGGGGCGGGCACGGTGACGCTCAGTGCCCATCAGCAGGATGCCGGGACAGAGTTGGTCGTCACCGACGAGGGGGAGGGTTTCCCTGAGGATTTTGCTCCCCGCGCGTTCGAGCGCTTCAGCCGCGCGGATTCGGCGCGCGCCCGTGGCGGTGCTGGCCTCGGCCTCGCGATCGTGCGCGCCGTAGCCCGCGCCCATGGGGGGGAGGCCTACGTCGACAACGACGGGAACGGCGGTGGCGCGCGAGCCACCATCGTGCTGCCCGATCGGCCCCTTACAGATCCCGGAGCTCCTCGAGCGCCGGCCGGCGCAGGGCGCGGAGCGTGACCGCTCCCGCTGCAGCAACCGCGGCGCACGCCACGCCCGCCACCGAGCCGAGGTAGCCCCACGGGATCGCGAGCACATCCGGGGGCGGGTCGAAGACGCCGGTCAGCACCTTCACGAGCATCCACGTGAGGCCGGTCGCGACCGCGACGCCGAGGATCCCGCCGAGGCCGACGACGAACGCCGATTCCGTCCAGATGAAGCCGCCGAGCTGGCGCGGGCGGGCCCCGAGGGCGGTGGCGATCGCGAATGCCCTGCGCCGCTCGCGGAATCCGAGTCCCAGGGTAAGGCCGGTGGCGGCGACCGCCAGGCCCAGCGCGAACGCCAGCTCGAGGCGCGTCAGGCCGGCGAGCTCGACCGCCGTGAGGGTGGACCCGATGACGCGCCGCTGGCTGGCGATGTCGGTGACCGCGGCCGACGTCCCGACCGCGTCGCGCACCCGCTGCGCGACGACGGTCGGGTTGGTGCCGTCGGTCTGCAGCAGGAAGGTCCCGACGGCGTCGCTGCCGGTCACCCGCGCGACGTAGTCGGTATTGGCGACGAGGAAGCTGTCGCTCGGGGCAGTGGGGAACTCCTTGGCCACACCGACGTAGTGGAAGGCCACCGGCGTGTAGCGCTTGGTCAGGCCGTCCTGAAGCCGAAGCCGGATCAGGTCACCTGGGCGCAGCTGGAAGTCGCGGACCGTCTCCGCGCTTACGAGCAGGGAGTCCGGCTTCTGGGCGAGGGTCCGCATGAGTCCGGATGCGCTGCCTCCCTGGAACCAGGAGTTCTGCAGCCGGCCGGCGGCCGTGATGGTGGCCGGGCGGACGCCGTAGAGGTCCTGGAGGTCGGCTCCGACATAGGCGAAGCGGTGCTGGAGGGGCTCCACCGAGGCGACCCCGGGAATCGACCCCAGGCGTGCCGCGCCCGCCGGCCCGACCCGGGCGCCCGGCGATTCCACGACGGTGACGTCGGCGCCGTTGGAGAGGCGGGCATCCACCTCGGCCTGCTGACGGTACGTCGCGTTGAAGACCGCGGTGGAGGCGGCGAACGCCAGGGCGAGGGCGACGAGGGCGACGGCGCGAGCGAGCAGGCGGCGCTGGCGCGCCATGGCGGAGGCGACGGTGGGGGCAAGCTCCCCCGCCAGGGGCCGGGCGCCCGCCGCGACCCCGCGCCGGCCCCGGTCCAGCAGGAGATCGGCGACCCGGAAGGCCAGCAGCCCGGCTCCGAGCCATGCGAGGACTGGGGCGATGAGCGCGTACCAGTTCACCGACACCTGCGGCAGCCCCTCCGGGGCGAGCACCAAGTGGTAGCCGTTGCGGGAAGCCTGCCAGTAGACGAGGGCTGCGCCCGCGAGGGCGGCGACGTCCAGGCCGTAGCGCGCCCACCACGGCGGGCGATCCCGTCGCCCGACGACGGCACGCTGCCCCGTCACCGTCATCGCCCGGGCGTCCCGCCAGGCGGGCAGGGCGATCGCGGCGGCCGCGATCAGCAGGCCGGCGACCACGGCACCCCCGGCCCAGAGCGCGGCCGCGAGGGCGCCGGCCCCGAACCTGGCGCCGCCGAAGGAGGCGTGCCCGACGAAGGCGGCGATCGCGAGGCCGGCGAGCGCGCCGACCCCCCCGGCGAGGACCGTCTCGCCGAGCGCGACCCGGATGAGCTGGCTGGCGCCGGCGCCGCGAGTGCGCAGCAGGGCTTGGTCGCGGCGGCGGCGGGCGGCTTGGCGGGGGGGGACCCCCCCCCTGGTGAAACCGGCGAGCACGACGCCCGGCCGCCCCCGGAAGAGGGACAAAAGACGGGGGGAGGGGGGGGCGCCGCGCGCGTGGTCGAGGGCCGATCCGAGGTTGTCCCCGACCAGGCCCGCGCCGGCAAGGCGTGTCTCGAGGTTCCTCGCCTGCCCGGAGACCTGCGCGAACGCCGCGCTCGGGCTCGCGGGCAGCGCGTGCGAGACGCGTGCGTGGATCTGGGTGCGCAGCAGCTCGGGCCGTGTCGCCGCGAGTGGGCCCTCGATGCGCTGGAACGTCCGCGCGGGGAGCAGGATGACGTTGTCGGGGGGCGCCTGCGGCTGCGCGCCGACGGGGGCGCCGACCCGCTGGAAGAGGGAGTCGGCGACGGGCAGGTCCACCACCCCGGCGATCGTCACCCGTACGGGGGGCAGTCCCGGCCGCCCGATGGCCACCGCGTCGCCCGGCGCCGCCCGGAGGTTTGCCGCCGTCTGCTGCGCCAGGAGCGCGCCATCGAGCTTGCCCGCAAGGAGGCGGAGCTCGCCGGGGAAAGCGGAGGCGTAACCCGGCGGCAGCCCGATGACCCGGCCGGGACCGGTCGTCTGCAGCGATCCGCCGGTGGCCGCCCGCAGGCTCGTCGTGGGCGCGAAGGTCACCGGCAGCGCCTCGCGGACGGCGGGGAACGCGCGGGTCGCGGCGGCGACGCGCGTCGGCGAGGAGATCCTGCACGTCGCGAAGCGCGAGGCCGCACCGGCGGGACAGCGGCTGCAGGCGCTGGTCGCGAACGACGTGTTCCCGAGCGCGACCATGAACGCGCGCGAGGGCGACC
>DAISWG010000020.1:0-57555 GCA_036826475.1 Miltoncostaeaceae bacterium | reverse complement strand
CGGGTCGCGGCGGCGACGCGCGTCGGCGAGGCGCCCGGCTGGACCTCGACCTGCCAATCGAGACTCGCCCGTCCCACCGCCTGCGCGGTCATCTTGCCGGTCGTCGCCGAGAGGAACGTGCCGATCGAGGCGATCAGGGCGACGCCGACGGCGACGCCGATCGCCGTCGCGGCGAGGCGGCCGCGACGGTGGGCGAGCAGGCCACGCAACCATCGGACGGTCAGCATCCGCGCCTCCCTGTCAGCAGTCGGCCGTCGTGCATCTGCCACCGCTCGTCCAAGCGGGAGGCGACCGCCGTGTCGTGGGTGGAGACGACAAGTGCGGCACCGGCGTGACCGGCGGCGGCGAGGAGGATCTGGACCACCTCGCGTCCCGCCGCGGCGTCCAGCTGGCCGGTCGGCTCGTCGGCTAGGATCAACCGCGGCTCGCCGGCGAGGGCCCTGGCGACCGCCACGCGCTGGGACTGGCCCCCGGAGATCTCCTCCGGGAGCGCGTCCGCCAGGTGGTCGAGATCCATCAGCGCGAGGGCACTCGTGGCGGCCCGCCGCGCGTCGCCCTGGCGGCCGCCGGCGAAGACCAGGGGCAACGCGACGTTCTCCATGATCGTGAGCGCCGGAAGCAGGCTCGGCCCTTGGAAGATGACCGCGACCGGCCCGGGGCGCAGAGCCGGTCGCGGTCCGATGGCGGGCCAGGCGACCGTGCCGACGGTCGGCTGATCGAGCCCCGCCATGAGGTGCAGAAGCGTCGTCTTGCCCGACCCGGAGGGGCCGACGAGGGCGACGCGCGCGCCCGGCCCGACGACGCAGGTGGTGGGTCGCAACGCGATCACGGTGCCGGAGCCCGCGCCGTAGGTCCGGCCGGCGCCCGCGCACACCACGAGGTCCCCACCTGTCATGGCAGCCGACCTTCTGCCAGTACCAGCTCACGGTCCGCGACGACCTCGGCGTCGAGCCGGTGGGTGACGACCATGACCGCGGCGCCCTGGACGGCGCGCTCGCGGAGCAGGTCGAGCACCTGCCGACCGCTGTCCGCGTCCAGCTCTCCGGTCGGTTCGTCGGCGAGGATCACGCTGGGGTCGTTCGCGAGGGCAACGGCGAGACCGGCCCGGGCGAGCTCGCCGCCGGAGAGCTGCCGCGGAAGAGCGTGGCTGCGGTGGGCGATGCCCATCTGGTCGAGGACGTCGCGGCGGCCGGCAGTCCTCCCGCACAGAGTGCGCACCATGGTCACGTTCTCGGCGACACTCAGGTGGCCCAGCAGATTTCCCGACTGGTAGAGGACGCCGATGGAGCGGGCCCGCAGCCGCGCCCGCTCCCGCTCTGGTCGGCGCGAGAGCCGCTCGCCGTTCAACCGCACGGTGCCCCCGTCGGGTTCGTCGAGTCCCGCCAGGCAGGCCAGGAGAGTTGACTTCCCGGAGCCCGACGGGCCGGTGACGGCCACCACCTCACCCGCCTCCAGGGCGAGGCTGACACCCCGGAGGGCGAGCGTCTCGTCGTCCCCGGCGTGAAAGAATCGGTAGAGGTTCTCCGCCTCGAGAGCGGCGCTCACGGCGTCCACCGCAGCGAGTCGGTCACCGTCATCCACGGGTCGACGTTGTCGGCGCCGTTCGGCCCGCTCAGCGTGACGACGACCTCCCGTCCGGCGTGGTGGAACGCGTAGCGCTCCACGGCATCGACACCCGTCTTGCCGGTCACCGGGTCCGGCGCCGAGCGCGCTAGGTAGGTGACGAGCACCCCCTTGCCGCCGGACCGGGTCACAGATGTCACGTCGCCGGCGACGAAGCCGGGCACCGTGCGTCCCAGCATCGGGAGCACCGTGCGGGTCCCCGTCCGGACCGTCAGCGGGGTCGCCGCCCGATGCGTCTCGAGGCGGATCGAGTTCAGCTTGTCCGTGAATGTGACGGCGCGGCCGGCGGCGACGCGTGCCCATCCCTCGGGGACCTTGATCGAGTAGCCACCGCCGGGCGGCGCGTAGGCCACGAACGCCTGGTTGTCGGGGATGTCGCCCGCTGGGTTGACCTCGGCGACGTTCGGGTTCGGCGCGGACGCCGGGGCAGACCCGCTCACACCGGAGCCACATCCCGCAACGGCCAGCCCCGCGGCGACCGCCGTCGCCGCGATCAGCGCTCGTCTGCGCACCTCACCCTCCTCGCTCGGTCGGCTGACGCCACCGACGCTACGAGGACCGCGTCACCGCGCCGCCACGTCCAGGTCATCGCCGGGTCAACGACGCTGCGGCGCGGCGGAACGGTCCCCGCCGGCCCGCTACGGTCGCGCTGTGGAGGATCGGACGCTTCTCATCGTGGAGGACGACGCGGCGATCGCGTCGGGCCTCACCCGCGTGCTCGAAGGCCAGGGGTACGCCGTCCGGCGGGCCGACACGGGACGGGCGGCGCTCTTCGCCGCGCTCGGCGAGGTCGACCTGGTGATCCTCGACCTCGGGCTCCCGGACATGGACGGCATCGAGGTGTGCCGCGCGCTTCGGCGGTCCCGGCCGGAGTTACCCGTCGTGGTTCTCACCGCCCGCCACCACGAGGCCGACGTCGTCGCCGGCTTGGACGCGGGCGCCGACGACTACCTCGTCAAGCCGTTCAAGCTGTCCGAGCTGCTGGCCCGCATCCGCGCGCAGATCCGCCGCAGCGACGTCGCCGCAGGCGCCGGGGACGTCATCCGCGCGGGGGCGCTGCTCGTTGACCGCCGGGCCCGCCGGGTCTGGCTCGACGGGGAGGAGATCGTGCTGCGGCCCCGCGAGTTCGAGCTGCTGGCGCTCCTCGCCGGGAACGCCGGGCGGGTGCTGACGCGGGAGCGGATCATGGCGGAGGTCTGGGATACCGCCTGGACCGGCTCGACGAAGACCCTCGACATGCACGTGCTCGCCCTGAGGCGCCACCTGGGATCCGAGGCCATCACGACACTGCGCGGTGTCGGGTACCGGCTGGAGGCCGACTGAGGTGCGGCGGCGCCTGGTGGTGGCGATCATGCTGGTCGCGGCGGGGACCCTCGCCCTGTTCGCGATCCCGCTCGCCTTGTCGATCCGCGACAACTACCGCGACGAGGAGCTGCTGCGCCTGCAACGCGACGCGGTCGCCGCCACCCGCCAGATCGACCTCGACGCCGCCGCCGGGGCGGGGGACCGCATCGAGCTCCCTGCGTCGACCGACGCCATCGCGGTCTACGGACAGAGCGGCCCGCGGCTCGCCGGCCGGGGCCCATACGAGGCGGATGCGACCGTGGCGGAGACCCTGCGAACCGGCCGCCCCACCGATGCATCCATCGGCGGCGAGCTGATCGCGAGCGCACCCCTCGTCGTCAATGAGCGGATCGCCGGCGCGGTCCGGGTCGCCCGCGACGGCGCGGTGGTCACCGACCGGACACAGCGGAGCTGGCTGAGACTCGCGGGACTCGCCGCGGCCGTACTGGTGGCCGCACTGCTCGCTGCGGTCGCCCTCGGGAGATGGCTCGCGCGCCCGCTGGAGCGCGTGGCGATCACCGCCCGACGCCTCGGCGACGGCGACTTCGATGCCCGCGCCGATCGCAGTGGCGTGCCCGAGATCGACGCGGTGGGCGAGGTGCTGGAGGCGACGGCGCAGCGCCTCGAGCAGGTGCTCGCGCGCGAGCGCGCGTTCACCTCCGACGCGTCCCACCAGTTGCGCACGCCGCTCGCCGCGTTGCGCATCGAGTTGGAGGCGATGGGCCTGCGAGAGGGCGCGCCACCCGAGCTCGAGCCCGCCCTCGCACAGGTAGACCGGCTGCAGGCGACGATCGACACGCTGCTATCCGTTGCGAGGGACGCGCCTTCTGGAGGCCGCGAGACGGACATCGCCGAGCTGCTCGAGCGACTGGAGGAGCGGTGGCGGCCGATGGCGGTCCGGGCGGGCCGCCGACTGCGAGTCGAGGCCCCTCCCTCCTCCGCGCCGGCGTCGATCTCGCCGTCGATCGCCGACGAGGTGCTCTCGGTGCTGATCGAGAACGCCCTCACCCACGGCGCGGGAACGATCACGGTCGGCGTGCTGCCCGTCCCCGGCGGCGTCACGATCCGAGTCGCGGATCAGGGCTCCGTCCCGGAGCTGTCGGAGGACGAGCTGTTCGCCCGCCGGCCTCCCCATTCCGGCGGACACGGCATCGGGCTGGCCCTCGCGCGCTCGCTGACACTCGCGGAGGGCGGGACCGTGAACCTGACGCGGCGGCGGCCCACCGAGTTCTCCCTCGAGGTCGCCGTGAAGGGGGTCTCATCCGACTCTCATGCGGACGGTGCTTGAGTGTCGCCGACACCCCTTGAGAGGAGGCCGGGCGTGCGCGGTCGAGTGATCATCCCCATTGTCGCGGGCGTCGTCCTGCTGGGCGGCGGCGTCGGTGCCGGCCTGGCCCTGTCGGGTGGCGGCGATGACGACGGGCCGAGCGTGACCGGCCCCGACGCAACCCGCGCCCGTGCGGCCGCACTGAGGGCGGTCCCGGGCGGCACCGCGACGGCGATCGAGCGCGACGGCGAGAACGGCGCGACGTGGGAGGTCGAAGTACGCCGCCCGGACGGGGGGTCCGTCGACGTCCGGCTGGACGAGAGGTTCCAGGTGGTCGTCACCGAGCCCGACCGCGAGGCGCCGGACGACGCGACCGGCCTCTGACCCGATCCCGCCGCGCGTGCGCGGCTCACGCGGAGCTCTGGGCAACCAGCCCGCAGGGCATACCGGCCGGGGCAGCGATGGAGGGGCGCCGTAGCCTCATCCCCGGTTCATCAGGAGGGCCTTCGATGTCGGTGTCGGAGCGCCCGGAGGCACGATGCTCACCTGCGGACCACCCAACCCCCGCCGGCCCCAGCGTTCCATGTCCTCACAGGGGGCCGAGGAGTGAGCATCCGCGCGTCCGTCGCAGCCAACAGGGCCACGAAGCTGCTGGGGGTGCTCCTGTGCGGTGCGCTGGTCTGGCGCTTCGCCCCGCACCCGTGGGTCGCCTTCGGGGCCTTGACGGGGGTCGATGCGTGGATCGTTGCTGCGGCCGTCGTGGTCAACGCGGCGGGCATCGCGATCCGTGCGGAGGCCTGGCGTGGCCTGCTCCGTCACGTGCCGGGGGACAGGGTGCGGATCGGCGACGCCCTGACGGCCTACGTCGTGGGTTTGGTCGGCAACGCGCTGCTCCCGGCGCGGGCCGGTGAGGCGGCACGCGTGAACGTCATGGGGCGCCGCCTCGGAGGCGACGGCGCGTACGCGCTCGTCGCCGGCTCGGTCGTCGCGCACCGATTGCTGGACTGCGTGCCGTTCGCGCTTCTGATCCTCCTGGCCGTTGCCCTGGCGGGGCCGTCAGGCCTCAGCGGTATCGCCCTGCCGGCCGCGGCCATCGGAATCGTCGCAGCGGCAGGTGCCGCCGTCCTCCTCCTTCGCCGGGCGCCGTCGAGACAGCGGGGCTCGAGCCGGCTCATCACGGTGTTCGCCGCGGTGCGTCGCGGGGCCGCCGAGGTGGGGAGACCCGGTATCGCCCTGCGGGCGCTGGCGCTCCTGACAGTCGCTTGGGCCGCCCAACTTGTTGTGGTCTGGCTGGCCCTCGCCGCTTTCGGGCTGCCCCACCCGGTCGGAACGGCCGCGCTCGTGCTGGTCGCGGCCAACGTGGCGGCGGCGGTCCCGCTCCTGCCGGGCGGGGTGGGAATGTTCCAGGCCGCAGTCGCCCTCAGCCTCGGCGCCGGCGGAACGGCTGCCGCCGCAGGCATCGCTTTCGGTGTCGGCCTGCAGGGGCTGGAGCTGCTGACGACACTCCTGGTGGGGCTGCCGACCGCCGCCCGCGAGGGCCTCCTGGTCGTCAGCCGGCGCCGCGCTCAGCCGGCGGTCGTTGCGACGCCTTCACCGGGCCGCCCCGCCTCGGAGCCGACGACGCCTTCGTAGAGGGCCTCGACGCGGCGGGCTACGACCGGCCACGCGTAAAGACTCTGCGCCAGCGCCCTTCCCTCGACGGCCCAGCGAGCCCGTAGGGCCGCATCTCCGAGCACTGCATCGAGCGCCCGGGCGAGGTGTTCGGGGTCGCGGGGCCGCACGAAACGGCCCGGCGCGCCGTCGCGGATGACCTGACGGAAGCCTGGATTGTCGGCGCAGACGATCGCAATGCCGCTGGCCATCGCCTCCAGGAGGACCACGCCGAAGCTCGCGATCGTGCAGGGCGCCGCGAACACCGCCGCCTCGCGGTACAGCTGGCTGCGGCCGGCGTTCAGGGCGCCGTGCCAGCTGACCAGGTCGGCGATGCCGAGCGCCCGAGCACGGTCAATGAGGCGGCGCCGAGGCGGCCCGTCGCCGACCACATCCAGCGCGAAGGCGCGCCCCCTCGCCCCGAGAATCGCCGCCGCGTCGAGGAGGGTCGGCAGGTCGTTCCTCGGCTCGAAGCGCCCGACGAACAAGATCCTCGGCGGCCCGTCCGGAGGAGTCTCTCCGGGGGAGAGCGGCCGGTAGCGGTCGCAGTCGACTCCGTTGGGCACGACGTCGTAGCGTCCCGGGAAGTGAGGGGTGAGCCCGGGCATGCAGGCGTTGCTCACCACGATCCGTCGATCGAGGCGCGCGAGGAGGCGGCGCAGCGGTCTGCGGAACGCGCGGCATCCCCAGTGGCCGGGCTCCAGATAGGTGTGGAAGGTGCCGACGAGGGCCGCCTCGCGCGCTTCGCGGAGCGCGAGCAGCGGAAGGGTCGGACTGACCAGCCCCTGAATGTGCACAAGGTCGGCGCCGACTATGGCGTCACGAACCTCTCGGCTAAGCCCGGGGCCGGCGGACACGCGTGCGAGCGACCCGTTCGCCGGGACGCGGTATGAAGCCCCGACGCGAACGGTGTCGTAGCCGCGGTCGAGCAGGGCGTGGCGGTCCGCCAGCGCCGCGTCGCTTCGCAGCGATCCGGGCGGACGACCGGTCACCACAGTCACCTCATGACCGAGGCCTGCGAGCTCGCCGCTGAGATGGTGAACGTGCTCGGAGATCCCGCCGAGAACCGGGTAGGCGTACTCGGTGACCATCGCGATCCGCATGCCTGGGGCCTTCCTCGAGGGTTCGGTGCACGGACGCTAGGTCCCCGAGATGAAGCGCCGGTGAGGCGCCCTTCCGGTTGGCGGACGGGGGACGCAATGGCAGGATCGTGTGGTGCGCGTGCTGGTGGTCGAAGACGAGTCGACGCTCGCCGATCTGATCCGGCAGGGCCTGCGAGCCGAGGGGCTCCTCGCCGACATCGCCGGCAGCGGAGAGGATGCGACCTGGATGGCAGCCGCGATCGCATACGACGTCATCTGCCTCGACGTGAATCTGCCGGGCATCGACGGCTTCGACACCTGTCGACGGCTCCGCGACGACGGCGTCTCGACTCCCATCCTGATGCTCACCGCGCGCGACGGCGTGGAGGACCGCATCGCCGGACTCAACACCGGCGCGGACGACTACCTGGTCAAGCCGTTCGACTTCGGTGAGTTGGTGGCGCGCCTGCGGGCGCTGTCGCGGCGGCCGCAAACCCGCACCGCGGACATGCTGACCGTCGGCGACCTGAGCCTCGACCTCTCAACCCATGTCGCCTCGCGGGCTGGCGTGCCGATCGAGCTGTCGGTGAAGGAGGTCCAGGTGCTCGAGGTCTTCATGCGGCGACCGGGAGCGGTGCTCTCGCGCCTGCAGATCCTTGAGGGCGCCTGGGATGACGGCTACGAGCACCGCTCCAACGTGATCGACGTCTACGTTCGCTACCTGCGGGAGAAGATCGATCGCCCCTTCGGGGTGGAGACGCTCGAGACGGTGCGTGGCGCCGGGTACCGGCTGCGCACCGCCGATGCCTAGGCGGGCGGCAGCCTGACTGTCACGACGGCACCGCCATCCGCGGCGTTTGCGACCGCGATCGTGCCGCCCTGCGCCCGCACGACCGCCTCGGCGATGGAGAGCCCCAGGCCGGCGCCAGGGCCGTCGCCGGTCGCGTCCGCCTGGCTGAACCGCTCGAACGCCCGCGGGAGGAACTCATCGGGATAGCCCGGACCGTGGTCGCGGACGCTGATGGCGATCCGACCCTGGTGCTCGCTCGACCGGAGCTCGACGTCACCCGCGCCGTGGCGGAGCGCGTTCGCGATCAGGTTGTCGAGGACCTGAGCCGTCCGGATGGGATCGGCGAGCACGACCGCCCCTCCCTTGACCTCCCCCACGACCAGCACCCGACGCGATGGGGCGGCTTGCGCGGCGTGGCGCGTTCGAGCCGCGTCCAGGAGGTCGTGGACCTCGACCGCCTCGATGCGCAACGGCAGCCGCCCCTGATCCGCCCGCGCCAACAACAGCAGGTCGTCGGCGAGGCGCGACAGACGTCGGGCATCCCCTCGTGCATCGCGGACGACCCGGATCAGCTCGTCGCGGTCGAGGTCCTGGCGAAGGGCGACATCCAGTCTGGTCAGGAGGACGCTCACCGGCGTCCGCAGCTCGTGGCTGGCGTCGCTCACGATCCGCCGCTCGTGCTCGACCGCCTGTTGGAGGCGGGTGAGCAGGTGGTTGAGCGTTCGCGCGAGCCGGTCGAGCTCGTCACGGGTGCCGGGCTCGGGTAAGAGCTCGCCCGGCGAGCCCGCGCCGATCTCCGCGGCGCGGGCGCGCATCGACTCGACGGGCTGGAGGGCCGCGCTTGCGACCCGATAGCCGGCGAGGCAGGCGAGGATCAAGGCTCCGGGGAGCGTGATAATGAGGATGGCCGCAAGGCGGTGGAGAGCTCGTTCACGATCGTCGCGGGCCTCACCGATCGCGGCCACGCGGCCGCCGGGCACGCCGAAGGCGCGGACGCGGGCGCCGTCGTCGAGGCCGGGAAGGTTTCCTCTAGTGAGGGTCAGGGCCGCCCCGCGCACGCGTTCGACGACGGCCGGTTCGATCAGCCGACCGGTCCTGAGCATGCGCGACGACGCGAGCACGCGCCCTCCCGGAGCGTAGATCTGCAGCAGGGACTCCCCCGCCTGCTGGACGACGTGCTCCGGGTCGGAGTCGCTGCGGACGAGGGCCACGAGGGTGACCTGGCGGTCGGCGAGCTCATCGTCGGTCCGGGCGTCGATGCTCTGACGGAACTGGACGTAGACGACGAGCCCGGTGAGGGCGAGTACCACCCCGATCACGACGGCGAAGACGACCGTGAGGCGGACCCTGAGGGGCAGGGTCCGCCACGAGAGCCATGGGTGGGCGATCACGGCGCGCATGATCCCACGGCCGCCGGTGCTGGCAGGTCAGGCGATGCTCTCCGCCGCGACGCGCTCGGTCCGGTCGCGCCCGGTGATGGTGAGCAAGGTCACGGTCCCGAGGATGGCCGCGAGGAAGATCCAGCTCGTGGCCGTCGTGCCGAGACCACGCCCCCCGTCCGCGGTCGGCTGCGACAGCCAGTCGCCCAGCGATGCCCCCAGGGGCCGGGTCAAGATGTAGGCGGTCCAGAACGAGAAGACCGCGTTGAGGCCCAGGGCGTAGTGCGCGATCGCCACGGCGGCGATCGCCCCCCCGAAGATGAGCGCCGAGGCACCGAAGCCGAGAGCGAGCCGCTCGGCCATCAGGTCCCCCGCTGCGGTCCCCAGTGCGAACGTGAACAGGATCGCGAGCCAGTAGAAGCTCTCGCGGCGGCGGGTGAAGATCGTGTGGATCGACAGCGTCCGCTCGACCGCGAACCACGCGGCGAACGTCACCCCCAGCGCCGCGCCGAAGACGATGGTGGTCGTCACCAGGGAGACGCCGGCGTTGTCGGTGAGGTTATCGGTGATCAGCGTGCCGACGATGGAGATCAGCACCACGGCGAGCCAGTAGACCCCGGGCACGTAGCGGGGCAGGCGGAACTGGACCGCGAGGACGACGGCGAGGAACGCGCTCATCACCCAGGTCGTCCCGGTGAGGCCGAAGCCGAGGTTGACGTTCAGGTAGTCGGCGAAGGTCTCACCGACCGTCGTCGCGAGGACCTTGATGATCCAGAAGTAGACGGTCACCTCCGGGACCTTGTTGAGCATCCGCCGGCCAGCGGACGATCGACGGCTCGCGCCCGTCCGCGACGGGGCCTCGACGTGGCCGCTCGGTTCAGCCATGGGGCTCTCCTCTGAGGGACGTGGATGGTTGGCGGCCGGAGGATCGGGGCTCCTGATGAACCGCCGATGAGCCGGGTGCGTCCACGCGGGTCGCGTTACCCGGAGGCGACGTGACGCGCCGCATCGCCTGCGGATGGCTGAACGCCGCCACGATCAGCGCGCCTGTGAGGACGAGTCGGAGGGAGCCCGCCAATGCGCTGGGCTGGACAAGGGTCGGCGTCACCTCCATGAGCACGGCCGTTGTGAGAGTGGCGCACGGGAGCCGGCCGGGTCGGGCGGTGGCTTCCCACACGAGCACGGCGGCCACCAGGCCGGCCGCGTAGTAGTGGTGGACGCCGGGATCGAGCATCAGGCGGATCGCCATACCCGCCATCGGCACGGCTGGCCAGCGCCCGCGCCGGACCAGCACGAGGGCCATCACCGAGCCGAGGGCGAACTGGACGGGCCGCACCCAGATCGGCGTCGTCGGATCGGTGACGCCGAGCACCCGGAGGGCGGATGAGGGGGCGTTGGCGATCGTGAAGGAGCCGGCCGCGGAGATGGTGCCGGGCTCGTCGAGCACGAACGGCAGCCAAGTCAGGGCGGCTGCACTCACGACGACCACCAGACGCAGCGGGCGTCGGCCACCGCCGGCCGCGAGGACCAACGGGGCGAAGACGATCGCCCATGGCTTCGCCGATGCCGAGATCGCCAGGGCGGCAACCGGCACCCAGGTGGGTCGACGCTCAGCGATGGCGGCGCAGGCGACGGTCGCTGAGGCAAGCGCGATGGCGTCGTCGAGGTGGGCGGTCCCAACGGCCACGTCGGTCCACACGATCGCCAGCGCCACCTCGCCGGCGCGCACGGCGTACATGGGCCCGCGGCGGCGCATGTCGATCCCGAAAGCCGCGACGGTCCGCTCGACCGCCACGAGCGCCACCACGCCCAGCAGCGTGCCGATGATGATGGCCCCGTAGCGGCCCGCGGCGTCCGGCAGGAGGGCCGGCGGCACGGCCACGGCTGCGGTGATCGGCCCGAACTGGAACTCCGGGTGCGCGAGATAGAGGTCGAGGCCGCCGCCGGGGGCCGCGCCGCTCACGAGCAGCCGTGCGGCGTCGTGGAAATAGTGCCATGACGTGGCGGTCCGAGATGATGGCGCCGCGATCGCGACGAGCACAACGAGCACCAAGGATCCGGCGAGACCCGCCCCTCGGGAACGTGTCCGATCAGGGGTCACGCTCCGAACCGAACAGGAGGCGGATGAGCCCGCGATGAATCCGGGCGAGTCCGCGGCGTCAGTGCGATTCGGCCTCGACGCCTCGCCGCCTGCGGCGGTGGCGGACCACCAGCCAGACGACGCCGCCGACGATCGCCAGCACCAGGACGTAGTCAAAGTAGTGCAGGTTGTGCTGGAGGTCCTCCCAGTTGTCGCCCACCGCCTGCCCGGCCAGCGTGAGGGCCAGCACCCACGGGATGCAGCCGATCAGCGTCAGGATCGTGAAGCGCCAGAACGGCATCCGCGCGATCCCGGCGGGCAGGGAGATGAACGTGCGGATGATGGGCAGGCAGCGCGAGATGAGCACCGCCCACGACCCGTAGCGCTCGAACCACTTGTCGGCCGCGTCCAGGCGTTTGGGCGTGATGTGCAGCCAGTGCCACCGCAGCGCCCAGCCGCGGCCCTTCTCGCGCCCCACCCAATAGGCGATCTGGGAGCCGATCACGTTCCCGAGGACCCCGGCGGCCACCATCACCCACAGCTCGGCCTCGCCCTGGCTGACCAGGAACCCGCCGTAGATCATGATCGCCTCGCTCGGCACCGGGATGCAGGCGCTCTCGAGGATCATCAGCAGGAAGACCGCGAGGGCCCCGTACGAGCCGACCGCGTCGGTCGCGAAGTTGACGAGTGGAGCGGTGATGTCCGGCATCGACCGATCTCAACAGGGGCTGGTGAACGCTGGATGAGAGACGCGACTTCGTGTGATCGTTCGGGATACCGAATCTGATCTGTTAGGTTCTCCGCGCATGAGTGGGAGCTCATCATCACGCGGGGGGAACCTGCGGCTCGTGACCTGGACGCTCGCACTGGCGCTCGTCGCAGGCGCGGTCTACCTCATGGCGACCGCAGCTGCGCCGCAGGATCCCACCGAGAGCCTGGTTCCCCAGTCGCAGGCGACGGCAATCGCCAACGCCTCCATCATCGTCTTCCGAGAGGGCCTCGAGGCCGTTCTCATCTTCGCGGCCGTCATCGCGAGCTTCCAGGGCGCCAATGCGCGTCGCAGGCGCCCGGTCGTGCTCGGTGCCGCGCTGGCGTTCGGCGCGTCCATCGTGACCTGGTTCCT
Organism: Miltoncostaeaceae bacterium; assembly: GCA_036826475.1. Taxonomy (GTDB): domain Bacteria; phylum Actinomycetota; class Thermoleophilia; order Miltoncostaeales; family Miltoncostaeaceae; genus Miltoncostaea. The sequence goes on along the minus strand of DAISWG010000020.1, from coordinate 45,217 downwards.
CGCTCAGGGCCTCCTCGACGTCGCGTCGCCGCTCGGTCCCCGACTCGAGGCGATCACCGGCTTCCTCGCCGTCGTCGTCCTCCTGATCGTCCTGAACTGGTTCGTGCACAAGGTCTATTGGTCCGAATGGATCGGCCGCCACCACCGCCGGCGTCGCACGCTGCTGGGCTCGGTCGGGATTGGGGCGACGCTGGGTCTCGTGGCTCTGGGCTTCACGAGCGTTTACCGCGAAGGGTTCGAGGTCGTGCTCTTCCTCCAGAACCTGGACCTGAGGAATGGCACGACCACGGTGGTTGACGGCGTGCTGATCGGGCTGGGAGCGACCGCTGCGGTCGGCGTCGTCACGTTCTGGCTGCACCGCCGCATGCCGTACCGACGCATGTTGGTCTGGACCGGCGTGCTGGTCGGGGCCGTCCTTGTGGTGATGATCGGCGGAACGGCGCTCACCTTCCAGCAGCTCGGATGGCTCCCGACCCACGCGACGCCGTTCACCATCCCCGACTGGATGGGCTCGTGGTTCGAGATGTACCCCACCTGGGAAACGCTCGCCGTGCAGGCTCTCGCCGCCGGGTTCGTCATCGGGTCCTACTACTTGGCCGAGTACCTGAAGGTCGTCCGACCGGCGTCCAAGGGAGAACGACCCGCTGACCGAGCGGCGTCACCACCGCGGGACACCCCGGTTCCGACGGACTGATCGGGCGTCACCTCCGTCCAGCACATCGAGGACACGGCGTACTTTCCCTCTTTCGCCGGGCTCCGAAGGAGCCTCTGGCGCTGAAGAGATCGCTCATGCGAAGGGCGATCGCGGCGATCGACCGCCCACAGGTCGCACCTCATGGCGGAGCGCAGGTGCGACTGTTGCAGCCTCGACACGCGGCTGCAGACCTGCCGGGGATCCAGGCAGTCCCGCGACAGCGGTCCTGCCCGGCGAAGCTCCAGCCCGGCGCCCCCGCGCAACCGGACCTCCAAGGTTTGCGCACGCGGTGGGTCCGCCCGTGCGCCGGGGAAGTCTTCCTGCTCGACCTCGCGAGGCGCGACTCGACGCCGCTGCTACTCCGGCGGGGGGTGAGCGTGAGGCGGCGCGGCGCCCTTCATCTCGACGCGAGGCTGAACACGGTCGAGCAACTCCCAGAGCCGTGAGGCGGCGGGTGAGGTCAGGTCCTCGCGCCTGATCTCCACCATGTGGTCCGAGCTCGGCGGGACGGGAGGGACTGACGTCCCCGCAAGATCAGCCACAATCGCCTTCCGGCGCGCTTCCCGACGGCGCTCGGCGCGAGTCGCCTTCTCCTGCCGGTTGGCGGCGACCCGCTTGGTGACCTCGCGCGTGCGGACGAATGCGAGTTCCAGGACTCGGACGGCGCCGCGGCCGTAGCCGCGGGCCTCGGGGTCGGGCAGGGTCCAGTCCCGGACCAGGCCGGCGCGGGCGGCGTCGAGGCGGGTGCGCCATTCGGTCCATCGCGAGACGCCCATGGCGCGCGCCAGCTCGGCTGGTCGCACCTCCCCGCGGTTGCGCCACGGCCCGAGGGCGAGCTGGGCGACAATGAACCAGCTGACGACGTTCGCGACGCGGCGGCCGCTCAGCCCCGAGTCGGCCAACGCCGCCAGGACGGTTTGGCCGACCGCGGCGAAGCGCTCGGTGGCGAGGGCCTCGACTTCAGCCGCGTGGCGGCCGTCGCTCACGGGCAAGAATTGTCGAGGGCGCCGGCCGGACTGCTGGAGCACGGCCGGGGCCCGAGGTACGCTGGGGCCACGTTGGATCTTTTGCTCGGAGCCGACCCGGGGACGCCACCCCGGGTCGTGCCGTTTTAGGGCCCGAGCGTTGACCGGTGGCCCACGTGGCCGGCAGCCTCCGTCGCGGCGGGTCGGGGCCGCCACACGCTGCGGGCCAGATGGCCGCCACCGGCTGACTCTCCCACACGACGCGTGAAATCGCTCTATGCAGCGTTTTCTCCGACGAAGTCCGGCGTCTCGAAAACCGCTAGCCGTCGTTAGGCGGCTCGGGGGTTCAAATCCCCCCCTCTCCGCTTTCTCGCCCGGATGCCGCTCCCGAGAGCGCCGCACACTCCGGCTAAGGGCGGACGGCTCCCTGGTAGTCGGAGCGGTTGGCGAGGCTGGACACCTTCACCACGTCGCCGGTCTGCGGGGCGTTCACGTACTGCCCGCCGCCGATGTAGATCCCCATGTGCCCGAGGTCGGCCCTGAAGAACACGAGGTCGCCGGGCTCGAGCTGGCCCGAAGGCACTCTCGGGAAGACAGCCCAGATGGCACCCGTGAAGTGAGGGACGCTCTTGCCGATCTGCGCATACGCCCACGAGGCAAGGCCGCTGCAGTCGAAGCCAACCGAGGGCGAGGCGCCGCCCCACACGTACGGGACTCCGAGCTGCGTCATCGCGATCTGCGCCGCACGGGCGTTTCCGGACGCGCTCGGGACGGAGGCGGTCGGCTGTTCCTGCTCCGGCTCAGACGCGGAAGGCGCCGGCGTGGACGGCGCCGTCGGCTCGGAGGAGACCGACGACGACCCCACGGGAGCGGACGCCGGCGCGCCGCCGTTCGTCGCCGCGGCGGTCTCGGCCGCCTCCCGCTGACGCGCGATCTCCGCCTGGCGGGCAGCCTCCTGCTCGCGCCGTCGCTCCTCCGCGGCGATCAGGCCACGCAGCTCGTCGCTGGCGCTGTCCAAGACGGCCTGGCGCTGCGCGAGGAGCCGCTCGATCCGCTCCTTCTCCCGCTCCCGGGCGGCAACCGCCTCCTCGGCCTTCTCGCGGTCCTTCTCCAACTGCGTCCGGAGCTCCGCGAGGCGTGCCTTCTGGTCACGAAGGCCGCCGACAACCTGGGCGTCCTGCTCGCCGATTCGGTCGAGAAGATCGACCTGGTCGGCGGCGGCAGTGACGCTGCCGCTCGAGATGAGCACCTCGATGAGGGACGGCTGCGGCGTCGCGTAGAGGGAGCGGAGCCGCTTGGCGAGGATCACCCTGGACGATTTCAGCTCGCGGGCCGTAACAGCCGTCTGCTGACGGTTGTCGGCGATCCGCTCGTTCACCTCGCCGAGTTCCCAGCGTGCCCCGTTGTACGCCTCGGCGGCCACCTCGACCTGCATCCCGTAGGAGTCGAGCTGCTCCTGGATCCTCGCGACCTCCACGCGCTTCGCCTCGATCGCCGCCGGCTCAGGGGTCGCGGTGCCGGCGCCGAACGCGAGTGACGCGACCGCCGCAGCCGTGGCGAGATGTGCGATCCGGGGACGCAGGATGTGGGCAGCCTCCGTTGGGACGGACGAGACGAAGCGACGACGGTACCGGGCGGTTATGACAAACCTGTGACAGGCCTAGCGGCACGCAACGCGCGTCAGAGGTACCCCATCGGGTCGACCGCGGCACCGTTGACGCGGATCTCGAAGTGGCAGTGGACCCCGGTTGAGTGCCCCGTGGTCCCCATTCCGGCGATCACGGATCCCTGGTCCACGCGCTGGCCGACGAACACCGCGATGCTCGAGTTGTGGGCGTACGCGGTGCTCATGCCGTTGCCGTGGTCCATCACGACGAGGTTGCCGTAGCCGCCGCTCCAGCCGGCGACGATGACGGTGCCGGATGCCGACGCGACGATCGCGCTGCCTGAGCCGCCGGCGATGTCGATGCCCTCATGCATCCGCCCCCACCGTGGGCCGAACGAGGAGGTGAGGGTGCCCTGAGCCGGCCAGATGAACCCGCTCGACGACGGGGCCGCGGCCGAAGGGGATCCACCGAAGGGCGATGCCGATGGGGACTGGGCTGCACGGATCATCGCTGCCAATTCCGCCGACCGCGCGCGGAGCCCACGGGCCTCCTCCTCGAGCTCCTCGCGGCTCCCGACGACTTGGGACAGCAACGCACGGCGCCCCGCCAGCGACTCCTCCATCTCAGCCTGGCGTGTCTCGATCTGGGAGCGCGCGTCGCGTGCCTCCGCCGCCGCGACCTCGGCCCGGGCCTCGGATCGCGCGACCTCCTGCCGAATCGCGCTGATGACATCGCGTTTCCGGCGCGTCTCGTCGGCGAAGCGGGACACCGAATCGGCGATCGCCGCGTCGCGGTTCGCGATGCCCTCGAGGACATCGACGGTCTCGATCGCCGACGCCAGGCTGCCCGACTCGATGAGGACGAGGATCGGATCCGGCTCGCCGCGCGCGTAGATCTCGCGGAGACGCCGCGACAGCACGTCCTGCCGCTTCGCGAGCTCGGCTCGCGCGCGAGCGAGCCGAGCCCGTTCGTCACTGAGGCGCCCATCGAGGACGCCGAGGCGCGATCGGAGCCCAGCGAGCTCCAAGTCGAGCTGCTCCGACCGCGCGCGCAGCGGACCGAGCTGCGCCTCGAGGTCGCGGATCGTCTCGCCGTAACGCTCGACGTCGGCGGTCAGTACCTGCTCTCGGTCGCGCGCAGTCCGCAGCCGCTCCTCCGTTCGCTCGAGACGCTGGTTGACCGATCGCCCGGCGAGCTGCGTCGTCGTGACGAGTCCGACTGCCGCGACGACGGTGAAGGCCACCGCGATCGCGCGTCCGTTTCGGAGCCGCCTCAGTGGACGCGACCGCCGTCCGCTGACACGGCCGAACGTAGTGCCTCGGGAGGAGGGACGAGCGTATTGGCCAGCCTTCGCACTGCGTAGACGTACGCCTCGCACAGCGCCCGCTCCTGCCCATGGCGGCGGTTCGCGGACTCGCCGGACCAGAGCAGCAGCCCCTCCATCGCCAGCGCGGCGCCGAGCCTCAGGTCGCGGGGCGCATCTCGGAGCACGACCGCCGCCACAGCCGCAGAGCCGGTCGAGAGCGCGAGCGTCGTCGGCCGGGCCCCCACGAGATCGATCCGTGCTCCGCGACGCGTCCGGATGAGCCGGGCCTCGATGCGCGGGTCGCCGGCCAGCCCAGGACCGACGAGGCTGCGACCCGCGACATGCTCAGCCCAATCGTCGGCCGCGAGCGGCGCAGGCGCATCGACGAGCCCCGCCGCGACCGTCATCGCCTGGTGTTGGACTCGGCGCGACATGAACCCCTCGGCTCCGAGAAGCGTCGTCGCCACGAAGCCGACCGCCACGTCGAGACGGTCTCGTGCCTCCTGGGCGGGCCAGCGGCCCGATGCAGGACGCAGCGCGACAGCGGCTGCCGAGCCTCCGTAGAGATCGACGGTGAGGACCGCCGCGGTGCGACGTCCGACGATCACGCGGTCGTCTCCGTCAGCGCGGGGGGATGCCGCCGAACGGGTACCGCGCCGGTCGTGCTCGGTGCGTCGTCGCGTCTCATTCCTGCGCTCCTCTGGCCCGGCTCCGCTTCCGCCGCGGGGCCTCGCGACAGGCTAGGGAGGCCGTTCGGCTGGCATGTGACGAACCGATGACGCGGGCAGGCGTTGCGGCGACGTGCCACTTCGGCCCGCCTGAACAGGTTCGTCACAGCCCTGTGAGACCGTCGAAGCGAGTGCAGGAGCCCTGGCGAGGACCCGGAGTCCACTTGTCCGAGCACGTCCCCAGCACGCAGGTCAGGCGGCGTCGCTCCGACCGTGCGCGCGGCCGCCCGCCGGGCCACACGATGTCCGCCGCGGCGGCCGCGCCCGCCGCCGCGGCGGACACATGACCGCCGGACCGCCGCCCGACGAGTGCAGCACGGCAGCGTGACCACGGCGACGGTGGCGGCCGGCCTTCCTGCCGTCTCCGCAACGCCCCAGCGCTTCTGGGAGATCGATCTCGCGCGGACGGTCGCGATCGTCATGATGGTCGCCTACCACGCCGTCTACGACATCGAGCTGCTCGTCCCGGGGCTCGGACCCGACCCCTTCCGCGGTGCATGGGGTGGCCTTCCCGAGGCAACCGGTGGCTCGTTCCTGGTCGTCGCGGGCGTCTCGCTCGCCGTCGTCGACGGGCGGCTGAGGGCACGGGGGGCGAGCGCCGCGACACGCGTGCGGCGTCACCTTCGTCATGCCGGCGTCGTCCTCGCTGCGGGTGCGGTCGTCTCCCTCGCCACCTGGCTCGCATTCGACGACCGCTTCGTCCGCTTCGGGATCCTGCACATGATCGCCGTCGGCGTCGTAGTTGGCGCAGTCGCAGTCGGCCTCGGCGCCTGGAACCTCGTACTCGGTGCCGCGGCGATCGGCATCGGCGTGCTCGTCGCGGACGAGCCGACGGCCTCTGCCGTGCTCGGGGTCGTCGGCCTCGACGAGCAAGGGTTCAGCAGCGTCGATCACTGGCCCGTCCTGCCGTGGATCGGCCCCGTGCTGATCGGGATCGCCGTCGGGTCGCTCCTCTACCCACGCGGCGAGCGGTCGCGGCGGATCGCGGCCGTGTCGTCGCTGTCGCCGGCAGCGTGGCTGTCGGCACCCGGTCGCCGGTCTCTGGCCGTCTACCTGGCCCACCAGCTCGTGTTGATCCCCGTGGTCTGGGTCGTCCTCGCGATGGCTGGCGCCGACGTTCCGTCGCCACGTTGAACCCGCGCATATGACGACATCGAGTCAACGCCGTGGCCTGCGTGTCCGAACGGGCCGCTCGCCGCTCACCCCGAAGGTGGCCGTGCGGATCGCGACGCTCGGTGGGATCGTATTCGCCGCGCTCGCGTTCCTCCTGGTGCGGCTGTGGTTCCTCCAGGTGATCGCCGGCGACCAGTACTCCGAGCGCGCGGACGCCAATCGCCTCCGGACCATCCGGGTCGAGGCGCCCCGCGGTGCGATCGTCGATCGCGACGGGCGCCCGCTCGTCACGAACCGGACCGGCCGGAGCGTTGTCGCCCGCACCGCGGCCTTCGCCGACGGCCGGCGCACCGGTGTGCTGCGTCACCTCGCCGCGGTTCTGGACGTGCCGCACGCGGCGCTCCTCAAGGAGGTGCGCTCCGCGTCCGACTCGCCGCTGGAGACGGTGACTCTCGCGGAAGATGTGCCGTCGTCCGTCCAGGTCTATCTCGGCGAGCGCCGGCGCGACTTCCCGGGCATCGAGCTCGCCGAGACGTACCCCCGGGCCTATCCGGCGGGGAACGGCCTGGCGCAGGTCCTCGGGTACACCGGCCCCATCACCGCGGAGACGATCAAGGACTACCGAGCCAACGGGTATCTCGGCGATGAGACGGTCGGTACGAGCGGCCTCGAGGCGCAGTACGAGCCGTACCTGAAGGGAGAGCCGGGACGCCGCGTCGTCGAGGTCGACGCCGCCGGCGAGCCGGTCGGGCGGGAGGTCGTCTCGGACGCAGCTCCCGTCCAAGGGAGCACGTTGGAGCTTGCGGTCGACCTGCCGACCGAGGACGCGCTCGTCGCGGCGCTGCGCGAGCAGGTCTCCACCAGCGACAGCCCCGCGGGCGCCGCCGGGGTCGCCCTCGACCCTGCGACCGGTGAGGTACTGGCGATCGCCAGCTACCCCACCTTCAGCCCCCGGACCTTCGCGGAGCGGCGGGCGAAGGCCGTCGACCGGCTCCTGGACGACCCGCGCCGACCGCTCCTCAATCGCGCGGTCGCAGGCCTATATCCCGCAGGCTCGACGTTCAAGGTGGTGACGGCCGCCGCGGCGATGCGCCGCGGCTTCATCACGTCCACGACGATCCTCGACTCCCCGGGCGAGATCACCCTGTACAAGCAGCTCTTCCGCGGCTTCGAGAGCCGGAGCTGGGGGCAGGTCGACGTCCGTCGTGCCCTCGAGGTCTCCAGCGACACCTTCTTCTACCAACTGGGCGACCGGTTCTACCGCGACGGCACCCGCAGCGACCTCCAGGCGGAGGCGCTGCGCTTCGGGCTGGGACGCGCGACCGGTATCGACCTCCCCGGTGGTGACGAGGCGGGCATCGTCCCGGACCCCCCCTGGAAGCGCCGGGCCTTCAAGAACAGCCCCGACCCGCTGGACCGCAGCTGGAAACCGGGGGACTCGATCAACCTGTCCACCGGCCAGGGCAACCTCCTCGTCACGCCGTTACAGATGGCGACCGTCTATGCGGCGATAGCCAATGGCGGCCGGCTGGTCACGCCGACGATCGGTCGTCGCGTGCTGAGCCCGTCAGGACGCGCGCTCCGGAACCTCGCGGAGGCGAGCGCTCCCCGCGAGGTCGGGCTCACGCCCGAAACGCTCGACGCCCTCCGCGACGGGCTCCTCGGAGCAGCGAACGACCACGACGGCACCTCGACCGCCGTCTTTGGCGGCCTTCCGGACAGCGCACGCGTCGCCGGCAAGACGGGTACGGCGGAGAACGAGACCGGTGCGGACCACTCCTGGTACGTGGGTTACGCCCCCGCGGAGGCGCCGCGGATCGTCGTGGCGGTCGTCGTCGAGCAGGGTGGACAGGGGGCCAACGCGGCTGCGCCGGCGGTGTGCCAGACGATGGCGGCCTACCTGCGGTTCGACGCCGAGCTGTGCGGGGGAGGAGCAGAGGCCAACTGAGGTCGTGACGGACTGATGACCGACGACGAGGAAGCCGGCGTGCCCCCAGGCCCCGGACGGATACCCGACCCCGACCGGAGCTCGCGGCCCTCCGCCGGTCCGGCGGCGTCCGTCGGCGCGGCGGCCCTCGGCTCACTCGCCCTCGCCGTCGTCGCCTGGCGACTCGATCCGTCGAGCCTCCGCGCCCTCGGCGGCGCACACGCTTGGGGACTTCTCGCGACGGCTGCCGCTCTCCAACTGGCGACTCTGCCGCTGAAGGCCGCCGCCTGGCGGACGGCGCTAGATGCCGTCCAGTCCGGCACGACCACGCTCCGGACCGTCCTGGGCCCCGTGGCCGTCGGAGCCCTGTTCAACCTCGCCCTCGCCGGCCGGATCGGCGACGCGGTCGGCATCCTGCTCGTGCATCGGCGGCTCGTCCGCGCGGACAGGGCGACGCCGTTGTCCGTCGTCGTCGGGTCCGCGATCACCGCGACGCTCGTCTCGATGATGGCATGGGTCACGCTGATCGCGCTCGCCGGAGCCTTCGTGCCCCTACCGCCGGCGGCCTGGGCCGCGATCGGCGCGGTCGCCGTCGCGACAGGCGCCGTCGCCGCGGTGGCGGCGTGGCGCGGGGGCGGCCGCCGCCACACAGTTCGCCGGGACAGCCGAATGTGGCGGCTCGCGGGAGCCGCCCGACGGATCTGGTCCGTTGTCGCCGAGGGACACCGCAGCCTCCGCCGTCCCGCCGTCACGATCCCGCTCGCCACCGCCGCGCTGGCCGGATGGGCGGCGCAGTGGGGCGCCGTCTACGCCGTTCTGACGGCCTTCCATGTCGAGGACCCCTGGCAGGCAGCCATCCTGGTTCTCGTCAGCATCAGCATCGTCCAGACGCTGCCCGTCGTCCCGGGTAACGTCGGCGTCTTCCAGGCAGCCGCGGGCCTGCCCCTCGTCGCCACTTCGGGAGTCCCTGTCACGACCTCCGTCACGATCGGTGTCGTGCTGCAGTTCGTCCAGGTGGTGCCCATCGCCATCGCGGGCGCTGTGGCGACGGCTCGGCAGGGAGAAGAACTCGGTGACCTCCGGCGCGCGGCCCGTCGGCTGCGACTGCGAACCGCGGAGCCCGCTCGATGAGTTCTGGGCGCGGCGCCGTTGCACGACCAGGTCTGAACGGGCATCAGCCGGCCGGCGCCTCCGCCAATCTCCTGGCGAGCGCGTCCTGGGGGATGACACGGCTGCCGCTCACCAGGAACCGCGCGCTGGTGATCTGACCGGATGGGCGGAGCTCCAGGCGGGCGGTGACCATCTGGACGTCGTCACCACGCGGATCGGGCACCGTGGTCCACGTGACGTCGACGGTCTCGCTGCGCCTGCCGGCCGCCGTCTGCAGATCCTGCAGCCCGGGTGCGGCGGCTCGCTGCGCCTGCTCGAGGGCCTTCGAGCCCTCAGAGCTTCCCGAGACGATCAGTGCCGTCGCTCCGGCAGCGAGGACCGCGAACGCCCCCAGCACCACCGCGAGGATGGTCCGGCGCCGCCGTGCGGGGCGGCCTACGGCCTCCGGCGTCACTCGCCCGCACCTCGCGAGGGCCCGTGCCCGAGGCGCGCCACCGATGCGACCCCGCCCGCCGCTCGCGCGCGCAGCGCCGACACCGGATCCTGCCCGGGCGGATGGGACAGCGGCAGGGCCGGCAGCCAGAGCGTGAAGCGCGTCCCCGCGCCCTCGGTCGTCAGCTCGACGTCGCCTCCCTGGGCGTTCGCGAGATCCTTCGCGATCGTGAGCCCGAGCCCGGCGCCGCTGCCGCGCTCGGCTGCGCCCGGGCCGCGGTAGAAGCGATCGAACACCCTGGCTGCCTCCGGGCTGTCCAGAGCGTGTCCGTCGTCACGCACGGCGACGTACGATCGGTCGCCCTCGCGACCCGTCTCGAGCACCACTGCCGTCCCACCGGGCGCGTACTTCAGCGCGTTGCTCAAGAGGTTGGCGATGATCTGCCGCACGGCGTCGGCATCGCCTCGCGCGGTGGCCGGTTGCGTGTCCAGCTCGAGAGGGAGGTCGCGGAGCTCGAACGCGGGCCTGAGCGAAGCGTGCGCTTCGCGCGCGAGCTCGCAAAGATCGACGGGATCGCGGCGCAGCGGCGAAGGGTGCGCCTCGGCCTCGGCGAGACGCTCGATCTGGCCGATCAGGGTGCTGAGCCGCAGGGCCTGCGCATGGAGCGCCTCCAGGCCGTCGGCATCGAACGGCAGCACCCCGTCCTGCATCGCCTCGATCCGGCTCTGCAGGATCATCAGCGGCGTACGCAGCTCGTGGGAGAGATCCTGCGCGAGTTGACGGCGCGCTCGCCGCTGCCGTTCCAGGTCCTCCGAGAGCCCCGACAGCGCCTCGCCCAGCTCCCGCACCTCCGGGGAGCCGCCCGCGGGGAGCGGCGCGGGGCCGCCGTCGGCGAGGCCGCGCGCGGTCTGCGCAAGGCGACGCAGCGGTCCCGCCAGGCGCCCGGCGACGAACAGCCCCACGAGAATCGCAACGAGTGCCGCAAGGCCGGCAGCCAGCAGGTGCGCGCGATCGAGTTCCGAGCGCAGGCTGTCGTCACTGGGCATGTTCCCGCTGGGGCCGAGGGCGTAGAGCTCGAGCCGCCCCACCGACCGCCCGTCCGGACCGCGGACCGGCTCTGACTTGACGCGCCGGAACGTCTTGCCGAGGCGCTCCAACTTCGTCGTGTCGAGCAAGACGCGCCCGTCAGCGACCAGGCGGAAGTCGTAGCCCGTCAGCACGAGCTCGTGAGCGAGGAGGTCGAGGCCGTCAGGCGTCCAGCGCCCTTCGTCGGCGAATGTCGTCTCTGCGATCACGCGCGCGCTTGCGGCGGCGTCGGCGGTGCGCTGCTCCAGGTAGGAGTCGAAGCTGCTGTGGAGCCCCACGCTCGTCAGGAGCGCCGCGACGATCGACGCCAGCACCGCGATGCCGACGAAGGCGGCGACCAGCCGTGCACGGAGACCGAGTCTCCTCATCGCTCCGACGGCTCGTCGAGCCGGTAGCCCACCCCGTACACCGTCGTGATGTAGTCGACGTCGGGCGCCACGTCGGCGAGCTTCTTCCGCAGACGCATCACGTGGACGTCGACCGTCCGCTCGAACCCCTCGACGTCCTCCCCTTGGAGCATCTGCAGCAGATCGAAGCGGGAGAACGCGCGTCGCGGCTGCCGCGCCAGACCCGCGAGGAGACGGAACTCCGTCGCCGTCAGCGCGACGGGGATCCCGTCGATGCGCGCCTCGTGGGCGGCGAGGTCGATTTCGAGCCGCCCGCCGTCGAGCACCAGTAGGTCCGCGGGAGGCTCGGCCGACCCCGGGACGCGGCGGAGGATGGCCCGCACTCTCGCGACGAGCTCGCGGGGCGAGAACGGCTTGACGAGGTAATCGTCCGCTCCCAGGGCGAGCCCGCGGAGTCGGTCGGCCTCGGCAGCCTTCGCGGTCAGCATGAGGATCGGCACGGCGCTCCGACGCCGGAGAGCCGCGCAGACCTCCTCGCCGGAGATGTCCGGGAGCATGAGATCGAGGACGATGAGATCCGGCATCTGGGTCGTCGCCGCGTCCAGGGCCCGCCGGCCGGTGCCCGCGGTACGGACGGTGAATCCGTCTCGGCGCAGGTATGCAGACGCGATCTCGATGATCCCCGGCTCGTCATCGACGACGAGTACGGAGCGGCTCATCGCCCGCCCCGCCCGGAGGCGCCGCGCCCGCCGTTCAGCCGAGCGGGGGGAACCACTGCTGGCGCCAGCGCTGCATCTGGCCGATCTCCGCCGCCTGAGCAGCGACGACCTCGCTGGCGAGGTCCCCGACCTGGGTGCGCGGTTCATCCATCATCACCGCCTCGGCCATCATGATGGCGCTCGCATGGTGCGAGATCATCATGCGCAGGAAGGCTCGGTCGAAGTCTTCGCCAGTCGCTTCCTCCAGCGGCCCCATGTCCATCGACGCGTGAGGGCCCTCGCTGCTCGGCCGCAGTTCGCTGCCGAACCACTCCCGATGCCAATCGCGCATCTCGGCGACCTCGGTTCCCTGCGCGTCGATGATCTGCTGCGCGAGCCGCCGGACCTCGGGCCGGCGAGCCTTTTCCAGCGCCAACGTCGCCATCGCGATCGCCGACTCGTGGTGAGGAACCATCTGCTCCATGAACGACCGCTCGTCGAGCGGACCCGTCGTCATCATCAGCGTGTCGTCCGACGAGTCCATCATGCCGTTCGACGAATGACCGGTCGAGCCTCCGCCGTGGTCCCCGCCCGCCCACACGGCCGCGCCGATGCCGAGGCCGGCGCCCAGGGCGACGACCCCAACCACGATGAGGGTGAGGAGCCGGTTGTTCATCTGCTTCTCCGTCGATGAGGGTTTACTCCCCACGGGTACCACGGGCGTGTGTCGGACCTGTGTCGACGGGCGTCGATCGCGTCCTCACGAGGCGGGATGACGCGCCATGATCCGTCAGCGATGCCGCGCCGCCCGCTGATTCCCGCACTCGTTCTTGTCTTCCTCGCAACCATCTTGGCCGCGTGTGGCGGGGAGAGTCCCACCGATCGGGCGGCCGCAGAGGCAGGGCCCGAGCACGTCCACGGGCTCGGCGTCAACCCGGCCGACGGGGCCCTCCTCGTCGCCACCCACACCGGCCTCTTTCGCATGGAGCCGGGCTCGGACGAGATGACCCGGGTCGGCGACCGGCTCCAGGACACCATGGGCTTCGCTGTCGTGGGGCCCGAGCGCTTCATCGGATCCGGACACCCGGATCTCCGCGACGACCTCCCGCCGCTGCTCGGGCTGATCCGCTCCGATGATGGCGGCAGGTCATGGCAGACGGTATCGCTGACGGGCGAGGCAGACTTCCACGCGCTCCTCGCCGACGGCGACCGGATCACCGGCTACGACGCCAGCGGCGGCCGAGTGATGGTGAGCCGCGACGGCGGCGCGACCTGGCGCCAGAGCGCGCCGCCGGCGGCGATCGCCGACATCGCGGCGGAACCGGGCGCTCCCGGCCGTCTGCTCGCGACCAGCGAGGTCGGCCTGCTCGCCTCTACGGACTCAGGCGCCACCTGGCGCGTCGGCGCGGGCGACGCGGTCCTCCTCTCATGGCCGGCGCGAGAAACGCTGTACGGCTTCACATCCACCGGCGAGGTGCGCATCAGCGGCGACGGCGGCAGCACCTGGGAGGACCGCGGTTCGCTCCCCGGGGCGCCCGCGGCGGCGACCGAGGACGAGGGACGACTCATCGTCGCGCTGCACGACGGCGGCTTCGCAAGCAGTTCCGATGGCGGCCGGACCTGGCGGGATGGCGCCTGGGGCTGAGCCGGATGGGCGCTTGCCGGCCGCGCGGCGGTGCGTCGACGTTGCCGGCGTCCGGAGTCGTCCACACGCTCTTCGGCGCCCTCGGATTCGTCCTCTCCGTGCCGTTCCTGCTCCGGCTCCGCCGTCGCTCGGGCTCGTGGCGGCGCCCGGTTGCCCCGCTTCTCGTGTTCGCCGCGATGTTCACCATCTCGACCACGGTGATCGGCCCCGCCATCCGCGGCAGCGACGACGCACCCGCTCGCGCCGTCACGATGGGACTGGGCCACGCCGAGCATCACTGACGTCCGCGGCCGTGAGCCGCATCGGGTCCGCAGCCGCCGCCTGGTGACTCGAGAGAGCGGTCCTCGCACCGGCGGTAGTCGCAGTCATCGCAGTGCGCCACGCACGGGCCTGGTGTACAGAGAACGCCGCGGCGACTGCGGCGCTCATCGCCACGCCGATCAACGCGGATGGGATGACCCCAAAGCCGGCTGCGCCCGCGACGGCAGCCGCCACGCCCCCCGCGAGGAGCCCGTCGACGACGAGGACCATCGTCGCCGAATGAGAGTGCAGGTGATGCCGATGCGACCCCCGGCCGCCCGCATTCGGAACGGGGGCCCCTCCGACGGGGCCGCCCGCCGGGAAGTAGGCGGTGGCCGAGGCGCTCAGCCCGCGGTAGTAGCCGTGGATGCGCTCGATGCCGCGGGCGAACTCGAGATCGTCGATCGCGCTCTGCACGAGCCTGAGGTACGTCAGCGTGCCGAGGAGGAGGAGCGCGGGCAGGAGCAGCAGCGCGAGGGCCCAGAAGGGAGGGCCGAGCTGCGTCGCCTGGCCTGTGAAGGCGAGGGCGATGAGGCCACTCGACACCATCACGATGAAGAGCGCCGACCGCCCGGCCGATTCACTGATCGTCGCCGAGCGGGCGGCTTGGAGCGTGAAGTGCTCCGTCGTCAGGGCGAGGAGCAGGCGGTCGCCGCCATCCGGTTCGGTCGTCGCCGACATCACTGCTCCTCGCCCCGTCTCCTCAGGCCGCCGCAGCGGCCCGTCGGGACGTCCCCTCGTGTGGCGCATGGGGCCGCGGCGAAGGCACGACGAGCGTCGGGAGCCGGCCGTCCTGGACGACGTGGCGGGACACGCTGCCGTGCGCTGCGGAGCGCATGGCGTGGCGGCCCCGGGATCCCATGACGATGAGCCCAGCGCCGGCGCGCTCGGCCGCGGACAGCAGGGTGTGCGCCACCGGCCCGTCGCCGCCGGCGATGAGGGCCTCGGCGTCGAGGCCGGCCGCCCGCGCGATGCGGACGCCCTCCCCGGCGGTGCGCTCGGTCGCGTCGTCGGGGTCGTGCGCGACGGCGTCGTGGCCCTCGAGGTGGGCGGCGACGCTCTCCTGGGCGGTCCGGGCGACCGCGACGATCGCCCGGTGCCCGGGCATCAGCGACGCGGCATGCCGGACGGCGCGCTGCGATGCGGGGGAGCCGTCGTCGGCGATCAGGATGGGTGAGGGGGCAGTCATGGCAGTTGCTCCTTTCGGGGTTGCGTGGGGCCCCCGGGCGGGGGCCCCACGGGGTGAGCTCTCAGACGGCCAGCGGGCTGGCGTCGTCGGTGGCGGGCGAGTCGGCTGCGGCCGTCCGACGGCGGCGGGCCAGGGCGAGCGCGGCGACCGCCCCGGCGGCGGCGATCGCGGCGGCACCCAGGAGGGCGGCCGAGAAGCCGTCGGTGAGCGCGGCGGGGTCGCCGATGCTGTCGGCGCCGTTGGCGGCGGCGACGGCGGTCATCGCGGCGAGCCCGAGGGCCGAGCCGACCTGGTAGGTGGTGTTGAAGATCCCGGAGGCGAGGCCGGCCTCGTGCGGCGCCGCGCCGGAGAGGGCGGCCATCATCACCGGGATGTAGGCGAGGGACATGCCGACCGCGGCGACGAGCGTGGCGGGCAGCACGTCGGTGACGAAGTCGCCGTCCGTCGGGACCATCGACAGCCAACCGATGCCGACGGCGAGGATGCCCAGACCGGCGACCGACACGGGCGCGAACCCGAAGCGGGCGACCACCCGTCCGGTCACGCCGACCATCAGGATCATGATCGCCGCGGTCATCGGCAGGAGCGCGGCACCGGCCTCGAAGGCGCCGTAGCCGAGGACCCGCTGCAGGTAGAGGTTCAGGAAGAACCACATCGGGATCCATGCCGCGCCGAGCAGCGCGGTCACGATGTTGGCGGCCGCGAGGTCCGGCACGCGGAAGATCCCGAGCGGCATCAGCGGCTCGCGGCGGAGCGCCTGGAGGGCGACGAAGCCGGCGAGCAGCCCGGCGCCGGCGGCCAGGGCACCGATCGTCTCGGCGGACGTCCAGCCGACCTCGGGGGCGCGGACGATGCCGAGGACCGCGAGGGAGATCGCGCCGGTGATCGCGACCGCGCCCGTGATGTCGATCCGGCCGCGGCGCGCCAATCCGGCGGGCAGTAGCGCACGGCTCGCGAGGAGCGCGGCCACGCCGACCGGGACGTTGACGAGGAAGACCCACCGCCAGTCGGCCCACTCGGTGAGCACGCCGCCGAGGAAGACGCCGGCCGTGCCGCCCGCCGGCGCCGCGGCGCCGTAGATGGCGAAGGCCTTCGCGAGCTCGCGCGGCTGGCCGCCGAACAGTGTCATCAGGAGGGCAAGGGCGGCGGGTGCGATCAGCGCTGCGCCTGCGCCTTGCACCGCGCGCCCGGCGACCTCGACCTCGGCCGTCGAGGCGAGGCCGGCGATGAGCGATCCAGCCGTAAGGACGGCCCAGCCGGTGATGAAGATGCGTCGTGCGCCGAGCAGGTCGGAGAGCCGGCCGCCGAGCAGCAGCAGGCCCCCGAGCGCGACGACGTATGCGTTGAAGACCCACGAGAGGCCGCTCTGCGAGAAGCCGAGCGCGTCCTGCATGTCGGGGAGGGCCACCCCGATGATCGACGTGTCCATGATCACCATGAACTGCGCGGCCGCGATCAGGCCGAGGGCCCACCATCGCCGCGCCGCTGCGGTTGTCGCCGTGCCGTCCATCTCCGCTCCTCCTTACTCCGGGGGGGTATAAGATGGCGGCACGCTTGCATACAGAGGGGGAGTATGTCAACCTCCTCCCCGTACACTCCCCCCCAGTACAGAGGACTCGCATGGTGAGCACCAGCGCAACACCAGAGGTCGCGGCCGATCGTCCGTCCCGCGACGCCGTTCGCCGGCGGCTGCGCCGCGTGGAGGGGCAAGTGCGGGGGATCGCTCGGATGGTCGAGGAGGACCGCTACTGCATCGACGTCCTCCAGCAGATCACCGCCGCTCAGGCGGCGCTCGACAAGATCGCCCTGGAGCTCGTGGACGACCACACGCGCCACTGCATCCTCGGCGGCGACCCCGAGGACCGCGAAGCGCTGCAGACCGAGTTGATGACCGCTGTCAGCAGGCTCCTGGGACGGCGGTGACGACGTGACCACGCACGCGCACCACGCCGCCCACCAGACCGACGTCCTCCACGTCGGCGGTCTCCACTACGCCTCCGAGAAGGACGTCGTGGAGCGGGCGCTCGGCCGGCGACCGGGCGTCGTCTCGGTTGAGGCGAACCCCGTTGCCCAGACCGCCACCGTTACCTACGACCCGGCGGTCACCTCGGTCGAGGACCTGCACGCCTGGATCGAGGAGTGCGGCTACCGCTGCGCCGGCCGCTCCGTCCCGGGCCACGTCTGCGACCCCATGAGCGACGCGCCGCCCGACGCCGACGCGCATGCGGTGGAGCGGGCCGACCACGCCCACGGAGGTGGGCACGGCGGCCACGCCGGCGTGTCGATGGCCGACATGGCGCGCGACATGCGCAACCGCTTCCTGGTGGCGCTCGTCTTCGCGATCCCGATCGTGCTCTGGTCGCCCCTCGGCACCGACGTGCTGAACGTCGATCTGCCCACGCCGTTCGGCATGGACCGCGACATCTGGCAGCTGCTCCTGAGCCTGCCCGTCGTCTTCTACTCGTCGTGGATCTTCTTCCAGGGAGCCTGGTACGCCCTAAGGGCGCGTACCCTGGACATGATGGTGCTGGTCGCCGTCGCGATCGGCACCGGCTGGATCTACTCGGTGGCCGCGACCTTCTGGATCGAGGGCGAGGTCTTCTACGAGGCGGCCGTCCTGCTCGCCGCCTTCGTGCTGCTGGGCCACTGGTTCGAGATGCGCGCCCGCGGCGGCGCCAACGAGGCGATCCGGGCGCTGCTCGACCTGGCGCCGCCGATGGCGCTCGTCCTGCGCGACGGCGAGCCGGTCGAGGTGCCCACCAGCGAGGTCGCCGTCGGCGACGTCCTGGTCATCCGGCCCGGCGCCCGGATCCCGGTGGACGCCGAGGTCCTCGAGGGCACCAGCGAGGTGGACGAGTCGATGGTGACCGGCGAGAGCATGCCGGTGTCGAAGGCGCCGGGCAGCCCTCTGATCGGCGCGACCATCAACCGCAACGGCAACCTGCGGGCCCGCGCCAGCGCCGTCGGCGCGGACACGGCGCTCGCCCAGATCGTGAAGCTCGTCCAGGAGGCCCAGAACTCGAAGGCCCCTGGCCAGCGCCTCGCCGACCGCGCCGCCTTCTGGCTCGTGCTCGTCGCGCTCCTCGGGGGCCTCGCCACCTTCCTGGTCTGGTACGTCGTCGTCGGACGGGACGTGCAGGAGTCGCTGCTCTTCGCGATTACCGTCGTCGTGATCACCTGCCCCGACGCCCTCGGCCTGGCGACGCCGACGGCGATCATGGTGGGCACCGGCCTCGGCGCGCGGCGCGGCATCCTCTTCAAGCACGCCATGGGCCTCGAGGCCTCGGCGCGCCTCGACACCGTCGTTCTCGACAAGACCGGCACCCTCACGAAGGGGGAGCCGACCGTCGTCGCCATCGAGACCGACGGGACGCCCGAGGACGAGTTGCTGCGCCTCGTCGCCGCCGTCGAGCAGGAGAGTGAGCACCCGCTCGCGGAGGCGATCGTGAACGAGGCGCGCGCCCGGCAGCTCGACGTGGCCACCGCGAAGGACTTCGAGAACGTCCCCGGCCACGGCGCTGTCGCGCGCGTCGGCGACCACCGCCTCGCCGTCGGCAACGGCCGGCTCCTCGACCGCGAGGGCGTCGAGCGCGGCGCCCTCGGTCCGCGCGCCGAGGAGCGCGCCGGGCAGGGCCGCACGGTCGTCAACGTCGCGGTGGACGGCCGGCTGGCCGGGCTCGTCGCGATCGCCGACGCGCCACGCCCGACGGCTGCCGAGGCGATCAGGGCGTTGCGGGAGGAGGCCCTCGAGCCGGTCCTCCTCACCGGCGACAACCGCGCGACCGCACAGCGCGTCGCCGCAGAGGTCGGCATCGACGACGTCATCGCCGAGGTGCTCCCCGGCGACAAGGCCGCGAAGGTGTCGGAGCTGCAGAGCGACGGCCGGCGGGTCGCGATGGTCGGCGACGGCGTCAACGACGCCCCCGCCCTCGCCCAGGCCGACCTCGGCATCGCCATCGGCGCCGGAACCGACGTCGCCGTCGAGACCGCCGACGTGGTGCTGATGCGATCCGACCCCCTCGACGTCGCCACCGCCGTCAAGATCGGACGTGGCACGGTCCGCAAGATGCGCCAGAACCTCGCGTGGGCGATCGGCTACAACTCGCTCGCCCTCCCGATCGCCGCCGGCGTCTTCGAGCCGTGGGGGCTCACCCTGCGCCCCGAGATCGCCGCCATCACCATGGCCGGGTCGAGCATCATCGTCGCGGTCAACGCCCTCGCCCTGAAGCGGCTGCCGCTCCCCGCACCGGGCAGGGAGGACGACGAGGGAGGCGCTACGGAAGCCTCGGTGAGGCCAGCCGACATACCTGCCTGACGGTCGTGGCGTCGTCGATCTCGCCGCCCGGATGCTCGAGACGTACCCGCGGGACTCGATCTCTTCGCCCGCGCCTACGGGCTGGACGAGGGGGCCGCGTCACGCGCAGCCGGTGCGCTCCTGGCAGAGCTCGTCTTCGCCAAGTACCGCGGGTACCGGATCGAGGAGCTGTCGGGTGGTGCGAGCCAGAAGCTGAACCTCGCCTTGTCGCTGATGCGCGAGCCCGAGCTGCTGCTGCTCCATGAGCCGTACTCGGGCTTCGACTGGGAGACGTACCTGCGGTTCGGGGAGATGTCCGAGCGCCGCCGCGACGCCGGGATGGCGATCTTGATCGTCTCGCATCTCCTCGTCGAGCGGGAGCGCCTCGACCGCATAGTCGAGATCCGCGACGGGTGTGCGGATGCTGAGCCGCAGCGCCGACCACGACCGCGTTCGTCCGCGAGCATCTGCGTGCGCCGCTGACCCTGGCGCTGTTGGTCGCGGTTCCCGCCTTCTTCGTCCTGATCTTCGCGAGCGTGCTGGGCGTGTTCGTCATGCAGTCGGCGCTCGAAGGCGATCGCCGCCTCGTCGTCGCCGGCTTTCGCCCGGGCGAGACCGTGAGCGCCCGGCTGTTCGTCCTGCTCTCGGGGACGATCCTCGTCGTCGCCGTCTCGGCGGTCGTCACCGCGGTCAGCTTCGGCGCTGCGAGCTGGGCACCGCTGATCGGATCGCTGATCCTGCTCGGGTTGATCCACGCGGCGATCGGAGCCCTGGCCGGCGCGCTGCTGGACAAGCTCGCCGCCACCTACCTCATGCTCCTCCTCGTGATGACCGACATCGGCGGCGTCCAGACGCCGATGTTCCACGTCACGCCCCCTCGACTCGCCGTGCTGCTCCCCGGTTATGGTCCGTCGCGGGTGAAGTACGACGGTGCATTCTCGGCGACCTTCCACGCGTTCGCGGAGCTGACCCTCTACCTCGGATGGGTGGTCGCACTCGGGGTCGCGGTCGCCGTCGTCCTGCGCCGGGTCGTCGGGGCACGCGGCTGAGGCGATCACGCCTCCGGGCGGAGCGGGGAACGGGTCGGACCGAAGGACGGGGCCAGACGGAATCCGGGCACCGGCGCGGCGGTCGCCGGATGTGACGAAGCGATGACGATCGCCTCACCGCGGCGGGTTTCCCGCAAGGCACCCGCGCGGTCTTCCGGACGTCCGCCGCGATCGGTGGACGGACCATGAATCTGGAAGCACGAGGAAGGAACCGCGATGACGTCACCGACGATCCATCAGCCACCGCAGGTGCAGGGACGAGGAGTGAGACGGCCTGTCGTCAACCTGACCTCGGTCGAGCGCGCCGCGCGGGTGCTCGTCGGAGCGGCCGGAGTAATCGCCGGCGCGCTGCTGCTGGCCTCGGCGGGCGCGGCGTGGGCCGTCCTCCTGGAAGCCCTGCTGGTGCTCGCCGGTCTCGACCTGATCGCGACCGGAGCCATCGGCCACTGCCCGCTCTACCGGGCGCTCGGCTACGTCCCCCCCTCGCTCAGGAGGTCGACATGACCAGTTCGACGCACGACGAGTCCGATCGCGAGGAGACGGGCCGGGACCCGGGCCATGGGCATCACCACTGGATGATGATCGCCTGTTGCATTCCGATGTTGGTGATCGCCATAAGCCTTGTCGCGACCGGTGTCGTCGGGTCGGGCTTCATCATCGCCGCGATCGTCTGCGTGATGATGATGGCGCTGATGATGGGAGCGATGTCCCGCGGCGGCGACGGGCCCACGTCACGCTGAGGAGCCCTTCACGCACGCGGACCCAGGAGCGGAAAAGGAGCGATGACGATGTACTGGCATGACATGGAGTGGTGGGCATGGCTGCCGATGACGCTCGGGATGATCCTCGTGTGGGGGGTCGTCGCCTGGGCTGTGATCAGGCTGATCGTCGACCACCGCGATCCGGTGCGCGAGCCGCGTGAGCCGACCGCGCGCGAGATCCTGGACGCCCGTTTCGCGCGCGGCGCGATCGATGCGACCGAGTACCAGGACGCGAAGCGCCTGCTCGAGAGCGGTCCGTCCGCGCGCGGCGACGAACACGAGAGGACCAACAGGGGATCGGCCGGCGTGCCGAGCGGGACGTCGCGATGAGCCACGTGAGGATGATCTGGCTGTGCATCGCCCTCGTCGTCGCCGGCATCATCGCGGTGGCGGCAGGGCTCGCATGGGGCTACCTGCTGATCATCATCCCCGGCGTGCTCATGATCGGCGCCATGGCCTGGATGGTGCTGTTCGACTCGGGCCACCCCAGAGGCATGTCGAGACGGTGACGAACGGCCGGGTCGATGCCCGACCCGGCCCATCTCGACCCGGCGGCATGTGACGGTGCCGTCCAGCCACGACGGTTGCTAATGGTGCGCCCTCGGCATGCCGGCGAGCCGCTCCCGGGATTCCGGCCGCGCGCACCGGACCTCTCGCGCAGGGCCGGGGCCGTCGCCAGGGGACGAAGTCCCGGCGGCGCGATCCCATTCACGGCGCTTGGTCGGCTCAATCGGTCGACTGCCGAGCGCGAGGAGCACCTCAGGAGACGGTCGCGCGATGGCGCTACATGCGGTCCATCGGCGGTGGTTCGACTCGATCGTCCGAAGCTCCGCACTAGCGTTTGGGCGCGCCGGCCAGCGCGTCGGGCGTCCTCCCCTGACGACGTGCGGGCGACGATCCGGAGTCGCTCGCGCTGGTCCAGGAGTGTTCGCCGTCGGCGCGCTGCGTTCTCGGGTAGCACCAGTTCCGCGTCGCCGCGCCCGCGCTCGAGAGCTTTCTGCCGGTGTTCGCCATCGGCCATGTCGAGAGCGAGGTGCTTCGCATCCGACCGCGCCCACGCCCGGGTCAGCGCCTGCTCGAGGTCCTCGCCATCGAAGTGCACGACGGCGACGGTCAGGTCGAGCCGCTGGCGAGACGCCGCGACGTACGCCCACTCGGCCCCAACCCGCTCCGGCGTGGCAAGGAGGAACGTCCGGTCGACCGTCGCACCCTGGCTGACATGGCCAGTCAGCGCATATCCGTGCTGCGCATGCTCGAGGTACGCCGCGTCAAGTCGGACGGCCGTTCCATCTGTGGTGACGACGTCGATCGCTCTTTCGCCGGTGTCGACCTCCACGTCGTCGCACGCGGAATCGGGACGCCGCGGCCGGCGGCCGCCACCCTTGATCGAGCGGGCGGAGGCTCTCTCGGCATCCACAATCGGTTGCCCGTCTTCGCGGTGACGTCGCCCTCGACGCCGGCGCCCGCGTGCGCGAGGTCGCGAGCAGGTCGGCTGTCGCTCGCCTCCGGGTCTTGCAGAACGCCGGAGGTGCTCGCATATGGTCGAGCTGCGCGGAACCGGACCCGGGCAGGAGGGGGTGGTGATGACGTCAAAACGGACGCCCGCCGCGCGGCAGGACGACGCAGGCCACGGTTCCCTCGAGGTTGCGGTCGTCGGCGGCGGACAGGCGGGCCTCGCGATCGGGTACCTGCTCGGCCGGCAGGGCCGGAGCGTCGCGATCTTCGAAGCGGGCCCCACCGTGGGGTCGGCGTGGCTGGGGCGGTGGGACTCGCTCGTGCTTTTCACGCCCCGGCGGTACGACGCCCTCCCTGGCATGCCGTTCCCCGGCGATCCCGACGGCTACCCGAGCCGCGACGAGGTCGTCACGTACCTCGAGTCCTACGCGCGCCGGTTCTCGCTGCCCGTCGTGACCGGCCACTCGGTCCGCGCGATCCGCGCCCGCGAGGGCGGCGGATTCGTCCTCGGCGGCGACCGGGGGGACGTCGAGGCGGCACAGGTCGTGGTCGCGACAGGCCCGTTCCAGGTGCCGTACACGCCGCCGTTCGCGGCCGACCTGTCGCCGGAGGTCGTGCAGATGCACAGCACGGGCTACCGCCGGCCCGACGATCTGCCGCCCGGGCGCGTGCTGGTCATCGGCGGCGGCAACACCGGCTTCCAGATCGCCAAGGACCTCGCGCCGACGCGCGCGGTGAGCATCGCGATCGGGTCACGTCAGACGCCGCTGCCGCAGCGCGTGCTCGGCCGCGACCTGTTCTGGTGGCTCACCAGGACGGGGCTGCTCTCGAAGACGGTCGACTCGCGCGTCGGGCGCCGGGCGCGCGGCCGCGACACGCTCATCGGGTCGAGCCGCCGGGAGTTCGGCCGCCTCGGCGTGACCGTGCGGCCGCGGGCGGTGCGGGCGACGGGCCGGAGCGTCCTCTTCGCCGACGGCGCCGGCGAGACACCCGACGCCGTCGTCTGGGCGACCGGCTTCCGCACGGACCACTCCTGGATCGACCTGCCGGTGCTCGACGATGACGGACGCGTGCGCCATCGCCGCGGCGTCACCGACGTCCCGGGCCTCTACCTTCTCGGCCTCTCGTGGCAGCACACGCGTGGCTCCGCGCTGCTCGGCTTCGTCGAGGACGACGCCAGGTTCATCGCCGGGAGGATCGACGAGCACGCCCGGACCCACTCGGTCGCCGGCGCACGGCCGGCGGCCTCCCAAACGGAGGTGTGACCATGGGCGACGCGGCCTCCACCGCGTTCCCGACCGACCCGTCCGGCCTTCCGGCCTCCGCCGGGACGCCGCTCGTCGATCTCGCCGACGGCGAGTCGTTCCCGCTCACGATCGCGCCCGTCGCCAAGCGGCTCGGTGACGAGACGGTCCGGATGCTCGCCTACAACGGCTCGATCCCCGGGCCGACGCTGCGGGTCCGCCAGGGCTCGCAGGTGACCGTCGAGGTGACGAACCAGGGCGACCTGGCCGACACGGTTCATTGGCACGGCCTCCGGCTCGAGAACCGCTACGACGGCACCCATCAGACGCAGGAGCCCATCGCGCCGGGAGGCAGCTTCGCCTACCGTCTCGAGTTCCCCGACCCCGGCGTCTACTGGTACCACCCCCACGTCCGCGAGGACTACGGGCAGGAGATGGGGCTGTACGGGAACGTGCTCGTCGAGCCGGCGGAGCCGGGCTACTGGCCGCCCGCCAACCGCGAGCTGGTGATCACGCTCGACGACGTGCTGGTGGAGGACGGGGTGGTCGGCCCGTTCAGTCGCGAGACCACCACGTACTCCGCGATGGGCCGGTTCGGGGAGATCCTCCTGATCGCGGGCGAGACCGACCCGTCCTTCGAGGCGCGGCCCGGAGAGGTCGTGCGGCTGTACCTCACCAACACGGCGAACACCCGCGTCTTCAATGTCGCCGTCCCCGGGGTGCCGATGAAGCGCGTCGGCGGCGACAGCGGCCGCGTCGAGCGCGAGGAACTCGTCGAGTCGGTCATCGTCGCGCCGTCGGAGCGGGTGGTGGTCGACGTCCTCGTCGGCGGGGGGGGCGAGCTGGCCCTTGAGCACCGTACGCCCGATCGCACGTACCGGCTGGCGACGATCGCCGTCGCCGGCGATCCCGCGGAACCGTCGTACCGGGCGGCGTTCGAGGAGCTGCGGCGGGATCCCGAGCTGGCGGAGGAGCGGGCCCGCCTGGCCGGCGTGCTCGCCGCCGAGCCGGACAAGACCATCGCGTTCGTCGCCGAGATGGACCTCGGCGTCCCCGAGGGTGACGGACCGGTCGTCTACGCCTGCCCAATGCACCCCGAGGTCGTGAGCGAGACGCCGGACAAATGCCCGCAGTGCGGGATGAAGCTAGTCGCGACCGCCGCGCCGGGCGGCTACGCCTGCCCGATGCACCCCGAGGTGGTCAGCGACGCACCGGACCGCTGCCCTCACTGCGGCATGAAGCTCATCCCCGCGGCGATGATCGCGTCGGCGGGCGGCCGCCACGAGCACGAGCATCACAAGCAGCACGAGCATCACGAGCAGCATGAGCACGGCTCCCACGACGCGGGCGGCATCGAGTGGGAGGACGACATGGTCGAGGTCAACCGGATGACCACGCCGGCCAACACCCGCTGGCGGCTCGTCGACGGCGACACCGGGGCCAGCGGCGCGGACATCGACTGGCGCTTCCGGATCGGCGATCGGGTCAAGATCCGCCTCGTGAACGAGATGGACTCGGATCACCCGATGCACCACCCGTTCCACGTCCACGGTGCCGGCCGGTTCCTGGTGGTAGCGCGGGACGGGGTCGAGGACCCGAACCTTGTCTGGAGCGACACGGTGCTGGTGCGCACGGGCGAGACGGTCGACATCCTGCTCGAGCTGACGAACCCGGGGATCTGGATGGCCCACTGCCACATCGCCGAGCACCATGAGAGCGGGATGATGTTCAGCTTTTCCGTGGGCCCGCCGAGCGAGAACTGACGGTCGCGGGCGGCGCCCGGACGGGAGCCCGGGCGCCGACGGCGTGGCGCCTCGCCGAGGCGGCCGGCCGTCCGGGGCCGGCGCAGACCCGACGCGGCTCCGGGACCGCGAACGCGGCGATGCCGGGCGGCCCAGTCGGGACGCTGCGTCCCGGAGCTCTCAGGGTTGCGCCTAGTGCTGCCCGCCGGTGAGATCAGCCAAGGATCTCGTTGCTGTGCCTCCGGACGATGTCGGCGACGTCCGGGGGTGGCAGCGCGTCTGGCGGGAGCGGCGTCAACGGAGCCGGTTCGCACCTTGGGCGCCCTCCCCGGCCGGTACCGCCCCCGGGCAACGGCCGCACGCCGAGCTCACTCGCCGACTCCGACGGAAGGGCTCTTGCACTGCGCCGTGCCCGGGTCGCATGATGATTCGGCGCCGTGTCGCACTCTGGATGTGCGGTAACCGGAGGAGGCCGTCCACGCGCTCTTCCCGACTGAGTCCCCGGCGGCTGGCCGCGATGGCAGTCGCGCGGCCGGGCCGGGTGCTGGCCGTCTGGGGTGCGCTGGTCGTAGCGGGCGTGCTCCTCAGCGGAGCGCTGCTGGGGTCTGCCCTAACGAGCGAGGGGGACGTCACCAACAACCCCGAGTCGAAGCAGGCGCAGGAGCTGATCGACGCTCGCCTCCCGCAGCGCGACGCCGTGGACGAGGTCGTGATCGTCAGGTCGGAGCAGGTCGAGGTGACGGATCCGGCCTTCCAGCGGCGGGTGGGCAGCCTGGTCGAGGAGCTGCGTGGCGACGCCGGCGTCGAGGAGGTCGCCAGCTACCTCGATCCCGGCGGCGAGGCGTTGGTCTCCGCGGACAGCCACGCGGCGATGCTGCCGGTGATCCTGGGAGGGGAGGAGGAGGAGCGCATCGACGACGTCGTCGGGGTCGTCGAGCGCGCCGACGGGGCGGACGGCTTCACCGTCGACATCACCGGCGAGTTCACGGCGGGCCGCGACTTCCAGGAGGTCTCGGGCGAGGACCTGAGCAAGGGCGAGCTCCAGTTCGGCCTGCCGGCGGCGATCATCGTGCTGCTGCTCGTGTTCGGCACGCTCGTCGGCGCAGCGATTCCGCTCGCGATGGCGCTGATCTCGATCATCGTCGGCCTCGGCCTGGTCGCGGTGATCGGCCAGTTCGTCGAGCTCAACCTGTTCATCGTGAACATGCTCGTGGCGATGGGGCTGGCGCTCGGGATCGACTACTCGCTGTTCATCGTCTCCCGCCTGCGGGAGGAGCGCGCCAAGGGGATCGCGCAGGGCGAGGCGATCCTGAACGTGGCCAGCACCGCGACCAGGGCCGTGGTGTTCAGCGGCACGGCGTTCGCCCTGGCGATGGTCGGGCTGTTCCTCGTTCCCGACACCGTCATGCGCAGCCTCGCCCTGGGCGCGATCGTGGTCGCCCTCGTCTCGATCGTGGTCGCCCTCACGTTCCATCCCGCGCTGCTGATGGTGCTGGGCGACCGGGTCGACCGGCTGCGCCTGCCCTGGCTCGGCGAGCGGGTCGCCGCCTCGGCCGGCCGCGAGGGCCGCTTCTGGGGCGCTGTCGTGCGGGCGGTCATGCGACATCCCACGGTGAGCCTGGTCGCCTCCGTGGCGCTGCTGCTGGCCACCGCCCCGTTGCTCGGGCTGAAGCTCGGGGCGGCCGGTCCGTCCAGCCTTCCGGACGACACGCGCGCCAAGCAGGGGCTGGTCGCCCTCGAGCGCGACTTCCCCGCCGGAGCCACCGAGCCCGTGGAGATCGTGGCCGACAACCGGGGCGGATCCCCCCTCGACGCGCAGGTCGAGCAACTGCTGGGCCGACTCGGATCGGATCCCGATTTCGCCGCCGACCGGGCCACGGTGGAGGAGGGTCAGGACCTGATCATCATCTCGGTGCCCCTGACCGCCGAGGCGAGCAGCGAGGATGCCTCGGCAGCGATCGACAGGCTCCGCGACGAACACGTGCCGGCGAGCTTCGGCGACGACTCCAACCGGGTCCTGGTCGGCGGGGTGCCGGCCGAGGTGCGCGACAACTTCGCGATGCTCGCCACGTGGTTGCCGGTCGTGATCACATTCGTGCTCGCGCTCAGCTTCGTGCTGCTGACCCTGGCCTTCCGATCGATCGTCGTGCCGCTCACCGCGATCGCCGTGAACCTGCTCTCCGTCGGCGCCGCCTACGGGCTGCTGGTGCTGGCCTTCCAGGAGGGGTTCGGCGTCGACCTCCTGGGCTTCAGCCAGGTCGAGCGGATCGAGTCCTGGGTGCCGCTCTTCCTGTTCTCGGTGCTCTTCGGGTTGTCCATGGACTACCAGGTGTTCCTGCTGAGCCGGATCCACGAGCGCCACAGCGCCACGGGGGACACCACCGACGCGATCGTCTTCGGCGTCGGGTCGACCGGCCGGCTGATCACCGGAGCCGCCCTGATCATCATCGCCGTGTTCGCCGGCCTCGCCGCGGGCGAGCTGGTCGCGTTCCAGCAGATGGGCTTCGGGGTGGCGATCGCCCTGCTGGTGGACGCGACGATCGTGCGCTTGGTGGTGATGCCCGCAGCGATGCGCCTGCTCGGCGCCACAACTGGTACATGCCCTCCTGGCTCGAGTGGCTGCCGCGGGTCGAGATCGAGGACCCGCTCTCGGCAGAACGCCGGGTCAAGGCCGTTGGAAGCTAGCCCTCGTCTCCGACGGCCGTGCGACGCTCTCGCGCGGGGCGCCGCCTTCTCGGTGTCTCACCGAGCGACGGCTGGCGCACGATAAGGAGCGCCACAGGAGCCGCACGACCTCCGACTCAGGACGTCCAGGCTGCGAGAGGACCCGCTCGGTGAGGGTCTGCATCGTCGGCGCCTCCGGAAAGCTCGGCCGCTATATGGTCCAGCACGCCCTGGACCGAGGCTACGAGGTGATCGGGGTGTGCCGGGAGCAGAGCGTGGCGAAGCTCGACGCGTTCACGGGGCGCATCACCGTTGTCCCGGGAGCCACCGACGACCGGCAGGTCATTGAGCGCGCCGTCAAGGGGTGCGACGGAGTGCTCGTGGTGCTGGTCCCCCGGGGGGTCCACGGCTACGCGTCGGGGACCGCCCAGGCGGTGCTCGACCACGCGCCCCGGGGAGCGCGCCTGGTGTTCTCGTGCGGGTGGCACATCACGCGCGACGGCCAGGACGTCTACTCGTGGCGGCTCAAGGCGTTGGTCAAGGTCGCCGGCCCGCTCGCGCGCCTCGCCCGCTTCGCCGATCTCGACGACCAGGTCGAGGCATGCCGGCGGGTGTTCGCAAGCGACACGCGGTGGACCGTCGTGCGCGGAAGCGACCTTGAAGAGGGCGAGAGCCAGGGCCTGCCGGTCTGGAGCCGGCACGTGGGCGACCCCATCCTGAAGAGCAACATCACGCGCCGGGTGGACTTCGCCTTGTTCATGGTGGAGGCCCTCGAGCACGACGAGCTCATCCATGAGGCCCCGGCGATCGTGGGCTGCCAGACGCCCTCGGCGCTCGCACACGCCGCCACCGCCTGACCTCTGCGGCCGGTCCCGGACCGGACCAGTCGATCGCGAAAGCCGGGTTGCCTACGTGCGGAGCGGCTCCTCGACGCCGGCGCCCGGACCGGCCGGCGCCGTCTTTCCTGGCTCCGAAGGAGCCTCTGGAAGCACCCGCGATGCGCATCGCGATGGCGCTCTCGGGCATCGCTGGAGTGGGCGACGCACCGGTTCGCGCGGTCGCGCTGCGACTGTTGCAGCGTCGAGTCCGCAGTCGCGAGACGCCAAGCCCGTCAAGGCCCGCTGGGGTGCCCTCGTTTCGTCGAAAATGAACCATCGCCAAAGTCTCCGGTCGGCTCCGGCGTTCGGGGAGCGCAAACGATTCCGGACGGGCGGTCCGTCGGAGAATCGGCGTCAGGAGATGGCGGGCAGCCTCTACCGCGGCGGCGGGTGCGCTCGCGGCGGCGTCTCAGCTGCGGGCCCCTGAGCCGGCTGCACGCGGCGTAACAGCTCCCACAGGCGGCCCGCGATCGGAGAGGTGAGGTCGCCCGCAGCGAGCACAGGGCTGGCCACCCGCTCTGGGGACGCGGCGCTGGGCGCTGACGCGGCCGCAGCATGTCCCTTCGCCATTCGTCGGGCCTCGCGACGGCGCTCTGCCCGGGTCGCCTTCTCCTCCTTCATCGCCGCCACCCTCTGCGTCACGGCGCGCGTGCGCACGAACGCGAGCTCGACGACACGCACGGCGCCGCGACCGTAGCCGCGCGCCTCGGGGTCGGGGAGCGACCAGTCACGAATGACGCCGGCGGCGACCGCGTCGCGGCGGGCACGCCACTCCGTCCACCTCGAGACGCCCATCTCCGCAGCGAGCGCCGCCGGGCGCACCTCACCGCGCGAGCGCCACGGACCGAGGGCGAGCTGGACAAGGACGAACCAGCTCAGCACGTTGGCGGCGCGCCGCGCGCTGAGGCCGGCCTCGGCGAGGGCGGTGAGGAAGGCGCCACCGACGGCGGCGAAGCGCTCGTTCGCGAGGACCTCGACCTCGGCGGCGTAGCGGAGGTCGGTCACGAGCACGGGTTGTCGATGAGGTGGACCGTGCCGCTGCAGGGCGGCCGGGACTCGGAGTACGCTGGCAGCAAGGTTCGCTCGTCGCATGGGACCGACCCGGGGCAGGCACCCCGGGTCGCGTCGTTTCAGGACCGGATCCGCGCGATGGATGCAGCGGATCATCGGGCCACGACGGCGCCTCACGGTGGGGGCCGAGCCCGCAGCGGGAGCGTCTGGAAGCGGCGGACTCTCCCGCCTGGTGCCCCACACACTGCATGAAATCGGTCTGAGCAGGCATTTATCGCGCCGATCCGCTGGTCTCGAAAACCGTTTCGGGCTTTTGGGTCCGACGGGGGTTCAAATCCCCCCCTCTCCGCTCTTCGCCTCACCGGATGCCACTCCCGGAGGCGCCGCGCACTCCGGCGAGGACCGTACCGCGGCCTCGCCGTCACGGAGGCGCGACCGTAGGATCGGAGTATGGACGGGTCGATCCCCATTCCCGTCGGCTGGGTCGCACGGGAGTTGCCGCAGGCTGAGCTCCTGCTGCCGCCGGGCGGGCCTCGTGTGGTGGAGGCGCGGGCGGAGGCGGGCGGGGTGCCCATCGGCGTGCTCCTGCGCGACGACGACGATCCCCTCGAGCTGAACACCCGCGACGGCGCGGAGGAGTTCCTGCGGCGGGTCGCCCCCGGTCTGGCGCCGCTCGCGGTGGCGCTGACGCTCGTGCGCTACCGGATCGCTGCGCTCCTCGGGGAGCCGTCCGTGCGCCTGGCGACGAGCCCGGACGACCTGCACCCGTCCCTCCGGGACCGCGGCCTGCCGCTCGACCTGGTGGTCGACGGCGACCGGATCGCGTTCACGACCGCCTTCGCCGAGACGTGGGCGGGCCGCGCCGGCGCCGACCGCTGGACCGCGATCCGGGCGGAGGCGGCGGGCCCCGCCCTCGAGGGCGCGGTGCTGGCCCGCGAGGAGCTCGGATGAGCCCGCCGCGGGAACGCGCGACGATGGACCGCGCCCCCGACGAGCGGGACGGGACGCCCCCGGCGCCCGAGACCGGGAACCCCGTGCTCGCGCTCCAGGCGAGCGCCGGCAACGCCGCCACGTCGCGCCTGCTCTCCCGGGCGATGCTGTACCGCCAGGGCGAGGTCTGCGTGCTCGACGAGGTGGAGGGCCGCGAGTCGCCGGTGACCACGGCGCCCAAGCTCACGGCCGAGCAGGCGCGCAAGGTCAACTACGCGCGAACCACGCTGGCGCGCGTGCCGCCCATGACGGAGGCCGACGAGAAGACCCTCCTGGAGCTGCTGCCAGGCGTTCCGATCATGGACCTGATCAGCGCCCGGAACGGCAGCCGCAGCATCCTCCGCGACAAGACCGGCGCGCTCGAGCGGGCGGAGCGCGGCGAGCCGTCCGAGGAGGAGGAGGCCGCCCAGGCGTCGTTCGGCACGGCCTCGCTCGAGGCGGAGGTGGCGTTCTGGACGGACGAGCTGGCGCGCGACCAGGCGCAGCTCGACGGCGCGCTGGCGGGCGTGGGCGTGCGCACGGAGGACGAGTTCAAGGAACTCGTGGAGGCCAAGTTCCCCGACCTCTTCCTGCGCCGGGCGAACCAGGTGGCGCTCACGATGCTCGACGAGAACGAGCGCCTCGTGCAGCGCGAGGGCGAGCGCATGGGGGTCAACCTCCAGTTCGGCGAGATGTACGGGATGCCGTCGGGACCGGGAGAGGAGGGCGTGGTCCCGGGGATGCGCGCGGCGGCCGCCGAGCTCGCCGCCCTCCAGCTCGACGCCATGACCCAGCACATCACGGAGGGGCCGCCCCTCGACGACGCGACGAACGCGCAGGTGCTGGAGGACGAGGGGTACGACTGGCAGACGACCGAGGGCGACCACCTCACCCCGCCGCGGCTGCCGTCCAACTGGGAGGAGATCCAGCGCGACACCGACGAGCGGCGCGCGAAGGTCGTCGCCCGCCAGAACGAGCTCGGCCTGAAGTACCCCCTGCTCCTGCGCACGAAGGACTTCGCGCGGATCGCCGCGATGAGCGACGACGAGATCAACTCCTTCGCCGCGTTCCAGCTCGTCGAGCTGAAGCAGAACATCAGCGACACGCGGAACAACATCCAGGACGGCGACCTCAAGGTCTGGCATCTGCGCAACGTCTTCGAGGTCACGCTCCAGGACCTCGGGATCACGGCCGACTCCCCCCTCTATGCCGCGGTGGAGCGGCGGGTCGACCGCGAGGAGCGCAATGAGCGGATCTGGAAGATCGCCATGGCGGCGATCAGCCTCACCGCCGGCCTGATCGGCGCCTTCGCGACCGCCGGCAGCTCGCTGGCGGTCGCCGGCAGCTCGATCGCCGTGCTCACCGGCACGTACCAGCTCTCGCAGAGCGTGGGCGAGTTCTTCATGGAGACGTCGGCCTCCGACGTGTCCCTCGACCCGGCGCTGGCGGACATCTCGACCGGCGCGCCGGACATGCTTCCGATCGCGCTCGATCTCCTCGGGCTGGGCCTCGACTCCTGGGACATGGTCAAGGCCGTGAAGGCGATCAGCGGGCCGGTCCGCGCCGCCCGCGCCACCGGCGAGCTCGAGGGCCTCGGGAAGCTCCTCGCCGAGATGCCGGGGGTCGGGGACGCGGGCGCGAAGCGGATCCTGCGCACCGTGACCCGCGACGCCGCCGTGAGGGAGGGCGTGCAGAAGGCGATCGGCCGGATCGGGACGTCGCTGCACGCCACCGACCTGAAGGCGGTCGAGCAGGCGATCAAGAACCTCGGCGACGAGGCCCTCCAGAAGGGCTTCGACGATCTCATGACCGCCGGCCGCATCCGTCCCCTGAACGAGGACTCGCTGGCCGAGGTGTACACGATCGACGAGGTGGAGCACCTCATCACGAACGAGCGGATGCTCAACGCCGGCGGCTTCTACGACCGGGGCAACGGCTTCCTGTTCGTCAGCGGCGGCACCGCCGAGGGCCTCTCGGGCGTGGTGATGCACGAGATCACGCACTACCTCCAGAGCATCCTCCGCCCCGGGATGAACAAGTTCATGGTCGAGTTCGAGGCGTATTCCGTGCAGCGCCACTACCTGCAGCGGCTGATCGCCGACGGGATCGACCCCGACGTCGCGTTCGCCGAATGGAAGTGGCTCGCCGACGCGACCGACGACGACATCGTCCGGCACCTCGCGGAGGGGTACAACCTCCACCCGCCGATCGGGGCCGACTTCCAGCAGGCGGTGCTCGACGCGATCAGCGACGTCGGCCGGCTGGAGCTGCCGGGTGCGCGCGGACCCAAGCTCCTCGCGGGCGCGGCGCTGCTCGCGCTCTCCGCCTGGGCCGCCGCCAAGTTCTACGGCGTGATCTGGGGGGAGCCGTGAGCCGGCTCCCCCTCTGCGCGTTCCGGCCCGGATGCCGCAGCGCCGTCAGGTCGTCCCAGAGGGGGTGACCCCGCGGCGCGTGGCCGGGAGCCGGTGGCGGACGAGGACGCCGCCGGCGACCAGCGCGAGGCCGAACATCGCGGCGGCGCCGACCCCGAACGCCCCCCACGCGAACCCCCGGGGCGGGGTGGTTGGGTGCGATGTGACGGCGGCTGCCGTCTGCGAGCCGAACCCGTCCGCCTGGTCCAGCGCCTCGCTGCGGAGCATCAGCGCCCGGTACTCGGCTGCGGTCATGCCCTGGGGCACCGCACCGAGCCCGTGTTCCTGGTTGAGCGCCTCGCTACGGAGCATGAGCGCCTGGTACTCCGCCGGCGACATGCCCGGCGGCCTCGACGTCTCCGCGTGAGCGACCCCCGCGAGCGCGGTCAGTGCGCCAAGCGTGGCGAGTAGCGCCGGGATCTGACTGATGGTGCGTGCGACGTTCACGTCTCCTCCATTCCTCTGCGCGTCGGTTGACGCGACGGTAGGCAGGGACGCGTCGGCGCGAAATCGGCGGAGCCGCCGGTCTTGGGAGGCGACGACCTACTCGGGAACCCGCGGAACGGCTGGGGTTTGACCGGCGGCCAGCTTGGCGGCGAGCTCGGCGCGGGAGCGGACGCCGAGCTTCCGGTAGATCTTCGAGAGGTTCCACTGAACCGTCCTGGGGCTGATGAACAACGCGTCCGCCACCTCGCGGTACGTGCGTCCGGCAGCGACGAGGGCGGCGACGCGTTCCTCGGTCGGCGTGAGCACGCCGGGTGTCGCGGGCGCCCGTCCCCCGATCCGCCTCAGCTCAGCCCGGGTCCGCTCGGACCACAGCCTCGCGCCGAGGTCGTCGAACACCGCGAGCGCCTGCGTCAGCGATTCCCTGGCGGGACCCTTCTTGCGATTCCGGCGGTGCAGCGTCCCGAGGACGAGGAGCGTGCGCCCGCGCTCGAACGGCTCGTGGAGGTGTTCGTGGAGCTCGAGCGTGCGGTCGAGGTGTGCGTACGCGGCGTCGCTGTCCCCGGCCGCGGCGCCGAGCAGCGCGCGGCAGCGGCTCGCGATCACGGGCGCCCACAGGCCGCCCGTCGCACGGGCCTGTTCCTCGAGCTCGGCGAGGAGCGCCGTCGCGGTGTCGTGCTCACCGAGTGCCAGCAGGGTCTCGATCGCGTCGCCGTGGAAGCGGAACAGCGCCGGCTCGCCGAACCCCGCGTCGGCGACGGCGCGGGGAAGCGGGCCGAGAAAACGATGGGCTTCGCGAGCCTCACCCAGCGAGTGTTCGAGGAACCCCCGGATCGCGAGCATCTCCAGGTGGGCGGGGACGACACCGACGTCGAGGGCGAGCGGCAGCCCCTCGTCGGTCGCGGCCCGCGCCTCGGCCACGCGCCCGAGGTGCGCATCGACGAGTGACCTGGTCGACAGCGCGAACGGGCGCTGGTCCTCATGGGCGGTCTGCACGGCGGCGTCGAGGCACTCGGAGGCGTAGTGCGACGCGAGCTCCCAGTTTCCGGCCAGGCATTCGACCCGGCTCAGCTGAGATGTCACGTAGCTCAAGGTGTGTTCATCGCCGCGCGCGAGCGCGGTGTCGCGAAGCGCGGTGAGCGTCGAGCGGGCAGCGTCGATATCGCCTGCCCACGCGAGCAACATCCCGTGCACCCAGCTGGTCCGGGAGCTTCCGAGGAACGACCTCCCCTCGGCCGCCGTGTCCTCGAGCTCGAGGGCGCGCTCGATGAGCGCGGTCGGTACCCCCCGCCCGCGAATGGTCTGGAAGAAGGCCATGTCAGCCAGTGCGCTCGCGAGCACGCCGGGCTCCCCGAGACGCTCCGCGAGCTCGAGCGCCGCACGCGCATGAGGCTCGGCCGCCGCGACG
Source organism: Miltoncostaeaceae bacterium (assembly GCA_036826475.1). Classification (GTDB taxonomy): domain Bacteria; phylum Actinomycetota; class Thermoleophilia; order Miltoncostaeales; family Miltoncostaeaceae; genus Miltoncostaea. The sequence goes on along the minus strand of DAISWG010000020.1, from coordinate 9,739 downwards.
TCACCGGTCTCGTGGATGCTCCAGGCGAGTCCCCGCTCGATCTCGATGCGCGCCCCAGGATCGTCTCCGATCTCCCCGAGCGCGTCGCGGAAGAGATCGGCGGAGACGTGGAATCCATGACCGAACCCGCTGACCCACGCGAGGCGCGTGAGCGCGGCGGCGCGCTCACGCCCCGGCGGAAGGCGCGCCACCACGTCCTCGAGACGACGTCGCGCCCGGTCGGTGTCCCCCGCCTCGAGATGGCAGTCCCCGGCTTCGATCGCCCGCCTCGATGCGGCGGCGTCGTCGGGGGGCGTGAGCATCCGTGCCCGGTCCCAAAGCTCCGCTGCGGCGTGCGGAGCGCCACGTGCCCGCGCCCGTCGGGCCGCATCCTCGATGGCCGCGGCCACCTGGGCATCGGGACCGCTCGCAGCGAGGGCGAGGTGGAGCGCCCGCTCGTCCGGATCCTCGACGATCTCCGCCAGCCGGGCGTGCAGCTCGCGTCTCCGGGCCGGCGGCGTCTGCCCGTAGACGACCGAGGCGAGCAGCGGATGGGAGAACCGGACGCGGCCGTCCGCGACCTCGAGGACTCCAGCGGCCGCCGCCGTTTCGAGCGCGGCCACCCCATCCCCACCGCCGGTGGCGGCAGCCACGAGCTCGACGGTCGGCCGCGAGAGGGCCGAGACGACGAGCGCCGCCTCCCTCGCCGGAGTCGGGACTCCGGCGAGCCGCTCCCGGACGAGCTCGTTGAGCGTCGCGGGGACCGGCAGCGGCTCCCCTGGCGCGGGTGAGACATCACGCGTGAGGAGCGCTCTCCCGAGCTCCAGCGCGAAGAACGGATTGCCTCCCGACACCCGCTGGAGCTCGACGAGCGCGGGGCGGAGGAACTGCCTGCCGAGCTGCGCCCGCAGAAGACGATCGAGAGACCTGATGTCGAGCGGCCCGATGACGAGCCGCGTCAGGCGGTCGGCGTCCAGCGCGGTCTCGAGGTCGACGCGAGATCCTCCGCTCACCTCCGCGCGTCGCGCGAGGAGGAAGCCGACCGGTTCGTCGCGCAATCGCCTGGCCGCGAATGCGAGGGCGTCGGCCGACGGTCGGTCGAGCCACTGCGCGTCGTCGACCGCCACGACCAGCGGCGTGTCCTCGGCGAGCACTCGGAGCGCGCCGAGGACCCCGAGGGCGACGGCTCGGCGCTGCAGCCCTCCACGCTTCGTCCCAGCCCGCAGCAGCGCGACCTCGAGGGCCTCGCGTTGCGGGTCGGGAAGCCGCCCGAGGGCAGCGTCCGGCACGTCTCCGAGCAGATCGCCGAGCACGGCGAACGGCAGCGCGATCTCGGCCTCGACCGGCCTGCTCGTGAGCACGCGCAGTCCCCGCGTACCGGCGTCGGCGACGCCCTCCCTCCAGAGCGTCGTCTTCCCGATCCCGATCTCACCTTCGATGAGCAGCGCGACCGGCCCCCGCGGGACCGCCTCCAGGAAGCCATGGACCGAATCGAGCTCCGACTCGCGCCCCACGACCTCCGACGTCGGCGACATCAGCCCTCCTTCCGCAGCCGATCGGATCGTATTCCGGCTCGTGGGTCCGACGGGGTCCGAATTCCCCCTCGCCGCGCGCTCGTGCGGACCGTCGGCGTCTGCGGCGAAACCACGACGGGCGATCGGGCTCCGCCACGATGGCGGGGCCCCGAGCTGCCCGTAGCGTCGTGCCCGGATCCTCGGTCGAGGTGATGCATGCCGGAGGCAGGCGAAGTGATGACGGCGCCCACGGAGGCGCTGCGCGTCAACCTTGCGCGCACGGCCGTCGAGGAGGTCGTGATCCCGCCGGAGCACCTCGTGCTCCTCGAGCTGGTCCGGCCCCTGGTCGGCGTGCACGCGGCCACCGAGGAACTGCTGCGCGAGGTCCACCACCCGTATCCCGGCTGGCCCCACGCGCTCGCCGACCTGCACCGCCGGGCCACGGGCGACCTGCACCGGTACACGTCCCAGCCGCGGGGCGCGGAGGGGATCGCCGTGTTCTGCGACCTCTACGCCACGGTCGCCCGGGACGCGCCCGACGACGTCGGCGCCGACGCGATCCGGCTCTGGCTCCGCTACCTCGAGATGGTGGCCGGGGCGGCCGGCGGGCCGACCGCCGCGCGCCTCCGGGTGGTCACGGAGTCGCTGGCGGAGATCTCCGGGACCGTCGCGGCCCGGCCGCGCCGCGCGATCCCCCTCGCCACGCCGTTGAGGCGCCTCGAGGCGGCGCTGCTCGACCGGCCGGAGCCGGAGGCCGCGGAGGCGGCGGACGCGGCGCTCGCCCTCCACGCGGCGTCCCTGCGGGAGGTCCTCGCCCGCTGGGCCGCGGAGCCGGATCCGCTCGGGTGGTACCGGGAGATCACGGGGGACGAGGGCACCCCTCCGCCGGAGTTCCTCGCGATCTCGCGGGACGCGATGGAGCGGCACGCGGCGGAGGTGGCGTCGCTGGCGCGGACGCGGCCGCCCCGCGCCGAGCTCGCCGCGCGGCTGCGGGCCCGGCCCGACGACGGGCAGGTCCAGGGCGCCTACCTCGCCGCGACCGACGCGCTGACCGGTGGCGGGGACCCCCTGCGCGCACACCAGGACCAGCTCCACTGGCTGCTGCGGATCCTCGCGAGCGACAGCCTCGGCGCCGTGCGTGAGCAGGCGCTCCGCGACGCGGGCCGCTCCTGCTCCGCGCTCATCGAGCGCGCCCCCGGCCAGGGGCCGAGCGTCGCCGTCCGCGAGGTCTTCGGGATCCTCCGCGAGGGCCGCCACCCGTTCACCCTCGGCGTCCAGGGGCTCGTCGGCCAGATCGGCCGCCAGGCCCTCGCCGCCGGCGACCCCGACCTGGCCGACACGCTCGTCGCCGAGCTCCTGCGCCTGGATTTCGAGTACCCCGACTTCTCGGGCTTCACCTCCGAGTGGGGCGTCCGGGTGAACCCCGCCCACCTGCGCCGCCTGCGCACCGACCTCAGCCTGGTCCAGGTCGACCCGCGGCTCACGCCCGAGCTCATCGCCGGCCTCGTCGTGCACCTCCGGCTCGGGGGCGTCTTCATCGCGGACACCGACCTCTTCCAGCGGGACGTCTCGGCGCTGCTCGCGGCGCCGGTGGGGCCGGTGTGGCTCGAGGTGCGGCAGCTCCTGCGGCTCCTCCCCGTCTACTTCAACGAGATCGGGGCCGAGGGGGAGCTGCGGGACGTCTCCACCCGCCTGGACGAGATCGAGCGCCGGCGCGACCCGCTGTGCCACTTCATCCGCAAGCAGGCGCACGTCGAATGCAACCCGCGCCTGATCGGGTTCGTCGAGGAGACGGCGCGGTACTGGCTGACCGGCGACCCCGCCCCCCTCGCGCGGTACGTGCCCGCGTCGGTCATGGACGCGCTCGACCCCGACGACCCCGCCCGCCGCGCGCTCGGACGGGTGGTCGCGGCGCTCGCGGAGGAGGCGGGGGGTCTGGACGCGCTGCTCGCCATCGATCCCGCCGCCCTCGGGCCGCCCGCCCAGGGCCTCGCCCTCGATCCGCACGGCCTGGAGAAGGTGACGCTCCTGCTGCGGGTCCGGCGCGAGATCACGCGCAAGTACGAGCTGGACCACGCCGACCTCCTCCAGCGCCTGCACCGCTCGGCGGCGGTCAGCGGGCCCACCGTCCGGGCCCTGGGCGACGCCCTCGCGGACGGCGACGACGCCGCCGCGCTCGACCGCGTGCTCGACGTGCTGGAGGAGCTGCAGGCGGTCGTGCTCACGCCCGGCGACAGCCCGGCCCGCGAGGACATCTACCGCAAACGGCACATCGCGGCCGGCATCCCGAGCATGTACGGCGCGTACAGCGAGCGACGCTTCGAGGCGATGGGGCTCGGCTTCCGGGCCCGGTCGCTGGCGGCCGCGCTCCTGGCGCGGGTGACCCTGGCCCGGACGCCCGCCACCGCCGACCGCGCATCCCTCCAGGGCGTGGCGTGGCTGCTGCAGCGCCACCTCCGGGCCCTGCGCACCGAGGGCTTCCGGGCGCGCGGGCTCGAGCACGCCCTGCGCATGCTCGACGAGGCGCTCGCCGACCGCGCGAGCACGCCCGGCATGTTCCTGAACATCCTCCAGGTGGCCCTCCACCGGATCGAGGACATGATCCGCGCGCGGATCCTCGACACGTACCGCCGCCCCATCGAGTGCATCGTCCCGCGCATGGTCGAGCGCGGCGTCCTGCCCCGCGGGGCGGGGATGACGACCCACGAGGCGGCGCAGGTCCACTCGGAGCGGCTCACCCGCGACCTCGTCGCGGACAGCCTCGGCCTGTCCGAGGTGGACGGCCTCGTGGGACACGTGATCGCGCTGCTCTCCCGGTCGCCCGGCGCACCGGCCCGGCGCCGGGGCGGGCCGCCCGACGTCGCGACGTCCCTGGTCCCGCTCGACGGGCCGGAGGACGGGCGCGGCCCCGTCACGCTCGGCAACAAGGGGTACATGCTCCGCCGCCTCACCCGCCTCGGCTTCCGGGTGCCCCAGGGGTTCGTCCTCACGGCGGACCTCCACCGCCACCGCGCCGGCCTGTGGGGCTCGGCCGCGTCGCGGGCGGCGCTCGCGGACCGCGTGTCCGACGGGGTCGCCGCGATCGCGCGGGCGAGCGGCCTGCGGCTGGGGGACCCGGCGCGCCCGCTGCTGCTCTCCGTCCGAGGGGGGAGCGCGATCAGCATGCCCGGCATGCTCGAGACGTTCCTGAACGTCGGGACGAACCGCGAGGTCGTCGAGGGCATGGCCCGGGACCCGGAGCGCGCGTGGGCCGCCTGGGACGCCGACCGGCGCTTCCTCCAGGGGTGGGGCATGGCGCACGGGATCCCGCGCGAGCCGTTCGACGCCATCATCCTCGCCGAGAAGCGCCGGCGGGGCGTGACGCGGAAGTCCCACCTGCCGGTCGCCGCCATGCGGCGCCTCGCGCACGCCTACCGCGACGTCGTCGGCGACCACGGGGCCCCGCCGCCGGACGACCCGATGGAGCAGCTGCTCGCCTGCATCCGGATCGTGCAGGAGTCCTGGGGGTCGGAACGCGCCCGGCTCTATCGCGGGGAGCTCCACATCGCCGAGGAGTGGGGCACCGCCGTCACCGTCCAGCGGATGGTGTTCGGCAACCTCGGACGGCGATCCGGGACGGGCGTGATGCTGACGCGCGACCCCCGCCACGAGTCCCGCGCGCTGCAACTCTACGGCGACTTCGTCATCCAGGCGCAGGGGGACGACGTCGTCAGCGGGCTGGTCGCCACCTTCCCGCTGACCGAGCGCCAGCGCCTGGCCGGGGAGGGCGGCGGGCGGGGGTCGCTCGAGGCGGGCTTCCCGGAGATCCACGCGGGGCTGCGGGAGCTCGCCCGCGTGCTCGTCGAGCAGGAGGGGATGAACCATCAGGAGGTCGAGTTCACCTTCGAGTCGGACCGCGCGGACGGCCTCTACGTCCTCCAGACGCGGGACACCGTGGCCGCGCCGCCCGCCCAGGCGACCGCCTTCGCCCCGGACGCCGGGCTGGAGCCGAGCCGCATCGGCGGCGGCATCGGCGCGGGCGGCGGCGCCCTGAGCGGCCGCGTCGCGCACACCGCCGACGACATCCGCGAGCTGCGGCGCCGCTGGCCGGACGAGCCGATCGTCCTGCTGCGCCGCGACACGGTGCCCGAGGACGTGCCGCTGGTGCTCCAGGTCGACGGACTACTCACCGCCCTGGGCGGGGCGACCAGCCACGCGGCGGTCGCCGCCCAGCGCCTCGGCAAGACGTGCGTGGTCGGCTGCCGCACGCTCGACGTCTCGGAACGCCCCGGCGGGTCGTCGATGGGCGACCACGTGCTCGCCACCGGCGACCCCATCGCCATCGACGGGTTCGACGGGTCCGTCTACCTCGGGGCGCACCCGGTCATCCGCATCCGCGTGGGCGACGGGATGGGCGGACGGACGCCGCTCGCGGGGGGTGTCCGATGAACGGCGAGCGGGTCCTCGGCATCAACGGCCTGGGGCGGATCGGCAAGCTCAGCGTCTGGCACCACGTGGCGCGCCGCCACTTCACCCGGCTCGTCGTGAACCTCGGGCGCGAGGCCGGGCGGGACCTCGAGGCCGTGTGCGGCGTGATCGAGAACGACTCGACGTACGGGCCTGTCCACCGGTTCCTGCACGGGGTGTCCGCACCGCCGTGCGTCCGCATCCTCGACCGCGAGGCCCGGGTGATCGACGTGGACGGCACGCCGGTGACCGTGCTCCAGGCGGCGCGCGACCCGCGCGAGATCGCGTGGCGCGAGCACGGCGTGCAGGTGGTGGTGGACACGACGGGCGCCTTCAACGACCCGGCGCGCCCGGTGGACGCATCCGGGGGGTCCCTGCGCGGGCACCTCTGGGCCGGCGCCCGCGCGGTCATCCACTCCGCCGCCTTCGCGTCGCGGGACGGGACGGCGGTCCCGGAGGACGCCGTGACGCTCATCTACGGCATCAACCACGAGGCCTTCGATCCCGAGCGCCACAGCCTGGTGTCGGCCGCGTCGTGCACCACGACGGCGCTCGCCCACATGGTCAAGCCGCTGATCGACCGCCTCGGGGCGGAGCGGATCATGACGGCGTCGATGAGCACGGTGCACGCCCTCACCAACTCCCAGGCGGTGCTCGACAGCGTGCCGAAGGCGGGGGCCAGGGACCTGCGGCGCACGCGGAGCGCCCTCCACAGCATCATCCTGACCTCGACGAACGCGGCGAAGGCGCTCGAGCAGGTCATCCCCGAGATCGGCGAGATCGGGTTCATGGCCGACTCCGTCCGCGTGCCGATCCCCACCGAGTCGCTGATCATCCTGAACGTCACCTTCCAGGACGCGGCCGACGGGAGGATCGACGGGGACCTGCTCAACCGCGTCTACGCGGAGGCGGCCGGCAACGGCGGCCACGGGCTGGTCGTCTACAGCGAGCGGCAGAACGTGCCGAAGGACGTGCTCGGCATGCGGGCGGCCGTCGTGATCGAGAGCGTCGAGACGCACACGCGCACCGGCTTCGCCGGCGTGGACCTGGCGGACCTCCCCGGCGTCCCGCAGGAGGTCGTGGCCCGCATGGAGTCCTCGGTGGTCGAGGTGCCCGTGACCCACGCGAAGGTGTTCGGCTGGTACGACAACGAGTACGGCAGCTACACCAACATGCTGGGCGACCTCACCGTGCACGTCGACGACCAGTTGGTGTGACGGCACCGGCGCCGACCGGTGACCGGCGGGCACGTCGGCACCGCCGGTCGACCGGTCGACGGGTCCCGACGTCAGGAGGACGGCGGGATCAGCACCCGGTTGATGGAGTGGACGATGCCGTTGCTCGCGCGGAGATCCACCTTCAGGACCTTCGCGTTGTTGACGTAGACCGACTTCTTGGTCTTGCCGGTGATCCGGATCGTCACCTTCGCACCGTTCAGCGTCGTCACCTTCTTGCCGTTCAGGGTGACCACCTTCGACGCGGGCACGGCGCCCTTGACGACGTGGTAGGTGAGGACCGACCGGAGGAGCTTCTTGTCGGCGGCGAGCGCGTCGAGCGTCGCCTTCGGCACCTTGGCGAAGGCGGCGTTGGTCGGTGCGAACACCGTCACCGGCCCGGGAGCCGAGAGGGCGCTGACGAGCCCCGCCTTCTTCACCAGGCTGACCAGGGTGCTGAACTGCGGGTTCGATGCGGCGAGCTCGACGATGTCCGGCCGCTCCGCGGCCTGCGAACCGTGGCCGAGCGCAGCGGCAGGGGCCGCGAGCAGTGCGGTCGCGGCGACCGTCGTGATGATTCGCTTCACGTTGGCGTCCTTTGTCCGGATGACCTTCCGCTGCATCTACGGACGCTCCGGGCCGACCGGTTGAGGATCCGCGACGGATGCCGACCCCTCGGGGCCCGGGACCTACCAGACGTCCCCGTCGCGCCAGTCGCAGGTGAGCTCGGCCGCGAGGTCCGTGGTGACGGCGACGGGCAGGACGTACACGCTGCCCTCGTCGTCGGGCGTCCCGACCGGCCCGGCGGGCGTGAGGGCGGAAAGCCGGCCCTCCCAGGGGAGCCAGCCGAGCCGCCGGTAGAGGGGGACGGCCATGTCGGTCGCGCCGAGGGCGCCGATGTCGTAGGCGCCGCGGATCACGTCGGCGAGCGCCTCCATCACGCGCGACGCGTGACCCTCGCCGCGCCGGTCCGGACGGGTGGCCACCGCCTCGACGTAGCCGCACCGCAGCGCCCGTCCGTCCAGGATGAGCCGGCGCATCACCACCGACCCGTGCGACACGGCGACGTCGCCGTCCCACACCGTCGCGTGCATCCCGCCGAGCGCGTGCTCCCAGTCCGCCTCCCCGAAATCGTCGAACGCCAGGTGGAGGAGCGACCGGATCGCCGTCAGCTGCGCCGGGCGCAGCGCACTCGTGTGCGCGGGCTCAGGGTGGGTCACGGTGAGGCGACGCTACAGTCGCGAGCCTCCTACGTCGCGGTGGTGTCGCCGGCGCCCCGGGCATCGGCGAAGTCCCGGCCGAGGCGATAGGCGAGGTCGAGATAGCCGGCCCGGGTGGCGGCGTCGACGGCCAGGACGGCGTAGAGGTAGACGTGCTCGGCCTTCTTCACCCCGGCCATCTCGAGCCCCCACTCGCAGACGATCGTGTCCATCGCCTCGCGCCAGCCCGTGTCGTACTCCTCCTCCGTGAAGAAGGTCGGGGTGATGACCAGCCCCTTCTCCTGCGTCAGCAGCGGCACCCTGCCGGCGAGATCGCCCTTCCAGCCTGCGGAATCGAGCGTGTAGGCGAACCCGTAGGCGAAGACCCGCTCGAACCAGCCCTTCAGGATCGCCGGCAGGCCCATCCAGAACACGGGCGCGATGAAGACCAGGCCCTCGGCCCGCGCGACCGCCTCCTGATGGCGGCGGACGTCCCTGGGGGTCCGGCGACCGAGCGCCCGGACGATCTCGCGGTTCGTCTTCGTGCCCATCCAGCGCGCCGCGACCCGGCGCCGCAGCGGCCCGCCCGCGCGCTCGAGGATCGCCTGGCGCAGCTCCGGCCCCTCGACCATCTCGTCGGGGAGCGTCGGATGCATGAACTGGTAGGCGTCCCGCCGGCGGAACACCGGGTCGAACCCGATCGCGTGGAGGTCGATGACCGCGACCGCGTGCCCGCCGTCACGCAGCCCGCGCTCGACCTGCTCCAGCACCGCGTGGCAGAACGACCCCGGCTCCGGATGGGCGTAGACGATCAGCACCCTCATGGCGCACCTCCTGACGTGCCCCGACCCGACCATCTCCGGCGGGGCCGGTCATTCGCGTGTACCCGGAGCGGCGTTGCGGGCTTCTACGGGAGCCGGCCCCATCGCATTGACATACATGGAGGGGGTATGCGAGCCTGAGCCTCGGTCATTTACTCCCCCCCAGTAGCAGGAGGCGGTCGGATGGAGCGGACGACGTACGCGGTGCTCGGCATGACCTGCGAGCACTGCCGTGCCGCCGTCCGCGACGAGGTCGGCGCGGTCCCGGGCGTCGCGTCGGTCGCGGTCGACCTGACGTCGGGGACGGTCACGGTCGAGGGCGAGGGCGTGAGCGCCGCCGCCGTGGCCTCCGCCGTCGAGGAGGCCGGGTACGAGGTGGCGCCGTGACGGGGCCGGCGCGGGTGGCCGCCGCCGTCGCCGGCCTGGCCGCCGCGTTCGGCGTGGCCGTGCTGGCCGGCGCCGCCGTGCCGCAGATCCACGACTGCGCCGGGCCGGCGTGCCCCGGCCACCCGGCCGCCACCCCGGGGGGGCCGGCCCGCGCCGGGGGCGCCGGCGCCCCCCCCGGC
>DAISWG010000019.1:8636-65713 GCA_036826475.1 Miltoncostaeaceae bacterium | reverse complement strand
GGCGATGGCCGCGGTAAGCGGAGCGCGCTGGCCGGCGCGCGCCAGCCCGACGATCTGCGCCGCGCCGAGGATGGCGCGGAAGGCGCGGTCGAGCCGGCCGGCGGGACCGGCATAGTGGCGGACCGGCGGGCGCGGGGGCGCGGGACGGGGGGTGCCCGCCACGATCCGCCGGGCCTGGCGGACGGCCTCGGCCGCCGGACCCACGTCGGACCGCGCCTTCAGCGCCCGCGCCAGCGCCAGCAGGGCGTGGGCCCGGTCGAGCGCCAGGTTCGGCCCCTCCGCCAGCGCGGCGGCGGTGCGCAGGGCGTCGACGGCGGCGTCGACGCTGCCGCGGCGCGCGCAGGCCGTGCCGTGGGCCAGCCACACGATCGTGGCCTGCGGCGTCGCGTCGTGGCCGTGCGCCCGCATCCGCGCGAACGCGGCCCGCGCCTCCTCGTCGGCGCCGGCGTCGTCGCCCAGCGCCGCCATGGCGAGCGAGGCGATCGCCCGCCCGATCGCGCCGAACAGCGGCAGCGCCCGCCCGTCGTCCTCCGCCGTCGCCTCGCGAGCCGTGGCCAGCGCGTCCGCATGCCGGCCCGCCTGCCACTGGGCGTACGCCAGGTGGGTGCCGGCCAGGGTGCGCGCGAACGGGCCGGCGGGGGCGGCGAGACGCCGCGCGCGCGCCGCCCCGCGCAGCCGGCGGGCGACGTCCTGCCCGTCGGAGGCGGCGCGGACGAGCGCCGACTCCAGCAGGACCGAGCCGGTCCCGAACGGCAGCGGCGCGGCGGCGTGCGGGACGTCCGGGCCGCGCTCCGCCGCCTCCAGCCACTGCTCCACCACCTGGCGCCGGGCGCCGCGCGCCTCCTCCAGCACGGCGCGCGTGAGGCACAGGCCGGGGTCGGCGAGCACCACCGCCCGCGGCAGCCGCTCCAGCCAGCGGTCGACCACCGGCGCCGCGCCACGGGCGCCGGTGACCTCCCGCCAGTGCGCGCCCACGAGCCGCGCCGCCCTCCTCGCGTCGCGGGCGGCCAGGCTGTGGTCGACGGCGCGCTCCGCGTCGCCCTGGGACTCCCACCAGGCACTGGCCCGCAGGTGCAGCCCGCCGACCTCCCCGGGCCGCGCCTCCGCCAGCATGAACCGCAGCGCGTCGTGCAGGAGCGGGTGGTAGCGGTACCACGTCAGGTCGTCGTCCAGGGCCCGCACCAGTTGGTTGCGGCCCTCCAGGGCGCGCAGGGTCGCCGCCGACCCGGTGCGGCCGAGCACGGCGTCGCACACCGGGCCGGACATCCGGTCGAGGACGGAGCTGCGAAGCAGGAACCCGGTGGTGTCCTCGTCCTCCCCCGCCAGGACCTCGGCGGCCAGGTACTCCACGACGTGCCGGTGCGAGCCGGCGAACGCATCGACGAAGGCGCCGGCGTCGTCGCGGCCCCGGAGGGAGAGCACCGCCAGGTAGAGCCCCGCCGCCCACCCCTCGGTCTTCTCGTGCAGCCGCCGGACGTCGGACGGCGGGAGCGACACGTCGTGTCCCTCCATGAGCCGCTGCGACTCGCCGAGGTCCATCCGCAGGTCATGGGCGCGCAACTCGCCCAGCGCGCCGCAGGCCCGCATGCGCGACAGCGGCAGCGGCGGATCGCGGCGTGTCGCGATGACCACGTGCAGCGGCGCCGGCAGGTGCTCCACCAGATACCGGATGCGGTCGTGGCAGGCGGGGTTCGTGACGTGGTGGTAGTCGTCGAGCACCAGCACGCGCTCGCCGCCGTCGCCGGCGCGGTTGAGGGCGTCCGCCACCAGCACGGCCGACGCGGCCGGGGCGCCGGCGGGGTCCTCGGGCAGCGGCCCGTCCACCCCCAGCGCGGCGCACACGTGGGCCCACAGCTGACGCGGGTCGTCGTCGGCGGCGTCCAGCGACAGCCACGCCGTCGAGCCCTCCGGGCGCTCCTCGAGCCACTGGGTCAGCAGCGTCGTCTTGCCGAAGCCGGGGGGCGCCGACACGATCGTGAGCGGCAGCCCCGCCAGCCGCTCCAGGCGCCGGGTCAGACGGTGTCGGACCACGCGCGGGCCGGCCTGGCGCGGCGGCCGCAGCTTCGCGGCGAGCACCACCACGCCGCGCCCCGCCGCCGGCGGGCGGGGCCGGCGCGCTCGCGTCCCCGCTGCCGTCGCGCTGCTCACCCACCGCCTCCCGCATCGCGGTCCATGCAGGCGACGGTGCCGTGGTCCGGGCGGGGCCGCATCGGCCGGAAGGGGTGAACGCGCCGTCGCACCGGCGACCCCGCCGCGCGCGCTCAGGCGGGGGGCAGGATGCTCAGCTGCCGTGCCCGCTCGACCGCCTCGCTGCGTCCGGAGACCCCCAGCTTGCGGTACAGCGAATGGGCGTGGCTCTTCACGGTGAACCGCGACAGGAACAGCAGGTCCCCGATCTCGCGGATGGAGTGGTGGGTGGGCAGCAGCTGCAGCACGCGCGCCTCGGCCGCGGTGATCGACGACAGGAGGGCCGCGTCGCCCTCGGGCACCGGCTGGACCCGGCGGCGCAGCAGCTCCACCTCGTCGCGCAGCAGCGGCGCCTCGGCCAGGCGCCCCACGAAGCCCTCGACGCCGGACACGGCCTCCCGCGCCACCTCGTCGTCGCCCACGGCCAGCGCGGCGTGCGCCACCGCCGCGCGCACCTCCACCGCCCGCCACGCGCAGGCGTCGAGGGTCTCGGCCAGGAGGCCCCGGGCGTCGCGGATGTGCTCCCGGGCCTCCTCCGGGCGGTCCGACCGGGCGAGGGCGAGCGCGAGCGCCGCCCATGTGAGCGACGCCGACTTCTGGGCCGCGAGGCCCCACTCCTCGACGACCGTCCGCGACCGCCGCGCCAGCATCAGCGCGCGCACCGGCTCGTCCTCCTCCAGCAGCAGCAGCGCCAGCTGCGCGAGGGCCATCGCATGGACGGCGGGCGCGAGGCGCCCGGCGCGTTCCGCCGCGTCCTCGAGCAGGCCCCGGGCCCGGCGCGGCTCCCCCCCCAGATGGCAGGCCACCCCCTGCAGCAGCCGGCACCACGCGCCCCACGGCTCGTCGTCGGCCGCGGCCGCGGCGCCCTCGGCGGCGTCGCGCCCCATGCGCGTCACGCCGTCCCTGCCCAGCATCGCCCGCAGCGCCGCCAGCGCCGGGACCAGCGACGCCGGCGCGCCGGCGCCGGCTGCGGCCGCCGCGCGCTCAGCCTGCGTGAGGCCGTGGACCGCCAGGTCCCCGCGCGTCTCGACGTGGCACCAGGCCGCCGCCGTGGCCAGCTCGGGCAGGGAGGCCACGTCGTCGACGGCGAAGCTCGCGAGCATCGCCTGCAGGGCATCCATCCTCCCGCGCGTGAGGCCGGCCGGCACGGCCGCCCACACCAGGCGCACGGCATGGTCGCGGTCGCCCGCGGCCAGGGCGTGGCGCACGGCCGACGGCAGGTCGCCCGCGGCCTCGTGCCACGCCCCCGCCCGCCGGTGGAGGCCCTCCGCCATTCCCGGCTCGCGCCGGCGCAGCTCGCGGCGCAGCAGGTCGCCGAGCAGGCGGTGATGGCGGTAGCGCTCGCCCCGGCCGTCCAGCGCCACCAGGGGGACGTCGGAGCGCTCGAGGTCCTCCAGCATCCCCGCCGCCCCGGACGTGCCGAGGACGGCGTCGCACAGGTCCCCGGTGATCGGCTCCAGCACCGACGTCCGGGTGAGGAAGGCGAGCGTCTCCGCCGGCAGCCCCGCGAGCACGACCTCGTGCAGGTAGGCGGCCACGATCCGGTCGTCCCCCGTGAACGCGCGCGCCCCGGCCGACGGGTCGGGGAGCCGCCCGACGCGGAGCGCCGCGATGCGGAGCCCCGCCGGCCAGCCCTCCGTGCGTCCGAGCACCACCTCGAGGGCGCCGGGGTCCAGCGTCACGCCGGCCGCCGCCATCAGCGCCCCGGCCTCGTCCGCGTCGAAGGCCAGGTCGTCCGCGGTCAGCCGGGTGAGGCGCCCCTCCACCAGCCGCCGGCCCAGGCCGAGGCCCGCGTCGGTGCGGCACCCCACGGCGACGCGGGTGCCGGCCGGCAGGTCGGAGAGCAGGGCGGACAGGCCGGCGAGCCCCCGGGACGTGGCGATCGCGTCGACGTCGTCCAGCACGAGCAGCGCGGGCCCGCCGCCGGCGGGCAGCGACGCGCGGACGTCGGCGTCCAGGCGGCGCGGGTCGCGGTGGGCGCCGCGCAGGCCGATCCAGGCGACCGGGACCTCCGCCTGCCGCGCGAGCTGGGCCAGGAGGACCGTCTTCCCGTACCCCGCGGGCGCGGTCACGACGACCAGGCCGGTCGGCGGGCGCAGGCGCGCGAGCAGGCGGTTGCGCGGAACCTCGCCGGGCGGCGGCGCCGGGACGGCCGTCCCGCCTGCCGACGCCGGGGCCTCCGAGGCGACCGGGGCGCTCCAGGCGGGCATGGGATCCTCCTGCGGGACGGACGGTTCGGGACCGGCGCCGCCGCCGGGCATCCCGATCCTCCGCCGGTCCCGCCACCCCGGCACAGCGGGCGGGCACGAGAGCCGGGGGCATGCGGGCACCCGCCCGGCGGGGGTGCCCGCACCCCCGCCGGGCGTTCGTCCCATCCGGGCGATGCGCCACCCCCGGCGGCGGCGTTTCATCGCGCACGACGATGACCGACGTCCGCACCGAGACCGCCGACACGCTGCGGGGCATCTCCGCGGGGGAGCCGTCCGTGCTCGACGGCCTGCTCGGCGCGCGGCGCGAGAACCTCCAGGACTCGGGGCTCGGCGTCCGGGAGCACGCGCTGGTGACGGTTGCCGCCCTCATCGCGGTCGACGCCCCGCCGGCGTCGTTCCTGGCGCACGTCGCCGCGGCGCTGGAGGCGGGCGCGACGCCGGAGGACCTGCTGGGCGTGCTCATCGCCGTGAGCCCCCAGGTGGGGATGCCGAAGGTGGTCGCCGCGGCCCCCGAGCTGATGCTGGCCCTCGGCCTCGTGGCCGTGGAGCCCTAGTGCCCCACCCCGGGTGTCACGTGGGGTTTCCCGGCTGCATCGCATCGCGCGGCTGCGTCCTCGACCTTGGCGATAGGACACCGCTATCGCCAAGGATCTGCGTCCTTGCCTCACGGGCGATTCGCTCGGGAAACCCATACGGCACTCCCGGGGCGGAGCACTGATGCCCCGGGTGCTCGCCGCCCGCGTGGTGCGCCGCCGCCGGCTGCTGCGGGCGGCGGCCCTGGCCGCGATGGTGCGCCCGGCGGCCCCGGCCGGGGCCGCCGATGCGCGCGACCGCGTGCCCGCGGCGCGCACGGCGCCGCCCGAGCCCCTGCGGGTACGGCGGTGGTAGCCGGGGTCTAGACGGGCGGGCCGTGTCCGTTGCGGGCGGCGGCCTCGGGCGGGATGACGCCCGCCACGCGGGTGCCGGCCCCCGGTGCGGACGCGATCGTCAGGGTGCCGCCCACGCCCTCGATGCGCTCCCGCATCCCCCCGAGCCCGGCGCCGTCCCGCGGCGCCCCCGCCGCGAAGCCGGGGCCGTCGTCGCGCACCTCGAACGTGAGGGCGCCGTCCTCCCGGACCCCCAGCCGGAGCGCGATCTCCGTGTCCGGCCCGCCGTGCTTCACGGCGTTCTGGAGGGCCTCCGAGCAGCAGAAGTACACGGCCGCCTCCGTCAGCGCGTCCCGGCGCCCCACCGGTGCGATCGACGTCTCGACGGGCACGGCCGACTGCCGCGCGAGGGCGCGGAGCGCCTCCGGCAGGCCGTGGTCGGCCAGCACGGGCGGGTACAGGCCGTGGGCCAGGTCGCGCAGCTCGTCGAGCGCCGCCTGCACGTCGCCGCCGAACTCCTGCAGCAGGGGCCCCGCCAGCTCCGGGTGGGCGGCGAGCGTCTCGCGCGCGATCGCCACGCGCAGCGCCATCGAGATGAGCCGCTGCTGGGCGCCGTCGTGCAGGTCGCGACCGATGCGCTTGCGCTCCTGCTCGGCCACGTCCACCAGCCGCCGGCGCGTCGCGCGCAGCTCGGCCTCGGTGCGGGCCCGCTCGAGCGCCGCCGCCCCGAGCCCGGCGACCGCGTGCATGCGCCGCTCCTGCGCCTCGAGCGCCGCGTCGAAGACGAGGGCCGCGCGCCGGTCGTCGTCCAGGTACGCCCACCCCCGGTCGTCGCCCGGCCGGTCCGCCGCGACGGGATCGCCGTGCACGTCGATCCACCCGGCGCCGTCGCGGAACGCGAGCCGCAGGGTGGGGTCGTCGAGGACCTCCGAGATCACGCGCTCCACCGTCGCGGGGTCGTCGACGCGGGCGAGGCGCGCCGTGAGCTCGTCGCGGATGGCCCCGGTGCGCGCGGCGCGCCCCGCCACGACCGCCAGCATCGCGAGGGGGAGGGCCGCCCGGATGACGCTCACGGTGATGAGGTACGGGTTCAAGCCCCCCGGCTGCGGGTCGATGGCGATCGCCACCAGGCCGATCGCGAACGGGGTGGCCCACACGGCCAGCAGCCAGGTCACCGACCGCAGCACCCGCCGGGCGACGGGCCCGGCGCGCCGGACCCCGTCGATCAGGGCCGCGGCGACCACGGCGAAAGCCGCGATGATCGTGAGCGCGACGCCGACGGCCAGGACGTGTGCGAGCACCGGGGCGTCGGTCACCTGGATGGCCGACCCGGCGCACGGTCCCGCGCAGTCGCTCGCCGCCTGGCTCCACGGCGCCTCGTCCGCCACCATCAGGTAGCCCACTCCCAGGACCAGGACGACGGGGATCGCGGCCAGGACGAACCCGGACGCCCGGGCGCGGACCGCCCGCGCCTCGGGGATCGCGATCAGCATCAGCGCCAGGGCCGGCGGCAACGCGAGCGTGGCCGTCCTGGACACCGTGTACGCGACCGACCCCGACAGCGCGTCCGTGCTCGCGACGGCCGTGGTGGCCGCGCAGACGATCATCATCAGCCCCAGCAGCCGCTGGCCCCGCATGCGGGCGAACCAGAGCCCCACCCCGGCGTACAGGCCGATCCAGGCGGCGCGGAGCCCGGCCGCCAGCGCCGGGTACTCGAGGTGGCCGGACGTGGCCGCGGCGATCACCATCGGCACGCCGAGGGCCAGCGCGAACGCCGCCACGGCGAGCGCCGCGCGCCACGCGGCCCGGTCCCGCTCCGCCATCCCGAGCACCACCCCTGGCCCCCTGATCAGCGCCGGTCCCCGCGTCCCGGCACCCCCGCGCGATGATAAGCGCGGCGGGCGCCCGGGGGTTAGGGTCGCGCGATGACGACCGTGGTGATCGCGGAGGACGACCTGCTCGTCCGCGAGGGCATCGTGCGGGTCCTCGGCCTCGCGGGGGACGTCGAGGTGCTCGCGGCCTGCGGGGACCGCGACGCCCTGCTGGCGGCCGTCGAGCGGTGCGCGCCGGACGTGGTGGTCACCGACATCCGGATGCCCCCCCGGTTCACCGACGAGGGGCTCGACGTGGCCCGCCGGCTCCGCCGCGAGCGTCCCGGGACCGGTGTGGTGGTGCTGAGCGCCCACGTCGACCCGGCGTACGCGCTGACGCTCCTGGAGGACGGCTCGGGCGGCCGCGCATACCTGCTCAAGGAGCGCGTCGCCCGCCCCGCCGAGCTCGTCGCCGCGGTCCACGAGGTCGCCCGCGGCGGCTCGGTGATCGATCCGTCGGTGGTCGAGGCGCTCGTCGAGGACCGCGTCCGCGCGCGCCGCTCGCCGCTGGCGGCGCTCACGCCGCGCGAGCTGGAGATCCTGGGGGAGATCGCCCAGGGCCGCAGCAACGCCGCCATCGCCGACGCGCTGGTCCTGACCAAGCGGGCCGTCGAGAAGCACGTCAACGCCATCTTCGCGAAGCTGGGGCTGCGCCCCCAGGACGAGTCGGTCGACCGCCGCGTCCGGGCGGCGCTGCTGTTCCTGGCCGAGGGCGACGCGGGGGACGCCGGCGGATGACCCTCCGGCGCGCCGCATCACCCCATCGGGGCGATGCGCGCCCCCGCCCCGCGCGCTGGACTACGGTGACGCGCAGTGCACCCCAGAAGGAGGCGGCATGGCCACGGGCCCAGTCGACATCGTCATCCTGGGCTTTCCCGGGAACAAGTTCACCGGCCGGATCGCTCCGGCGATCATGGATCTGGTGGAGAGCGGCACGATCCGGATCCTCGACCTGCTCTTCGTGATGAAGGACGCCGACGGCGTGGTCACGTCGATCGACATCCAGGACCTCGACCCGGACACCGGGCCGGCGTTCCTG
Organism: Miltoncostaeaceae bacterium; assembly: GCA_036826475.1. Lineage (GTDB taxonomy): Bacteria > Actinomycetota > Thermoleophilia > Miltoncostaeales > Miltoncostaeaceae > Miltoncostaea. The sequence goes on along the minus strand of DAISWG010000019.1, from coordinate 57,540 downwards.
GAGGTCTCGGTCCTCGCCCCCGGCTCCCTCAACGAGGAGGACGCCGAGGAGCTCGCCGACGACCTGCCGCCCAACACCTCGGCGCTCGTCGTGGCGTTCGAGAACGCCTGGGCCTCCAGGTTCGTCGAGGCGGTCCGGGCGGCGGACGGCTTCGTGATCGACCAGATCCGCATCCCCGCCGACGTGGTGGATGCCGCCCTGAACGAGCTCGGCACCATCTCCCTCCCCGACTGAGAGGCTGACAATGGGACTCCTTCGCATGGCCGCCCGCACCGCCGTGGTGGCGGGCACCGCGACCGCAGTGTCCGGGCGCGTCGCACACCGGCAGTCGGAGAAGTACGCGGCGCAGGACCAGCAGCAGTACGAGCAGCAGATGGCCGCGCAGCAGCAGTACGAGCAGCAGGTGGCCGCGCAGCAGGCGGCCGCCGCCCCGCAGGAGGACGAGCAGATCGCGAAGCTCCAGGACCTCGCCCAGCTCCACAAGCAGGGCGTCCTGTCCGACGACGAGTTCGCCGCGGCCAAGGCCAAGCTGCTCGGCATCTGACGGCGCCGCGGTGCCCGCAGGACCCGTCGGCGAGGCCGACCCGTACACGGCGCTGGCAGCGGTCTACGACGACATCGTCGTGGACCGCTGCCACGCGCGGTGGTCGCGGTTCCTCCACGAGCGCTGGAGCGCCGACCCCGACGGGGTCCGCTCCGTGCTCGACGTCTGCTGCGGCACGGGGCTGATGACGGCGGAGCTCGCCGCCCTGGGCTACCGGGTGGTCGGCGTCGACGCCTCCGCGGCGATGCTCGACCGGGCCCGGCTGCTGCTGGGGCCCCGCGCCGCCCTGGTCCGGCAGACGCTGCCGGACCTCACCATCGGGGGGACGTTCGACGCCGCGGTGTCGACCCTCGACGGCTTCAACCACCTCACCCCGGATGCGTTCCGCGCGACCCTCGTGGCGCTGGCGGCGCGCATCCGGCCCGGCGGCTGGCTCGTCTTCGACGTCCACACCGACGCGATGATGGACCTGATGGTCGCCAACCCCCTCCTCGAGGGCGAGGAGGACGGGCACCGCTTCACGCTCACCTCCACCGTCGACACCCGCGCCCGCACGTGCGACACGCGGATCCGGGTGGCGGGGGAGGGGGCGGAGCGCTTCACGGAGCGGCACCGCCAGTGGTTCTTCCCCGACTGGGACATCCGGGCGGGCCTCGCCGCCGCCGGCTTCACGCGGATCACGGTCACCGACGAGTACGCCGACCGCCCGGTCGATGCGTCCAGCCTGCGGGCGACGTGGGTCGCCCGCCGCGACGCCGGCCCGGCCGGCATCACACAGGAGGAGATGACATGCAGCTGATCATGGTGGGCGTCCCGTCGAAGGACGTCGGCCTCACGGCCCTCGAGCGCATCGACGACGCCGTCGCCGAGGGCACCATCACCGTCGACGACGCCGCCCTCGTGTACCGCAACGAGAAGGGCAAGGTGAAGATCCACCAGACCCGCGACGCCACCGCCAAGCGGGGCGCCCTCCGCGGCGGCGCCGTCGGCCTGCTGGTGGGCCTCATCGCCGCCCCGGTCGTCGCGGCGACCGCCGTCGGCGTGGGCGCCGGCGCCCTCATCGGCAAGGCCCGCGACAGCGGCGTCAGCGACAAGCTGATGAAGCAGATCGGCACCTACATCGAGGGCGACGAGTCCGCCGTCTTCATCCTGGCCGACGACTCGTCGACCCTCACGATCGCGGCGGTCGTGGAGGAGCTCATGGCCGGTGGCGCCAAGATCGACTACGAGGTGATCCCGCCGGAGGCGCAGGCCTTCCTGGTGGAGGCGATCAAGCTGGGCGCCGTCGACTGACGCGGCCGCGCGGCGCACCCTCCGTCCGGGGGGCGCGCCGCGCCCGCCCGCCCGCCAGTATCGGGCGCATGCGACGCGCGGCGCTCATCCTGGTCGCCGCCGCGGGCCTGACGGCCGGATGCGGCGGCGGGGTCGTCATGCCCGACGTCGTGGGCCTGCCGGGGGATGACGCGGTCGCACGCGTCTGCAGCGCCGGCCTGCGGCCGACCCCGGCGCCGCCCGCGGCTGTCGTGTCCGGCACCAGCGGGGCGGGGTGGACCGCGTACACGCCGTTCCGCACGCTGTCGTTGCCGATCGCCGGGACGCTGCCCCATGCCGGTGCGCGGGTCGGGCCCGGCGGCGAGGTGGTGCTCCGGGCGCGCCACCCCCACACCGACGCGCTGTTCGTGGTCCACGCCGCATGCCGGTGACGACGCCCGGCGGCGCCGGTGCAGGGGGTTTCCACCCGCGGCGCTGATATGGATGTCGGGGGATGCTGCTCACCATCACCACGACGCACCGGCCGGCGACCGACCTCGGGTTCCTGCTGCACAAGCGCCCGGGGCGGCCCCAGGAGTTCCCCCTGCCCGTCGGCACGGCGCAGGTCTTCTACCCGGAGGCGGCCGACGACCGGTGCACGGTGGCGCTGCTGCTCGAGGTCGACCCGGTCGGGCTGGTGCGCCGCGGCATGCGGTTCCCCCGCATCGACCAGTACGTCAACGACCGCCCGTACGCCGCGTCGTCGTTCATGAGCGTCGCCCTGGGGCGCGTCTTCCGCACCGCGATGTCCGGGCGGTGCGACGCCCGCCCCGATCTGGCCCGGCGCGCCCTGCCGCTCACCGCCCGCCTGCCGGTGCTGCCCTGCGCCGGCGGGGAGGGCTTCCTGCGGAGCATGTTCGAGCCCCTCGGCTACGCTGTCACCCCCGAGCCGCACCTGCTGGACCCGGCCTTCCCGGAATGGGGCCTCAGCCCGTACCTGTCGGTCACGCTGGAGGGCGAGGTCCGCCTGGCCGAGCTGCTGAGCCATCTGTACGTGCTGATCCCGGTCCTCGACGGGAGCAAGCACTACTGGGTGGAGGAGTCGGAGGTTGCGCAGCTGCTGCGCCGTGGCGAGCCGTGGCTGTCGGCCCACCCCGAGCGCGAGCTGATCGCGTCGCGCTCGCTCGCCCGCGACCGCGCCCTGACCGGGCGGGCGATGGAGCAGCTGCTGCGCGACGAACCCCAGGCCGACGACGAGGCGGCCGGGCGGGCGGAGGCGGACGAGGAGGCGGGGGAGGCCCCCGTGCGCCCCAGCGAGGCCCGCCTGGGCGCCGTGCTGGCGGTGCTGCGCGGCAGCGGCGCGCGGCGGGTGCTCGCCCTCGGCTGCGGGCCCGGCAAGCTCCTGGCGGGGCTCATCGCCGAGCGCCAGTTCACCGAGATCGTGGGTGCCGACGTCTCGCACCAGGCCCTCCAGACGGCGGCGCGCCGCCTGCGGCTCGACCGGATGCCGTCGGCCCAGCGCGGCCGCGTCCACCTGATGCAGACCGCCCTCACCTACCGCGACCGCCGCCTCGCCGGGTTCGACGCCGCTGCGGTGGTGGAGGTCATCGAGCACCTCGACCCCGTCCGCCTGGCCGGCTTCACGCGCGTCCTCTTCGGCGCCACCCGCCCGCGGACCGTGGTGGTGACCACCCCCAACCGGGAGTACAACGTCCTGTTCGACGGGATGGCGCCCGGCGCGATGCGCCATCGCGACCACCGCTTCGAATGGACGCGCGACGAGTTCCGGGCGTGGTCGGGCGGCGCCGCGGCCGTCCACGGCTACGAGGTGCGCCACGTCCCCGTCGGGCCCGAGGACGCCCAGCTGGGCGCGCCCACCCAGATGGCCGTGTTCACGCTGCGATGACCGGCGACCCCCGCGTGCTCGACGTCCCCGCGTTCTCGCTGGTGCTCCTGATGGGCGCGAGCGGCTCGGGCAAGTCGGCGTTCGCCGCGAAGCACTTCCTGGCCACGGAGGTGGTCTCGAGCGACGCCTGCCGGGGGATGGTGGCCGACGACCCCGACGACCAGACGGCGTCCGACGACGCGTTCGCGCTGCTCGAGTTCATCGTCGCCACCCGGCTGCGCGCGGGACGCCTGACCGTGATCGACGCCACCAACGCCCGCCGCCACGACCGGGCGCAGCTCATCGCCCTGGGGCGGGAGCACCATGCCCTGCTGGCGGCGATCGTGCTGGACATGCCCGCGTCGCTGTGCCTGGAGCGCAACCTCGGGCGCGCGGACCGTCGGCTGCCCGTCCCCGTGATCCGCCGCCACGTGCGCGAGGTGCGCCGCTCCCTGCGGGGGCTCCGCGGCGAGGGGTTCCGGACCATCCACCACCTCACGTCCCAGGAGGAGGTCGACGCCGCCGTCGTGCGGCGGCGGCGTATGTGGAACGACCACCGCGACCTGCACGGCCCGTTCGACATCATCGGCGACGTCCACGGGTGCTGCGGCGAGCTGGAGGCGCTGCTCGCGACGCTGGGGTACGTCCCCGGGGACGACGGCGTGCCACGCCACCCGGACGGCCGCATCGCGATCCTGCTGGGCGACCTGGTGGACCGGGGGCCGCGGATCCTCGACACCGTGGCGCTGGTGCGGCGGATGGTGGAGGCGGGCAGCGCCCGGTGCGTCCCCGGCAACCACGACCAGAAGCTCGTGCGCGCCCTGCGGGGCCGCAACGTGCAGGTGACCCACGGGCTCGACCGGTCCCTGGCCGAGGTGGCGGCGATCCCGGAGGACCGCCGCCAGGCGCTCGTGGATGAGCTCGTGATCTTCCTCGACGGCCTGGTGAGCCACCTGGTGCTCGACGACGGGCGGCTGGTGGTGGCCCACGCGGGCCTCAGGGAGGACATGCACGGGCGCGGCTCGGCCAAGGTCCGCGACTTCGCCCTCTACGGCGAGACGACGGGCGAGACCGACGAGTTCGGGCTGCCGGTGCGATGGAACTGGGCGGCCGACTACCGCGGCGCCGCGACCGTCGTGTACGGCCACACCCCGGTCCCGGAGCCGGAGTGGCTCAACAACACGATCAACGTCGACACCGGCTGCGTGTTCGGCGGCCGGCTCACGGCGCTGCGCTACCCGGAGCGCGAGCTCGTGTCGGTGCCGGCCCGCGAGGCGTACGCGGCGCCGGTGCGGCCGTTCCCGGCCGACGCGGCGGTGGGATTGACCGCCCAGCAGGCCGACGACGAGATGCTCGACATCGAGGACGTCCTCGGCCGCCGGCACATCCCCACCCGCCTGCAGCGGACGGTGGGGATCCACGAGGAGAACGCCGTCGCCGCCCTGGAGGTGATGGGCCGCTTCGCCCACGACCCGCGCTGGGTGGTCTACCTGCCGCCGACCGTCTCCCCGTCGGCCACGACCCGGCGGGAGGGGCTGCTGGAGCACCCCGACGAGGCCTTCGCCTACTACCGCGAGGCGGGCGTCCCCGCGGTGGTGTGCGAGGAGAAGCACATGGGGTCGCGGGCGGTGGTCGTCGCCTGCCGCGACGCGGACGCCGCGCGGCGGCGCTTCGGCGTGACCGACGGCGCCGCGGGCGCCTGCTACACCCGCACCGGGCGCCCGTTCTTCCCCGAGGCGGACCGCGAGCGGGAGCTGATCGACCGGGTGCGGGCCGCCTGCGAGGGGGCGGGGCTGTTCGAGCGCCTCGAGACCGACTGGGTGCTGCTGGACGGCGAGCTCATGCCCTGGTCGGCGAAGGCCCAGGAGCTCCTGGAGCGCCAGTACGCCCCCGTGGCCACGGCGGCCCGGGTGGGGCTGGCCGCGGCGCTCGACGCGGCCGAGGCGATCGCCGGCACCCGCGAGGCGGATCGCCTGGTGGCGCGGCTGCGGGCACGCGCCGGCGACGCCGCCGCGTACGCCGAGGCCTACCGCCGCTACTGCTGGCCGGTGGGGTCGCTCGACGACCTGCGCCTCGCCCCGTTCCACCTGCTCGCCACCGAGGGCCGCGTGCACGTCCAGCAGCCCCACGACTGGCACCTCGACCAGATCGCCGCACTCTCCGGCGACGGCCTGATCGTGCCGACGGAGCGGATCGTGGTGGACGTCACCGACGACGCTGCCGTGGCGGGGGGCGTCGCCTGGTGGGAGGACCTCACCGCCCGCGGCGGGGAGGGGATGGTCACCAAGCCCCTCGGGTTCGTGGCCCGCAACCGCGGCGAGCTGGTGCAGCCGGCCCTGAAGACGCGCGGCCGCGAGTACCTGCGGATCATCTACGGCCCCGAGTACACCGAGCCGGTCAACCTGGAGCGCCTGCGCGACCGCGGCCTGGGGCGCAAGCGGTCGCAGGCCCTCCGCGAGTTCGCGCTCGGCGTGGAGGCCGTCGAGCGGTTCGTCAACCGGGAGCCGCTGCGGCGGGTGCACGAATGCGTCTTCGGGGTCCTCGCGCTGGAGAGCGAGCCGGTCGACCCGCGCCTCTGACGGCCGTTGACACGGCGGCCCCGCCGGGTGTCCACTCCGCGGACACCGAGACGGAGGCGACGGTGCGCACCCGGTCCGTGGTCGTCCTGCTGGTCCTCGCGGCCCTCGCCGCCGCGATCCCCGCCGCGGCGCTCGGCGCGGTCCGCTTCGACCGCGAGTGGAGGATCACCGGCTTCGGCGGCGGCGAGGCGTCCATCGCCACCGACCGCGCGGGCGCGGTGGTGTACGTCGCCGACCCCTTCGCCGGCGCGACGGGGCGGGTGCTGGTGTACGACCGCGACGGCGCCCGGCCGCGCACCTTCGAGAAGGCCACGGCGGTGGACATCGAGCGGCCCGCCGGCCTGGCGGTCGACTCCGCCGGCAACCTCCTGGTGTTCGAGGGGGACCGCAACCGCATCCAGGTGCTCACCCCCGGCGGCGCGCCGATCCGGACGATCCAGCCCACCGGGGCCCAGGCGTTCGACGACCAGGCCCAGAGCATCGCCGTCGACGCCGCCGACGACGTCTACGTCGCCGACACCCGCGCCAGCCGCATCAGCGTGTTCGGCCCCACCGGGACGTTCCTGCGGGAGATCCCGCTGGGCGGCCAGTTCGTGACCGACGTGGCGGTCGACGCGGCGGGGAACGTCTACGCGCTGCTCATCTTCGGCACCGCGGGCTGCGAGGCGGCGGTGCAGGTGCACGACCCGTCGGGTGCCCAGATCGCGCGCTGGAACGTGACGGCCCAGCCGGGGTTCGGGTGCGCCCGCCTGGGCCTCGCGATCGACCCGCGCACCGGCGAGGCGCTGGTGGCCAGCCAGAGCGGGACCCTCCCCGGCATCCGGCGCTACACCCGGTCCGGCGTCCCCGTGGGCGCGCCGCTCACCGGCGCCGGCAGCAGCGCCGACCGGCTCCAGGCCGTGGGGCTGGCGGTGGCCGGCGACGGCACGATCTTCACGCGCGACTCCTCGGCGGGCCGCGTGCTGCGGTTCGCCGACCTGCCGCCCGCGCCGGACCTGGCGGCCGTGATCCCGAACCCGCGCACCATCGGCGTGGGCCCGGCGACGGCGGTGGTGCCGGGGAGGATCTCGCTCGGGTCGCTGCGGCGGTCCAAGTGCGTGCGCACCCTGGTGCTCACGTCGAAGCCGGCGCGGGTCACGGTCCGCATCTTCAGCGGCATCCGCAGCATCCGCCTGTTCGGCGCCAAGACGGTGCGGTTCACCGCGCCGGGCCGTCAGGTGGTGTGCATCCGCGTCCCGTTCCGGGCGAGGACCTTCGACGCCCGCACCCGGCTGCGGGTGTCGTTGGCCGTCGCCCTCGACGCGGGGGCGTCGCCGCGGCCGAGGTCGCGGCCGATCGCGCTGACCCCTTAGGAGGAGGCCTCCGCGCGGGGGATCTGCTGCACGGCCCAGCCGTTGCCGTCCGGATCGCTGAAGAACACGAAGCTGCCCCACGGGAAGTGCTGGACGTCGCCGCAGTCGACGCCCCGGGACGTGAGCTCGCCGTGGGCCGCCTCGATGTCGTCGACCACGATCTGGAGGCCCTGGACGCTGCCGGGGGTGGCTTCCGAGATGCCCTCGCCGATGGCGATGGAGCACGCCGACCCGGGCGGGGTGAGCTGCACGAAGCGCAGGTGCTCGTCGACGCGGTGGTCGTGGTCCAGCGCGAAGCCGGCCCCGTCGCGGTAGAAGGCGATCGCCCGGTCGACGTCGCTCACGGGCACCGACACCAGCTCGAGCTTCCAGTCCACGGGTGACCCCCTCCGTCGCCGCTGTCCCCCGACGCTACCCGCCGAGCACGAGATCCAGCCACGCCCCCACCGCGGCCCGCAGCGCCGCGACGTCCGACTTCAGGGAATGGTCGCCCGCGATCCGGGCGACGGTGCGGCCCGGGCCGTCCGGCGGCATCCCGAACGGGTCGCGTTCCCCCTGCACCACCAGCACGGGGCAGGGGACCCCCTCCAGCTCGGGAAGGCGGCTGGGGCGCGGCGGGCGGCCGGCGCGCACGGCCGGCTGGAGGGGGAACGCGAGGCACAGGACGCCGGCCGACCCGGTCGCGGCCGCGGTGCGGCACGCGACCCGCGCGCCCGACGAGCGCCCGCCGGTGACGAGCGGCAGGCCCGGCGCCCCGGCGGTCACGTGGGCGACGGCGGCGATCCACGCCGGGTCCAGGCGCGCGGGCGGCGGCGGCGACCGCCGGCCCGCCACCCGGTAGGGCTGCTCCACCAGCGCCACCAGCAGGCCGCGCGCGGTTGCGAGGGCCGTCACCGCCTGCAGGTCGGGCGCGCCGACCCCGCCGCCGGCCCCGTGGCCCAGCGCCAGCACGGCCTGGGGCGCGCCCTCCGGCGGGTGGAGGTGCACCCGGGCGGGTCCGTGCGGTGTCGGGACGTCGGCCGTCTCCACGACGCGCATGCTCGCACCCTCGGCAACCGCACGGCCCCCGGCGGCTGCTACGTTGGCGCGCGGTTGACGTCCGGCAGCGGCCGGGCGACGCGTCGCCCCTGCACCCCGGCGGCGTCCACGTCATGTGGGACGCACGACGACGGGGGAACGGACGATGTCAGACGCAGACCGCGCGGCGGTTGCCGCGCCGCTGGGCGGGGAGGGGCGCCGCATCCAGTTCGACAGCGGCGGCGCCTTCCACGTCGATCTCCGCCGGAGCGTGGCGCGGCTGCTGGCCGAGCCCGGGCGCGCGCGGCGCGCGCAGGCCCGGATGTACGCCAAGAGCGCCGTCGTGGCGGCGTGGGCGGTGGCCTCGTGGCTGCTGCTGGTGCTCGGGGTCCCGCAGGCCTGGTGGCAGACGGGCCTGCTGGCCGTGTCGCTCGGGCTGGCGCTCGCCGGTGTCGGGTTCAACGTCACCCACGACGCGAACCACGGCAGCTACTCGCCGCACCGGCGCCTCAACCGCGGGCTCTGCTGGACCATGGACGCCCTCGGTGCCAGCTCGTACGTGTGGCGCACCAAGCACAACAGCGCCCACCACACGTTCACGAACGTCTCCGGCGCCGACTCCGACATCGACTCCATGCCGTTCGCCCGGTTCGCGCCCGACCAGCCGCGGCGCGCCTTCCACCGGTTCCAGCACATCTACATGTGGCTGCTCTACGGGCTGTTCGCGATCAAGTGGCACACGGTCGGCGACTTCGGCTACCTGCGGGAGGGGCGGATCGGCGACCTGCCGCTCCGCTGGCCGCGCGGGCGCCAGCTGATGGGGTTCTGGCTCGGCAAGGCCGCGTTCGTCACCTGGTCACTCGCGATCCCGCTGCTGCTGCACCCGGCGTGGCAGGTGGTCGTCGTCTTCGGCCTCGTCTCGTTCGTGCTGGCCTTCACGCTGGCGGTGACGTTTCAGCTGGCCCACTGCCTCGAGGAGGCGGAGTTCTCGACCGTCGAGGAGATGACGGGGACGGGTCGCTCCGAATGGGCCCGGCACCAGATCGAGACCACGGTCGACTTCGCGCCGCGGAACCGGCTGCTGGCGTGGTACCTCGGCGGGCTGAACTTCCAGGTGGAGCACCACCTGTTCTCCCGCGTCTGCCACACGCACTACCCGGCGATGGCGGTGGTGGTGCGGGAGGTCTGCGCGCGCCACGGCGTCCGGCATCGGTCGCACCCGGGTCTCTGGCCGGCGCTGGCGTCCCATGCGCGCTGGCTGCGGCACATGGGCGAGGTGGCGGAGCCGGGGGTGGTGCGCCCCGCCACCTGAGGGACGCTCAGGCTGCCCGGCGGCGCTGGTAGCGGGCCCGCGCCTTCGCGATCTCGACCTCGCGGTTCTTCGGCCGGGCGGTGGTCACGAGCTCGCCCAGCAGGCGCTCCGAGATCTCGGTGACGGCCGCGACGGCCCGGTCGAAGGCCTCCTGGTTGGCCTGCGACGGCTTGGTGGAGCCGCTGATCTTCCGCACGTACTGCAGGGCCGCGGCGTGCACCTCGTCGGAGGTGGCGGGCGGCTCGAAGTTGTGGAGGGTGCGGATGTTGCGGCACATGGCGTCGCTCCTCGTCCGTGCGTGTGCGGAGCCGCGATCATCCCACGACGGGTGCCGGAGTAGGATCCGGCGGCTCATGGGCACCGCCGCGACCAGCCGCTCCGACGCCCTGGTCGAGCGCGACCGGCTCGTCGAGCAGATCGAGGAGGTCGTCGCCCGGGCGGCCGGCGGCGAGGCCCGGATGGTGCTCATCGAGGGCCAGGCGGGCATCGGCAAGTCGCGGCTGGCCGCCGAGGCCCGCCGCCGGGCGGCCGACGCCGGCATGACCGTCCTCACCGCCCGGGGGAGCGAGCTGGAGCGCGAGTTCCCGTACGGCGTGGTGCGCCAGCTGTTCGAGGTGGCGCTGATCGACCCGGCGGCGCGGGAGCGGCTGCTGGCCGGCGCCGCGGCGGCGGCCGCCCCGCTGTTCGGCCCCGACCCGGAGGACGCGGGGGAGGCGCGCGACGCGTCGTTCTCCACGCTCCACGGCCTCTACTGGCTCGCCCTGAACCTGGCCGCCGAGGGCCCGCTGGCGATCCTGGTGGACGACCTGCACTGGTGCGACCGGCCGTCCCTGCGGTTCATCGCCTTCCTGCTGAACCGGCTGGAGGGCAACCCGGTGGTGGTGGTCGCCAGCACCCGGCCCGAGGAGCCCGGCGCCGACCTGGCGCTGCTCGCCGACCTGGAGCGCGACCCGCTCACGCTGGCGATGTCGCCGACGCCCCTGTCGGCGGCGGGGGCCGCGCAGCTGGTGGAGGCCCGCCTGGGGCGCCCCGCCGACCGGGTGTTCGCCGACGCCTGCCATGTCGCGACCGGCGGCAACCCCCTGCTGCTCACCGAGCTGCTGCGCGCCGTCGAGAGCGAGGGCATCGCGCCGGTGGCCCGCAATGCCGGGGCCGTCGAGGACCTGGGGCCGCGGGCCGTCCGGCGAGCGGTGCTGGTGCGGCTTGCGCGACTGCCCGCGGAGGCGGTCGCCGTGGCGGAGGCCGTCGCGATGCTCGGGGATGGGCCCGACGCGCGGCACGTCGCCCGGCTCGCCGGGCTGGATGAGGACGCCGGCGCCCGCGGGCTCGCCGTCCTCGCGCGCGCCGAGATCCTGCGCCCCGAGCCGCCGATCGGCTTCGTCCATCCGCTGGTGCGGGAGGCGATCTACCGTGACATCCCGCCGGGCGAGCGGGAGCGCCGCCACACGCTGGCGGCGGGGATCCTGCGCGAGGCGGGCGCGTCGCGCGACGCCGTCGCCGCACATCTGCTGGAGATGCCGTCGACGGGCGACGACTGGGTGGCCGACGAGCTGGAGCACGCCGCCCGGACGGCCCTGGTGAAGGGAGCGGGCGACAGCGCCGCCACCTACCTGCGCCGGTGCCTCGACGAGCCCCTGGCCGACGATCGGCGCGCCCGCCTGCTGGGACAGCTGGGGCTGGTGGAGGGCTTCACCGACGGGCAGGGGTCCGCCGACAGCCTGCGCGAGGCGTTCCGGCTCACCTCCGACCCCATCGAGCGGGCGCGCGTGGGGATCCTGCTGGCCAACACGCTCACGTTCACGAACCACATCGCCGAGGCGTTCGCGGTCGCGCAGGAAGGGCGGGCGCTGGTGCGCGGCCGCGACCGCGACCTGGAGCAGCGGTTCGAGGCCGCCCGGCTCGGCATCGCGTTCTTCGACACCTCCCTGGTCCCGCTGGACGACGCCCTGTTCGCGCCGTACCGCGGGGAGCTGACCGGCGACGGCCCCGGCGCGCGGGCCCTGGCGGCGCTGGCCGCCTACCAGTGGGCGATGTCCAACGGGCCGGCCGACCGGTGCGCCGACCTCGCGCTGCGGGCCATCCGGGACGGGGTGCTGCTGGAGGCCGACAACGGCGGGCTGTCGCACGGCGGCGCGTTCTTCGTGCTGGTGATGGCCGACCGCGACGAGGTGATGCCCTTCATGGACGCCTCGTTCGAGGCGGCGAAGCGGTCGGGGTCGCTGTGGGCCCGGTCGGCGTACCTGGCGTTCGGCGGCATCGCCCGCTCCCTGCGCGGCCAGCTGGACGACGCGATCCGGATGATGGGCGAGAACCGCGAGATCCACGAGGTGTGGGGGGAGGCGAGCGTCGAGCCCATCCTCAACGCCCACTACGCCCACGCCCTCATGAACCGCGGCGACGTGGCCGGCGCCCGCGCCGTCCTGGACGCCGTGGGGCTGGGGCCGGCGCTGCCGCCGGGCAACAGCATCCTTTCCTGGTTCGCGGCGTCGCGGATGCGGCTGCTGTTCGAGACGGGCGCCGACGAGGAGCTGGTCGCCTACTCGGAGCTGTGCGAGGAGCGGTTCGCGGGCATCGCGCCCAACCCGGCGTGGATCCCGTGGCGCTCGCTGCGGGCGAAGGCCCTCGACCGGATGGGACGCACCGACGAGGCGGTCGCGCTGGCCGCCGCGGAGCTGGATCAGGCCCGCGGGTGGGGCTCGCCGCGGGTGGTGGGCGGCGCCCTGCGCATCCTCGGAGCGCTCCGCCGCGGCGACGGGCTCCCCGAGCTCCAGGAGGCGGCCGAGATCCTGGAGGGCTCGACGGCGCGCCTCGAGTACGCCCGCGCCCTGGCGTCGCTGGGCACGGCGCTGCGTCTGGCGCGCCGCCCCACCGAGGCGCGGGAGCCGCTCTCGCGGGCGCTGGAGATCGCGACGGGCGCCGGCGCGACGCCGCTCGCCGACCGCGTCCGCGCCGAGCTCGCCGCGGCGGGCCTGAGGCCCCGTGCGATGGCCCTGAGCGGCGTCGGGGCGCTCACCGCCAGCGAGCGCCGCGTCGCCGACATGGCGGCGGAGGGGCAGACCAACAAGGACATCGCCCAGGCGCTGTACGTCACGCCGAAGACGGTGGAGGTGCACCTGAGCGCCACGTACCGCAAGCTCGGCATCCGCTCCCGGCGGGAGCTGGTGGAGGCCCTGGCCGCCCCCGCGTCGTAGGGAACGGACCGGACGGGCGGTGTGCCTGCGCCCGTCCGGTCCGTTCCGTCGGCCCCGCGCCCCGATCCCGACATCGGGGGGGACCGGTCTCGCACGGCTCAGGCGGCCTCGGTGGGCCCCTCGCCGGCGTCATGCCTGCGCTCGTCGGCGCGCTCCCGCGCGACGGGCCGCTCGAGGCGTCGGAGCCCCTCGAAGAACCGCTCCCGCGCCCCGACGAACTCCTGCCAACCGGGCAGCTCGACGTCGCTCCACGCCTCGTCGGAGCGCCCACCCCCGTCGGGCCGCCGTGCGGCCACGAGGTTTCCAACGCTGCTCACGATCATCCTCCCGTGATCCGGTGTCCGGTGCCCCCCGAGTCCACCCCAGCCGGGGCGGCCGCTCCAGACGCCCAAGGTGTCGACCGGCCCCACCTGAGTGCCCCGCCCCACAGATCCGTGGCGATTCCCGGCTGCATCCCATCGCCTGGCGGCGTCCTCGACCGGCCCGATATGACCGATATCGGGCCGGGTCGGCGTCCTTGCCCGGCGGGGGATTCGCTCGGGAATCCCATACGGACCTGCGCGGCGGGGCACTACGCTGCCGCCGCGGCCAGGGCGCGGCGGTCGAGCTTGCCGCCCGCGAGCCGGGGGAGGGCGTCGAGCAGGTCGACCCGCGCGGGCGCCAGGTCGGGCGCGAGGCGCCGCGAGACGTGGCGGCGCAGCTCGCGCGCCAGGCCGTCCCCGCGGTCACGCGCGGCGGCGGAGGGTGCCGGCACCACGAAGGCGGCGGGGCGGATGCGGCCACCCCGGTACGCCCGCCCCACCACGGCCGCCTCCGCCACCATGGGGTGCTCGGCCAGGGCGCCCTCGATCTCGGCGGGGCTCACGAGGCGGCCGCCCACCTTGAACAGGTCGTCGGAGCGGCCCAGCAGGCGCAGCCCCCCGAGCGCGTCGCGGGCGGCGACGTCCTCGGTCCGCGTCCAGCCCCCCTCGTGGAGGGCGGCGGTCAGGCCGGGGCGGCCCCAGTATCCGGCGGCGGTCCGGGGCGTGCGCACCAGGATGCGGCCCTGGGCGCCCCCGTCGAGCCGCACGTCGACGCCCGGGGCGACCCGGTCGAGCACGCCGTCGCGCTCGCCCCACAGGTACACGTCGCCGCATTCGGAGGCGCCGAGCGCGTCGACGAGCGGCACGCCGTGGCGCGCGAGCTGGGCCCGCAGGCCGGCGGGCAGCCGATCCCCCGACGAGACGGCCGCCCGCAGGCCCGCGAGGTGGTCGGCGAGGCGCGGCTCGTGCCGCAGCGCCGCCGCGATCTGCGCCCAGTGCATCGGCACCGCGGCCAGCACGGTGACGCCGGCGCGGGCCACCAGCTCGAGCGTGCCCCGCGGCGTGGGCCGCCGGCAGGTCAGCACCGCCGCCGCGCCCGATCCGAGGGGCCGGAGCAGGCCGATGAAGCACCCGAGCGCCGTCGCCGTGCGCGCCACCGCGAGCACCCGGTCGCCGGGGCCCGCCCCGAGGCCGTCGCGCAGCCAGTTCGGCCCCTCCGGCACCAGGCCGGCGCGCGTGTGCACCACGCCCTTCGGCCGCCCGGTCGATCCCGACGTCGACACGATCAGCGCGGGGTCGCCGGCCCGCGACGCGCGAGCCCGGACGGGGGGGACCGGGCGCGGTGTCCCCCCGTCCAGCATGCCGGCGTGGCCGACGACGACGCGCGGCGCGCAGGCCGCCACGACCGCCGCGCGCGTCGCCGCCGGCCACCCCGGGTCGAGCGGCACCGCGATCGCGCCGAGGCGCATCGCCCCCAGCAGTGCCGCCACGGCCTCCCGCCCATCCGGGAGCGCCACCCCCACCCGGTCGCCACGACGCACCCCGAGGCGGCCCAGCCCCCCGGCCGCCCGGCCGCAGGCCTCGTCCAGCTCCGTCCGCGTCCAGTGGCCCCGGTCATCGACGACGGCGACGGCGGTGGGAGAAGTGCCCCGATGGATGGCGGATGCGTCCACGGCCGCATGCTCGCCTCGTCACCTGGGGCCGGCCACGCCCCCTAGGGCTCGTCGGGCCACACCGGGTGGCGGATCTCAGTTGATGCCGAAATCGGCCATGCGCGCCCGGACAGCCGCGGCCCGGGCCGCGGCGGCCAACCGGGTGCTGCCGCGTCGCACGTACGCGTCCCGCAGCGGGGGATCCCGGCGTGAGACGCCGGTGTAGAGCTCGGTCATCAGTGAGACCTGGTCGATCCGTTCCCGGATCGGCCGGCCGTCCTCGTCGAGCACGCCGAGCGGCCTGAAGGCGAGCTCGGGTTGCCGGATCCGCTCCGCCTGCCACCACTCGCGCGTCGTGGGATCACGCCAGGAGAGGTAGCCGCCCTCGAGGACCTCGCGCGGCCGCGTGACCACGCCCTTGAAGCTGTAACGCACCCCGGGAGCTCCGACCGGGTCGTAGTAGTTGGGGGTGACGAAGTCGGAGACGAGGTAACCGTTCACCGTGTAGCCCCACTGGGCACCGCCCGACGGGTCGCACACCTCGACGAGGATCTCCACGAGTCCCTGGTCGCCGATCCCCGCCTCCCTCATCGGAGAACCGCCGGGCACGGTGCGGTTCCCCCAAGGGTCAACGACCATCTCGATGGCCTCGTGGCTCGCCGTGAGCGACCAGCTGGGGCTCGACTCCACGAGCGCGAATGGCTGTCCGTTGCGGTCCAGGTGGATCCCTCCCATCGCGTCGCCGGGGAAGTAGTCGCCGACGAGGATGGGCCAATACCCGGGCGGCACGTGCTCGAGCCTGGCGAACGCATCGATCGACGCGTACACCTCCCAGATGGGGGCCACGTCGCGGGTGAGCTGGCGCTGGATCGCGGCGGCGATCTCGCTCACGGCACGCCGGGAGACCCGCGCCTCGACGACGAGTGCGAGGTTGATCGTGGTCACGACGATCCTCCGAGATGCGGGGTGTCGAGGCTGATCCCCGCGTCGGCGAAGCGCTCGCGGGCGACGTCGAAGCGGTCGTCGGGCGCCATGGCACCCCGCTCCCTGGCCATGACCGCGGCGTCGGCGAGGAGCAGGCACCGGTGCACGCCGAAGCTCTCGCCGCCGCCGGGGTCCTCCGCGAACGCGAGCCCAGGCACGAGGGGGAGGGTCATCGCGGGCGCACCGGCGTCCAGGTACGGGGCGAGCGCGTCCGCGATCTCGCGGGCGGCCGCGAACGCCCTCGGACGGTCCCGTCGCTCGAAGCTGAGCACGGCGGCGTCGCGACGGCCGAAGCCGTCCGGATCGTCGGCGACCTTGGCCAGGAACGCGAGCCCCGCGCGGTTCAGCCGGCGGGTGGTCTCCCGGACGAAGGGCACCGCGCCCTCGACGCGGAGATCGAGGTAGAACCGGTCGAGGACCCAGGGATCGGCGACGAAGCCGCGGTCGCCGCGGGCGATATAGAAGCCGGGCGAGTAGGCCGGGGCGTCGGCCGGGAGCCGCAGCGCGACGATGTCGCCGACATCCGCCCCGGCATGGAGCTCGTCGCGCGCGACCCAGAGCCGGAGGCCGCTCCGCTGGACGATGCGCTGGTCGTCGTCCTCGCCGACGACGCGCCACCCGGGCTCCAGGCACCCCGCGCCTTCGTTCGCCGCCATGAGCTCGTGGGAGATGGCGCGGTCGAGCCCGGGGCGCGCAGCGCCGTCCCGGGGGGCAGGCTGCGGCGTGCCCTGGGTGTAGAAGGAGTCGTAGAGCCGCGCGCCGATGCTCCCGACGAGGGCGCGCCGCATGCCCTCCGCGTCGGAGACGCGCATGACGGGCTCGGGGAGTTCGGTGATCTCGCCCATCCACGAGTAGGTGGTGGGAGAACAGACCTCGAGTGCGGCGACCGCACTGGCGACGGCCGAGACCGGGCGCGCCTCGGTGATCGTCACGTGAGTCCCAGGAGGTCTCGGCCCGCCCGGGACGGACCATCGAGGATGTTGGACGCGACCTGCAGGTGGAGGACGGCCGACGGTCGCAGGCCCAGGTCGTAGGTGGTGGTCTCGAACGCCAGGTGCACGATGCGGGCGGCCGCCAGCTGTGCGCACCGCTCCGTCCATGCGTCGGACCCGGAATCGGGGCCGACGGCCCGGTACGAGGACCACAGGATGTTCAGCCCGGAGGTCAGCGCGTCGAGTGGGATCGCGGCCTCCGCCGCGAGTCGGTCCGGCGGTACTCCAGGGACATGCGGGATCGATCCCAGCCAGGCGCTGACGGCGGCGGCAGCGACGCAGCCGACGTCCCAAGCGTGCTCGCCGGCGCCGCCCATCTCCCAATCGACCAGCCAGACGGCGGGCGCCGGCGCTGACGCGACGAGGATGTTCTCCCACCGCAGATCCCCGTGGGTGAGCCGGTCGCCCGCGGGCGGCGCGAGCTCGGACAGGCGCGACCGCAGCGCCTCGGACCGCTGGAGCGCCGTCAGGAGCTTGTGTCCGCCTCCGCTCAGGAGACGCAGGAGCGCCGGCTCCGGGCGGGCGAATACGACGCCCGTCCGGAGCCATGCCGAGTGCGGGGCGTCGCGTCCCGGGTCGGTGGCCTCGGCGTGGAACTCTCCGACGGCCCTCCCGACGGCGGCGGCGACGGCCGGGTCGAACATCCCCTCGGCCGTCACCCGTGCGTGGAGGTCCTCCGCCGGCACGGCCTCCATCACCAGCTCGTCGGTCTCCGCATGCCAGCGGACGTCCCGCGGGAGTCGCGGGACCGTTGCAGGGCACCGGTCCTGCACGACGCCGTAGACGGCGGCCTCCCGGAGGAGGTCGTCGCGCTGCGCCGGTCCGGTTGCGGCCTTCACGAAGGCCGGCCGCTCGGGCAGCCCCCGGCGACCGGTCCGGTGCCGGTTCAGGGGTGGCGCAGCGACGGTCACGATCTTCCCGTCAGCCGTTGAGGCAGAACTGCTTGGTGCCGGGCCGACCTCCGCCGTAGGGCGCGGACTGGTCGCCCCACGCGGAGCCGGACGAGGCTGAATCGCCGAGGAAATCGTCGATGAGGTCGCCACCGAGATAGGTGGAGAACGTCGGCCCGATCAGGGTCTCCTCGACGATCCTGTACGGCACCGGCTGCCCATCGGTGAAGCCCTGGAGCCAGACGGTGAAGGTGTCCTTGCGCTCGGCCTTCGGCTCCTGGCGCCAGGCGAGAAGGCTGCTGAGGTGGAAGTCGACCCATCGGTTGAGCGTGGGCGTGAGGTAGATCCGCCACGGGACGTGCGGCCCCGCGGGCTTTCTGACCGCCTCGAGCTTCCCGAGGAGGTCGTCGATGCTCGCGATCTGCTCGTCCGGGGTCAGCGCCTTCCCCCCCGGACCCACAACGATCTCCTTTGCGCCCGCGATGTAGGGAGCGTCCTCGGGCGCGGCGAGGTTCTCCCGCTCCTTCGGCCCGGGGGCCTTCGCCTCCTCGACGGCTTTCCGCGCCCGCTCGAGGTACTGCTTGGTGCGCGAGAGGATCGGAGACCGCCCGAGGTATCCGCGTAGGACGACCGCATCCGCGAGGAGGCCGTCCTGCGCGAAGAAGGCGTCGGCGAGCGACGATGTCGGCGGCTGTGGAAAACCGGATCTGAATGCGTACACCCGCCCCGGCACGATCTTGTCCGGCATGCGTCCTCCTGATCAGTTCTTGACGTGGAAGTCGGCCATCTCGGCCTCGGTCAGGTCACGCGTCGTTCGCGTCTGCGCCTCGGCCTCGACGTCGCCGATGGAGCCGCAGACGTCGCACTCGATCTCTCGGACGACGTTGTCCGGGCCGTACCAGGCGATCGCCGGGGCCTCGCCCGTCGAGGTCACCGCGAGCGCCGGCTGGGGGATGGTCAGCAGGGTCACCCCACGCCGCCAGTCGATCACCCGCACGCCGTCCGTCCCCCCGGTGACCAATCGGTCCTCGTCGGGGAATGCGACCGCGTTGATCGCGCCCTGGCTGCTGCGGATGATGCGTGGTCGCTCCTGGTCCGAGAGATCCCAGATCCGCACCGTCTTGTCGCTGCTGCCGCTCGCGAGCCAGCGGCCGTCGGGGCTGAAGGCGAGGCTGGTCACCGGCCCCTCGTGCGTGCCGAGCGTCCGCGAGTCGCCGGGACCGCCCCAGACCTTCACCGTGCCGTCGATGCCTCCGCTGGCGATCGTCTCGTCAACCGGGCTGAATGAGACCGCGAACGCCTGACCGTCGTGCGTCCCGAGGGTCCGCGGCTTCGCGCCGGGCGTCAGGTCCATCACGTCGACGCGCCCGTCGGCGAGCGCCATGGCCACCCGCCGGCTGCGGGGATCGACTGCCACCCCGTTCGCCAGCTGCACGTCCGGCATGCTGACGTCCGCGACATCGGCGCCGGAGCGGTCGCGCACGATGACCCGGCCGCCCTGGAGGCTCACGGCGATGAGGTCGCCGCGCGCGTCGGCGGAGGACACGCCGGCGTCCGGTATCGCGGGCAGGAGCGGGCGGGCGCGTGCATCGCCCGGCCGCCAGCTCTCGGCCGAGCCGTCGGCGCCGACGATCGTGATCCGGGAGGCATCGTCGAACGCGATGCCGCCGGACGTCGGCAGGGTGAGGCCGCGGAGCTGCTGCTGGACGCCCGCCGACGCGTCCCATCGGCGCACCTCGCCGTCACCCCCGGCGCCCACGCTGATGACCGCGTCAGGTCCGGCGAACCCGACCGGATTGACCGAGCTCTCGTGGCCCACCAGGACGGAGAGCAGGCGGCCGGTGCTGGAGTAGATCCTCACGACGTTGTCGCCGCCGCCCACGACCAGGCGCTTCCCGTCGGGGGACCACGCGACGTCTGCGGCGTCACCCGGTACCGAGAAGGCGACGGCGTCGCCCTCGCCGAGGCGGAGGACGTGGAAGCCGCCCTGTCCGGCCACGGCCAGCAGGGACCCGTCGGGGCTCACCGCGAGGGACCACGGGGACCCGTCGATCGTGATCGGCGTCGGCTCGAGCGAGCCAGGGCTCCAGCGCTGGAGGCTGCCGTCCAACCCCGCGGTGATGTAGCCGCCCTGTGTGGGATCGGGCACCGCGTCGAAGGCTCCACCCGTGGCGATGCGCTGGACACGCCCGTCCGCGACGCCGGCGAGGAAGGCACCCTCGCTGGTGGCAGCGATCACGCGATCACCACCCGGCATGGCGTGCATGTCGATGAGCTGGCCCGGAACGCGGGCGATGCGCTGGGGGTCTCCAGGGTCGTCGAGCCCCGGCCAGAGCTTCAGCACGCCGTCGGGGCCCCCGGTGACGTAGCCCGCGGGGGTGGAGGTGATCACGTTGTACCCATCCCCGATCGAGCCCACCGTCTCCGGTGCGGCGCCGCGCGGGTCCCGCACGGAGTCCCAGAGCCTGAGCGTGCCCGACTGACTCATGATCGCGATCCGCTCGGGGTCGTCGAGCACGGCGGTGTTGGGCACGTCGTCCGACAGGTCGAGGACGGCGCGGATCTTCGAGTCGTGCACGCTCTGGCGAAGGCTCTCCTCGGCCTCCACTGTCGGCGCGGCGGCGTAGGCGCGCTCACCCAGCAACGTCGCGAGCTCCGGGTCGCGCTCGCGGGCCAGGGCCGAGCTGCCCGCGAGCTGGCGTGACGTGGCCAGGTCGCGCTGGTCGTTCGCGTCGTTGCGCTGGACGACGGCGAAGATAGCGATCGCCGCGATGACCGCCGCGACCGCGGCGAGGGCGCCGATGGTGATCCGGGTGCGCGTGCGCCGGCCGGCCCGCTCCCGCTCGACGCGCTCCCGGCTCGCCCCCAGGAACCCGCGCTCCAGCTCGTTGAGGCCCGACTCGTCGCGGCCGTCCCACTGCGCGAGGGGTGTGCCCCGGTACAGCTGGCCGTCGTCGCGGCCGCCGCCGTCCCAGTCGGTGGCGGCGGTCGACAGGCGGCGCTCCAGGAGCAGCTGCTCGCGGGAGTCGTTGATCCAGCCGCGCAGCTCGGGCCAGCCGCGGATGAGGGCCTCGTGGGTCACGTCGACCACCGGCTCGCCCGACGCGTCGTCGGTGCCCGTGGTCAGCAGGCGCGCCTCGGCCAGCGCGCCGACGACGGCGTCGACCTCGGCCTCCTCGCCCGGCTGCGTCACCAGCTCGGCGCGGGTCGCGCGCCGGCGGGTGTCCTCGGTACCCTCGCCGGGCTGGGTGAGCCGCAGGAGGACGCGGCGGGCGACCGCCTGGCGGTCCGGGCTCATCGCGCCGTAGACCTCGTTGGCGCGGCGGGCCAGGGCGCCCTCGACGCCGCCCGAGTCGGCGTACGCCTCCAGCGTGAGCATGCGGCCGCGCCGGCGCTGCCAGATCTCCAGCAGCACGTGCTCCATCAGGGGCAGGGTCCCGGGCCGGTCGGCGACGTCGGTGAGGATGCGGCGGGTGAGGCCCGGCTCCAGCTCCAGGCCGCAGCGGCGGGCGGGCTCCTCGATGGCGCGGCGCAGGTTGCGGGCGTCCAGCGGACCGAGCAGCACCTGCTGCGATGCGACCATGCCGCGCAGGGCCGGGTGCTCGGCGAGCCGGTGGTAGAAGTCGGCGCGCATCGTGACGACCACGACGGTGCGCCCGCCGGGGATCGTCGCGGCGTACACCAGGTTGCCGAGGAAGGCGGCCCGCTCGCCCGCGTCCTGGCAGAGCGTGAAGGCCTCCTCCAGCTGGTCGATCACCAGCAGGACGCGGTCGTCGGCGGGGCGGCCCTCCAGGGCGCGGGCCGTCGCCATGTCCAGCGTCCGCTCGTCGGCGCCCAGGTCGGCGGGGGAGGGGGCGGCGGCGCCCGGCAGGTGGGCCAGCTGCGCCGCGAGCGCGCCGAGGGGCCGCGCGCCCGGGACCACCTCCATGACGCGCCAGCCCGCGGTGGGCGCGCCGTCGCGTCGCAGGGCGGGCACGAGCCCCGCCTGCACCAACGAGCTCTTGCCGCTGCCCGACGGGCCGACGACGGCGACGAACCGGCTGGCGCGCAGGCGCTCGAGCACCCGGGCGACGTCCTGCTCGCGCCCGAAGTAGAGGGCGGCGTCCTCCTCGCGGAAGGCCTCCAGGCCGCGATACGGGGCGACGCCCTCGTCGGCGGGCAGCCCGGCCGGCACGTCGGCGCCGCGGAGGGCGCGGACCACGTCGGCGGCGGCCAGGGCGTCGCCCGCGCCCGCGCGCAAATCGACCCACGGCTGGTCGGCCATGTACGCCAGGGCGGGGTCGCCCGGATCCGGCGCCCCCGGCAGCAGCACCAGGACCAGGCGGAACGCGCGATCCCGGTCGGCGACCGCGCGCGCGGCGGCGAGCCCGTCGCGGGCCCAGTCGCCCAGGCCGCTCCGGCCGACGAGCACGGCGCAGGCGCCGGATGCGCGGATGCCCTCCGCGGCCCGCGGCTCACCGGCGACGGCCACGAGCGGCAGCACGTCGGACGCCAGGAGCCCCGCGGCCAGCGGCTCCGCGGCGCCGCGGTCCCCGGGGGCGACCAGCAGGGCGACGTCGTAGCGCGCGGCGAGGGCGGCGCGCCCCATCTCCCCGGCCGTCCGGAAGCGGTCCTCCGGGCGCTTCGCCATGGCGCGGCGGACGACGTCGTCGAGCGCGGGGGGCAGCCCGGGCACCACCTCGGACGGCACCGGCGGACGGGCCTCGAGGTGCGCGTCCAGGACGGCCCGCTCGTCGCCGCCGGCGAACGGCGCGCGCCCGGTGAGCGCGTGGAACAGCACGCACCCGAGGGCGTACACGTCGGTGCGCGGGTCGAGCGGCTCGCCGCGGATCTGCTCCGGGGCGAGGTAGGCGAGGGTCCCCGTCCAGCCCTCGCCGCGGACGGCGTCGCCGCCGGTGGTCAGCCCGAAGTCGGAGAGGTAGACGTGCTCCTCGCCGTCGGGGTCGGCGATCAGGATGTTGCCCGGCTTCACGTCGCGGTGGACGAGCCGGCGGGAGTGCGCGGCGTCGAGCGCGTCGGCGGCGCGCGCGACGATGCGCGCCACCCGGCCGGGCGGCATCCCCCCCGCCGCGTCGGCCATGAGGTCCGCCAGGCTGGCGCCCTCCACGAAGCGCATCGCGATGTAGAGGCGCCCGTCGTCGTCGCCGGCCTGGTAGATCGGCAGGACGTTGGGGTGCTCGATCGACGCGGCGGTGAGCGACTCGCGGATGAACTGCGCCCGGCGGTCGGCGTCCTCGGTACGGGCGCCGCCGATGAGCTTGAGCGCGACGGTCCGGCCGAGCTTCAGGTCGCGGGCGCGGTACACCACGCCCATTCCCCCACGGCCGGCGACCACCTCGATCTCGTACCCGCCGACGACGGTGCCGGCCGGCAGGTCCTCGGCGGGTCGCGGGCTCGCCCCACGCGTGTGGACCGTGTCCGAAACGCCGATTCCGCCCGCAGACCGCTGGTCCATCCGCGCCACCCCTGACGCCGGCTCCGGGACGCTTATATTCCAGGCGCGGATGAATGCGATAGTCCCTCCTAGGGGTCACCCGATCACACCCTGGACGGCGGTGTGAGCGAACCGCCCGCCTGGCCCGGCGATCCCCGTGACCGCATGCGGATCCGGGACGCCGAGCGCGCCGGGAAGCCGTTTCTCGTGATGCGGGACGACGAGGACCAGCAGCGCCTGGTGACGCTCGCCGACGGTGCGGCGACGCTGGTGGTGGGGCGCAGCGAGGACAGCGACGTCCCAGTGCCCTGGGACGACCGCGTGTCCCGCACGCACGCCCAGCTCGTGCGGGTGGGGACCCGCTGGTACGTGGAGGACGACGGCCTGTCGCGAAACGGCACCTGGGTCAACGAGGAGCGGGTCACTGGCCGGCGGGCCCTCGCCGACGGGGACGTGCTGCGGGTGGGGCACACGGCGGTGCTGGTGCGGATCCCGTCGCAGGGGACGTCGGACCCCACGCGGCCGGAGTCGCGGTTCGCCCCGGCGGGGCCGCTCCCGGCGGGGCAGCGCCGGGTGCTGGGGGCGGTCGGCGGGCGGTGCCGGGCGCCGGGCGGCCCGCACCCGCCGGCGAGCAACGAGCAGATCGCGGGCGAGCTGCACCTCAGCGTCGACGCCGTGAAGGCGCATCTGCGCCAGCTGTTCCGGCGCTTCGACATCGAGCACCTCCCCCAGATCCAGAAGCGCACGGCGCTGGTGCGCATCGCGATCGAGTCGGGGATCCTCCGCTCCGGCGGCTGAAGGTGGGGTCCGGCCACACCTAGGGGTGGTGGCCCCTCGTCGACCCGGCGGGGGAGGGTCGGCGGGCGATGTCCGAGGAGCTGCTCCTCACGGCGTACGAACGGGGGTGGAACGCCCATGACCCCGACGTGTGCGCCGCCTGCTTCAGCCACGACGCGACGCGGCGCTCACTCCTCCACGACGCGCCCCCGGCCACCGTGGGCCGCGACGCGATCCGCGAGGGGATCGCCTCGGTGATGGAGGCGCTGCCGGACCTGGCGGTCGAGGTCGTGGCCGCGGGCTACTGCAGCGACCGCCGGCTCTGGACCGAGTGGCGGGCGGCGGGCACGCCGGCCGCCGGCGGCGCCATGCTCGAGGTGCTGGGGGTGTCGGTCTTCCGCCTCAGCAACGCCGGGTTCGTGGAGGAACGCCTCTACTGGGACTCGGCGTTCGCCCGCTGACGGGTCGGGCCGCGCACGGGTGGAGGCGACCGGGGGGCGGTGTGCCGACGCGCCCCCGGTCCATCCTCCCCCAGGCGGTCACGCCCTCGCTCCCGACGTCGAGGGGGACCGGCCTGCGGCGAGCCTGGTTCCCGAGGGATCCGGCCCGGAGCGGTTCATATACCATCCGAAAGCGTTTCGGAAGTGCTCGGGGCGGGAGGAATCGCCGGATCCGCGCACGGAGCGCACGTTCCCGCCCTTGCTAGCCTGCGAGTCGCGGCGACGTGGCGAAGTGGCTAACGCGGCGGTCTGCAAAACCGTTATTCGCGGGTTCGACTCCCGCCGTCGCCTCTTTCTCCTCATCCTTCGGAGCGGCCTCAGCCCGGCGCCACCGTGAACCGGACGGGCCCCGCGGACGCACGGACGGAACCCGCGGCGGCGCGCACGGTCGCGGAGTAGCGCCCCGGCGCGAGGACGCGGTCGTCCGCCGCGTCCCAGAGGCCGGTCCACGTCGTCCCCTTCCGCGTGTGCCAGGAGCGACGCGTCACCACGCGCCCGCCACTGCGGCGGATGGTGACGGCGACGGCACCATCGCGTCTCAGGGTGAAGCCGAGCGTGGCGCCGAATGGGGTCCCGGGACGGCATCCCCGCGGGACCGGGCAGACCGAGACCGGACCCGTCATGCGGAAGCGCGCCGGGCGGATCTTCAGCCCCGCGACGAGCGCGCGCTGGCGGGCGGGCGAGGGAGGCGCCACGCGCGTCGTGGCCGACGGACCGGCGAGCGCCATCATCGCCGAGCCGGCCAGGTTCGGCCCCTCGGTCGCGAAGAGGGTGCCGTCCGTGCCGATCGCCTGGGGCACGAGCGGCCGGCTGGTGGCCGGGAACGCCCACGCCCGCGAGCCGTCGGGGCGCAGGGCCACCAGCGGGGATCCGCCGAGGTAGACGGTCCCGTCGCCGCCCACGATCGGGTCTCCGCTCGCGATGCGACCCGAGTGGGTCCAACGCACGACCCCGTCCGGCCCGACGGCGCGCAGGACGCCGTCCGCCGCCCCGCCAGGTAGACGGTCCCGTCCGCGCCGATCGCCAGCCCCTTGGGCCCCCGCCCAGGCGGCAGCGACCAGCGCACGCCGCCGTCGCGCGCGACGGCCAGCAGCGCCTCGCCACCCCGGGGGCCGGTCGGTCCCCGGACCACGATGGCCGTGCCGTCGTCCGCGACGGCGACGCGGGTGGCCGGCGCCCCGACCGGCCGCTGCCAGAGCGGCTCGCCGTCCGGGCGGAGGGACACCAGCATCGGCGTCCCGTCGTGCATGCGCCCGAGGCGGAGGGTCCCGTCGGGGCCGACCGCGAGCGCCGCGGGGTCGTCCTCCTCGCTCGATGGGATGCGCCAGCGGACGGCGCCCGAGGAATCGAGCGCGACGACCGCCCAGTCGCCGCTCACGAGGACGCCGCCGTCCGGCGCCGGGCGCAGCACCGCGTTGGACGCCGCGGGGCCGACGCCCAGATACGGCGGGGTACGCCAGAGGAGATCTCCGGCGGGGGTGGAGGCCGAGACCGGATCGGAGGGCGCGCGCCCCCAGACGTAATGGCGCCCGTCGGGGCCGATCGCCCGCAGCGGTCCCACGGGGAGGGTCCGTCGCCGCGTGCCGTCGGCATTCAGGATCGCGATCGCCCCCTCCCCGGCCATCATCTCGACCGCTCCACCGGGCGCCACCAGCGGGGGGCCGTCCATGCCGCCCCTCGGCCAGCCGGGCAGGAGCGCCGGCGCGTGCGCCGAGATCGCGGTGCTCCGGTTGGTGCCGGCGGCGTCGTGGCCCGCCATCGGCCACGCGTCGGACCCGAGCGCGACCGGTGCCGTCGCGAGGGCGGCGATGAGCGTGACGGCGGCGCGGGCGATCACGCCGCCATGCGATCACCGATCGACCGCCGGGGAATCGGGACCCCTGCGGATCCCCCTGCGGCGAAGTACGGGACCGCGTCGGCCGCGTATCCCCGGCACCGGGGAGCATGAGAGGGTCGCCGGGTGCACGACCACGGGCGGCTTCACCACCACCACCGCGACGAGCCGGTGCCGCGGATGGATGCGCGACGGCGCGCGACAGCGCTCGCCGTGCTGTGCCTCTGCGCGCTGACCGCCGGGCTCGACATGACGATCACCAACGTCGCGCTGCCCTTCATCGCGCGTGACCTCGACGCGCCGACGAACGAGCTGCAGTGGACGGTCGACGCCTACAACATCGTGCTCGCCGGCATGCTCGTGCTCGGCGGCGCCCTGGCCGACCGTTACGGCAGGCGACGGGTCTTCCTGCTCAGCTACGTCCTGTTCGCGCTCGCGTCCGTCGCGGCGGCGCTGAGTCCCGACACGGCGGCGCTCATCGCCGCGCGGGCGGTCATGGGGCTCGGCGCGGCCGGCGTGACCGCGCCGGCGCTCGCGCTGATCGCCTCGATGTACGCGCCCGCCGAGCGCGCCGGGCCCATCAGCACGTTCGTGGTGTTCGGGGCGGCGGGCCTCGCCATCGGCCCGATCGCGGGCGGCGTCCTGCTCGACCACTTCGCCTGGGGATCCGTGTTCCTGGTGAACGTCCCGATCATCGCCGTCGGCGTGGCGATCGGGCTCCGCACCATCCCCGAGTCGCTGGCGCCCACGCCGCCGGGCGGCTGGCCGCGGCTCGACCTGATCGGCGCGGCGCTGTCGGTGATCGGCCTCACCGGGCTGCTGTTCGGGATCATCGAGGGCCCCGGCCGCGGCTGGACGCAGCCGCTGGTGCTGTCGGCGCTGGCGGCCGGCGCGCTGGCGCTCGCCGGCTTCGTCCACCGGGAGCTGCGCGCCCGGGCGCCCCTGTTCGACGTGCGCGTGCTGGCCCGCCCCGCCGTGGCCACCGGCTCGGTGACCCTCTTCCTGGCCTACCTGCTGTTCACGTCGTTCCTGTTCATCAACCCCCAGTACCTCCAGGACGTGCGGAGCGAGTCGATCGTCGCGGTCGGTCTGCTGTTCGTGCCGTTCGCCGCCGTGTTCGGCGTGTGCTCGCTGCGGGCCCAGCGGGTCCTCGCGCGCACCGGGCCCCGCGCGACCATCGCGACGGGCCTGGTGGTGACCGCCCTGGCCGCAGCGATCCTGGCGGCCGCGCTGCCCGGCCCCCTGTGGGTCAGCGTCGCCGGCAGCGTCGTGCTCGGCGCCGGCCTGTCGCTGCTCATCGCCCCGCCCTCGACGGTGGTGATGAACGACCTGCCACCCGCGAAGGCGGGGGACGGCTCGTCGCTCAACTTCGTGAGCCGGTTCGTCGGCGCCTCGGTGGGCGTCGCCGTCGTCGGCTCGATCCTGGCGGGCGTGTACGCCCGCAACGTCGACGACGGCCTTGCCGGCCTCAGCGCGGGCGACGCGCAGCGCGCGGAGGGGTCGATCCAGGGTGCGCTCGAGGTGGCCGACGGGCTGGCGCCCGCCGCCGGGGACGCGCTCGCCGGCGCCGCCCGCGACGCGTTCGAGCGCGGCGCCGCGGTCGCCTACATCGTCATCGCCGTCCTCGCCGCGGTCGTCGCGGCGGTGGCATGGTTCAGGCTGCCGTCGTCCCGGGCGGCGGTCAGCGCGCCCTCGGACGCGCGCGCAGGTGAGCCCGCTCGCCCTGGGGGCCGAACAGGCTGAGCACCTCCACGGGCTCGTCGCCGGCGGCGCCGAACCAGTGGGGCACCCGCGTGTCGAACTCGGCGGCCTCGCCGGGGCCGAGGACCAGGTCGCGGTCGCCCAGCACCACCCGCAACCGGCCGTCGAGCACGTACAGCCACTCGTAGCCCTCGTGCGTCCGCGGGTCGGGGTCGCCGCGCCCCTCGGCCGTGAACACCAGCTTGAACGCCTGGATCCCGCCGGAGCGGCGCGTCAACGGCACCACGGTCATCCCGAACCGCGTCACGGGCCGCAGCACCACGCGCGGATCGCCCGGCGGCGGGGCGTCGACCAGCTCGTCGAGCGTCACCCCGTAGGCCCGGGCCAGGGGGAGCAGCAGCTCGAGGGTGGGCCGCCGCGCGCCCGACTCCAGGCGCGACAGCGTGCTCACCGAGATGCCGGTCTCCGCGGCCACCGCCGCCAACGTCGCGCCGCGCTCCCGGCGGAGCGCCCGCAGCCGCGGGCCGACGGCCCCGAGGGCCCCGCCCAGGTCGTCGTCCACGGCCGTCAGTTTGCCAGATCGGCAAATCCTGTTTGCGGTCCCGGGCGCCGATGCGCATCATCGCCGCGGGAGGTGCGGACGATGGGCGATGCGCTGGCGGCGGGGTACGACGTGGTGGTGGTCGGCGGCGGCGCCGCCGGGCTCAGCGGGGCGCTGATGTTGGGCCGGGTGCGGCGGTCGGTGGCCGTGATCGACGCGGGAGCGCCGCGCAACGCGCTCGCCGCGGGCGTGCACGGGCTGCTGGGGCACGAGGGGGTGCCGCCCGCGGAGCTGCTGGCCCGGGGGCGGGCCGAGGTGCGCGGCTACGGCGGCCACGTCGTGGAGGGCGAGGTCACGGCGGCCGCCCGCGACGGCGACGGCTTCGCGGTCACGCTCGCCGACGGCCGCGCCACCCGTGCCCGCCGCCTGCTGGTGGCGACGGGGCTGGTGGACGTGCTGCCCGACATCCCGGGGATCCGGGAGCGCTGGGGCCGCGACGTCCTCCACTGCCCGTACTGCCACGGCTGGGAGGTCCGCGACCAGGCGATCGGCGTGCTGGTGGGCGGCCCCATGTCCGTCCACCAGGCGCTGCTGTTCAGCGGCCTCAGCGACGACGTCGCCCTCTTCTCCCAGGGGACGACCCCGTCCGGCGAGGACGCCCGGAGGCTCGCCGCCCGGGGGATCCGGGTGGTGGAGGGCGAGGTGGCCGCGCTGGAGGTCGCCGGCGACCGGTTGACGGGGGTGCGGATGGCCGACGGCCGGGTGGTCGCGCGGGACGCCCTGGCCGTGGCGCCGCGGATGGTCGCCCGCGCAGACGTCCTGGCGGCCGTGGGTCTGCGGGCCGAGCCGCACCCGTCCGGGGTGGGCGACCGGGTGCCGTCCGAGATGGCGGGCCGGACCGCGGTGCCCGGGGTGTGGGTGGCGGGGAACGTCACGGACATGACCGCCCAGGTCGGCGCAGCCGCCGCGTAGGGCGCGCTGGCCGGCGCCCACATCAACGCCGACCTCGTGATGGAGGAGACCGACTCAGCAGTTGGACACGGTGGCCTGGGACGCGCAACCCGCCCATCGTGCGCCGACGCCCCGACTCCCGTCGAGTCCTCTCGGAGGCGACCCTGGGGCGGCCGGTCGACGTGAGCTCACCCAGCTGTCCGGCGTGGGCCACTGGTCGAGGGCGTCGTCGTCCCAGCATCCCTCAACTCGGAGCGACCACGACGGGCACCTGATTCGCGACCCGGCGGACCCTTCCGGGGCAGTGACCCACGGGCGTCTGAGTCCGGTCTCTGGTGCTGTCACCGCACGGGGCGGTGATCTCTCGGCCAAGACCGGCAAGATGGGAGTCCTGGCGGATGGATGGACCACTCACACTTCGGGGCAGACGATTGATGGCGGCGCGGCCGTTTCTGGTTCTCAGCTGCTGCAGTGCAGTCGCAGCGCTGACCCTTGGAGTCGTGACCGTGCCCCTGGGGATCGGAGCCGGGATCGATGAGGAGGGTTTCGGTCGCGTGACGCGCCGGTATGAGCCGACGCTCTACCACGCCATGCACCGCTTCCTCGGCGGAATCGGCGCCTTCACACTCAGCGTCATCGCGATATCGGTGCTGCTCGTCGCGCTGCGACGGCGACAACCGGTGCTCGCGGTCGCGGCGATCGCTGTCGTCCTGGGCTCCAACATCACGACTCAGGCACTCAAGGTGCTCACCGAGCGGCGGATCGTTGGCGATCCGTGGGACCAGTCGACCGCCTTCCCCAGCGGACACGCAACCGTGGTTCTGTCCCTGGCCGTGGCCGCCACGCTTGTGGTTCCGCCGCGATGGCGGTGGACGGCCACGGTCGTCGGGGGTCTGTTCGCCACGCTCGTCTCGGGAGCCTTGCTCGCCGTGAACTGGCATCGGCCGAGCGAGATCGTCGGGGCCTACCTCGTCGTATCCGCTTGGGCGGGTGCGGCGATCGCGGGGGTCCTGATCGTCGACAGCGGCGTCCTGGTCACCGGCGAGGACTCCGGCGACAGGGGCGTGGTTTCCGCTGTTGTCGCGGTGGTGATGGCGATCACGATCCTCGTTGCGACTCTCCCGATCGGCGACGTCTATTCCAAGGCCACCGCGCGGGAGGGATTCGCGACCGCGACGGCGGTCTGTGCCCTTGTCGCGTTCGCAGTCCTTTCGGTGACGACTGTGCTGCTCCAACATGTGAACGGCGCAACGGGGGTCGAGGCGTCCCGCCGTCTGGGGCCTGCACCCTTCGAGAGGTGATCCGCCGGGGGTCGACCCAACGGACCGGCCAGTCGGCGTGTCGCCCGTTCGCGTGGTTCCACGGGATGGTCAGACCGATCGACAACTCCAGCTTCGCGCGCTGGGTCTGCTCGTTGTGGGGCCGCATCCCGATCGACGGGGTCCGCCCGTGTTGGCGGACGCCTCATGGCAAGGCTGCCGCACCCCGACCCGCGCACGTTGCTCACCAGGGTGCCGGACTCGGCCCAGCCCTGGGTGGTGACACTCGTTCGCTCGACCTTCGCCCAGCCGACGCCGCCCGAGTCGCCGCTCCGGCACCAGCGGGTCGTCGATCCGCTGCCGAGCGCTCCCCCGCCGCGACCGCCCATCTGGTCGAGGCAGCCCCGTGATCCTCGCCGTCACCGGCTTCCCCAAGGAGCATCGGCGCCGTTCGCCGACCACGCTCCCGAGCCGATCGCCGACGGTCGCATCGTCGCGATCGACATCGTCGCCGACCGCGCCCGGCCGGCCGCGATGGACATCCCCGGGGCCTGAGGTCAGGCCGCGGGGTAGGGCTCGCTGCGGCTGCGGTCCTCGTCGATGTGCAGCGCCCGCCCCACCAGGGGGAACGCCCGCTGGGGGCAGGCGTCGCGCTCGCACAGGCGGCAGCCGGGGCCGATGGGCACGGCGATCGCGGGGTCGGCGACCGCGAGCCCGCGGGCGTACACCAGGCGGGTGGCGTGGCGCACGTCGCACCCCAGGGCCACGGCGTGCTGCACCCCCGGCCGGCCGTAGGCGCCCATGCGGCGGCCGATGGTGCTCGCCACCCACAGGTAGCGGCGGCCGTCGGGCATCTCCGCCACCTGCGTGACGAACCGGCCGGGTGAGGAGAACGCCTCGTAGACGTTCCACAGCGGGCACGTCCCCCCGACCCGCGAGAAGTGGAAGTGGGTGGCCGAGTGGCGCTTCGAGATGTTCCCGGCCCGGTCGACCCGGACGAAGAAGAACGGGACGCCCTCCGCCCCCGGGCGCTGCATGGTGCTGAGCCGGTGGCACACCGTCTCGATGCTCACCCCGAAGCGGTCGCACAGCAGGCCCACGTCGTAGCCGGTCGCCTCCGCCTCGGCCAGGAAGGCCCCGTACGGCAGCAGCACCGCCCCCGCGAAGTAGTTGGCCAGGCCGATCCGCGCGAGCGCCCGCGACTCGTCGCCCGACAGCCCCGGCACCGCCGTGAGCCGGTCGAGCTCGGCGGCGTGCTCCAGCAGGCACCACTGCACCGCGACCTGGAACGTCCGCCGGGCGCCGTCCAGGCCCCGCGGCAGGTTCAGCGTCCCCGCCCCGCGGTCGAAGCGGCGCCGGTCGGCGGCATCGGCCGAGACCGCGACCCGCACGCCGTGGCGCTGCTCCAGCAGGCGCTCGAGGCCGGCGGCGTCGAGGGCCTCCGCGGCGGTGTCGAGCGCCGGGAAGTGGTTGCGGTTGTCGTAGACGAAGTCCAGGACCTCGTCGTAGGGGAGCACCGGCAGCCGCTCGCCCTCCGGCAACGCCGCCCCCAGCCCGATCGCCATCTCCTCCGCCCGCCGGCGCGCGTCGGTGGCGCGCCGGTGCAGCACCACCACCGCCCGCGCCAGCGCCGGGAAGCCCGACACCAGCTCCCGGATCTCGGAGGCCGGCACCGGCTCCTCGAGGCCCGCGGCGGGGTCGGTGAGCGCGGCGTCCAGGCCGGCCACCAGGCGGGCGCCCTCGTCCTCCGAGAACGCCTGGGCGTCGAACCCCACGGTCGCGTTCAGCCGCAGCAGCACCGGCACCGTCAAGGGCCGCTGGTCGCGCTCGATCTGGTTGAGGTAGCTGGGGGAGATCCCCGCCAGCCGGGCCAGGGCCGCCTGGCTCAGGCCGCGCTCCTCGCGCGCCCGCCGCACCTGCGCGCCGACGAACATCTTCATTCGCAACGTTCGCAAGACCCGGCTCCCGCCCTCGCAACCCTGCACTGGTGAGGCCGCATCGTACGTGGGACCGTGCGCATGTTGCGAACGAGCGAGAGGTGAGGGATGAGGACGCTGGCGATCCGCGTGCACCCGTCGTCGGATGCGCTGCCGCGGGAGGAGCAGCTCGCGTGGCGGCTCGCCGAGGTGGCGGCCGACCCGTCGCCGCCCGACGACGAGGTCGTCGAAGCGGTGATCGACCGGATCATCGACACGGCCGCGGTCGCGGCCGCCGCGCTGCGGCGCGGCCCGGTGGCGAGCGCGCGGCGCCAGGCCTCGGCGCACCCGTACGCGCCCGGCGCCACGGTGCTCGGTTTTGGCCCGGAGCGCCGGGTGTCGCCCGAATGGGCGGCCTGGGCGAACGGGGTGGCGGTGCGCGAGCTCGACTTCCACGACACGTTCCTGGCGGCCGAGTACTCGCACCCGGGGGACAACATCCCGCCGGTCGTCGCGGTCGCCCAGCACTGCGGACTGACCGGCGCCGACGTGGCCCGCGGCATCGCCACCGGCTACGAGATCCAGGTGGACCTGGCGCGCGGCATCTGCCTCCACGCCCACAAGATCGACCACATCGCGCACCTCGGGCCGTCGGCCGCCGCCGGCATCGGCGCCGCCCTGGGCCTGCCGGAGGAGACGATCTTCCAGGCGATCGGCCAGGCGCTGCACGTGACCACCACCACCCGGCAGTCGCGCAAGGGCGAGATCTCCAGCTGGAAGGCGCACGCCCCCGCCTTCGCCGGGAAGATGGCGGTGGAGGCGGTGGACCGGGCGATGCGCGGCGAGCGCTCCCCCTCGCCGATCTACGAGGGGGAGGACGGCGTCATCGCCTGGCTGCTCGACGGGCCCGACGCCGAGTACCGGGTGCCGCTGCCCGAGCCGGGCGAGCCGCGGCGGGCGATCCTCGACACGTACACCAAGGAGCACTCGGCCGAGTACCAGGCCCAGGCGCTGATCGACCTGGCCCGCCGGATGCGCCCCCGGATCGGCGACCTGTCGCGGGTGGCGGAGGTGGTGATCCACACGAGCCACCACACCCACAACGTCATCGGGACCGGGTCGGGGGATCCCCAGAAGATGGACCCCCGGGCGAGCCGCGAGACCCTCGACCACTCCATCGCCTACATCGTCGCCGTCGCGCTCCAGGACGGGACGTGGCACCACGAGCGCTCATACGCGCCAACGCGGGCCGGACGCCCCGACACGGTGCGCCTGTGGCACGCGATCCGCACCGAGGAGGACCCGGAGTGGACGCGCCGCTATCACGCCGCCGAGCCCGAGTTCGGGGGGCGGATCGTGGTGACGCTCGACGACGGCACCGTCATCGAGGACGAGCTCGGCGTCGCCGACGCGCACCCCCGCGGGGCGCGGCCCTTCGGCCGTGCCGAATACGTCGAGAAGTTCGGCGCGCTGGCGGACGGCGTCGTGGCTCCCGCCGAGCAGGCGCGCTTCCTGGCGACCGCCGCCGCGCTGCCCGAGCTGGGGCCCGACGATCTGCCCGGCCTGACCTTCCGCGCCGACGCCGACCTGTTGGCGCTGTCGGTCGCGCGCGGGATCTTCGACCGGTGAGCGCCACGCTGACCGTGGTGCGGCCGTCGGCGGCGGAGCGGCGCCGGGCGTTCCGAGAGTCCCTCGCCTCCGGCCGCCTGGTGCGGATGCCGGGCGCCTTCTCGCCGCTGGTGGCGATGGCGATCGAGGACGCCGGGTTCGAGGGCGTGTACGTCTCGGGCGCCGCGCTGTCGGCCGACCTGGGGCTGCCCGACGTGGGCCTGACGACGCTGTCGGAGGTCGCTGATCGCGGCGGCCGCATCGCCGCGGCCACCTCGCTGCCGGCGCTCATCGACGCCGACACGGGGTTCGGCGACGCCCTCAACGTCGCCCGCACCGTCCGGCTGCTGGAGGACGCCGGCCTGGCCGGCTGCCACCTGGAGGACCAGGTGGGCGAAAAGCGCTGCGGCCACCTGGACGGCAAGACCCTGGTGGACGAGGCGGAGATGTGCGCCCGCATCGCGGCGGCGGTGGCCGCCCGCCGGGACCCCGGGTTCGTGATCTGCGCCCGCACCGACGCCCGCGGGCCGGAGGGGCTGGACGCCGCCATCCGGCGGGCACTGCGGTACGTGGAGGCGGGCGCCGACATGGTGTTCCCGGAGGCGCTCGCCGACGCGGACGAGTTCGCCTCCGTGCGACGCGCCGTCCCGGTCCCGCTGCTGGCCAACATGACCGAGTTCGGCAAGTCGCGCCTGCTGGGCGCCGGCGAGCTGGTGTCGCTCGGCATCAACGCCGTGATCTACCCGGTCACCACCCTCCGGCTCGCCATGGGCGCGGTGGAGGAGGGGCTGCGGGAGATCGCCGGCGACGGCACCCAGGAGGGCCTGCTGCCGCGCATGCAGACGCGGGCCCGCCTCTACGAACTGCTCGGCTACGACGGAGGCGCACGATGACCGGCACCGCCACGGAGATCCACAAGGGCCTGGCGGGGGTGGTCGTCGA
The DNA here is from genome assembly GCA_036826475.1 of Miltoncostaeaceae bacterium. GTDB lineage: Bacteria > Actinomycetota > Thermoleophilia > Miltoncostaeales > Miltoncostaeaceae > Miltoncostaea. Next base: position 22,126 of record DAISWG010000019.1, on the reverse strand, counting down.
CCGTACCGCTATCTCGGAGGTCGTCCCCGAGACCAACTCGCTCACGTACCGCGGCTACGCGGTGCAGGACCTCGCGGCGACGCGGAGCTTCGAGGAGGTGGCGTTCCTGATCTGGCACGGGGAGCTGCCCGGCCCCGCCGAGCTGGCGGAGTTCACCGCGGCGGAGCGCTCGCAGCGGGAGCTGAGCCGCACCGTGATCGCCCAGCTGGAGCGGCTGCCCGACACCTGCCACCCCATGGACGTGCTGCGCAGCGCCGTCAGCGCGTTCGGCGCGGAGGACCCCACCGAGGACGCCGCCGGCCGCGACGCGCTGCTGGCGAAGTCGCTCGCCATGATGGCGCGGCTGCCGACGGTGGTCGCCCTCGACTACCGCCGCCGCCACGGCCTGGCGCGGATCCCGCCGGACCCGTCCCTGGGCTTCGCCGAGAACGTGTTCCACATGTGCTTCGGGGAGGTCCCCGAGCCGGAGGTGGTGCGGGCGTTCGACGTGTCGCTGATCCTCTACGCCGAGCACAGCTTCAACGCCTCCACGTTCACGGCCCGGGTGGTCACGTCGACGCTGTCGGACGTCTACAGCGCCGTGACCGCCGCCATCGGGGCCCTCAAGGGGCCGCTGCACGGCGGCGCCAACGAGGCGGTGATGGACATGATGCTGGAGATCGACGACCCCGCCCTGGCCGGCCCCTGGCTGCGGGACGCCCTGGAGCGCAAGCGCAAGATCATGGGGTTCGGCCACCGGGTGTACCGCAACGGCGACTCCCGGGTGCCCACCATGCGGGCGGCGATGCTGGACGTGGCCGCCCGCCGCGACGGCGCCCGCTGGGTCGCCATGTACGACGCCCTGGAGGCGGAGATGGCGGCGGCGAAGGGCATCCACCCCAACCTCGACTTCCCGGCGGGACCGGCCTACCACATGATGGGATTCGACATCCCCATGTTCACGCCCATCTTCGTCATGAGCCGCATCACCGGCTGGACGGCCCACATCGTCGAGCAGCTGGAGGCGAACAGCCTCATCCGGCCGCTCAGCCGCTACGAGGGCCCGGGGCAGCGCCCGGTGCCGGCCTGAGCCGCGCACGCCGCATCGCCGTGCGCTCGAGCGCGATCCACGGCCGCGGGGTGTTCGCCCTGCGGCCGCTGGACGCCGGGGAGCGGGTCATCGCCTACGCCGGCGAGGTGATCCCGTGGGAGGAGGCGGTCCGCCGCCATCAGGACCGCCCCGGCGAGGACGCCCACACGATGTTCTTCGACGTCGGCGACGGCGAGGTCATCGACGGCTGGGTCGGCGGCAACTCGTCGCGCTGGATCAACCACTCCTGCGATCCCAACTGCGAGACCCGCCAGACGGGTGGCGACATCGTGATCGTGGCCCTGCGCGGCATCGCGGCGGGGGAGGAGCTCACGTTCGACTACCGCCTGGTGCTCGACGACGACGACGATGACGACGGCACCTACGCCTGCGCGTGCGGCAGCGCGCGGTGCCGCGGGACGATGCTCGACGTCTGACGGCTGAGGGCCCGCGCGTGCGGAGCGGAACCACGATGAGGGTCGTCCCGGCAGGGGTCCGCTAGCCTCGACGGAATCCAACGCGGGATCCGCCCGACGGATCCCCCCTGGCCGGCCCCGTGCCCGCGGTGGGCCGGCCCCCTCCCACATCCCCCACCGGTCGCGGCGTGCCCCGCGACAGGAGTGCCTGTGCCGAAGCCCGCTCTCGCGGCGGCCATCGCCGCCGCAATCGTGGCCGTCTCCGCGGCCGTCCTGGTCCCGTCCGACGAGGGCGGCGCGGCCGCCGCGGCCCCGCCGGCCGCCGACGGGACCGCGTCCGCGTCCCCGGCCGCCGTGCGGTCCCTCGAGGTCCGCGGCCGCCGCGAGGCGATGCAGCAGGGGCTGCGCCCCGCGCCCGGCGACCGGCCCGCCTGGGCGGTGCGGAACGCCCGGGCCGCCAGGGTCGCCCTGCGGTACCTCGGCACGCCCTACGTGTACGGCGGCGGCTCGCCCGGCGGCTTCGACTGCAGCGGGCTCGTCTCCTACGCCTACGCGCAGGTCGGCGTGCCGATGGACCACAACACCAACGCGATCTGGGGCGCCTTCCCGAAGGTGCCGCGCGACCGGCTCCAGATCGGCGACATGGTCTTCTTCAGCGGCCTGGGCCACATGGGCATCTACGTCGGCCGCGGCCGCTACGTGCACGCGCCGCAGAGCGGCGAGGTGGTGGAGGTGGCGCGCCTGGACGAGCGGGACGACTACCTGGGCGCCGTCCGGGCGGGGTAGCGTGGACGCGACCGCCCTGCTCGCGTGTCGGAGGGGTGGATGGACGCCGGAACGGACGACGACACGCTTGTGCGCGAGGCGCGGGACGGCTCCCGCGACGCCGCGGGCGCCCTCTTCGACCGCCACTGGCGGGCGGGCTGGCGCGCCTCCTCCGCGATTGCCCCGCACCCCGAGGTCGCCGAGGACTGCGCGCAGGACGCCTTCGTGCGTGCGTTCGCCGCGCTCGACGGCTACCGGGGGCCGAGCTTCCGTGCCTGGGTCAGCCGGATCGCGGTCAACCAGACCCTGAACCACCTGCGCCGCGCCCGCCGCCTGACCGGCCTGGAGGACCACGCGGGCGACGACGAGATGCCGTCCCCCGACGCGGCGCTGGAGCGCGCCGTCGCCGAACTGCCGGACGAGCGCCGCGCACTCGTCGTGCTGCGCTACTGGCTGGGCTACACGCCCGCCGAGATCGCCCCGATCGTCGGCCTGCCGGTCGGCACCGTCCACTCGCGCCTCGCGCGAGCCCTCGACCAACTCCGCGACGCCCTGGAGGTGGGGGATGCCGGACGCCCTTGAGACCCGCCTGACCCACGCCGGGGCCCGTCTGCCGGAGCCGCCCCGCGAGGCCACCGACCGCGCGCGGGTGGCTGCGCTCGCCGCCCTTCCCGCCCCGCCGCGCCGGTCGCCGTGGCGGCGGCCCCTCGGCATCGCGGCGGCGTTCGCCGGCGCGGCTGCCCTCGCGGGGCTCCTGGTGGCGCTCATCATCGCGACGCCGGGGGGCGACGACGCCGCGCGGCCGGCCGCGCTCGTCCCCGACCCCGCGTCCCTCGGGCCTCTCGCTGCCTGCGCCACCCCGCCACCCGATCTGGCCGTGCCGTGCGTCGAGGGGACCGAGGCGGTCCGGAAGGGGCAGCCCGCGCTCGCCACGGCCCCCTGGCTGTACGCGCGGACCGACGGCTCCCCCGACCCGGCGCGGCATCCGTCGCTGGTGTTCCCGCCCGGCGTCACCTACGCGCAGGCGGTCGACGCCCTGGTCCAGACGGTCACCATGACCGGCCGGCTGCCCGGCGGCACGGCGCTCGGGCCGCCCCTGCCGGCCGGCGCGGTGCTCCTGCGGCCCGCGGATCCCGCGGAGGGGATCGCGATCGACCTGGGCGCGCCCTTCGGCCGGAGCCCCTCCGGGGCGGCGAACCAGGTGACCATCGTGGGCGGCGGGTCACCCGCCGGAGGCGACGGCGTGCTGTGGGGAGCGGGCAGCCACGTCCTCGCGCCCGACCTTCCCGCCTGCATGGTGGTCGCCACCAGGGACGCCATCCCGCCCGCGTGCGGCCCGGACGACCGCGTCGGCGCGACGGACCGCGCGCGCCCCCTCGACCTGCCGGTCGTTCCGCTCCGGTCGGCGCCCGTCGACCTGACGCTGCCCCGGCTCGACGACCGTGTCCCGGTGTCGCTGTCATCGCTCCGCGGGCGGATCGTGGTCCTGTCCGCCTTCGCCTCGTGGTGCGCGCCGTGCGCGGACCAGGTCACCCCGTTCCGGGCGCTGGCCGCCCGCTACGCCACCGATCCCGACGTGGCGACCGTGGGGATCGCGGTGAACGACGTACCGGTCGACGCCGCGCGGTTCCTGCGCGACCACCGCCTCGGGTTCGGAGCGACGCTCGTCGACCGGGAGGGCGACGCGGTCGCCACGCTGGACGTCCCCGCGGTCCCCGAGACCCTCGTCCTCGACCGGGAGGGGCGGATCGCGTTCCGGCTGGCCGGCGCGCTGCTGGAGCCGGCGACCGTCGAGCGGGAGGTGGAGGCCCTGCGGTGAGCCTCAGCCGGCCTCGCGGTCGAGGATGGCCGACAGGCGGTCCAGGTCCTTCGGCATCTGGGCGCGGACCATGGGCGCGATGGCGGGCTCGAAGGCCTTCTTCAGGCCCCTCAGGCTCAGCTCCACCTCCATCACCAGGCGGGTGGCGTCGCCGTCCGGGGTGAGCGTCACGGTCACGTTGCCCGTGCCGGACGACGAGACGCCGCGCTCGGCGTAGCGGCTCGCCGGCTCCAGCGCCGTGACCTCGGCCTCGACGTGGCCGACGCCGCGCTGCTCCTCGGTCCAGCGGGTCCCGACGGCGACGGGGCCGTCCGACGCCACGCGGACGTCGCTGGTGTTCTCCTGCCACTCCGGCCGCCGCGCCGGATCCGTCATGACGGCGAACACGCGGTCGGCGGGGTGGGGGATGTGGTGCTCGATGGTGACCTGCATCGCTCAGGGATCCTGCCAGGCGCGCCGGCGGGCCGCGGCCTATGCGCCCAGGCGGTCCGCGAGGTCCAGGAGGTCGTCGGCCACGACGTCCCACGCGCCGTCGGGCCGCAGATCGGTCGTTTGCCCCGGTCCGTGCTCCGTGGGCCGGCGCACGAACGCGGTGCGCATGCCGACCGCCGCGGCGGCGTGGAGGTCGCCGTTGTGCGCCGCCACCATCATCACGTCGCCCGGCGGAACGCCCACCAGCTCCGCGTTGCGCAGGTACGACCGCGGCTCCGGCTTGTAGGCGCCGGCCGTCTCGGACCCCAGGATCAGGTCCCACGGCAGCCCCGCCCGCCGGGCCATCTGGAGCAGGAGGGCGACGTGGCCGTTGGAGTGCGGCGCGACCACCGCCACGGCCTTCAGGCGGGTGAGGCCGGCGACCGTGTCGGGCCACGGGTCCAGGCGGTGCCACGCCAGGGTCAGCTCGTCGCGGGCCTCGGCCGGCGCCTCGTCGAAGCCGACCTCGGCCAGCACGCCGTCGAGCGCCTCGCGGTGCAGCACGTCGAGGTTCACCCAAGGGCGGGCGCCGCTGCGGACCGTCTCCAGCTGGGGCTGGTAGCGGGCCCGCCACGCGTCGGCCACGGCCTCCGGGTCGACGTCGGCGCGGCCCATCCGCGACGCGAGCGCGGCCACCTCCCGGGCGACCGACGTGCGCCAGTCCACGCACGTGCCGAAGACGTCGAAGAACAGCGCCCTCGGCGCGGCGGTCACGCCGCCTCGGCCCGGCGCGCCACCTCGGCGCGGACGCGCGGCGCAACCTCGGTGCCGAACAGCTCGATGGAGCGCAGCAGCGCCTCGTGCGGCATGGTGCCCACGCTCATCTGGATCAGCAGCCGCTGGTTCCCGAAGATCCGGTGCCAGTGCAGGATCTTCTCGGCCACCTCGTCGGGCGAGCCGACGGCCAGGGCGCCCTGGGGCGCGCGCATCGCCTCGTAGGCGGGACGGGTCATGGCCGACCAGCCGCGCTCCCGGCCGATCTGGGTCATCGTGTGGGCGAACGGGCCGTAGAACAGGTCGGCCGCCTCGTCGCCGGTGTCGGCGACGAACCCGTGGACGTTGATGCCGATCGGGATCGACCCGGGGTCCGGGTGGCCGGTGGCGCGGGCCGCCTCGCGGTGGAGCTCCACCAGCGAGCCGAACCGGGCCGGCTGGCCGCCGATGATCGCGATGGCCAGCGGCAGGTGCAGCGCGCCCGCGCGGGCCACCGACTGCGGGGTGCCGCCGACCGCGACCCACACCGGCAGCGGGTCCTGCTCCGGGCGGGGGTACACGCCGCGCCCGTCCACCGGCGGCGTGTGGTCGCCGCCCTCCCAGCGCAGCAGCTCCTGATCGCGCACGGCCAGCAGCAGCTCCAGCTTCTCGGCGAACAGCTCGTCGTAGGCGCGGAGGTCGTAGCCGAAGAGGGGGAACGACTCGATGAACGACCCGCGGCCGGCCATGATCTCGGCGCGCCCGCCCGACAGCAGGTCGACCGTCGCGAAGTCCTGGAACACCCGGACCGGGTCGTCCGAGCTCAGCACGCTCACGGCGCTGGTCAGGCGGATCCGCTCCGTGACCGTCGCCGCCCCGCCCAGGACGACGGCGGGGGCCGACACGGAGAAGTCGGCGCGGTGGTGCTCGCCGACGCCGAACACGTCGAGGCCCACCCGGTCCGCGAGCCGGATCTCCTCGATGAGGTTCCGCAGGCGCGGCCCGAAGCCGATGGTCTCGCCTGTCGCCGGGTCGGGCGTCCGCTCCGCGAACGTGTAGACGCCCAGCTCCATCAGGGCCGCTCCGGGAGGGTCAGACCTCGCGCGGCGTCTCGCGGCCGCAGGAGGGGCAGCGCCAGACCGGAACGACGGAGTCCTGCGGATACGCCTGGCCACCGTGGATCTGGTGCATCCGCATCTTCCGCTTGGTCGAGTAGGTGCGGGTCCCGCAGCGCTCGCAGGCGGGCGGGTCCTGTGGGGTCGCCTCGGTGCTCATGCCCGGAGCCTAATGGACCCGCGCCACCAGTCGCCCGTGCAGGCGCGCCAGCGTGGCCTCCGGGTCGTCGCACAGGCCGGTGTGGACCGCCGACGGCCGCACCACCGTGCTCGAGGGCGCGACGAGCCAGTGGAACCGGGCGTGCACCGGCATCCGCGCGATGGGCCCGGCGTCCGGGTCGCCCGCCGCGATCCGCTCCAGCCCCTCCAGGTGCGCGGCGATCGGCCCGGGGTCGGTCGCCGGGGCGAGCGCGCGCAGCCGGTCGCGGTCCAGCTCGGTCGTCAGCCCCAGGTACTCCCGGGTGCGGGCGAACAGCACGACGCCCACGTTGAGGCACTCTCCGCGCTCGGCGTCGGGCACCGCGCGCAGGATCGCGTACTGGAAGGGGCTACGCGCCGCGGGCACCTTCGGCCTCCTCCGCCAGCTCGGCGTGGCGGTCGCGCCGCCGCCGCAGGTGCTCCGCATACGCCGCCCGCCGGGCGTCGGGTCCGGCGACGTCGGACGCGTCCTCCAGCCACAGGTCCGGCACGGCGCCCACGGCCCGCGCGATGACGCCGTCGTCGAGCCGGGCGGCGAGCCGCGCCCCCGCCGGCCCGATGGGGCCGGCGCCGGGGAGCAGCACGTGCTCGCCGATCTGGGGGAACGGGCGCGACCACGCGTCGCGCAGCAGCGGGTCGCCGTGGTGGGCGTAGAGGGCCGCGCCGTGGTCGATGAGCCACACCCGTCCGTGCCAGACCAGCAGGTTCGGGTTGTTGGCGGTGCGGTCGACGTTCTGGAGCAGGCTGTCGAGCCACACCACCTCCGCGGCCGTCCCCGGGTCGACGGCCGTGCCGGCCGCCGGCTCGTACGCCAGCGCGCCGGGCAGGAAGTCGAGCCCCAGGTTCAGGCCCGGGCTGGCCTTCAGCAGGTCGCGGATCTCGGCGTCCGGCTCGGCGGCGCCCAGCTCCGGCTCCACCGTGACGAACGCGATCACCGGCACCGGCAGCCGAGCGGCCCGCGCCAGCTCCCCGCCCAGCAGCTCGGCCACCAGCGCCCGCGGCCCCTGGCCGGCCCCGCGGAACTTCAGGACGTAGAGGCCGTCGTCGTCGGCCTCCACCAGCCCCGGCAGCGACCCGCCCTCGCGGAACGGCGACACGTACCGGGTGGCGCGGACCGTCGCGGGCCCGGACGCGGTGGCGACGGTCATGCGCTGACCCTATCGGGGTACCCTCGGCGCCATGCGGACCGTGATCGCCGGGGGCGGGATGGTGGGGCTCACGCTGGCGCGGCTGCTGCGCGCCTCCGGTGAGGAGCCGCTGGTGCTGGAGCGGATGCCGGCGGGCGTCTATCAGAAGCGGCCGTTCCTGCTCGGCTTCCAGGGGTTCCCGACGCTGGAGGAGCTGGGACTGCTCGGCGCGGTGCGCGCCGGAGGCCGCGACGTCGCCCCCGGCTCCGACGGCGTGCCCGTCGCCGTCTGCATCGAGGTGGGGAAGCTGCTCGCCGCGATCGGGGAGGGCGTCCCCGTGGAGCACGAGCGCTCGGTGACCGGCCTGCTGCGCGATGGGGACGGCCGGGTGACCGGCGTGGTCGCGGACGGACCGTCGGGGCGGGAGGACATCCCCGCCGACCTGGTGGTCGCCTGCGACGGCGTGCGCTCGCCCGTGCGGGCGATGGCCGGGTTGGAGGCGGAGGTCCAGGCGCTGGCCGACGCGACGCTCACGTGGATGAGCCCGGTCGTGATGGCCGATCGCTCCTTCGCCATGCGGTACCTCTCCGACGGGGGCCAGATGGGCCTCATGGGGTGGCCCGAGGGGTCCGCCGGGTGGCGCACCATCGACCGCGTGGGGCGCGAGGCGGCGATGGCGCCCGGGGTGGACGCGTTCCGCGCGTCGTTCGCGGCCCTCATGCCGGAGGCCGCCGAGGCACTGGAGGGCGTCACCTCCACCGACCAGCTGCTGTACCAGGAGCCCGCCGTGCTGCGGGCGGCCCGCTGGTGGGCCCCGGGGGTGGTGCTGATCGGCGACGCCGCGCACTTCTTCGGTCCGGAGACCGGGGTCGGCGCCGGCCTGGGGCTGGGCGACGCCCACGCGCTGGCGCGCGCGATCGCCGCGAACCCCGCCGACCCGGACGCCGCATGCGCCCTCTACGAGACGTGGCGGGCCCCGGTGATCCGCCCCTACGAGGCCGCCGCCCCGGCGGCCGGGCGGATGAGCGTGCCCAACGTCGACCGCCCGCCCGAGGAGCGCTGGCCACCCGTCCGCTAGGGTGTCGACCCATGGCCGCCTATGACTACCGCTGCGAGCGCGACGGCGTGTTCGAGCTGACACTCCCGCTCGGGACCGCGCCGTCGGACGCCCCCTGCCCGGAGTGCGGCGAGGACGCCCCCCGCATCTTCTCCGCGCCCCTCACGACGCCCATCACGCTCGACCGGAGCGGACCGGGTGGCATGACGCCGATCCCGGCCCCGCCGGGCCGCGGCGGCCCGCCCGGTGGCGGGATGATGCCGCCGATGACCGCGCCGATGCGCGGGGGGTTCCCCCCGCACTGACCGGCGTCGAGGGCCCGGCTCAGCCCATGTCGGGCCGCCGGCCCTCACGCAGCGCCGCGACGGTGGCGTCGATGCGCGTGGCGGCCTCCTCCTCGGAGCCCGCGGCCCCGATCCACTCGACGATCCGGTTCGTCCAGGTCGTGGACGTCCGCTCCCAGCGGGCCTTCGCGGCCGGGTCGGCCGTCAGCGCGGCGCGCAGCGCGGGCTGGGGGCGCAGGGCCTTCAGCGCCGAGTAGGCCTTCTCCCAGGCGCCGCGCTCCCTGGCGATCCGCACGGTCTCGAGGCCGGCGGGCGTCATCCGCCCCTCGGCGATCAGGCGCTCGGCCGTGGCGACGTTGATCTTGGACCAGCGGCTGGTGGGCCGCCGGGGCGTCCAGCGCTGGACGAATCGGTCGCCGTCCACCCGGCGCACCAGCCCGTCGATCCACCCGAAGCGCAGCGCCTCCTCGACGGCGTCCGCCCACACGACCGACGGGACCCCCGTGTGCTTCTTGTGGGTCAGCACCCACACCTCCGCGGCGTGGGCGTGGTGCCGCTCCAGCCACGCGCGCCAGTCGGCGACGGTGGGGAAGTGGATCGCGTCGTCGTGGCCCATCCCGGGAGATTAGGTCCGCGCGGCGAGGACCCCGGAGCTCGGCAGTCGGCGCCCGCCCTCCACGGGGAGCACGGCCAGCACGACGGTCGGCGCGTCGGCGCGGGCCACGAGGCGGCCGGCGTCGCCCTCGAGCATCGTCCGCGACATCCGGCCGGGGATCACCACCACGTCGGCCGGCCCCGTCGATGCCAACGCGTCCTCCCGGGTGCCGGCGAACCCGTCGACCGGCGCGCGCTCGATGCCGACCAGCAGCGGGCGCGCGACCTCGGGGTCGGGGGAGAAGACGCGCGGCTCCACGCCCAGACCGGACGCGATCAGGCGCGCCGCCCGGACGGCCAGGAGGGTCTCCGTGTGGCCGATCGGCAGCACGTCCTCGCGCGAGAGCGCCAGCACCACGCGGGCGGGCGCCTCGGCGCCGCCGGACACCACCAGGGTGGGGACCTTCGTCTCGGCCAACAGGCCCTCGCTGGCGCCGCCGAAGAACGCCGAGCGCGCCCGGGCGAGGCCGGTCCACGACACCATCACGCAGGTCGCGTCGTGCTCCATCGCCGAGCGCAGCGCGCCCGCGGCGACCGACTCGCACACGCGGATGCGTGGCTCGGTCTCGACGCCCAGGTGCTCCACGATCCCGGTGATGCGCTCCAGCCGCTCCTGCCCGAGCGCGCGCGCCGCCGGCTCCCCCGGCTCGGGGACCATCGCCACCGGCACCACCACCCCCTTGTCCGCCCGGGCGATCAGGGCGGCGAGCGTGCCGCGCGGCTGGATGGCGTCGTTCGCGATCGGCACGAGGATCGTCTCGCCCAGGCGGCGGCCGCCCTCGGTGGCGGGCGGCCGCACGTCCTTCGCGTAGTGGGCGGCGCCCAGCGGGGCGATGATGAGCGACGCCAGCACCACCACCAGCGCGGCGTTGACGAGCGTCTGGTCGAAGATCCCGGCCTCCAGGCCCACGATCACGGCGGCCAGGGTGGCGGCGGCCTGCGCGACCGTCAGTGAGAACACCAGGCCGACCTCGGCACGGGTCTGGTGGCCCAGGCGCCCGGCGATCCATGCGGCCGCCGACTTGCCGACCACCACCACGACCAGTGATGCGGCGCCGAGCGCCAGGGTGCGGGCCTCCGTGAACTTGGCCGGGTCGATGAGCATCCCCGTCGAGATCAGGAAGAACGGGACGAGCAGCGACGATCCGAAGAACTCGAGCCGTTCCATCAGGGGGCTGCGGTTCGGGATGAGCCGGTTCACCGCCAGCCCGGCGAAGAACGCGCCGACGATCCCCTCCAGGCCGCCCAGGTCGGCGACCACGGCGACCCCGGTGAACGCGGCGATCACGCCGATGAACCGGAGCGACCGGTCGCGCCCCGCGCCGGCGAAGAACCGCCGCATCAGCCAGGGGAGCACCACGAACGCCACCGCGGCCAGCACGGCCAGCCCGAGCATCAGCCCGCCCACCACCACGCCGGTCGAGCCGTCGCCGGTCTCGGCCCCCACGACCACCGCCAGCACGAACAGCGCCAGCGTGTCGGTGATCACCGTGCCCGACACCGCCATGCCCACGGCGGGGTGCCCGGCGAGGCCCTCGTTGCGGACGATGGGGTAGGCCACCAGGGTGTGGGACGCCCACAGCGACCCGTAGAGCAGGGCGGCCGCGAACGCGTAGTCGAAGCCCGCCATCCCCACCACGAGCCCCAGGACCAGCGGGATCGAGAAGGTGATCAGCCCGAAGCGGACCGACTCGGCGCGCCGCCGGGCGAACTCCTCCAGGTCCAGCTCCAGGCCGGCGAGGAACATCAGGGTCAGCAGGCCGAGCTGCCCGATCCCCTCCACGATGCCGACGCGTGGGACCCAGTCGAGCACGTTCGGCCCGATCATCATCCCCAGGATCACGATGCCGACCATCCCGGGCAGCCGCAGCTTCCCCGCGACGTAGGGCCCGAGCAGGATCACGCAGGCGCAGATGAAGAACGTCCACTCGGCGCCGTCGGGCGGGAACTCCAGGTTCACGGACGCCGGTTCTACGTCGGCGCGCCGCTCCCTGTCCACCCCGGGCGGCGGCGGCCGGCGGGCCTACGGCAGGGGCGAGGGACCCCCGTCCCCGAGGTCGCCCGCCGCCCGCACCCGCTCGAGCGCGGCGACCACCTCGGCGTCGAACTGCCTGCCGGCCCCGCGCCGGCACTCCTCGGCGGCCTGCTCCGGGGACAGGGGCGCGGTGTAGGAGCGGGCGCTCGTCATCGCGTCCCACGCGTCGGCCACGGCCAGGACGCGCGCCCCGTCGGGGATCCGGTCGCCGCGGATCCCCTCCGGGTATCCGCGCCCGTCGGCCCGTTCGTGCAGGGACCTGATCCACCCCACCTGGTCGGGCGTGAGCACGTCGGCCACGATCTGCGCGCCGAGGGTCGAGTGCTCCCGGACGTGGGCCATCTCCGCGTCCGTGAGCCGCGACGCCTTGAACAGCACGGCGTCGGACACGCCGATCTTGCCCACGTCGTGCACCAGTCCCGCCTCGCGGAGCAGCGCCTGGCGGTCGGCCGTCCAGCCCATCTGCGCGGCGATCCGGACCGCGAGGTCGGCGACCCGCTCCGAGTGGCGGCGGGTGGACGGGTCGCGGGCGTCCACGGCGCGCGCGAGCGCGCGGATGGCGTTCAGGGCCTGCGAGCGCTCCAGGCTGTGGGCGCGCTCCTCGGCCGACAGCACCTCGACGACCTCCGGGGAGTAGCAGAACGACACGTTGCGGCCGTTGCCCTTCGCCCAGTACAGGGCCCCGTCCGCCAGGCGGACCAGGTCGCCCGCATCCGCCGCCTGCGACAGCTCGGCGATGCCGATGGAGACGGTGCAGGAGATGCCCCCCGCGAAGGGCACGCCCGCCACGGCGTCGCGGGCGCGCTCGGCGGCCTTCCAGGCGTCGAGCGCGTCGCTCTCCGGCAGCAGCCACGCGAACTCCTCGCCGCCGATGCGGGCCACCAGGTCCTCCGGCCGCGAGCGCCTGCGCAGCCGCGCGGCCGTCTCGCGCAGCACCTCGTCGCCGGCCTGGTGGCCGTGGCGGTCGTTCACGTCCTTGAAGTGGTCCAGGTCGATCAGGGCGAGCGCGAGCGGCCGCCGGTGCCGGCGGGCGCGCTCCACCTCGTCGCGCAGCCGCTCGTGGAAGGCGCGATGGTTGGCCAGCCCCGTCAGCGGGTCGCTCGCGGCGCGCTGCTCGGCGTCGGCCAGGGTCACCAGGGTGCGGGCGTGCAGCCGCGCGTTCGCGAGCGCCAGGTCGGCGATGCTCATCAGGCTGCGCACCGCGGCCCGCTCCCGCGCCGTGAACCGGCGGCTGCTGCGGAAGCCGATGACCAGGGCGCCGAGCACGCCCTCGCCCACGGACGGGTGCTCGAGGCGCGCGGCGATGAACGCGCCGAGGCCCGGGATGCGCCCCGGCCGCGCCCCCGGCGCGCCCGTCAGGTGCTCGCGCACCACCACGCGCTCGGGGGCCGCCAGGATGGCGTCGAGCAGCTCGCGGGCGTCGGGGCCGGTCGACGGCGACCGGAGCACGCCCCGCAGGGCCGGGTCCTCCTCCGTGGTGTGCAGCAGCGGATCGCCCGGACCGTCGGGCAGGGCGATCACGGTGGCGCGGTCGGCGCCGAGGGCCCGCTGCGCGGCGGTGGTGATCGCGTCGAGCGTCGCCGCCATGTCCAGGCCCCCCGCCGCGATCGCCGCGGCCGCGTCCTCCAGCGAGCGCCGCCGCGCCTCCGCCGTCGCCACGATCCGCCGCATCGTCTCCACCACCAGCGCCGGGTGCTTCCCCACCGCCGTCTCCCCCGAGAGCATCACCGCATCCGCCCCGTCAAACACCGCGTTGGCCACGTCGCTCACCTCGGCCCGCGTCGGCG
>DAISWG010000019.1:0-8626 GCA_036826475.1 Miltoncostaeaceae bacterium | reverse complement strand
CCGCCGCGCCTCCGCCGTCGCCACCGCCACGCCCGCCAGCTCGGCCAGGCTGCGGAGCCGGGCGCCCATGCCGGGGCGCATCGGCGTCCGGCCGTCGTCCGCGGCCACCAGCACCCCCCACACCTCACCGCCCAGCACTATCGGCGACGACGCGACGTCGCCGCCGCCGGCCCCCCACGCGCGGGCCGGGTCGACCGCCTGTTCGTCCTCGCGCCACGAGGCGACCACCTCCGAGTGGCGTCCGTCGCCGAGACGGACGATGGCGGCGGACGCGACCGCCAGCAACTGCGCCGCCTCCTGGCACACCAGGGTCAGGGCCTCCCCGGGCTCGGCGCCCGACGCGGACAGCGTGGCGGCGCGTCGCAGCGCCGCCTGCTCGGCGGCGTACTCGGCGATGCGCCGCCGCTGGTCGGCGTCGCTGATCGCCAGGCGCGCCAGGTCGGCGAAGTCGAGCAGCGCCCGCTCCGCCTCCGCGCCCACCGCCGCCTCGGCGCTCACGATCACCAGGTCGCCCCACGGGCGGCCGTCGACCGCGATCGGCGCGGCCAGCCCCGCGCGGAAGCCGCGCAGCAGGTCGCCGCCGCCGGGGCGCGGGAGCAGCCGCATGGCCCGCGACCCGCGGTCGGCGGTGGGGGAGGCCAGCTCGCCCAGCCGCACGACGTGCCCGTCGGCCGGGACGGGCATCCCGGGCGCCGCCCAGCTCGCGACCACCTCGCCCGTGGCCCCGTCGACCGTCCGGATCACCGACGCGAGCTGGCAGCCGGTGAGCTGCGCGGCCTCCTCGCAGATGAGCGCGAGCATCCGGCCGGCGGGCGTGCCGGCCGCGATCGCCGTCGCCACCCGCCGCAGCGCCGTCTGCTCCTCGACGCGCCGCTCGATGGCGCGGCGGTCCTCGGCGTTCGCCACCGCCAGCGCCACCAGCTCGGCGAAGGTGGCCAGGCGTCCCTCCGCGTCGCGCGGCAGGCCGGGGGAGTCCACCGACGCCGCCAGCACCGCGCCCCACAGCCGCCCGGCGGTGCGGACCGGCGCCGCGACGCCGCACCGGAGGCGGCCGCGGACGCTGTGGACGTCGGCGCGCTCCACGTCGGAGAGCTCGTCCAGGTCGACGCGCGCGGGGACGCCGCCCTCGTGGACCCGCGCGACGGGGCCGCGTCCGTCGAGCGGCACCCGCATCCCCACCCGGGGCGTCCCCGCCCCGCCCCAGGAGCCCACGGCCGCCGCCGCGTCGTCGTCGAACCGCCAGACGACGCCGGCCTCCACGTCGAAGAGGGCCGCCACCTCCCGGGCGACGATCCGGAACACCTCGGCCGGCTCGGCGCCGGAGGCCACGGCCGTGGCCACGCGATGGAGCGCGGCGGTCTGGGCGTGCGCCTCCCGCGGGGCGCCGCCCGTCGCCGCAGAACCGCCGCCCGGCTCGATCACACGTTCCGTCCCATCCTGGTCAGGAAATCCTGCCGTCTAGTGCCGGTTTCCCCGTTCCGATCCACCCGAACCCCCCTCCTGACCGCCCAGGCGGTGGGCCTCGATCGCGCGGGCCCAGCCCTCGGGCAGCACGGGCCAGCGGCGAAGGGCGTCGGCGTGCCGCAGGTACCACACCAGGTCGGCCCTCGCGCGCAGGCGGGGGTCCTCGCCGGGGTCGGGCTGTCCGGTCGGGGCGTTCACCGCCGACATTGTTGCCCACCCCCGCGGGCGCCGGGTAGGATCCCCCGGCGTCGCCGCACGGCCATTCGCCCTGCTCGCGACGGCCATTCCAGGGGCATCAGCCGTGCTTCCGGCGGGTCCGGGACGGACCCCGGCCGGACTGCGGCCCGGAGTCGGGCGAGCAAGGGGGAGACTTGGCGAGAAAGAGCGTGGTGATCCGGCTGGCCGGAGAGTCCGGCGAGGGGGTCATCTCCTCCGGCGACATCCTCACGCAGGCGGCCGCGCGCGGCGGGTACTGGACCCAGACCTTCCGCACGTACCCCGCGGAGATCAAGGGCGGCCCGTGCATGTACCAGGTGCGCATGGGCGACGAGCAGATCTACAGCCACGGCAAGGCCGTCGACCTGCTGGTCTGCTTCAACCAGGAGGCCTGGGAGCTGCACTGGGACTCCCTCGGCCCCGACGGGGTGATCCTCTTCGACGAGACCGCGGTCGAGATCCCCGAGGAGTACGCGGACCGTGCGCGTCCGGTCCGGATGGAGAAGCTCGCCAAGGAGATCGGGGGGTCGCTCCGCGCCAAGAACATGGTGGCCGTCGGCGCCGTCGCCGGCGTCATCTCCTTCAACACCACCCCCATCGAGGAGCTCGTGCTCCGCCGGTACGCCCACAAGCAGGGCGTGGCCGACGCGAACATCGCGGCCCTCCGGGCCGGTGGCGACGAGTCCGCCGACCTGAAAGGCGTGCTCGAGATCGTGGAGCCGGTGGAGGTCGAGGCCGACCGGATCCTGCTGTCGGGCAACCAGGCGATCGCCGTCGGCGCCATCGCCGCGGGCGTGCAGTACTTCGCCGGCTACCCGATCACCCCGGCCTCCGACATCCTCGAGTGGCTGTCGGCCAAGCTCCCGCAGGTCGGCGGCATCACGATCCAGTGCGAGGACGAGATCGCCTCCATCTCCAGCGTACTCGGCGCCTCCTACACCGGCGCGAAGTCGATGACGGCCACGTCGGGCCCCGGCCTGTCCCTCATGACGGAGATGCTGGGCTACGCGGGCACCGCCGAGATCCCGTGCGTCGTGATCGACGCGCAGCGCGGCGGCCCGTCCACCGGCCTGCCGACCAAGACCGAGCAGTCCGACCTGCAGCACGCCCTCTACGGCGGCCACGGCGAGGCGCCCCGCGTCGTGATCGCGCCGATCACGGTGGAGGACTGCTTCTGGTCCACCATCGACGCGTTCAACTACTCCGAGCGCTTCCAGGTCCCGGTCATCCTCCTCACGGACCAGGGGCTTGCGACGCGGATGGAGGTCATCCACAAGCCCGACACCGACAAGGTGGAGCTGTGGGAGCGCAAGACCTCCGCGGGCGTCGACGACTACAAGCGCTACGAGCTGACCGAGGACTCCGTCTCGCCCATGGGCATCCCCGGCGAGGAGGGCGGCCAGTACGTCTCCACCGGCATCGAGCACGACGAGTTCGGCCACCCGGCCTACACGCCCGAGAACCACGTGGCGATGCAGACCAAGCGGTGGGCGAAGCTGGCGCCGCTCGCCAACGGCCTCGTCCGTCACGAGATCCACGGCGACGAGACCCCCGACATCGCCCTCATCGGCTTCGGCTCCACGTACGGGCCGGTCCGCGAGGCCGTGGACCTCGCCCGCGAGCAGGGGCTGTCGGTGGGCCTGTTCTACCCGCGCGTCCTGGGGCCGTTCCCGGTCGAGCAGGTCGCGGCCTTCACGGCCAAGGCCTCGCGCGTGGTGGTCCCGGAGGTCAACTTCTCCGGCCAGCTGGCCCGCCTCGTGCGCGGCGAGTGCGGCGTGGCGGTCGAGAGTCACGCCAAGTGCGACGGGCTGCCCTTCACCGCCGAGGACGTCCTGGACATCATCATGGAAAGGATCCCCAGTTGAGCACCGCTCCCGCCAAGCGCAAGCCCGCCGACTACAAGTCGGACCTCAAGCCGATCTGGTGCCCGGGCTGCGGCGACTTCGGGGTCCTGGCGTCCCTCTACCGCGCGTTCGCCGAGCTCGACCTGGACCCGGCGAACACCGTCGTGGTCTCCGGTATCGGCTGCTCCAGCCGGCTGCCGGGCTTCGTATCCACCTACGGGTTCCACTCGCTGCACGGCCGGCCGCTCCCGGTGGCCATGGGCGTGAAGCTGGCGAACCCGGAGCTGAACGTGATCGCGGTCGGCGGCGACGGCGACGGCTTCGCCATCGGCGCGGGCCACTTCCCGCACGCGGCGCGCCGCAACGTGGACATCACCTACCTGGTGATGGACAACGAGATCTACGGCCTCACCAAGGGTCAGGTCTCGCCGACGTCGCTCACCGACCAGAAGGCGCCCTCCACCCCGTGGGGGAACCTCGAGACGCCGCTCAACACGCTGGCGTTCGCGGTGGCCTCGGGCGCCACGTTCGTCGCCCGCGGCGCCTCCTTCAACACGAAGGCGCTCACCGAGCTGATCGTCCAGGCGATGGAGCACAAGGGCTTCAGCTACATCGACGCCATGTCCCCCTGCGTGATGTTCAACAACCACCAGGAGGAGTGGAAGGAGCTGGTCACCGACGTCGACCCCGACCACGACGTCACCAGCAAGACCGCCGCCTTCGACCTCGCCCTGCGCGGCGGGTTCAAGCTGGGGATCCTCTACCGCGAGCAGCGCTCGACGATCAACGAGAAGTACAAGGCCCTGGTGGAGGCGGCGAAGGAGTCGAACGCCGACGCCATGCTCGAGGCCTTCAGCGCCCGTAAGGGCGCGGCCATCGGGAAGCCGGTCCTCTAGGACGTCCCGCTCCCTCCCGGCGGCGCTCGCCGCCCTGGTCATCGCCGTCCTCGCCGCCGCCTGCGGCGGGGGCGGCGGCGACGGCCGCTCGACGGCCGGGACCACGCCCGCCGCGGACGGCTTCAGCCGCGGGCCGTACCTCACCCGCATCGGGACCACGTCCGCGCGCCTGCGCTGGATCGCCCCGGCGGGCGCCGCCGTCGGCCTGACGGCCCGCGCCGACGACGGGCAGGTGGTCACCGCGGCGGGCGGCACGTTCCGGGGGCTGCGGCCCGACACCCGGTACGCGTGGACGGCGTCCCTCGACGGCGATGCCGCCGCCTCGGGAGCCTTCACCACCGCGCCGCGCGACCTGTCCCGCGGGGTGGACCTGATCGTGTTCGCCGACTACGGGGCGCCGAACGACGACAGCCGTGCCGTCGCGCGCCTGGCCGGCGAGGAGGACCCCCGGCTGATGATCACCGGCGGCGACAACACGTACATCGTGACGCTGCCCCAGCTGCTCGACGACAACCTGTTCCGCCCGCTCCGCGACGCCCTCTCGGGCGCTCCGAACTACGGGACGGTCGGCGACCACGACATCCCGTTCCCGGTGGGCCAGCGGGCGCTGGCGGACGCCCTGGAGTGGCCGAACCTGGGGGAGCGGTACGACCTGCGCTACGGGCCGGTGCAGGTGGTGGCCCTCGGGTTGCGCGCCGACGCCGGCGACGTGGCGTTCGCCCGGCGCGCCCTGGCCCGGCCGGGGCCGCTCGCCCGCTTCGTCGTCACCCACCAGCCCGTGAAGGCGGGCAACCCGATGCTGCCGGTGATCGCCGCCGCGCCGGTCACCGCCGTCCTGGCAGGCCACCTGCACGCCTACGAGCGGCGGGAGGTCGCGGGCGCGCCCGGGGTGCCGTTCTTCACGGTCGGCACCGGTGGCGCGCCGCGCAACGACGGGCGCACGCCCCGCAGCCCCGACGCCGTCGCCCATGTGCCGGCGTTCGGGGTGATGCGCGTCCACCTGGAGGGCGGCACCGCGACGTACGCCTTCGTGGACACGGGCGGCGCCGTCCGCGACCGGGCCGCCTTCCCGCTCACGCCCTGAGGGAAAGGGCCGGGGCCCCGCGTCTGGCGCCCCCTCGCGCGGGACCCGGGCCCCTGGACCCGCCGGACGCCGGCGGGCGTCGGGATGCCCGCCGGCGTCGGCGTGTGCAGCGCCCGATCCGGTCCGGGTGACGGGCACCGCCTGTGCGACAGACGGCCGCGCGATGGCCTGCGGAGCCGCCTGCGGCGGGGGCGCTGGACGCACCTCCCGCACGTCACATGGTGACCCCGGCGGCGCGTCCGCGGAATACCGCAGATGCGGTGTCTTCGCGCCCGGCGGCCCGCCCGGCGCGCCGGCTCAGGAGGATGCGGGCCGGGCCGCTCACTCCCCCCGGACCTTCGCGTCCGCCTTCCGGGCCGCCGCCGCCATCTCCGCGCGGACGGCGCCGAGACGGTGCGCCACGTCGGGGTCGGACGTCGCCAGGATCTGCGCGGCCAGCAGGCCGGCGTTGCGCCCGCCGTCGATCGCGACGGTCGCGACGGGCACGCCGCGCGGCATCTGCACGATCGACAGCAGCGAGTCCATGCCGTCGAGGGCCGTCGTGCGCACCGGGACCCCGATCACCGGCAGCGTCGTGACCGCCGCGAGCATCCCGGGCAGGTGGGCGGCGCCGCCCGCGCCGGCCACGATGACCTTCAGTCCCCGGTCCGCGGCCTCGCCGCCGTAGGCGATCATGTCGTGGGGCGTGCGGTGCGCCGACACCACGCGCACCTCGTGCGGCACCTCGAGCGCGGTGAGCACGTCGGCGGCGTGGCGCATCACGGGCAGGTCGCTGTCGCTGCCCATCACGATCCCCACCAGCGGGCCGGCGGCCCCGGTCACAGCCCCACCGCCGCCGCCGCGCGCCGGGCGGCGTCCAGGGCCTCGCCGGCGGTGGCGCCGAGGGCCGTGACGTGGCCCATCTTGCGGCCCGGGCGGACCTCCGCCTTGTCGTACAGGTGCAGGTGGGCGCCCTCGACGGCCAGGGCGGCGGCCACGTGGGGCCGCGCCGGGCCGGCGGCGGAGCCGAGCAGGTTGACCATCGCCGCGGCCGGGGCGCGCATCCCCACCTCGCCGAGCGGCAGGTCGAGCACGCCGCGCAGGTGGTTCTCGAACTGCGACGTCTCGCAGGCCTCGATGGTGTAGTGGCCGGAGTTGTGGGGGCGCGGCGCCAGCTCGTTGACCAGCACGCTCCCGTCCGCGGTGAGGAACATCTCCACGCCGGTCACGCCCAGGCCGTCGGCCGCCGCGGCGGCCGACGCGGCCACCTCGCCCGCCCGCCCGAGCACGTCGCCGGCGACGGGGGCGGGGGCCACGACCTCGTGGCACACGTGGTCGCGCTGCACGGTCTCCACCACCGGGTAGCGCCGCACCTCGCCCGAGGGCGACCGCGCGACCATCGCCGCCAGCTCCTTGGCGAACGCGATCATCCCCTCCACCAGCACGCCCTCGCCGGCGTCGAGGCGGGCGAACACCTCGCGGGCCTCCGCCTCGTCGCGGCAGGTGGCATTGCCGTAGCCGTCGTAGCCCAGCTTGCGGGCCTTCAGCATCAGCGGCCACCCCAGGTCGCGGCCGGCGGCGGCCAGGTCGCCGGGGTCCTCCGCCACGCGCCAGGGGGCGGTCGGCAGGCCGGCGTCGCGCAGCAGCGCCTTCTGGAGCGCCTTGTCCTGCACCTGCGCCAGCACGGACGGGCGGGGCCGCACCGGCGTGCCCGCCGCGTCGACCGCCGCGAGCGCGGCGGCGTCGACGAACTCGTTCTCCAGCGTCACCACCGCGGCGGCGGCGCCGAGCGCCCGGACCGCATCCGCGTCCTTCCAGTCGCCCTCCACCACCGATGCCGCCATCGGCCCCGCCGGCTCGCCGCGGCGGCCGAGGACCGCCACGCGGATGCCGAGCGGCCACGCCGCGAGACACGTCATTCGGGCGAGCTGCCCGGCCCCGGCGATCCCCACGTCGGCGCGCCCGTCCGGCGTCCCGTCCGCGCGCAGCGGGGCGGCGAGGGGTTGGGTCGCGGTCACTCGGTGGACGCTACACCGCGCGAAGCGCGGCGGGAGCGCCGACCTGCCTGCCCCGCGCGAAGCGCGGTCGCAGCGCCCGGGGAGAGAGGTGCTGCTTGGCCGGCGGGATTGTCCGCCCGCCGGCCCTACCGCGCGAAGCGCGGTCGCAGCGCCCGTGTAGAGAGGTGCTGCTTGGCCGGCGGGTTCCTCGCAATTCCCTCACAGGGCTCCAACGATGCGCTCACGTCCCGGGGGGAACGCGCCGATAGGGTCGCGATGGCGATGCTCGCGATGGACGTGCCACCACCGCAGACCGCTCCGGCCCCTCCGGCACGGCTGCTGACGTTCGCGGACGAGTTCCGCTTCAACACCAGCCGCGACGTGGTGCCCGCGGGCGCGCTGATCCTCCAGGTGAAGAACATCGGTGAGGACGACCATGACCTCCGCATCAAGGGCCCCAACGGCGTGGCCCGGGCGGAGACGGGGGTGGTGAAGCCCGGCGACCTCGGGCAGATCCGGATCCGCCTTCCGCAGGGCCGCTACACGTACCTCTGCACCGTGGCCGACCACGCCGAGCGCGGCATGGCCGGGACGCTGCTGGTGAAGGCCGTCAAGAAGAAGAAGCGGCCGCGCCGCTGATGCCCCGTTCCGCCGACCGGGCGAAGGTGGAGCGCCTGCTGTGGCGGGCCGGCTTCGGCGGCCGCCCCGGGGAGATCGACCGCCTGGCGCGCAAGGGCGTCCCGGCGGCGGTCGAGTCGCTGCTCGCCCCGCGCGGGCCGGCTCTGCGCGGCCCGGCGGCCCGCATCGACGGCGCGCCCCTCGACCCGTTGAACGCGTACGGCCACGAGGTGCTGTGGTGGCTGGACCGGGCGGTCCGCACCCAGCACCCGCTGGTCGAGCGGATGACGTTCAACTGGCACGACCACTTCGCCACGTCCAACGACGACGTCGGCGACACGAAGCTGATGATCGCCCAGTACTGGACGCTGCGGCGCGGCGCGCTCGGCAAGTTCCGCAACCTGACGCGCGCCATCCTGAAGGACCACGCGATGCAGCGGTTCCTGAGTCTCTCCAACTCGGAGAAGGGCTCCCCCAACGAGAACTTCGCCCGCGAGCTGTTCGAGCTCTTCACCCTCGGCGTGAACA
>DAISWG010000018.1:27442-66713 GCA_036826475.1 Miltoncostaeaceae bacterium | reverse complement strand
TCAGCTCCT
Organism: Miltoncostaeaceae bacterium; assembly: GCA_036826475.1. Classification (GTDB taxonomy): domain Bacteria; phylum Actinomycetota; class Thermoleophilia; order Miltoncostaeales; family Miltoncostaeaceae; genus Miltoncostaea. The sequence goes on along the minus strand of DAISWG010000018.1, from coordinate 66,704 downwards.
CGTCGATGATCTCGTTGCAGAGATCGATGCACTCGTCGCAGATGTAGACGCCGGGACCGGCGATCAGCTTCTTCACCTGCCGCTGCGACTTGCCGCAGAAGCTGCAGAGGAGCTGCTCGTTCGACTCTGAGGACTTGGCCATGGGGTGGCGGCGCCCTAGTGGGAGTCGATCACCCGGTCGACGATCCCGTACTCCTTGGCCTCCTGGCTCGACATGAAGAAGTCGCGCTCCGTGTCCTTCGCGACCTTCTCGATGGGCTGGCCGGTGTGCTTGGCGATGATCTCGTCGAGCCGCTTGCGCAGGTCGATGATCTCGCGGGCGTGGATCTCGATGTCCGTCGCCTGGCCGCTGAAGCCGCTGGAGACCTGGTGGATCAGGATCTTCGCGTTCGGGAGGGCCATGCGCTTGCCGGGCGCGCCGCCCGACAGGAGCAGGGCGCCCATGCTCATCGCGATGCCGACGCAGATGGTGGAGACGTCGGGCTTGATGAACTGCATCGTGTCGTAGATCGCCAGGCCCGCGTACACCGACCCGCCCGGCGAGTTGATGTAGAGCGAGATGTCCTTGTCGGGGTCCTCCGACTCCAGGTGCAGGAGCTGGGCGACGATCAGGTTGGCGATCTGGTCGTCCACGGGCGTGCCGAGGAAGACGATCCGCTCGTTGAGCAGACGGGAGTAGATGTCGAACGAGCGCTCGCCGCGCGACGTCTGCTCGACCACCATGGGGATCAACGGGCTCATGCGATCAGGCTCCGATCTCTGGTGCTAACGGGGGTCACCGGGCGTCCAGAGCTTCCCCGCGGGCGCGGGCTTCCCTGCCGGCTCGGCCACCGCGGCGGCCTTCTGTCGCTCCTGCTCGGGCGTCCACAGCTTCTCGCGCGCCTCGGCCTGCGCCATCGGGATGGCGGTGGCCGAGTCGACGAGCATCTGGACGGCCTTCTGGATGCGCATGTCCTGGCGGAGGGCATCCCAGCCGCCGTGGTGCTGGAGCTCGTGAAGCAGCCGCTCGGGCGCCCGGCCGGTGGCCTCGGCGTCCTGACGGACCTGCTCCTCCATCTCCTCGTCGGTGACCTCGATGCCCTCGGCGTCGGCGACGGCCTCGACCACCAGCTCGCGGCGGACGGCCATCTCGGCGTCGGGGCGCAGCTCCTCGACGATCTGCTCGATCGATCGGCCGGTGGCCGCGACGTACTGCTCGAACGAGACGCCCTCGGGGAGCTGGGACGCGGTCTGCTGGAGGATGGTGCCGACGCGGCGGTCGACCATCACGGCGGGGACGTCGACCGTCGCCTTCTCGACGACGGCGTCGATGACCATGCGCCGGAACAGCTCGTCGACGCGGGCCTGCGCGTTCTCGTCGAGGCGGCGCCGGATGTCGGCCGTCAGCTCCTCGATGGTGTCGAACTCGCTGACCCCGATGGCCAGGTCGTCGTCCAGCTCGGGCAGCACCTTCTCCTGCACCTGCTTGACGGTGACCGTGTAATCGACGGTGCGGCCGCGCAGCTCGGGGCGCTGGTCGTCGTCGCCGTACGTGACGGGGAACTCGACGCTCTCGCCGGCGCTCCTGCCGCGCAGCCGCTGGTCGAACTCCGCCACCAGGCGGCCCCCGCCGATCTCGACGAGGTAGTCGCGGGCCTGGGCGTTGCGCTGCTTCCTGCCGCCGATGGCGCCGTCGAAGTCGATGACGACGAAGTCGCCCTCGCCGGCGGCGCGCTCGACGGGCTGGAGCCGCGCGGCGCGCTCGCGGAGCGCCTGCAGCTGCTGGTCGAGGGCGTCCTCGGGGACCTCCGGCTCGGCCTTGCCGACCTCGAGGCCGGTGTGGTCGCCGAGCGTGGCGGTGGGGCGCACCTGGACCGTGGCCTGGAACGTCAGGTTCCCGGACTCCGGGACCTCCTCCAGGTCGAGGTCGGGGTCGTCGATCGGCTGGACCCCGGTCTCGGCGACCGCCTGCGAGTACCACTCGCCGAGCGACCCCTTGAGCATCTCCTGCACCACGGCGTCGCGGCCGACCCGCTGCACGATCGCCGCGGCGGGTGCCTTGCCGGGCCGGAAGCCCGGGATGCGGATCTCACGGGCCAGCTGCTGCACGGCCCGGTCCATCCGCTTCTGGACCTCGTCCTCGGGGACCTCCACGTCCAGCCGGACGCGGTTCTCCTCGAGGGTCGTGACCTCGGCGGTCAGCGCCATCGGGCCGCCGCGGTCGCGCGCTGGATGTATGCGGGTGAGAGGACTCGAACCTCCAAGGGTTGCCCCACTAGGACCTAAACCTAGCGCGTCTACCGGTTCCGCCACACCCGCCGGAACGGCGGTCGTGAGGGGTGAACGATGGGACTCGAACCCACGACCGCCTGGACCACAACCAGGAGCTCTACCAACTGAGCTACGTTCACCGTAACGGGCGGGCCAGGCCCGCGCCCGCGGCAGTGTAGCGGAGGTTCGCCGGTGGGTCTCGTGCGGAGGAGGGGGTCCGGCTGGACGTGGGACGGCGTCGCGCCGCGCGCGTACGAGGCGGGCGCGGAGCGCCACGTGCTGGTCTCGGCCGCCGACGGCGCCGGCGACGTGGAGCTGCGCTACTTCCGGATCCCGGCCGGCGGCGCCTCCGCCCTGGAGCGCCACCGCCACGAGCACGCGATCCTGGTGCTACACGGCCGGGGGGAGGTCCTGCTCGGCGAAGCCGTCCACGCCCTCGTCGAGGGGGACGTCGTCTTCGTCGAGTCCGAGGAGCTCCATCAGCTCCGGGCTCTCGACCATGAAGCGCTGGGGTTCCTCTGCACGGCGCTCGTCGCGCGGAGGGCCGGAGGGCACTAGGCCAGGCTCCCGCCGCGGCGCGCCCCCACGCGCATGGGCAGCCCACCGCGCGGGCGCAGGGTGATCTGCGGCTCAAGTTCCAGCGCGTGCCCGGGGAGGCGCTCCAGCCGGTGCGTCCGGGCGATCGTGGCCAGCGCGATCACGCCCTCGGCCGTCGCGAAGCCGGCGCCGATGCACTTGCGCGTACCGGCCCCGAACGGCAGGTACGAGAACCGGTGGGGCGGGCCGCCGCCGTCGAGCCACCGGCCGGGGTCGAACTCCAGCGCCCGCGGCCACCGCGACCCGTCCCGGTGGAGCAGCCACGGCGGCGTCATCACCAGCATGTCCTCCCCGACGGGGTACCCGCCGAGCACGAACGGCTCCACGCAGCGGCGCGCGATCATCCACGCCGGCGGATACAGGCGGATCGCCTCGTCCAGGACGGCGGTCGTCCACGGCAGGCGCTCCAGGTCGGCGAGGGTGGCCGGCGGTCCGGGCAGGTCGTCGGCCTCGGCCTCCACCCATGCCCGCGCCACGGGGTCGGCGGCCAGGAGCCACCACGCGAACGTGAGGGCGTTGGCGGTGGTCTCGAGCCCGGCGGCGAACAGCGTCATGACCTCGTGCCGGACCTCGTCGTCGGTCATCCGCGCGCCGTCGCCCTCCTCGTCGACGGCGGCGAGCAGCATCGACAGGAGGTCGCCCCGGTCGCCCCCCTCGGACCGGCGCCGCGCGATGACCTCGTCGACCATCGCCTCCAGGTCGGCCTTCGCCGCCCGGAAGCGGCGGACGGTGCGGCTCGGCACGCGCATCCGGATGCCGGAGAAGGGCAGCACCAGGAGGTCGAAGGCCCGGAACACGTCCACCAGCGCCGACTGGACGCGCTCCCGGTCGCCGGCGACGTCGGCGCCGAAGAGCGCCTCCCCCGTGACGCCCATCGTCAGCCCCGACATCTCGCTGAAGACGTCCACCGTCGCCCCGTCGCGCCACCCGCGCGCCGTCCGGGCGGCCCACGCCCCCATGACGCCGGCGTAGGCGTCCAGCCGCTCGCGGTGGAACGCCGGCTGGATCAGCCGGCGCTGGCGCCGGTGGTGCTCCCCCTCGGAGGTGAGGAGCCCCTCCCCCAGCAGCACCTTGGCGCCCTCCAGGATGCGGCCCTTGCGGAGCCGGGACGCATGGGTGGTGAAGACCTCCTGTACCAGGTCCGGGTCGCAGACCAGCAGCATGTCGAGCGGACCCATCCGGAACCGCACGACGTCGCCGTAGGCCTCGCGGAGGCGCGTGAACATGCCGAGCGCGTCGCGGCGACGCTCGCCCACGAGGGCCAGCGACCCCCGCCTCCCGGGCCCCGGTGCCGTCCGCGTGCCCACGTCGACCGCCACGTCCGCCTCCGCTCGTCGCGGCCCTTGTACACCCTTCCGTGCGGCGCACGCCACGCTCCGCGCGGGACGGCTCGGATCGTGGGACCGCGGGCCCTAGCGGAAGGGCCGCGGAGGCGCCGGCGGCGGCGGAGGGCCGTGCCGGTGGCCGCCATGGAGGCGGCGCGGGCCGGGGACGGTGGTCACGTCGGTGCCGCCCAGCAGCGACCATGCGCGGATGCGAAGGCGCGGCGCCCCGGGCTGCGGCGGCGGGCCCTCCAGGCGGACGTCGTTGCCCCCCAGGAACGCGAAGCCGCCGGCGTCGACCTCCACGCCCTCCGGCACCACGATGGTGGACCCGCCCATGACGGAGATGACGGTGACCGACGTCTCGGCCGCCTCGACGGTGGCCTGCCGCAGGTCGAGGTCGGCGCCGCCCATCAGGTTCACCACGGTGCAGCGCGGCGCGATCCGCCAGCGCCCGCCGCGGTCGCCGCCGCCCAGGATGCCCAGCACCCACCGGGTGCCCCGGGGAGCCGGCCCGTGGGAGGCCGCGGGCAGGTCGGCGGTGACGGCGGCCAGATCGTCCCGGGACACCGCCTCGAGCGCCCGGGCGGCGCGGTCGCCCAGCTCCTCCAGCGTGATGCGCCCCTCGGCCGCCGCCTCGGTCAGCGCGCGCACGGCGGCGTCGCGCTCGGCGTCCGATGCGCGGACCGGCGGGCCGGGCGGGCCACCCTGCTCCATGCCCCCACCAGACATGATCCGGGCACCCGTATCAAGTCGGAGGTCCCATGAAGCCCACCCTCGCGCCCGGCATCGCGCACGAGCTGCGGTTCACCGTGCCCGTCGGCAAGACCGTGCCCCACCTCTACCCCGAGTCGCCGTCGTTCGCGGCGATGCCGGAGGTCTTCGCCACCGGGTTCATGGTCGGGCTGGTGGAGTGGGCGTGCATCGACCTGATCGCACCCCACCTGGACGACGGCGAGATGTCGCTGGGGGTCCACGTCGACCTGAGCCACGACGCGGCCACCCCGCCCGGGATGGAGGTGGTGGCACGGGTGGTGCTGGAGGCCGTCGACGGCCGGCGGCTGCGCTTCGCCGCCGAGGCCCACGACGCGGCCGACCGGATCTGCTCCGGCCACCACGAGCGCTTCGTGGTCGACCGGGCCCGCTTCGAGGCGGGGGTGGCCCGCAAGGGCCGGGGTTAGGGCTCGACCACGACCTTGGTGGCCTCGCCGGAGCGGGCGAGGCGGAACGCCTCCTCCACCTCCTCCAGGGGGACGCGGTGGGAGACGACGGCGGCGGGGTCGATGGCGCCGGACGCGAGGACCGCCAGGGCGTCGCGGGTGTCGAGGGGGCCCGCCGAGTAGGTGTGCTGGATCGTCACCTCCCGGAAGAAGACGGCCCCCAGGTCGAGGGCGACCGGCGTGCCCGGCCGGGGCGGCGCGAACAGCTGCACCACGCCGGCGGGGCCCGCGAGGTGCAGGGCGCCGGCGATCGCGTCGGCGGCGGAGGTGCAGACGAACACCTGGTCGGCGAGCCCCCCGAGCGCGTCGGCCACGCCGGAGGGGTCGGCGCCGGGCAGGGCGGCCACCGCGCCGGCGGCGAGGGCGGCGGCGCGCCGGTCTGCTCGCGGCTCGACGGCAACGACGGCGGCGGCGCCGGCGGCGAGGGCGGCGCCGATCTCGAGCAGCCCCATCGACCCCGCCCCCACGACGGCGACCCGGGAGCCGGGACCCACGCCGGCCATCCGCTGACCGTGGATGACGCACCCGAGCGGCTCGATGAGCGTGGCCGCCCAGTCCGCGATCTCGTCCGGCAGGGCCAGCACGTCGAGGGCGGCGTTCTGGGCGGGCACGCGGACCATCTCGGCCAGGCCGCCGGGGTCGATCCGGGTGGCGCGGAACCGCGGGCACAGGGTGTGCCGCCCCGCGCGGCACAGGTCGCACGTCATGCACGGCACGTGGTGGTGCACGAACACCCGCCGGCCGAGGGGGACGGGCGGCGCCCCCTCCCCCGCCGCGATCACCTCGCCGACGGGCTCGTGCCCCAGGACCGTCGGCGCGCGCGGCTCCTGGTACCAGTCCATGAGGTCGCTGCCGCACAGGCCGCAGGCGCGCACCCGCACCACGAGCTCACCGGCGCCGGCGACCGGGTCGGGCCGCTGCTCGAGCGCGATCCGGCCCCGCCCGTGGTAGACCGCGACCCGCACGCCGCGAGCCTACCGGCCGGCGGGCGCCCCCAGCCTGGCGGCGACGGACGTGACGCGCTCCCCCAGGTGGCGGGCGGCGTCCAGCTCCTCGTCGCCCGGGGCCTCGGTGCTGCTGGCGCCGTAGGGGTTGCCGCCCGACGCGAACACGCGCGGGTCGGTGTAGCCGGGCGCCACGACGATCGCGCCCCAGTGGTACATCGTGCCGTAGAGCGCCAGCAGGGTGCTCTCCTGCCCGCCGTGGGCGTTCTGGCTGCTGGTGAACCCCGAGGCGATCTTCCCCGCGAGCCGCCCCTCCGCCCACAGCGGTCCGGCGGAGTCGAGGAACTGCTTGAGCTGCGCAGCGACGTTCCCGAACCGGGTGGGCGAGCCGAACACGTAGGCGTCGGCCCAGTCGAGGTCGTCGAGGGTCGCGACCGGGACCTCGCGCGTGGCGTCGCGGTGGGCGGCCCAGTCGGGGTTCTGCCGGATCGCCTCCTCCGGCGCGAGCTCCTCGACGCGCCGCAGGCGCACGTCGGCCCCGGCCTCGGCGGCCCCGTCGCGCACGGCCTCGGCGAGCTGGTGCACGTTGCCGGTGGAGCTGTAGTAGATGACGGCGACGCGGGTCATGTCGGCGGTCCCTCCGTGGTGGGCGGATACACGGCCGCACCCGGCGGCCCACCGGTGGGTTCCCGCCCGGGCACGCCGGAACACCCCGCCGGGCGGCCCGCGGGTCCGCCGAAGATGATGACGCCCGTGTCGGACCGGAGGGAGGCCGCGTGAGCACGTCGCCGGTGCTGCTGGTGCACGGTGCATGGACGGAGGGCTGGGCGTGGGGGTTCGTGCGCGCCCGCCTGGCCGAGCGCGGGGTGTGGAGCACCGCGGTGGACCTGCCGTCGGCCGGCGCGGCGCCGAGCGGCCTGCGTGACGACGTCGCCCGCATCCGGGCGGCTCTGGACGTGCTCGACGGTCCGGTGGTGCTCGCCGCCCACGGCGACGCGGGCGTGGCGGTGACCGAGGCGGCCGCCGGCCACCACGTCGTGGGCCACCTGGTCTACGTGTGCGCGGTGATGCCGGCCGAGGGCGAGTCGACCGCCTCCCTGATGGCGTCGGACCCGGTGCCGACACCGCTGGCGGAGGCGATACGCGTGCGCGGCGACGGCCGGTCGTGGCTTGAGCCGGCGGGCGCGCGTGAGCTCCTGTTCGACGACGTGCCGGCGGAGCGGTCTGGTTCGATGGTCGCGGCGCTCGGCACCCACCGGCTGTCGGTGTTCGGCGAGGCGCCCGCCGCGATCGGCTGGCGGGAGCGCCCCTCCACCTACGTCGTCGCCACCGAGGACCGCGTGCTCTCGCCGGACCTCCAGCGGCGGATGGCGCGGCACGCGACCCGGGTGGTGGAGATCCGCTCCGGGCACTTCCCCCTGCTCTCGTGCGCCGGTGAGCTGGCCCAGACGATCGCGCACGCCGCCCTGGCGGGCGCACCGGCGGGGCGCTAGGCGAACGCGCTGAGGCCGGTGATCTCCCGCCCCACGATGAGGGCGTGGACGACGTCGGTGCCCTCGACGGTGGCGACCACCTCGACGTCGCCGAGGTGCCGCCCCACCTCGTTCTCCAGCAGGATGCCGTTGCCGCCGAGCAGGTCGCGGGCCTCCGCGACGACGGACTGGGCGCGGGCGGCGTTGTGCATCTTGGCGAGGGACGCCATCGCCGGGGTCACCTTGCCGAGCGCCGCGAGCTGGGCGAGCCGCAGGCAGATGAGCCGCATGCAGGTGACGTCGGCGAGCATCTTGGCCAGGCGCAGCTGGGTGATCTGGTGGCCGGCGAGCGGCGCGCCGAACTGCTCGCGCCCGAGGGTGTACGCCACGGCGGCCTCGTAGGCGGCGACGGCGTGGCCGAGCGCCCCCCATGCGATGCCGGGGCGGGCCGCGGTGAGCACGCGGACGGCGTCGTCGAACGAGGCGGCCTTGGCCAGCTTGTTCTCGGCGGGGACGCGGACGTCGCGGAGCACGACGTCGGCCTGCCAGGACGCGCGCTTCGCGATCTTGCCGGTGATGAGCGTGGCCTCGACGCCGGGGGTGCCCTTCTCGACGACGTACGCGCCCACGTCCCCCCGGCCGTCGCGGGCCCACACGATCATGAGGTCGGCGAACACCGCGTTGCCGATCCAGCGCTTCTCGCCGTCGAGGACGTAGCCGTCGCCGAGGTGGCGGGCCGTGGTCTCGAGCACGACGGCGTCGGACCCGTGGTCGGGCTCGGTGAGGGCGAACGCGCCAACCTTCTCGATGGCCGCCATGGCGGGGAGCCAGCGGTCCTTCTGCTCCTCCGAGCCGAGCATGGCGATGGCGTTCATCGCGAGGCCCGAGTGGACGCCGTGGAAGGTGCTGATGGAGCCGTCGCCGCGGGCGAGCTCCATCGACACGAGCCCCGCGGCGAGGGGGCTGAGCCCGGGGAGGCCGTGACCGGTGTGGGTGCCCCCGCAGACGCGCAGCCCGGCCAGGCCGGGGATGAGGGCGAAGGGGAACTCCGCCTTCTCCCAGTAGCCGTTGATGACGGGCCGGACCTGCTCGTCGCAGAACCGGCGGACCCGGTCGCGGACCGCACGATCCTCGTCGGTGAGCTCGAGGTCGGTGAGGTAGAGATCGCTGGTCGCCGGGTCGCCCGCGCTCACCGGCGCAGCCTGCCAGGCTTGCGCCCGCGCCGCGCGGGACGGACGATCGGGAGGTCCCCACGGACCCGACGAAGGAGGCGACATGGCGACCTGCCAGCACACGGCCTGCACGTGCGAGGCGTCCGAGGGCAGCGACTACTGCTCCCCCTGGTGCGAGGCCAACCCGGACTCCGGCGAGTGCCACTGCCACCACGCCCACTGCGAGGCCCCCCACCACCACTGAGGTCCGGGGCCCCCGGGCGTCCGGGGGTCCCCGCGGTTCAATCGAACGAACGCGCGCGTTCATTCGAACGCGCGGCGGCTCCGGGGTTCGATCGGGACGCACGATCTCGACTGCACGAGCCGCGACCGCGGCCCCGGCCCACCCCGTCGATGAAGGGGTTCAACCCTCGCTCACTCCGCGCGCCCCGCGGCGTTCATTTGAACGACACCCCGATGTTCATTCGAACGGCGGCCCGGAGGGACGGGCCGAGCGGGGTCAGGGGGCGACCCGGACGACCTCGCCGGCGGAGAGGTGGCGGACACCGTCGGCGGTGAGGAGGCGGAGTCGGCCGAGGTCGTCGGTGCCGTCCGCGGTGCCGGTCAGCTCGCCGTCGGGGAGGCTCACCGCGATCCGGCGGCCCGCGAGCATGTCGCGCTCCGCGAAGGCGGCGGTGATCGGCGCCGGCCCCTCGCGGGTCCACTCCGCGTAGCGACGGCCGAGCGCGCCGATCAGATCGACGAGCAGGTCGGCGCGGCGCGGCGGCGCGCCCAGGTCGGCGAGGGCGCCGGGGCTCCAGCGGGCGTCGTCCAGGTCGGGGGCGGAGCGCACGTTCACCCCGATCCCGGCGATCGCCCACGCCACGCGCTCCTGGTCGGCCGACATCTCGCACAGGATCCCCGCCACCTTGCGGCCGTCGATGAGGATGTCGTTCGGCCACACGATCCGCGCGTCCGGGCCCAGCGCCTCCGCCGCCCCGACCGCGACCACCACCGGCAGCAGCCCCGCGTCGACGGGGGCGACGGCGGGCCGGAGGAGCACCGACACCAGCAGGGCGTGCCCGCTCGCCGCCAGCCACGACCGGCCCCGCCGGCCCCGGCCCGCCGACTGGCGGTCAGCCCCCACCACCGTCCCCTCCGGCGCGCCCTCGCGAGCCAGCGCGGTGAGGTCGTCGTTGGTGGATCCCGTCTCCGCCTGCCACGCCACCGGCCCGGCCAGCGGCGGCGTCAGCCGCGGGACCACCAGCGCCGGCACCACCGGATCGGCGTCCGGGGCCAGCCGGTAGCCGTCCTGCTCCCCCGCCACCTCGAGGCCCTGGCGGCGGAGCGCCTCCACGTGCCGGTGCACCGCCGCCCGCGAGCACCCCAGCTGCGCCGCCAGGGCCTCGCCCGACACCCCGGCGTCCCCCGCCCGCACCAGCGCCGCGAGCACCTCCTCGCGGCGCGCGTCCGCGGCGGCGCTCACTCGGGTGGGGTCTCGCCGGTGATCAGCCGCGCGCCGCGACCGTGGGTGATGAAGCTGACCGTCCAGCGGATCAGCACGAGGATCCGGTTCTGGAGGCCCGTCAGGTAGAAGAGGTGGATCGTGAGCCACCCCAGCCACGCCAGCAGTCCGGTGAGCTGCACGCCCTTGATGAGGCCCACCGCCTTCATCCGGCCGATCGTCGCCAGGTTGCCCTTGTCCCGGTAGCTGAAGGGCCCGGGCGGCTGCCGCCCCCTCACCCGTGCCTTCACCACCTTCGCCGCGTAGCGGCCCATCTGCATCGCCGCCGGCGCCACGCCGGGCAGCGGGATCAGGCCGCCCTGGCCGTCGGACACGCGGGTCATGTCGCCCAGGACCATGATCTCCGGGTGCCCCGGCAGGGTCAGGTCCGGCAGCACGGTCACGCGGCCGGCCCGGTCGACCTCCGCGCCCGTCGCCCGCCCCAGGATCGCCGCCAGCGGCGACGCCGCCACCCCCGCCGCCCACACGATCGTCTGCGACTCCAGGCGCTCCGTGCCGCCGCCGGGCAGCGCGAGCGTCACCCCCTCCTCGTCCACCCCGGTCACCATCCGGTCGAGCTGCACGGTGACGCCGAGCTTCTCCAGTTGCTCCTGGCCCTTCGCCGACAGGCGCTCCGGGAACGCGAGCAGCACCCGGTCGGCCCCCTCCACCAGCACGATCCGCGCGGAGCGGGGGTCGATCTTGCGGAAGTCGCGCTTCACCGTGTCGCGGGCGATCTCCGCGATCTGGCCGGCCAGCTCCACGCCGGTCGGGCCGCCGCCCACCACCACGAACGTGAGGTACTCGCGCTGCAGGTCGGGGTCGGGCTCGATCTCGGCCGCCTCGAACGCGCTCAGGATCCGGCGGCGCAGCTCCAGCGCGTCCTCCAGCGTCTTCAGGCCCGGCGCCAGGGGCTCCCACTCGTCGTGGCCGAAGTACGCGTGGCCGGCGCCGGCGGCCACGATCAGGGTGTCGTAGGTGACGTCGGACGGGTGCCGCCCCGCCACCGACTCGCAGCGGATGCGGTGCCGCTCCACGTCGATGTCGGTCACCTCGGCGAGCATCACCGTCGCGTTGCGCTGGCGCTTCAGCACGCCGCGCAGCGGCGACGCGATCTCGCCCGGCGACAGGGCGCCCGTCGCCACCTGGTAGAGCAGCGGCTGGAACAGGTGGAAGTTGCGCCGGTCGATCAGGGTCAGGTCGACGTCGGCGCGCTTCAGGTTGATCGCCGCCTGCAGTCCGCCGAACCCGCCGCCGACCACCACGACGCGGTGCGGTGCCGTGCCCGCCACGGCTACCTCCCCAGCAGGATCTTGCGGACCTCGTTCTCCTTGCCGGGCTCCAGGATCGCGAGCACCTGGTCGCCCTCCTGCAGGACGGTGGCGCCGACCGCGATCTCCGCCTGGCCGTCGCGCAGCACCGAGATCAGGCGGGATCCCGCCGGGAACCCGAGGTCCTCGACCGGCTGGCCGAGGCACGGGCATTTCCTGTCGATCTCCACCTCGATGATCTCGAGGTTCTCCTTGCGCAGCTCCAGCAGGTGCACCAGGTCGTGCTCCGGCACCTCGTGCTCGATGAGCGCCATGATGCGCTGGGTCGGGCACACCGTCGGCGACACGCCGAGCAGGTCGAAGTGGGTCTGGTTGCGCGGGTCGTTGACGCGCGCGATCACCTTCTTCACCCCGTAGCGCTCGCGCGACAGCTGGGAGATGACGAGGTTGTCCTCGTCATCTCCCGTCACGGCGACCACGATGTCGGGCGGCCGGGTGACCCCCGCGCGCTCCAGCACGTACAGCTCGGTGCCGTCGCCGTGGATCACCCGGTGACCGAACTCCGCCTCCAGGTGATCCGCGCGGGACGGCTTGTTCTCGACGACCACGACCTCCTGGTCGCGCTCCATCAGGCTCCGGGCGACGTTGGCGCCGACCTTCCCGCCGCCGACCACGATCGCGAACATCTAGTGCCCCACCTCGCAGATGACGTGGTGATCCCCGGCTGCATCCCATCGCCGGGCTGCGTCCTCGACCGGCGCAATACTCCCAGTATCGCGCCGGATCTGCGTCCTTGCCCGGCGGGGGATTCGCGCGGGAATCCCAGACGAATCTCCGAGGCGGGGCACTAGGCCCTCTCCGCCGCGAGCGCCCAGCTCGCGAGCCCCTCGATGGCCATCTTCACCGGCGAGATGATGTGGAACCCGCGGTCCGCGTAGGCCTCGGCGCGGGCGGGGTCCTGGATGCGCGCCGCCACGTGGGCCACCCCGTACTTCTGGGTCGCCACCTGCGCGATCACCAGGTTGGTGTTGTCCCCGTCGGTCGCCGCGATCAGCACGTCGGCCTCCTCGACGCCGGCCTCCTCCAGCACCTTCGCGTCCATCCCGTGGCCGAGCACCAGCGGCTGGCGCCAGTCGGGGCCGAGCCGGGACAGGTTCTCCTCGTCCAGCTCCACCACGGTGACCTCCCAGCCCTCGTCGGCCAGGGTGCGCGCCAGGGTCGCGCCCACGCGTCCGCATCCGATCACGATCGCCTTCATGCGACCATCATGCCTCGATTTCGTCCTCCAGGACGCCCTCCGGATACGTCACGACCATCACTTCGCAGGGTGCGGCGCGCAGCACCTCGTCGACCGTCGGGCTGAAGAACCGCGTCTGCTTGCGCCACCGCGGCGCCGACCCCAGCAGGATCAGGTCGGCCCCCGTCACCTCAGCCTCCTCGATGATCGCCTCCGACAGCGAGCGGGCGCGGACGACGTGGCCGATGACGCTCACGCCGAGGTCGGCCGCGATCTCCCGCGCATCCTCGATGGCCTCGAGCCCCCGGTGCTCCTCCTCCTCGTACTCCGCCTCCAGCGGCAGCGACATCGGGACCTTGACCACGTGGACCACGATGACCTCGGCCTCGCGGTCCTCCGCCAGGCGCACCGCCGTGGCGAGCACCTCCTCGCCGATGGCGCCGAGCTTCAGGGGCACCAGGATCCGCTCGACCTCGCGGGCCTCCTCGTCCTCCGCCGACTCCTCCACCAGGTCCGGCACCGCCGGGGTGGCGCGGCCCAGCAGCGTCTCGCCGCCGGCGCGCCGCGACAGCAGGTAGACGACCGCGCCGAGCAGCAGCCACACGGGGCCGGCGATCGCGGCGCCCCCGTGGGTGAACAGCGACGTGATCCACAACCCGAACGTCAGGATCGCGCCGACGATCGGCAGCACCGGCACGTCGGCTCCGCCGACGCGGACGGACCCGGGGACCCGGAACGGGCGCTCCAGCTCCGGCTCGCGGATCCGCAGCCGCACCACCGCGAGCTGGGCGGCGGTCATCGCGATGAGCACGCCGAAGCTGAAAAGCCCGGCCAGGAACCGCGCCCCGTCCCCCACCGCGTCGGCGATGACGATCAGCACGGGGGCGATCACGGCCGCCGCCAGCGTCGCCACCGGCGTGGGGGTGCGGTCGCCCTTCTCGGGCCGGGCGAACGCGTGCGGCAGCATGTCGTAGCGGGCCATGGAGTAGGCCAGGCGCTCCCCGCCCGCCATGGCGGTTGCGAGGATGGTCACCAGCACCAGCGCGTTGGAGACGTCGACGAAGACCTCCAGCGCCTGACCGCCCCACGGCATCTCCTGGCCGATCGCCTGGGCGATGCCCGCCAGCGGCGCGTCGAGCCAGTCGGTCCCCAGAGCGGTGGCCACGCCGTCGGGGCCCGCCGGGTCGGGCACCGCCGGGTAGGCCGACAGGCCGACGATCGAGACCGCGACGTTGATGACCACCACCAGGCCGATGCCGATGAACAGGCTCCGGGGCAGGGTGCGCCCCGGCTCGCGGACCTCGGACGCGAAGTTCACGATCGTCTCGAGGCCCGTGTAGGCGAGAGTGGCGAGCGACAGCGCCAGTGCGATGGAGGCCACGGACGGGGTCTCGCCCAGGTCGGTGCCGAAGCGCAGGACGTCGGGGTCGAAGGCGAGCGCCAGCCCCGTCACGGCCAGCAGCAGCTGCGCGACCAGGACCAGCCCCGACACAACCACCGCCACCGGGTAGAGCCGCACCTTCCGCGTCCAGCGGATGGCGGCGACGAACGCGATCACCCCGATCCCCACCACCGCGTCCCACGGGCCCTCCTCGACGGCGTCCCAGCCGAACGCCGCCCCCAGGTAGTGGGGCACGAACAGCGCCGCCAGGGAGATGACGACCAGGTAGTCGAGGAACAGCACCCATCCGGCGACGAAGCCGAGGGGGTCGCTGAACGCCCGCCGCACGAACGTGGCGGCGCCGCCGGTCTCGGGCATCGCCGACGCGCCCTCGGCGTACGACAGCGTCACCACGAGCACCAGGACGCCGACCGCCAGCAGCACCCACGGGGTGGCGCCCGCGGCGTACAGGGCGACGATGCCGAGCGCGAAGATCAGCGAGGAGCCGACCTCGCCGAACGCGACCAGCGCCAGGGACCGGGCCCGCAGGCGGCGGGCCGGCGCCGTCAGCCGCGGCGCCACGCGCCTCCCGCCATCCACAGCCGCAGGGCGCCCGCCAGGATCATCAGGCCGCCGAGCAGCAGCCCCAGGCCGCCGCCGACGCCCAGGGCGATGGTCCGCGCGACCACGGCGACGCCGAGCAGGATGAGCACGACCGAGAACGCCCGGGCGGCCCTCACGCGGCCACCGCCGACCTGGGCGCCGCCCTGCCCGCCGGCTTCGGCGCCGCGACCAGCACGCGGCACGGGCTGTGCTTCAGCACGTACCGGGCAGTGGGGCCGAACACGGGGGCGCGGCGCCCGATGCCCCGGCGCGGCGCGCCCAGCACCACCAGCTCCGCCTCGCGGGAGACCACGTCGGCCACGATCGCCGGCCCGGCGGCGCGGGCCCGCTCCAGGCGGGTGACGGCCCGGACGCCGAAGCTCTCGACCAGGGCGCGCGCGTCGTCCAGCAGTGAGTTGGCCTCCCGCTCCGCCTCAGGGAGGCGGGCGGTGAGCGGCAGCTCCATCGGGATCTCGAGCACGTGCACCACCGCCACCCGCGACCGCCGCTCGGCGGCGAGGCGGGCCGCGGTCACGAGCGCCTCCTCCGACTCGGTGGAGCGCACCACCGGCACGACGATCGACCGGTACTCCACCTCCAGGTTGCCGGCGAGCACCATCGCGGGGGCGCGGACCGTCTCGCGCAGCGGCAGCCTCAGCACCCGGCCGCGGTACACCGCGTACACGACGAAGCCGAGCGCGAGCCAGCCGAGGCCCGACCACCGCGTCAACGGCTCCTGCACGACCACCACCAGCCAGGCGATCCCGGTGCCGAGCCCGCCGAGGATGGCGAACAGCGGCCAGTCGATCCCGCGGAACCGCACGTTCGGCACGGCCCGGTAGACCAGCTCCTCGTCGCGTCTGCGCACCCGCAGGGCGATGAGCGAGATGTGGGCGATCGTGAACGACAGCATCGCCCCGAACGAGTAGATCGTCCCCAGGAAGTCGGTCTGGCCCGGCAGCAGCGCCAGGATCGCCGCGAATCCGGCGAAGATCACCAGCGCCAGCCACGGGGTCTTGAACTTCGGGTGGAGTCGGCGGAACCGCTCCGGCAGCTGCCGGTAGCTGGCCATCGAGTACGTGATCCGCGACGCGCCGATCACGCCGGCGTTGGCGGCGATGAGCAGGATCGTCGCCGCCAGCACCCCGACGTAGACCTCCAGCACCTGTAGGGCCACGCCGTCGATGCCCATGTTGTCGACCAGCCCCAGCACCGGGTCGTTGGCGTAGCCGCCCTGCTCCGGCCCCAGGCCCAGGGCGGTGGTGTAGACGCCGTCCGAGTTCTGCGTGACCGGGAGGGCGGACAGGGCGATCGCCGGGAGGGTGAAGTAGATGGCGAACACCGCGACCGCCACGAGGGAGATCGACCGCGGGATGTCCCGCGAGGGGTCGCGCGCCTCCTCCGACAGGTTCGAGATCGTCTCGATGCCGGTGTAGGCGATCATCGCGACCGGGATCGCCAGGAAGAAGTCAGCCCAGGTCGGCGCGACGCCGAAGGTGACGTTGTCGACCAGCGTCTCCGGGCTGAAGATCAGGACGAAGCCCAGGATCACCAGCAGCGCCTGGGTGCCGAAGTCGACCACGGCGAGCAGGACGTTGAGCTTCGCCGCCTCCTTCACGCCCACGATGTTCACGCCGACGAGGACCACCACCACGATCGCGCCGACGATCACGTCCCACGGGTTCGACTTCAGGGGCTCCCAGAAGATCGAGAGGTAGTGCGGGACGAAGAACGCCGAGATGGCGATCGTGATGATGTAGTTGAGCATCTGCGCCCACGCCGCCCCGAACGAGACGAGCTCGTTGAAGGCGTGGCGGGCGAAGCTGGCGGACCCGCCGGCCTCCGGGTAGCGGACGGTCCCCTCGGCGTAGGTCGCCGCCGTCGCCGCGAAGATGAGCCCGGCGATCAGGAAGACGAGGGGCGTGAGGCCCAGCGCGAACGCGGCCGTGACGCCGAGCGCGTAGTAGATCGAGGACCCGACGTTGCCGTACGCCGTGGCGAACAGCGCGTTGGCGCCGAGGACGCGCTCGAGCCCCTCCTGCTGGCGGCGGCGGCGGGCCACGGCGGGACTCTACGTCGTGTGGGCGGCGGCTCGGGGGCCGGCGCCTAGGCGCCGGCCGCCGGGCCGAGCGCGCGGCGCGCGAACCGCTCGACGCCGCCGATGAGCGGCACCCTCACCTCCGGGGGGCGCGTGCCCAGGCGGTGGCCCAGGAACCGCCGGGCGGCGTCGCGCCGCAGCACCTGGAACGTCAGCGCGGGGAGCCGTTCGAGCGTGGCCCGCGCGACCCAGGCGGTCGCGGCGTGACCGGCGAGGGTCCGCTGGACGCGCCACCGGTAGGGCTCCATGCCGCTGACGCGCCCCGCGAGCAGGTCCAGGGCGGTGGCGGTCGCCAGCTCGGACGACAGGAACGCCTCGAACATGCCGTCCCCGGAGAGGGGGTCGATCAGGCCGGCGGCGTCGCCCACCACGGCGGCGCGGCCGCGGGCCACGCCCTGCCACGAGCGGCGCAGCGGGAGGCGGTGTCCGCGGACGTCGGTGAGCTCCTCGGGGCGCACGTCGTGCATCGCGCAGAGGGCGTCGAGGAAGCGGCGCATCCGCGGCCCCTCCGACGACCACCCGCCCACGCCCACGTTGATGTGGTCGCCCTTCGGGAAGATCCAGCCGTAGCCGCCGGGGACGGTGTCGATCTCGAGGGTCGCCCG
The DNA here is from genome assembly GCA_036826475.1 of Miltoncostaeaceae bacterium. Classification (GTDB taxonomy): domain Bacteria; phylum Actinomycetota; class Thermoleophilia; order Miltoncostaeales; family Miltoncostaeaceae; genus Miltoncostaea. The sequence goes on along the minus strand of DAISWG010000018.1, from coordinate 49,049 downwards.
GCCCCGGTGGACGGCTGCCCGCTCGGGCGTCATGGGGGCGTTCCCCTCGAGCGCCACGCCGAACGTGCGGTCCCCGCCGAGCCCGAGGGCCTTCGCGCTGACCCCGTTCGCCCCGTCGGCGCCGATCAGCACCTCGGCGCCGATCCGCGCGCCGCCCTCCAGCGTCACCACGGGGCGACCGCCCGGCCCGTCGAGCGCGAGGTCCCGGACGCGGGTGCCGTCGCGGAAGTCGGCGCCCGCGCCCGCCGCCGTCTCGGCCAGCAAGTGGTCGAGCCGGCGGCGCTGGGTCATCAGGGCGATCGGGTCGTCGTAGTGGTGGGTGATGGCCGAGCGGAAGCGCAGCCGCAGGTCCACCTTGGTGATGGCGTCCTCGACGACGGGCGACACGTCGACCGGCAGCGACGTCAGCGCGCGCCCGGTGAGCCCCCCGCCGCAGGGCTTGTCGCGCGGGAAACGCGCCCGGTCGAGCAACAGCACCCTCGCGCCGCCGCGGGCGAGGCGGTACGCCGCCGTCGAGCCGCCGGGGCCCGCGCCCACCACCACCGCATCGAACCGCTCCGCCACCCCGCCTCCGTCCCGAGTCGACTCCAGGATGATGACGATCTGCGCGGCCGTCGGCAGGAGCATCCGTCACCCGCCCCCGGGCCGTTGCGCACCGGGCACCGCGTCCAGGCGTCCGACGGCATGCGCATCACTCCCTTTCCGATGCCCACCCCGCGGGGTGGCGACGCACGTGTGGCCGGGCGTAGCGTCGCCGGTGCGGCGAGCCGGACCCGCCGCACCGGCGACCGTCACGAGGAGCCACCATGGCGTACTGCCTGGTCCAGGACTGGGTCGAGCCCGAGACCGAGCGCTCGACCGTCAACTACGACGCGATCAGCGCGCGTCTCACGCCGCGCACGGGCGACGCGAAGGGGTTCATCGCCCACGCCGCCGGCTGGACCGGCGACGGGTTCCGCATCATCGAGTTCTGGGAGTCGAAGGAGGACTGCGACGCGTTCATGCGCGACCACGTCATGCCCACGGTGATGGAGGTGTCCGGCGGCCCGGGTCGGATGCCCGCCACCACCGGATACGACCTCCACAACATCGTGCTCCGGTAGCCCGCACCCGGGGCCGGGGCCCCGGTTCGATGACGTCAGCCCTCGTCGGCCGGCGGCAGTCCCAGGTCGCGGCGCAGATCGCGCAGCAGCGCGCGGTGGCGCGCGGTGGCGTGGGGGCCGTAGTGCTCCGGCGCGAGCGCCGCCAGGTCGTCGAGCGCGTCGCCCAGCGCGGCCCAGCACCACTGGTCCACCCGCTCGGCGTGCGCGTCCCAGTCCTGCCTGCGCGCGAGGCGCGTGACCGATGCGCGCACCGCGACGGCATCGAGCGCGGCCATCAGCGCTGCGGTCGCTCCGGCGCCCAGGTACGCGGCGTCGGGTGCCACGTCGATCGGGATGGCGCCCATCGTCACCCTCCTTCCGCGGGACATCGCCCCGTCGTGTCCATCCCGCGACTCCATAACACGGGCGGCAGGGCCGGTGCACGCACCGGGTGAGCCGTGTCTCATGAGGCGGGAAGGGCCTCGACGGGGGCGCCGGAGCCGAGGTCGAGGGTGGGTTCCCGGGGAGCGCCGGACCCACCCTCGTGATCGTCGGCAGCAGTCCCGGGTGAGACCTCCGCCCGGCACCGGCCCAGTCAGCGGTACCCCGCTGACGGGGCGACCGTATGCGCGGCCCGACCGCCGCGACGTCCCCCGACCGGTGGGTCGTGGCCTCCCCGATCGGAGGGATCGCCGCCCGGGCCGGCGGCGGACGCGGCCGCGCCGATCACCGACCGCGCCCCATCGCGCCCGCGGGGTTACGCTGGACACGTGCCAGGAGGCCCCCAGCAGACGCCGATGACCGACGGCGACCGCCCCTTCCGCGACGAGCTGCCCCAGCCGCCCCTGTACCTCGACCGCGCCCAGGTACGCCAGTTCATGGGTCTCGGCGACACCGAGGTCGAGCGGGCCTTCCGCGCCCTCCCCGTCTACCGGCTCAGCATGCGCCGGGTCCGCGTCCGCCGCGACGAGCTCATCGACTGGATCGAGCGGCACCGCATCGACCGCCCCGGCGGTCCGGCGGGCGGCGGGTAGCCGGACCCCGGGGACGAGCCGCACCTCGGAGCGCGCCCGGCAGGATTCGAACCTGCGACCAACGGCTTAGAAGGCCGTCGCTCTATCCAGCTGAGCTACGGGCGCTCGCAGCACGACGGTAGCGGAGCCATGCGACGTCCCGCGCGACGGTCGTGGCACGCCGCGCCTGGGCGGTCGTATGCTCGACCCAGCATGGCGCCGCCCCTGCGCACCGAGCACGACGCCGCCCGGCGGCCCCCGGCCGCCGGGACCCACGACGACGAGCGGCGCCCCCCGGCGGCGGTGGAGGAGCCGCACGCCGCGCACCCGATGCTCGCGCTCCAGCGCGAGGCGGGGAACGCGGCGGTGAGCCGGCTGGTCGCGCGGCAGCCGGTGGGCGCGCCCCCCGGCCCCGTGGCGGGAGCCGACCTGGCCGACTTCATGTCGCGCTCCTACATCATGAAGAACGTCCACCCCTCGACCGGGCGCGGCCTGTTCGACGTGGCGTACGAGCCGACGACCGGCGAGATGACCGTCACCGTCCGGGTCTGCTTCAACTTCAAGACCGGGAACATCCTCGACCCCGACTGGCTCGCCGCCGTCGGGGGGTTCGCCGGCATCGGGCGGCGCGGCTGGAAGGCCGAGGACTTCATCTGGACGGACGAGGAGAAGGCCGCCTGGGCCGAGAAGGCGATCGGCGAGGTCCAGAACGCCTGGAGCGAGCAGTACGTCTTCCACTCCCAGAAGCCCGGCTGGGAGTCCCTGCCCGCGGTCCACGTCAACGTCCTGATCCAGCAGGGGCCGGCGGACAAGAGCCAATGGGTCCTCGACGTCAACAAGTACCCCGTCGACTCGGGGCTCTCCGAGGCCATGACCATCCCCGACCCCGGGAGCGCGCAGAGCAAGGGGCACCTGGCGGAGGGCTCGCGCGACGAGGGCGGGATCCTCGGACTCGACCGCGACTCCCACAGCACGAGCACCACCGACCGCGCACGCTACGGGCAGGTCGACACCGACAACCCGGGCATCGTGTTCTTCGACCAGGGCAAATCCGCCGTCACGGGGACCGACCTCGCCGACCTCCAGAAGTTCGGTGCCACCCTGGGGGCGTCGGACATGCCGCCCTTCCCCGTCACCGTGACCGGCCACGCGAGCAGCGAGGGCGAGGAGAAGAAGAACCTGAAGCTCTCCGAGGACCGTGCGCGCAACGTCGCGAACGAGATCGTGAAGGCCGGCGCCAAGGTCCAGCCCACCGTCGTCGCCAAGGGCGAGCAGGGCGCGACCGAGGACCCCACGTGGCGCATGGTGGAGATCGACGTGAAGGACTTCACGTCCTCGCAGACCACCGTCGTCCACGAGTTCGGCCACATCCTCGGGCTCGGCGACGAGTACTCCACCGCCGACGCGACGCCGCCCACCCGGCGGCCCGTCGGCACCCCGGTGGCCCACTCCGCGCTCGCCCAGCGCCTCATCCCCGGGCAGCAGCCGATCGTCGCCCACGAGAGCGACAGCATCATGAGCACCGGCGAGTCGGTGCGGCCCTACCACTACGTCACGTTCCTCGAGGCGCTCGGCACCGTCACCGGAACCACCGGCACATGGGGCATCCGCCCCGGCCCCGGCGGCCCCGGGCGGCAGGGCCCCGGCGACTTCCCGGCGCCGCCCGGACCAGACGACCCGCGCGTCGCGTAGCCCGTGGACCCGCCGCCCCTCCCCGACGGCGTCCTCGTCCAATCCGTCCATGTGGACGACCGGGGGCGCGAGGGTGGCTGGCGCGTCTGGGCCGACGGACGCCACGAAGGGCGCGCCGTCGGCGAGACCGGCTGGCAGGCCGGCCCCCGGATCGACGCGGCCGGGATGGACGAGATCGCGGCGATCCTGGACGACGCCGGCCTGGCGGCCATCGACGGCATCCACCGACCCGCCGCGCCCGCCGAGCACCAGAGCGCCCTGTGGTTCCAGGTCGCCCGGCCGGCCGGGCCCAACGTGACCATCGGACTGATGGACGGGGTGCGCCTGCCCGAGCTGGACCGGCTCGTCGCCCGCCTCGCGCCGGTGCTCTCCGGCGGGGCGGTGCCGTAGGACCCGGGCCGGGGGTGGACGGCGCGCGGCCGCGGATGAGTCAATCGCGCGTCACGAAAATCCGCCCAGAGGAGTTCCCGTGCCCGTCTGGCCCACCGAACCACGACCCCGCCTGGCCCTCGCCGTCGCCACGGGCGCCATCGTCCTGGCCGCCGGCGGCGGCGCCGTCGCCCAGCTCGACCAGGGGGACGCCCCTCCCGCGAGCGTGGGCACCAAGGCCCTGAAGGACGGCTCGGTCACCGGCATCAAGCTCGCCGACGGCGCCGTCACCACCCGCGCCATCCGCGAGGGCGGGGTGCGCAGCGGTCGCATCGCGTCGAACGCGGTCACCAACCGGACGCTCGCCAACAACAGCGTCACATCGACCAAGATCGCCCAGGGCGGCGTGCAGCGCCTGGACCTGGCGATCGCCGCGCGCGTGCCGATCGTGGTGACCCGGGTGGTGGGCACCCAGATCCCCGTCGGGGTCACCGACTCCCTCGTGGCGCGCTGCGCCCCCGGCGAGGTGCTCATCTCCGGCGGCTTCGGCGGCCTCCCCAACACCGTCAGCCCGGGCGGCACCCAGGCCAACGTCCTCGCCAGCCGTCCCGACCCCGCCGCCGAGGGGCAGCCGCCCGCCGGCTGGTTCGTGACGTTCTCGAACCTGAGCACCAACCTGGCGAGCGTCACCGCGTACGCCGTCTGCGCCCAGCCGGGGTGACAATCCCGCCGGCCAAGCAGCACCTCTCTACACGGGCGCTGCGCGGACAATCCCGCCGGCCAAGCAGCACCTCTCTACCCGGGCACTGCGACCGCGCTTCGCGCGGTAGGGCCGGCGGGCGGACAATCCCGCCGGCCATGCAGCACCTCTCTCCCCGGGCGCTGCGACCGCGCTCCGCGCGGTAGGGCCGGCGGGAATCTGCGAATGCCGTCGGCCGGTGCGGCACCTCTCTCCCCGGGCGCTGCGACCTCGCTTCGCTCGGTAGGGCCGGCGGGCGGACAATCCCGCCGGCCATGCAGCACCTCTCTCCCCGGGCGCTGCGACCGCGCTTCGCGCGGTAGGGCCGGCGGGAATCGCGGATCCCGTCGGCCGGTGCGGCACCTCTCACCCGGGCCCGGAACGACCGCGGCCCCCGTCTCCGCTCGGGAGACGGGGGCCGCGAGGCCCTTCAGCTCAGCGGGGTGCTAGCTGAGGTACTTGCTCGCGTCGATCCCGTGCTCCTCCATGAGCTTGGTGAACGTCTCGCGCATCTCCTCCGGGTAGTCCGGCAGGCCGCCCTGCGCGAGGACCTCCTCGGCGCGCTTCTTGATGTTCGGGCCGAAGTCCCAGTCGTCGTCGTTGATGAGGCGCTTGACCTCCTTCTCCGGCCACGACACCACGCCCGGCTCACGCGAGAACTTGGCGGCGAGGTCCTCGATCTCCTGGATGCGGCCGCTCGTGGGGGCCTGCTCCTGGATCATGCCCTTCGCCTTCAGGGCGTCCTCGAGGCCGTCGACCATCGGCCAGCCGTTGCCCGGCGCGTCCTTGGAGAAGAGCTTCTCGAACTTGAGCCGCGGACGCTGGCCACCGGCCTTCAGGTCCTCGAGCGGGTAGCCGACCGCGTGGCCCCACGTGAGCTTGTAGTTCGGGGGCAGGCCGAAGGCCTTCTCGATGCCGCCCGGCTTGCGGCCGAAGGCGATGAGGATCGAGCCGACGTCCAGGGCGGTGCCCGTCAGGATCGCGTTGGAGACGGCGAGGCCGGTCTCGAACCGCAGGAGCATCTCGGTGCGCTCCGTCGGGAAGCTCATGAGACGCGGGACGGTCTGCGTCATCGTGAACTCGTAGTTCCAGCCGTGGTACTTGGTGAGGGCGCCCGAGAGCGAGAGGGTCGAGAGACCGTCGTTGGCGCGGCCGTACCAGGCGTTCAGGTTCGTCAGCCAGAAGATCAGGTGCGAGCTCTGGTTGATGATCTGGACGTTGAAGCCCGAGACGCACTCCTCGATCTCGTCCCACAGATCAGTGGAGTCCTTGGTGACGACGATCGCCTCGGTGGCGTTGATGTTGCCCTGGCAGGACGCGAGGCGCCCGGCCTGCAGCATGGTCTGGATCTTCCAGTCCTCGACCGTCCGCTCCGGGTCGTAATACCGGATGCTGCGACGGTCCCCGATGGCCTGGAGTACGGTCTTGTCGGGGATTTCCGCTGCACTGACTGCCATCTCGCCCCCCTGGGGATCGGTTCTAAGTCGGCGTGACACCTGCAGGGCGGGCTGCACACGGGACCCGCCGGCTCGCGCACTCTACAGTCGGGGCCGCGGTTGTGGCACCCGTTGCGAGGCACTGATGCGCCGGCCGTTTCACCTCGTGGGAACGGAGGGGCGCGGCACTCCGACGGGTGGGGGGCGCAGTCGGTAGGCTCCCGCGCCATGCCGAAACTACTGTTCGTCTCCGTTCCCACCGACGAGGTCCTCAACAAGGAGGGCAAGGTCCGCTTTCCCGGGACCGACGCCGCCGTCGAGAAGCTCACGGGCGAGGGCTGGGACGTGGTCCTCTGCGACCCGCTCTGGCCGAAGCCCCTCGAGGCCGTGAAGGAGGGTGGCTACGACGCCGTCCTGGTCTCGACCTACAAGGCCGTGCCGCGCTCGCGCGACGCCGCCTCGATGCTCGCCCGGATGCACCCCGACGTCCCGGTCTACACCGTGGGCGTGCTCCAGAAGGACGACGCCTTCCGCACGATGGCCCCGGACGTGGGCGTGCTGAAGGGCATCGGGGAGCTCCCCAAGCCGTAGTCCCGCGCCCGTCCCGCCGGCCTCAGCCGGCGAGGTGGGCGATCGTCGCGCCGTCCCCGCCCTGGTCGGGCGGGGCCGGCTCGGCGTGCGCCACGAGCGGGTGCCGGCCGAGCTCGTCCCGGACGGCGCTGCGCAGCGCACCCGTCCCGTGCCCGTGGATCACCCGGACCGACGGCAGCCCCGCCATCGCCGCGGCGTCGATGCGCTCGCGGATCGTCGCGCGCGTCTCGTCGGCCCGGCGCCCCCGGACGTCGACCTCGATCGACGCCGGCGGTCCGCCCGGCGGGGGCGCCACCACCTGCGGCTCCGGCTCGGGCCGGCGGCGCTCGCGGTCGCGCCGCAGCCGGTCCAGGCGCAGCCGCATCCGCGCCGCGCCGCCCTGCACCTCCGCGCGCCCCCCCTCGATGGACACCACCGTGCCGCGGAAGCCCATCGCCGGGTCGACGACCGCGTCGCCAACCGCGATCGGCCGGTCGTCGCCGGGTCCGGCCGGCGGCTGGTCGAGCGCACGGTGCGCCCGCGCGGCGGCGTCGGCGGCGGCGCCCAGGCGGCGGTCGCGGTCGCGCTCGCGCTCCCGCGCGGCCCCGCTGGGCGACGCCGCCCGCGCCGACTCCTCGCGCCGGGCCGCGGCGATCGCCCCGCGGAGGTCGGCCAGCTCGCGCGTGAGGGCGCGCAGCTCGGCCTCGGCCCGTTCGCGGGCCGCCGCGCGTTCCGCCTCGGCCGCCTCCTTCGAGCGGGCGATCCGCCGGTCCAGCTCGGCCTGGCGGGAGCGGGCGTCGCGCTCGGCCCCCTCGGCGGCCGCGCGGGCGGCCGCCGCGGCGTCGCGCTCCTCCTCGGCGGCGGCCCGGGCGGCGGCCGCCTCGTCGAGCAGCGCCTCCAGCGCCCGGCGCTCCGGGGGGCCGGCGGCGCGCGCCGCCTCGACCACCTCCGGATCCAGGCCCAGCCGCTCCGCGATGCCCAGCGCATGCGACGCGCCCGGCTCTCCCAGGCCGAGGGTGTAGAGCGGGCGCAGCGAGCGCAGGTCCACGCCGACGGCGGCGTTCGCCGCGCCCTCGGCCCCGCTGGCCCACGCCTTCATGCCCGGATGGTGGGTGGTCGCCACCACCAGGGCGCCCAGGTCGACCAGCCGGGCGACGACGGCCTGCGCCAGGCGGGCCCCCTCGTCGGGGTCGGTGCCGGCGGCGGGCTCGTCCAGGAGCACCAGCGACCGCCGCCCCGTGGCGTCCATGATCGCGATGAGGCGCCGCACGTGGGCGGAGAAGGTGGACAGGCTCTCCGCGATCGACTGGTCGTCGCCGATGTCGGCCAGCACCCGGTCGAACACCGGCATCCGGGCCGACTCCGCCGGTACCCGCAGGCCGCACTGGTGCAGCATCGCCAGCAGCCCCAGCGTCTTCAGCGCCACGGTCTTGCCCCCCGTGTTGGGGCCGGAGACCACCAGCGCCCGGATGCCCCCGAGGGGCAGGTCGATGGGCACCGCGGTCGCCGGGTCGAGCAGCGGGTGGCGGGCGGCGCGCAGGTCGACCTCATCGGCCGGCTCGACCCGGCAGCCGCGCCACGCGCGCGACAGGGCGCCGCAGGCGAGCGCCAGGTCGAGCCGCGCGAGGGCCTCGGTCACGTCGCCCAGCACCCGTGCCTCCTCGCCCACCAGCTGGGACAGCATCAGCAGGATGCGCTCCTGCTCCTGCTGCTCCCGGGCCTGCAGCTCGCGGGCCTCGTTGTTGGCCTCGACCACGGCCATCGGCTCCACGAAGATCGTCTCGCCGGAGCCGGAGCTGTCGTGGACGATGCCCGGCACGGCGCTCCGCGACGAGGCCTTGACCGCCAGGACCGGGCGTCCGGCCCGCTCGGTGGTGAACGACTCCTGGAGGTGCGCCCGCAGACGCACGGCCAGCTCGCGCATGAGGTCGGCGGCGGTGCGGCGGGCGGCGGCCAGGCGGCGGCGGAGCGTGGCGAGCTCGGCGGTGGCGGTGTCGAGCAGGCCCCCGCGCGGGTCGATGGCGCGTGCGAGGGCGGCCTCCACCCGGCGGGCGGCCCCCACCTCCGGCCAGGCGATCGCCTCGGCGAGCCGCGGCGCGACGTCCTCCAACTCTCCCACCGCGTCGCGCAGCTCGAGCCACACGCCGAGGGTGGTCAGCACGGCGAGCAGCTCGGGCGCCTCGAGCATGGCGCCGCGGACGGCGAGGGCAACGTCCTCCCGGATGTCGGCGGCCCCGCCCGGCCCCGAGAGGCCCCGGTCGCGCAGCAGCAGCGCCTCCTCCGTCTCGGCTCGGCGTGCGGCGACGGTCTCCGGGTCGGGCGACGGCGCCAGGGCGAGCGCCAGCGCCCTCCCGCCGGCGAAGGAGGTCAACCCCGCGAGCCGCTCGCGCACGGCGGGCAGCTCCAGCAGCTCGGCGCTCCTCGGGTCCATCACGCACAACGTAACGCGCGGTGCGGGAGGGGCGCGCGGGCCCGGATGCCGACATCACGGCTGAACGTCTTCATCCAGGGAGGGATGCACCATGAAGCGAGCTCTGTGCGGCGCGGTCGCGGCCGTCGCCCTCGTCGGCGGCGTGGCCCCGGCCGTCGCGTTCGCATGTGCCGGCGGTGGGAAGGGCCCCACGCCCAAGGTCACGTTCTGTCACAACACGTCGTCGCCGACGAACCCGTACGTGACGATCACGACCGCCAACGTCGCGCTCTACCGCGCGCACATGCGCAACCACGCCGACGTGATGCCCGGCCCCGACGGGTCGTGCCCCGTGGCCGGCGGCGGGTCCGGCGGCGGCGGCGGACCCGAGCTGTAGCGCTAGCCGGCCTCGGCCGCGGGAGGCGACTCCGCCCGGGGACCCGCCAGCTGGGTCCCCGGCGCCGGGGGCGGTGTCACGCCGCGCCGGGCCGCCCACCACTCCTGCATCAGGACCTGGACGATCCCGGCGATGGGGATCGCGAGCAGCGCGCCCAGGATCCCGAGGAGGGTGCCGCCGACCAGGACGGCGAGGATCACCCACAGCGGGTTGAGCTGGACCGTGTACCGGTGGATCACGGGCTGGAAGACGTTGTTCTCGATCTGCTGGTAGACGATGAGGAAGACGATCGCCGCCACCCCGATCGGCCACCCCTGGAAGAACGCGACCGCGATGTACGGGATGCCGCCGACGGTGGCGCCCACCAGCGGCACCAGTGACGCCAGGCCCGCCCAGAACGCGAGCAACAGCGCGAACGGGACGTCGAGGATCGTGAGGAACAGCCACACCGCGAACCCGCCGGTCATCGCCACCAGGAAGATCCCGACGACGTAGCCGGCGATCACCCGGTAGATGCGGTCGGCGATCCGCTCCATCCGGACGCGCCGCATGCCGGTGGCCTGCTCGAGGGCGAACGCCCGGGCCCGAGGCCCGTACAGGCTCAGCAGGAAGCAGAGGACGGCGATGCTGATGAGCGCCACCAGGCCGTTGAGCACGCGGGTGGCCAGGTCGACCGCCGTGTCGGGGCCGGCGATGCCCGACAGCGCCTCGGTGGCCTGCTCCTCGATGTTGTTGAGGATCCCGTATTCCTCGTCCAGGTCCTGGACGACGCTCGACTCCTCCAGCTGGTCGACGTACTCGGGGACGGCCTCGGTCAGCTGCTGCCCCGCCTCGATCAGCGGCGGCACGAAGACGAGGGCCGCGCCGGCGATGAGGCCGGTGCCGATGACGTAGACCATCAGGATCGCCGCCGCCCGCCGCAGCCGCAGCCGCTTCTGGAGGAGCGCGACCAGCGGGTTGATCGCGACGGCCAGGAACGCGGCGATCGCCACCCACGTGAGCACGCCGCGCGACAGCCAGAGCAGGTACAGGCCGGCGGCCACGGCGAGCAGCACGCCGACCACCCGGAGCACGGTCCGGGTCGATGGCCAGTCCTCATTCCGCACGGGTCTGGGTTCTCGCCGCGCGCCGCGACTCCTGGCGCGGGCCGTCGTATGGTGACGCCCGGCCGGCGGACGGGAGGCGGAGATGGCGGAGCTGACGGACGAGGTCTACGACCGCGAGTTGCGGCGGATGCAGTCGGAGCTGGTGGACCTCCAGGCGGCGGTGCGCTCGCAGGGCCTGCGCGTGGCGATCGTGATGGAGGGGCGCGACACGGCCGGCAAGGGCGGCACGATCGCCCGCATCACGAAGGACCTGAACCCGCGTGCCTACCGCGTCGCGGCCCTCGGGGTGCCGACGGAGCGCGAGCGCGGCCAGTGGTACTTCCAGCGCTACGTCGCCGAGCTGCCGTCCGCGGGCGAGATCGTCCTGTTCGACCGGTCCTGGTACAACCGCGCCGGCGTCGAGCGGGTGATGGGCTTCGCGGACGACGAGCAGGTCGAGGAGTTCCTTCGCTCCGTCCCTGATCTGGAGCGGATGCTGGTGCGTTCCGGCCTGATCCTCGTGAAGTACTGGCTGGAGGTCGGGCCGGAGCAACAGGAGAAGCGCTTCAAGGAGCGCGCCGGGGACCCGACGAAGCGGTGGAAGCTCAGCCCCATCGACCTGAAGGCCCGGGACCGGTACGACGAGTACACGGCGGCGCGGGACGTGATGCTGGCCCGCACCAACATCCTGGAGGCGCCCTGGTACATGGTGGACGCCGACAGCCAGAAGCGCGCCCGCCTCAACCTGATGGCGCACCTCCTGGAGATCCTCCCCTACCGGCGCGAGGACGACCCGCCCAAGCTGCCGAAGCGCAAGCGCAAGGGACGCGACGCCGCCGTCCCCAACGGCGTCCGGGAGGTCCCGGAGCGCTGGTGAGGTGACGCCCCGGACGGGGCGGGCGGCCCACGTCCCACTCGGGACTGGCCGCCAGTCCCACTTGGAAGGACGGCATCGGCCCCTCGTCCCACCCCTTGAAGGGCGGAGCCGGGGCTGGCGCGTCCCAACCGAGAGCCCGGGGTCCCGATCGAGGCGCGCACCCGGCGTCGCGGAGCTCCCGCTAGCGGTCGTCCAACGGCCCGCCGGGGGCGAGGAGGCCGAGGACCAGGCCGAAGAGCGCGTGCATCGCGGCCTCCTGGGCCATCACCTTCGGATCCGTCAGCAGGGGGCGGGGCCAGTGGCCCGACCTGCGGTCCGGGTGGATGCGGTCGAGGAGCGCCATCCCCGGCCACGTGGCCACCGCCTCCGCGGAGGCCCAGCGCAGGCCCGCCAGCGGGCCGCGCGCACCCGCGGCAGCGAAGAGGGCCCCGAAGGCGGCGCCGTTCATCGCGTGGATCGCGACGCCCGCCGGGCGCCACCGCCGCTCCGTGGCGAACCGGCCCAGCAGGCGGGTGTCCGTGAAGTCGTGATCGAGTGCCCGGGCGGCCGCGAACTCCGCCGCCGACCACACGACCGCCGCCGCCGCGCCCGCCGCGGCGCCGCGGATCGCCCGCTCCACCAGCCTCACGGCGCCGCCACCGCCAGGGCATGGGTGAGGCGGCGGGCGGCATCGACGCCGCTCGCGAACACCCGGTGATGGTCGTCGCCGCCGAAGGACGCCCCCGTCACCGAGTCGCCCGCCACGACGATGCGGGCGTCCGGCGGGTTCACCTCATCCGGATCGAGGCGGCCCTCCGGCACCGCGAAGCGCCACCGCTTCACCTGGCTCCACGCCGGCTCGGCGCCCACCAGCGCGGCGAGCGCCGGCAGCGCCACCTCCAGCACCGCCGCGTCGGACGCGTCGAGCAGGTCCGCGCTCACCTCTCGGGTGAGCCGCGCCACCACCGGCGCCGGATCGCCCCCGCGGCCCTTCGCCGCCTCGCGGCGCAGCTCCGCGACGGGCCCCTCGGCCGGCCGCTCCACCGCCGGCCCCTCGCCCCCGCCCGCGACGGCGGCCAGCACCATCACCGCCGGGGCGTACGACAGCGACCGCACCAGCGCGGCCCGCGGCGCGCCCCCGGGGCTGCGGTCCAGGAGGTCGGCCGCCTGGGGCGCCGGCGCCGTCACCACCACCCCGGCGACCGCGCCGTGGGTGTTGCCCTGCTCGTCCCCCAGCTCGAAGGCGCCGCCCGCGTCCCGGAGCGCCGCGATCCGGACGTCCACGCGCACGTCGAGCCCGCCGGCCATCAGCTTCGGCAGCCGCGTGGCCCCGGCGGCGAACGCCAGGCCGTCGTCCAGGTCGACGCGGTCGTCAGCGTGCAGGGCATCGGCCAGGCGGCGCAGGGCCGACCCCTCCGGGGCGGCCAGCACCGGGCTGCCGTGGTCGAGCACCGTGCCCTCCGCCCAGCGGGTCGCCAGCCGGCCGCCGAGGCCCCGGCTCTTCTCGAGCACGACCACCTCGTGGCCGTCGGCCCGGAGCTCCCGCGCCGCGGCGAGGCCCGCGAGCCCCGCCCCCACCACCGCAACCCGCACGACCCGACCTCCCGATCCCCTGACGGACGGAACGGGCGCGAGGTTACCCTGGGACGGATGGCGCCCGCCGAGGATCCCGCACCCGCGACCGGCACGGTCCTGCTGACCGGCGCCACCGGCTACGTCGGCGGCCGGCTCCTGGCGCACCTGGAGATGCTGGGGGTGCCGCTGCGGTGCATGGCGCGGCGGCCCGGCGAGCTGCGGCCGCGGACCGCGGAGGGCACCGAGGTCGTGTACGGCGACGTCGCCGACCCGCCCTCGCTGGCCCCCGCGATGGCCGGGATCGACGTCGCCTACTACCTCATCCACTCGATGTCGGGCGCCGCCGACTACCGCCGGGCCGACCGCGCGGGCGCCGAGGCCTTCGGGGCGGCCGCCCGCGCCGCCGGGGTGCGGCGCATCGTCTACCTCGGCGGGCTCGGCGAGGGCCCCGACCTGTCGCCGCACCTCGCGAGCCGCCAGGAGGTCGGGCAGGTGCTCGCCGCCTCCGGCGTCCCCACCGTCGAGCTGCGGGCGGGGATCGTCATCGGCTCGGGCAGCACCTCGTTCGAGATGATCCGGGCGCTCGTCGACCGTCTGCCCGTGATGATCACGCCGCGGTGGGTGACGACCCGCACCCAGCCGATCGCGATCGAGGACGTCGTGGCGTGCCTCGCCGCCGCCGGCCGGGTCGCCATCGACGGCGGCCGCATCCTCGAGATCGGCGGCCCCGACCGGGTGTCGTACGGCGAGCTCATGCGCGAGTACGCCCGCCAGCGCGGGCTCCGGCGGCTCATGATCCCCGTCCCCGTGCTCACGCCGCGGCTGTCGAGCTTGTGGCTCGGCCTGGTGACCCCCGTGTACGCGCGGGTCGGCCGCGAGCTGGTGGAGGGCCTGCGCAACGAGACCGTCGTCGCCGACCCCGCGCCGGCGCGTGAGCTGCTGGGCGTGCAGCCCCGCGGCGTGCGCGACGCCATCGCCCGGGCCCTCGTGAACGAGGACCGCGAGTTCGCCGCGACGCGGTGGTCGGACGCCCTCTCCTCCGGCCCCGCGCCGCGCGAAGGCGGCGCCCACGGCTCCCGCCTGATCGACTCCCGCGTCGAGCGCGTGCCGGCGCCGCCCTCCGTGGCCTTCCGGCCCATCCGCCGCATCGGCGGCGGCAGCGGCTGGTACTACGGCAACGCGCTGTGGCGGTTCCGCGGCCTGGTGGACCTGCCCTTCGGCGGCGCCGGGATGCGCCGCGGCCGCCGCGACCCCGACCGACTCCTCCCCGGCGACACCGTCGACTCGTGGCGGGTCGAGGCCATCGAGCAGGACCGCCTGCTGCGCCTGTCGGCCGAGATGTGGGTCCCCGGCCGGGCGTGGCTCCAGTTCGAGGTCGAGCCCGACGGCGACGGCTCCCTCATCCGCCAGACCGCCGTGTTCGACCCGGCCGGGCTGCTGGGGCGCCTCTACTGGTATGCCGTCTCGCCGTTCCACCGCTTCGTGTTCCGCGGGATGGTCCGCGGCATCGCGCGAGCGGCCATGGCGTCGCACACGTCCGCGAACCACGAGGAGGTCCACGCGTGAGCGCACCCCCGTCCGGCCTGGCCGACCGTCTCGTCGACTGGATGGCGGCCCACCGGTCGTCGCTCGACGAGATGATGGCGCAGGAGGGCTCCCGTGCCATCCACGAGGAGTTCATCCTCGCCGAGGGCGGCACCCTGCCCGACCGGTCCGCGCGGATCGCCCGCGCCCGGACGGCCAGCGCCCGCGCCTGGATGCGGCACCTCGCGCAGGCGCTCGCCGCCGAGCTGCCGGGGACGCCGCCCGACCTGGCCGACCGCCTCACGGCGTGGATGAACGCCAACGGCGAGCGCCTGGAGGCGCTGGTGCTCGAGGAGCAGGCCGTCATGGAGCGCCGGGGGGCGTCCGGCGACCCGGAGGCGGACCGCCGCGACGCCGAGCTGGCCGCCACCGCCCGGTTGTTCGCCGAGGGGTACGCCACCGTCACCGCCCCGGACGAGGGCGACGGGCCGCCTCCCGCCGACTTCGCCCGGCGCGTGGCGGCGTGGTCGCGCGCCGCGGAGGCGCGCCGGCGCGAGGTGGAGCGCGAGGCGCTCGCGGCCTGGGGCTCGGCGCCGGACCAGCCGGAGATGACGGCGGCCCGGGAGTCGGCCCCCGAGCCGGATGAGCTGCGCGTGAAGGAGGCGGCCGCCGTGTGGGCGCACGTCCGCACGACCGCGGAGGCCCTCGAGGCGACGCTCGCCGCGCCGCCCGAGGACTAGCTCCGAGGTCAGGCCGGCTCCGCCGGGGTCACGCCTCGGCGGTCTCCGGCGTCGGGTCCTGGCGCAGGCGCCTGATCAGGTCGGCCACGTCGGCCGTGCGCTGCTCCAGGTCGCGCTGGTACTCCTCCAGCCGCGCCAGCCACTCCTCCCGGTTGAAGGAGCGCATCCCGAAGGGGCCGCGCGCCGGGCCGCAACCGCGGCCGCGGCCGGGGCCGCGCTGGTGGTGATGTCGATGGGTCATGGGTTCACCTCCCCTCCACCCTCGTGTCGTCCGATGAACGCGTCGAGGACCTCGCGGGCCTCGCGGAGCGCCGCGATCCACTGCGTCAGCAGCGCCCGGCCGGCGTCGGTGAGCCGGTAGACGCGCTTTGCGGGACCGGGCAGCCCGGAGTCCCACTCCGAGGCGACGACCCCCTCCTCCTCCAGCGATCGCAGCAGGCGGTAGAGGTTGCCGAGGTCCAGGCGCCGCTCGTCGCCGAGCAGATCGGGGACGCGCTCCAGCAGCTCATAGCCGTGCATCGGCCGCTCCGAGAGCAGCAGCAGCACGACCGGCTCCACGAAGCGCTCCACCCGGGCGTGGACCTCCCATGAGCCGGGGGCGACCTGGCGCCGCACGCGCGCTCCGCGCCCGCCCGGCCCGCGCCGCCCGGGGCCCCCTCGCATCCCGTGGTGTGGTCCTCCTCGCATGCCGACACTATAGGTCAAATACATATGTTGTGTCCACCCGCCGGCCCGTGGCTACCGTCGGGGGGTGCTCTGCGAGCCCGCGCCAGCCCTCACCGACCTGGTCCTCGGCCTCGTCACCCTCGGCCTGGGCTGGGCCCTCCGTAGCCGGCCGGACATCCACCGCTACTGGCGCCTCACCTACTGGTGGTCGGGCTGCGCCGCCGTGGCCGGGTTCGTCCACCACGGCTGGGTGACCTGCTCCGAGACGTGGGCCGGCCCGAGCTGGGCGGTCATCAGCGGGATGGTCGTCATCGCGATCTCGTACCTGCTCGCGGCGACGGTCATCGAGGTGCTCGGACCCGGTCGCGGGCGCGTCTTCTGGGTGCTGCGCTCGGCGAGCCTGGTCGCCTACGCGATCGTGGCCCTCAGCGGCAACGCCGGGGTCGGCGCGATCCTCCTCTGCGAGGGGATCACCATGCTCGCCATCCTCGCGCTCTGGTTCGGGGCCGCGGCGCGCGGCATGCCGCTGGCGCGCCAGGTGTGCGTCGCCCTGCTGGCCAGCGGGGCGGCGGCGGCCTTCCGCGCGATGCCGGCCGAATGGACGGAGACCGTGGGGCTCGATCCCGTCTCGCTCTACCACCTGGCGCAGATCCCCGGGCTGGTGCTCCTGGCCCGGGCCCTGCTGGGGCGCGCCCCCGCCGCGGCGGGCCGCCCCGCCGCCTATCCCGCCCCGGACGCCTCCGCGTAGGCGGCGATGCCGCCCGCGACGAGCGCGGTGTGCTGCTGGACGGCGTCGGGGCTCACGCCCTCCTCGCCCAGCACCATGCCGCGCACGAGCGGCGCGATCAGGAGGTCGGCCACCGCGCCGGCGTCGATGTCCGACCGCAGCTCGCCGTCGTCGATGCCGCGCTCGAGGATCTCCACGATGCGTTGCCGGCGCGGACCGAGGATGCTGTCGGAGAGCTCGCGGGCGATCTCGACGTCCTCGGCGCTCTCGAAGAGCGCCGACCGGAGGAAGCGCGACTCGGGCCCGGACACCAGGAGCGTGCGATCGTCCTGGAGGGCGTGCGTCAGCTCCTCCTGGACGTTCTGCCCCTCCACCTGGGGGACGTCGGCGCGCAGGTCGGCGATGGCGGCGACGATGACCTCGCGGCGGTTCGCCCACCGCAGGTAGATCGTGGGCTTGCCGACGCCGGAGCGGTCCGCGATCGCCGACATGGAGGCGCCGTGGACGCCGAGCTCACCCGCGACCGCGCGCGCGGCGTCGAGGATCCGCCGGTTCGCACCGGGGTCCCGCGGACGGCCCCGCTTGCGCTTCGGCGGCTCCCCGCCGTCCTGCTGTCGCTGCTCCTGACTCACGCGTTCCTCTTCTTTCGATCCCGGCGACGATACGCATCCCCATCATGCCCTTATTTAGTAAGAGGAGCCCGGGACGCGCAACCCCCAATCGGGCCGGGAGGGGTGACGGTCGTACTTGCCCGAGGGGCGTTTCTCGCCTTCCATGCCTGCGGGCCTCGGGTCGGACGACGTCCTGCCGATACACCACCCGAGTCCCGTGGCCGACGATTTGACCGCATCCCCCCCGACGACGGTCCTGCCACGCGCGTGCCTCGCGCGGCTGGCCGACCCCCGCATCCGGCGCCCGCTCATCGCGGCCGTCGCGATCGTCGTGCTGGGCCTGACCGCGTGGGGCGTCATGAACGCCGCCGACCCGTCGCGCCTGCGCGACAGCTTCACCGGGGTCAGCTGGCCGTGGATCGCCGCCGCCTGCGCGGCCTACGCGGCGACCCAGGTGATGTCCGCGCTGGTGTGGAAGGTCGGCCTCGACGCCGGCGGGCTCGCCGCGATCGACCGTGGTCACGTGATCCGCGCCCACCTGGTCGGCCGCGGCGCCTGCGAGCTGCTGCCGGCCCACCTGGGCGAGGCGGTCCGCTACGCGGCCGTCCGCCGCCACCCCGCCGCCGACGGCGGCGGCATGCGGATCGCCGGGAGCATGAGCGCCTTCAAGATCATCGACGGCGTGGTGACCTTCGCGGTCGTCGCGGCCGCCACCACGGTCGCCCCGCTGCCCTCCGGCTTCACCCCCATCCGCTGGGCGGCCGGCCTGATGCTCGCCGGCCTGATCATCTCGGTGGTCGTTCTGTGGCGGTTCGGCGGCTCGCGCCTGGCGGTGCTGGTGCCGCGCCGGGCCCGGGGGCTGCTCGACACGTTCGGCCGCGGTGCCGGCCTGCTCGCCTGCCGCCGTTCGATGGTGGTCGCCGGCGGCCTCCAGCTCTGCGCGATCGGGCTGCGCATCCTCTCCCTGGCCGCCCTGCTCGCCGCGTTCGGCCTGCCGGCCGCGGCGGCGCCACTGGTGTTCGGCCTGATGATCGTCAGCGGCTACCTCGCCATCTCCCCCGGCGGCGCCGGGGTGCGCGAGGCCGCGGTGGTGCCGGTGCTCGTGACGACGTACGGCCTGACGGCCGCCCCCGTCCTGGCGTTCAGCCTCGGCGTCCAGGCGATCGCCCTGGTCGTTTCGATCGCCGGCGCGCTCCTCGCCATGCTGCTCGAGCGCCGCGCCGGCGGGACCGCCCCGGCGACCGCCCTGGCCTGAGTGCTCCGCCCCGGCGCGCCGGGGCCGGGCGACCGCCGGTCAGCCCGCCCGCGGGCCCGCGAGCGCCGCGAGCAGCGCCGCGTCGTCCAGCACCAGCCCGCCCACCCCCAGGGCGACCAGGCGCTCCGCGTGGGCGCGGTCGGCGACGTCCCACGTCATCACGAGCGTCGCGCGGCGGCGCAGGGCCGCCACCGCCGCGGCGTCCAGCAGGTCGGACCGCACGCAGACGGCCGCACCCTCGGGCAGCGCCCGGCCGAGCAGGCGGTCCAGCTCCCGCCGCCGCGCGGCCGAGTAGGCCAGGCGGACCCCCTCGGCCCCGGCCAGCCGGTCGAGGAGCCGCCAGCGCCGTGACGTGAACGTGGCGCGGGGCAGGCCGGCGGCCCGGACAGCGGTGAGCGCCTGCCCGGCCAGGCGGGCGGCGCCGCCCTTCAGGTCGATCATGGGCTCCGCCCCGGCGGGGAGCGCGGCGAGCAGCGGGCCGAGCGCCGCGGAGGGGGCGCGGGCCCGCCGGACGCCCTCCCGGTCCCACAGCACCGGGCCGTGGCGGCGCGGGTGGCGCACCTCGAGCGCGCGGCGCCGCAGATGGACGTCGATCTCCAGGAGATCGGCGCCGGCGGCGAGCGCGGCGGCGCCCTCCCCGGCCGTCTCGATCCGGTGCGCCGCGAGGAGCGGCCGCGCGCTCACCCGTCCTCGAGTGGCGCGATCTCCCCCGTCACCAGGAACGCCACCCGGGCGCCCAGCTCGGCGGCGTTGTTGGCCACCCGCTCGATGTGGCGCGCCACGAGCACGGCGGCGGCCGACCACGCGCGCATCCCCGGGCTGCCCGCCGCCTCGGTGACGGCACGCAGCACGGCGTCGAGCATCGGGCTCACGGAACGCGCCTCCCGCATCGCCCGCTCGCCCGCGCGCAGGTCGCCGCGCGCGATCGCCTGCACCGACTCGGCCAGGGCATCCACGGCCCGCTCGCCCATGCGCGCGACCAGGCCGCGGACGGTGGACATCTCGGCCTCCGGCGGCGGCACCGACCCGGCGAGCCGGGCGATCTGGACGGCGAGGTTCCCCACGCGCTCCAGGGCGACGGCCGCGATCAGGCCGACGTGGAGCAGCCGCAGGTCGGCCGCGAAGGCGCTCCAGTTGCGGTGCAGCTCCAGGATCCGCTCCTCGAGGGCGGCGCTGCGCAGGTCGACCTCGCGGTCGGTCTCGGCGACGAGCTCGGCGACGGAGGGGTCCGACTCCTCCCAGCCCGCGACGGCGCGCTCCACCTGGGCGAGCACCACGGTCGCGAGCTCGGCGAGGTCGTCGCGGAGCGCCTCGAAGCCGACCGCCGGATCGCTCCTGGAGGAGGAGGCCATCGCCCTGGAGGCTACGCCGGTTCGGCCGCCATCGTGCGGTCCCTGCCCGCCGCTTTCGCCGCGAAGAGCGCGGCGTCGGCGCGGCGGAACAGGGCCGACCCGTCCGGGTCGAGGTCGGTGAGCTGCGCGACGCCCACGGAGACGGTGAGCGACGCCACCGGCCCGAAGCCCTCGCCGGCGACCGCCGACCGGAACCGCTCCGCCGCCACCCGGGCGCCGGGGAGGGGCGTGCCGGGCATGAGCCAGCCGAACTCCTCGCCGCCGACCCGCGCCGCCAGGTCGATCACCCGCGCGTGGGACGACAGCCGGGCGGCGACGGCGCGCAGGGTAGCGTCGCCCACCTCGTGGCCGTGGGCGTCGTTGACGGTCTTGAAATGGTCGATGTCGATCACCGCCAGGCTCAGGACGCTTCCGAAGCGCGCCGCGCGCGCGATCTCCTCGTCGAGCTGCCGGTGGAAGGTGCCGTGGTGCGGCAGGCCCGTGAGCGGATCGGTGCGCGCCTGCCGCATCAGTCGCTCACGCGCGTCGGCGTTCGCCACGGCGAGCCCCACCAGCTCGGCGAAGCGGGACAGGCGCTGCTCGGCGTCCTCGGTCAGACGCGTCCCGTCCAGGCTCACCGCGCCGAGCGCGCCCCAGAGCAGACCGCCCACCCGGATGGGCACGACCACGGCGGCGCGCCACGGGAACGGGGCCTCGGAGGGATAGACGGCGCGGGCGGGCAGCCCGGTGGCGTAGACGCGGGCGGTGGCGCCGGGGCCCTCCAGCGGCAGCGCCTGGGGGCTCACGTCGGCGAGCGCCGGGTCGACCGCCCACCGGCCCAGCATCACGGCCGTTCGCGCCTCGTCGTCGAACCGCACGACGCCGGCGCCGTCGGCCGACAGCAGGACGCCGGCCTCCTCGGCCACCTGGTCGAACAGGGCCCCGGAGTCGTCCTCGCGGGAGATGCCGTCCGCGATCCGCCGCAGCGCGGCACGCTCCCCCTCGGCCGCCCGGCCGGCGTCGATGTCGGTGAGCACCACCGCCCCGCCGTCGTCGGCGGCGCGGACCGCCAGCGAGAACCAGCGCACCCCGCCGTCGGGCATCCGCACCCGCACCTCGGCCGACGCCCCCGGGCCGCTCGGCACCAGGTCGCGGTCGGCGGGGTGCACCACCTCCCGCCAGTCGCGGCCGACGGCCGGGCCGATGGCCCGCCACCGGGCGTTCGCCTCCCGCACCAGCATGCCGCCATCGACCACTGCCACCGCCGCGGGGACGCCGTCCATCACGGCGCGCAGGGCGGAGGCGGAGCTCAGGGCGGTCACGCGGGCGGCCGTCCGTGCGACCACTCGGGCTCGCGCTTGTCCAGGAACGCCGACATGCCCTCGCGGGCGTCGGCGGTGCCCGCGTTGCGCACCATCACCTCGGAGGCGTGGCGGTAGGCCTGCTCGAGCGGCAGGGGCAGGGTTTCCCCCCCCGCCGGCCTTCCCCGCGCCCGCCGCTGGCCGCGCCGCCCCGCCCCCCCCCCCCCC
>DAISWG010000018.1:5404-27432 GCA_036826475.1 Miltoncostaeaceae bacterium | reverse complement strand
CACCATCCCCGCGGGGGGGGGGGGGTGGGCCGGCTCGGGGGGCGGGTCCGGTTTCCCCGCCCCGGCGGGTTTGCCGAGCGCCAGCGTCTGGCCGCTCGCCGATGCCCCCCGCCGCGCCAGGGCGGCGGCCGCCTCGTCCAGGCGGTCGTGCTCGACGACCCGGTTCACCAGCCCCCAGGACAGGGCGGTGGCGGCGTCGATGGGGTCCCCGGTCAGGAGCATCTCCATCGCCCGGGTGCGTCCCACGGCCCGGGCGACCTCCACCATCGGCGTGGTGCAGAACAGGCCGATGCGCACGCCCGGGGTGGCGAAGCGGGCGGCCTCCGACGCCACCGCCAGGTCGCAGGCGGCCACCAGCTGACAGCCCGCCGCGGTGGCCAGCCCCTGCACGCGGGCGACCACCGGATGCGGCATCCGGTGGATCAGCAGCATCACCTCGGAGCACGCATCGAACACCTGCCGGTGCAGGGCCTCGTCGCCCTGGGTGATCTCGCGCAGGTCGTGCCCCGAGCTGAACACCGGCCCCTCGGCGCCGAGCACCACCGCGCGCACCTCCGGGTCGGCCGCCGCGCCGGCCAGCGCGTCGTGGAGCGCGCCGAGCATCTCCAGCGAGAGCGCGTTGCGGCGGGCGGGCCGGTCCAGCACCACGGTGGCGACGGCGCCGTCCCGGCGCATCGCCACCGGTCGTCCGTCCCCGTGGTTCGCGTCGCTCATCCGATCCCCCTCGACCTCCTCGTCGCCCACCGTAGCGCCCACCGCACCGCGACGTTCCCGGTCCGTCGACGATCCGTAATGATGCCGCGGTGCAGGTACATCTCATCGATGGCACTTACGAACTGTTCCGCCACCATATGGGCCTGCCGTCGGAGGTCGCCGCGACGTCGAGGGCGGCCGCCACGCGCGGCGTCCTCCGATCGGTCTGCGACCTGCTGGAGGGGGGCGCGACGCACGTCGGCGTGGCGTGCGACACCGTCATCGAGTCGTTCCGCAACGACCTCTGGCCCGGGTACAAGACCGGCGACGGGATCGAGCCGGCGCTGAAGGACCAGTTCCCCGTGGTCGAGCGCGCGCTGGAGGCGATGGGCGTCACCGTGTGGGGCATGGTCGAGCTGGAGGCCGACGACGCCCTGGCCACCGCCGCCGCCCGCGCGGCCGCCGACCCGGCGGTGGAGCGCGTCGTGATCTGCACCCCTGACAAGGACCTGGCCCAGTGCGTGGCGGGCACGCGCGTGGTGCAGCTGGACCGCCGGGCCGCGGCCATCCGCGACGAGGACGGGGTGCGCGAGCGCTTCGGCGTCCCCCCTGGCTCGATCCCCGACTACCTCGCCCTGGTCGGCGACTCCGCCGACGGCTTCCCCGGGTTGCCCGGCTGGGGCGCGAAGAGCGCCGCGGCGGTGCTGGCGCGCTGGGGCGCGATCGAGGCGATCCCGGCCGACCCGGGCGAATGGGATGTCACCGTCCGCGGCGCCGCCCGGCTGTCGGCGGTGCTGGAGGAGGGCCGCGAGGCGGCGGCCCTGTTCAAGGTGCTCGCGACGCTGCGGCAGGACGCCGCCGGCGTGCTGGAGGACGGGCCGGCGTCACTCGAGTGGACGGGGCCGGGCGACGGGTTCGAAGACGTCTGCGCCGAGCTCGACGCCCCCGAGCTGCCCGCACGCGCGGCGGCGATACGGGGTTCGTGACGGGCTGACCGGGCGGCGCGTTGAGGATCCCCTCAGGGGGATCTCACGTCCACCTCACGGTCGGGTGGTTCCATGGGGGTCCGCCCCCGGGGGCCGCGACGCCGAGAGCGCGTCCCCCCGGGGCGCCCAGCGTGCTCGCGCCGCCGACCAGCAGCGGCGCGAGCAGCCACGTCATGCCGCGATCCGCTCCGGCGACGCCTCCCGGGCGAGGAGCTGGACCAGCTCGTGGAGCTGCTGGCGGAGGCCCTCGTCCTTCAGCGAGCCGTCCTCCGCGAACGCGTCGTGGGCGTGGGCGAGGGCGACCTCGCCGTCCACCACCCGGGCGCCTGCCGAGCCGAGCACCTTCCGCAGCTCCGCCTGCGCCCACACCGCACCGAACGAACCGGTGGTGGCGCCCATCACCGCGACCGGCTTGAACCGGAGCGGACTCTCCGCCCGCGGCCGGCTCGCCCAGTCGATCGCGTTCTTCAGGCAGCCCGGGATCGAGCTGTTGTACTCCGGCGTCGCGATGAGGATGGCGTCGGCCGCCGCGAAGGCCTCGCGCAGGCGCGCGACCTCCGCGGGCGGCTCCGGCGTGTCGAGGTCCTCGTCGTAGGGCGGCACGTCGCGCAGGCCGTCCCAGACCTCGAACCGGACGCCCGCCGGCATCTCGCGCCCCGCGGCGTCGAGCAGCCGGCCGTTGTGGGAGTCGGCGCGCAGGCTCCCGGAGATCCCGAGGATGACCATCGCTACGACTGGCGCAGCTCGAGCTGCGTCCGCAGGCGGACGTCGTTGCCGACGGCGAAGCCGCCGCCCGGCAGCGGGGCGTTCCAATTGAGGCCGAACTCGGTGCGGTCGATCACGCCCTCCAGCTCCACGCCCACCACCTCGGCGTCGCCGAGGCCGACGACGGGGCCGACGATCGTCCCGTGGAGCTCAAGCTCCTTCGTGACGCCCTTCAGCGTCAGCGTGCCGCGCACGGTCAGCCGGTCGCCGTCGCGGGCGACCTCGTCCGACTCGTACCGCACCTCGGGGTACCGCTCGACGTCGAAGAAGTCGGGCGACGCCAGGTGACCGGTGAGGTTCTCGTCCTGGGTCGTGACGCTCGCCAGCCGGCCGATACCGAGGAGGTGGGTCGTGCCGTCCTCGCGCGACGTCAGTGTCGCCTCGAACTCCGGCAGCGCGCCGCGGAACGTCGCGACGACCATGTGCTTCACCGAGAAGTCGAACGAGGAGTGCGTCGGGTCGCTCACCCATGTACCGACGGGTACCGCCGTGATCTGCTGCGTCGTGCTCATGTCGAATCCCCTTCCGATCCGATACGATTGACTACGCAAGCAAAGGTAGCGGGTGGATTTTGACTAGTCAAGTATTGAGTCCTCAAGCTGAACGCGCGGTGGCGGCCTGGGTCCGCCTCATGGGCGCGCACTCGGCGATGACGCGCTCGTTCAACGCCCATCTGCAGTCCACGGCCGGGATGACCGTCACGGACTTCGAGGTGCTCCGGCGCCTCGCGGAGGAGGAGGGCGGCCGCATGCGGCGCGTCGACCTGGCCCCCGCGGTGGGCCTCACGCCCTCCGGGATCACCCGCCTGCTCGACGGCCTCGAGTCGGCCGGGCTGGTGTGCAAGGAGCACTGCGCGTCCGACGCGCGCGTGACCTACGCGGCCATCACCGGCGACGGCCGCCGTGCGCTGGCCGATGCCGCCGCGACCCATCTGACGGCGCTGGAGGCCCTGTTCGGCGAGCTGTACACGCCAGAGGAGGTCACCGCGCTGGTCGACCTGCTCGGCCGGCTGCCGGGCGCCCGCGAGGCCGCCCCCAGCTGCCCCGGCCCGGCCGGCTGACGGCCGAGGGGTCCGCCGCCGGACCCCAGGGGGCGGGAGCCGACGGCGGCGTCCCCGGATCGCCCGGGACGACCGCGAGCCGCACGGGCATCGCCGCGATACCCCGCGGCCGGGTGGCCCAAACACCCGATTCGCACCGCCGCGCCACGGGTAGCCCTCTGGCAGAACCCGCGTCGAGGAGGGCCACATGGTGGAGCCGACAGGTGCGCACAGCGTCCAGCACGACGAACCGGCCCGCCGGGACGTCGAGACCCGTGAGGAGACCGTCGCCCGCGTGGTCGGCGAGGAGGAGGCGGTCGTCGCGAGGCGCGGCGGGTCGCCGGACCCCAGCACGCGGCGCGGCCTCAACCGCGTGCTCTGGAGGACGGTCGCGATCTACGCCGGCATCGGCTTCGTCGCCGGAGCGGTGGTCGGACTGGTGCTCAGCATCGCGCCGGGGCCCTTCGAGACCAGCGGCGTCGGCGACGCGATCGGCTACATGATCGGCCTGGGCCTCGCGCTCGCGCTGGTGGTGGCCCTGCTGGCGTCGCTGTTCCTGCTGGAGCGCGAGGACGGCCGCGTCGAGCGGGAGCTCGAGGAGCGTCGGACGGGCACGAATCCGGCGCCGGCCTCGCCGAGCCCGCCGGAGCACGACCCGCCGGTCCGGTAGGCGACGCCCCGGCGGGCGTCGCGCCTCAGCGGGGCGCGGCGCCCGCCCGCTTCGCCATCTTGGCGCGGTTGTTGGCGCTCAGCTCGACCTTGCGCAGCCGCACCGCCCCCGGCGTGACCTCCACGCACTCGTCGTCGCGCACGAACTCGAGGGCGGTGTCGAGCAGCACGCGCCGGGGCGGCACCAGCCGCACCAGCTCCTCGGAGGTCGAGGAGCGCATGTTGGTGAGCTTCTTCTCCTTGGTGGGGTTCACGTCGAGGTCGTCGCCCCGGCCGTTCTCCCCGATGATCGCCCCCTCGTAGACGTCCTCGCCGGGCCCCACGAAGAGGGCCCCGCGCTCCTGGAGCCCGAACAGCGCGAACGCCGTCGTCACGCCGGAGCGGTCGGCCACGAGGCTCCCCCGCGGCCGGGTGCGGATCTCCCCCGCCCATGGCTGCCAGCGGTCGAAGACGTGGTGCAGCAGGCCGGTGCCGCGCGTCTCGGTCAGGAACTCGGTGCGGAACCCGACGAGCCCGCGCGCGGGCAGCAGGTACTCCATCCGCGCCCAGCCGGTGCCGTGGTTCACGATCTGCTCCAGGCGGCCCTTGCGGAGCGCCAGCAGCTGGGTCACGACGCCCAGGAACTCCTCGGGCACGTCGATCGACGCCCGCTCCTGCGGCTCGGGGACGACGCCGTCGATCTCGCGGGTGGGCACCTGCGGCTTGCCGACCCTCAGCTCGAAGCCCTCGCGCCGCATCGTCTCCACCAGCACGGCGAGCTGGAGCTCGCCGCGGCCCTGGACCTCCCAGGCGTCGGGCCGCTCGGTGTCCTCGACGCGCAGCGACACGTTTCCCACCAGCTCCTGGTCGAGCCGGTCCCTGATCTGCCGGGCGGTCAGGCGGTTGCCCTCCCGGCCCGCCAGCGGCGACGTGTTGATGCCGATGGTGAGCGAGAGGCTGGGCTCGTCCACGGCGATGACGGGCAACGGCCGGGGGTCCTCGGGGTCCGCGAGCGTCTCCCCGATCGTGACGTCCGCCAGTCCCGCCACCGCCACGATGTCGCCCGCGGACGCCCGCTCGGCGGGCACGCGGTCGAGCGCCTCGGTCACGTAGAGCTCGGTGATCCGGGCGGGCGCGACCGTCCCGTCGGCCCGGCACCACGCGACCGCCTGCCCCGCGCGGATCTCCCCCTCGTGCACCCGGCAGATCGCGAGCCGCCCGACGTAGCTCGAGGCGGCCAGGTTGGTCACCAGCGCCTGGAGCGGCGCGCCCTCCGTGTAGGTGGGCGCCGGGATGTGCTCGCGGAGCACGTCGAACAGCGGCTCCAGATCGGTCCCCGGCGTCTCGGCGCTGAGGGACGCCTGACCGGCGCGGGCGTTGCAGTAGACGATGGGGAAGTCGATCTGCGACTCGTCGGCGTCGAGGTCGAGGAAGAGCTCGTAGACCTCGTCGAGCACCTCGGCCACCCGCGCGTCGGGGCGGTCGATCTTGTTGACGACCAGCACCACCGGCAGGCGGGCGGCGAGCGCCTTGCGCAGCACGAAGCGGGTCTGCGGGAGCGGCCCCTCCGAGGCGTCCACCAGCAGCAGGACCCCGTCGACCATGTAGAGCCCGCGCTCCACCTCGCCGCCGAAGTCGGCGTGGCCGGGGGTGTCGATGATGTTGATCGTCGTCCCGCCGTGGCGCACCGCCGTGTTCTTGGCGAGGATCGTGATGCCCTTCTCGCGCTCCAGGTCGTTCGAGTCCATGACCCGCTCGGCGACCTCCTGGTTGGCGCGGAAGGCCCCCGACTGCCAGAGCATCGCGTCGACCAGGGTCGTCTTCCCGTGGTCGACGTGGGCCACGATGGCCACGTTCCTGAGGTCGTCCCGGCTCGGCACGCCGGGCATCGTAGGGATCGGGGAGCCTGTCGGCGAGACCGGCCGCGCCTCCACCGCCGACGACGCGGCGCGTCGCCGGGCCGCCGGGCCGTGGTTTCCGGCGGCTCCTAGCCGGCTTCGCGCCGCTCCTGGGTCACCGCGACCAGCCGTCCGCCCACCTCGTCGACCCGCCCGGTGGCGAACGCCGTGCCCAGCGCAGCCGTCAGCTCGCGGTCGTCGATCGCCTCCGCCGCGACGCCCAGCCGCTCCGCGACGGCCGCCGGCAGCGCGCGCGGCGCCAGCCCCCCGGGGGCGGCGTCGAGCACCGCGCCGATCGCCTGTCCCAGGACGCCCCCGTCCGTGACCGGCGTGTCCGCGACCGCCCGCAGGCGGCGCCCCGTCCCATCACCTCGTGCCTGATCCATCGGACCCTCCGTCGAACGTGGGCGGCGATCCTACCCCGCCGCCCGGACAGAACACACGTTCGCCGTCCGGCGCCGGTGTCCTTCCCGCGGGTGGCGGCCGAGGCGGCCGGGGCGTTCTTCGGGAGTTCTTCGGTTCCTCTTCGGGGGCGCACAGGCCCTCCCCCTACCGTCGTTGCTGCCGGAAAACGACCAGGGGGTCCCGAGGTGACGTTCGGACGACGGAAGATCGCGGCGCTGGCCGCGGGGGCCATTGCGGTGGCGGGGATCAGCGCGGGCGCCGTGGCCGCGACGGGCGGATCGTCGGACGAGGCGTCCGACCTGGCGGCGGCGATCAACGACCGCGCCGGCACGTCGATCACCGCGGACCAGGTGCAGGGGGCCTTCCAGGACCTGCTCAAGGCGCGCCTGGACGAGGCGGTGAAGGCCGGCCGGATCACGCAGGCGCAGGCCGACGAGATGCTGAAGCGCGCCCAGGACGCCCCGGGCCTGCCCGGCTTCGGCCGCCCCGGCGGCGGCCCCGGCGGCCCCGGGTTCGGGCACGGCCCCGGTATGCGCGGCGGCGAGGTGATGGACCGGGTCGCCGCGAAGCTGAAGCTCACCGAGAAGCAGCTGCACGACCGCCTGGAGGCCGGCAAGACGCTGGCGCAGGTGGCGAAGGCCCAGGGCGTGTCGCGCGCCGACCTGATCGCGACGCTGACGGCGGCGCTGAAGGCGGAGGGCGTGCCCGCCGCGCGCGTCGCCGACCTGGCGAAGCACATCGCCGACGACGCACACGACGGCCCGGGGCCGCGGGGGGGCCGGGGGTTCCACCCGTAGGCGGCCCCGGCCGGCGCGGCGGGCTGTCACCATCCCGCCCGTGAGGATCCTGGTCGTGGACGACGAGCCCGCCGTGCGCGACGCCGTCCGGCGCGCGCTGGTGCTGTCGGGCTACACGGTGGATGTCGCCGACGGCGGCGGGGCGGCGGTCGCCGCCCTCGCCGCCGAGGCGCCCGACGCCGTCGTGCTGGACGTCGCGATGCCCGGCGTCGACGGCCTGGAGGTGTGCCGGCGGCTCCGCGCGAGCGGCGACCGCACTCCGGTGCTGATGCTCACCGCGCGCGACACCGTCGCCGACCGCGTGGAGGGGCTGGACGCCGGCGCCGACGACTACCTGGTCAAGCCGTTCGCCCTCGAGGAGCTGCTGGCGCGCCTGCGGGCGCTGCTGCGCCGCACCGCCCCGTCGGAGCCGGGGGCGGCCCTGCGGTTCGGCGATCTGGAGCTCGAGCCCGCGGCGCGCACCGTGACCCGGGCGGGGCGGCGGGTGGACCTGACGCGCACGGAGTTCGCGCTGCTGGAGCTGCTGATGCGCAACCCGCGGGTGGTGCTCACGCGGAGTGTCATCCACGAACGGATCTGGGGGTACGACTTCGGTCCCGGGTCCAACGCGCTCGGCGTCTACGTCGGGTACCTTCGCCGCAAGCTCGAGGCCGGAGGGGAGTCACGCCTGATCCAGACGGTCCGCGGCGTGGGCTACGTGCTCCGCGAGGACTGACCCTCCGCCTGACGCTGCGCCAGCGCCTGGCGCTCGCCGCCGGGGTCGCGGTGGCCCTGGCCGTGGCGCTCGCGTCGCTGGCCGCGTACGTCGCGGTGGAGAACCGGCTGCGCGGCGACATCGACTCGTCGCTGCGGGCCCAGGCCCGCGAGATCGACGGGCGGCTCGGGGGCGGCTTCGGCGGCCGCTTCGGCGGGCCGGGGCGGCGCGGCGAGGCGCCCGTGTACGCCCAGCTGGTCGCGTCGGACGGGACGACGTCCCGGCCCCCGATGGGCGGGATCGCGCTGGAGGTGGACGAGCACGCCCGCGAGGTGGCCGCCGGGACGCGACGCGCGTTCCTCTCCGACCAGGAGGTCGGCGACGTCCACCTGCGGGTGCTGACGACGCAGGTGGCGCCCGGCGTGGCGGCGCAGCTGGCGCGCGGCCTCGACGAGACCGACTCGCTGCTCGACCGGCTGCGGCTGGCGCTGCTGCTGGTGACGGCGGGCGGGGTGGTGACCGGCGCGGCGCTTGGGTGGTTCATCTCCGGGCGGGCGCTGCGGCCCGTGCGGGCGTTCACGGAGCGGACCGAGCGGATCGCCGGCGACGCGGACGTGGCCGCGCGCCTGCCGGAGGACGGCACCGACGACGAGCTGGGGCGGCTGACGCGGTCGTTCAACACGACGCTGGATGCGCTGGAGCGGTCGGTGGATGCGCAGCGCCAGCTGGTGGCGGACGCCTCGCACGAGCTGCGGACGCCGCTGGCGAGCCTGCGCACCAACATCGAGGTGCTGCAGCGCGCCGACGGGCTGCCGGACGCGGACCGCGCCGACCTGCTGCGCGACCTGGTGACGCAGACCGACGAGCTGACGAACCTGGTCGCGGACGTGGTGGACCTGAGCCGCCGCGGGGAGTCGCAGGCCGACTTCGAGGACGTCCGGCTGGACGAGGTGGCGGGGGCGGGGCTGGAGCGGGCGCGGCGACTGGCGCCCCAGCTGGTCTTCGCGGAGCGGATCGCGCCGTGGCTCGTGCGCGGGAACCCGGAGCGCCTCACCCGTCTGGTGGCGAACCTCCTCGACAACGCCATCAAGTGGAGCCCGCCCGGCGGAACGGTGGAGGTGACGCTCGACGCGGGCGAGCTGACCGTCCGCGACCACGGCCCCGGATTCGCGGAGGAGGACATCCCCCTGGTCTTCGACCGCTTCTACCGCGCCGACGCCGCCAGGGCCCTCCCCGGCTCCGGCCTGGGCCTCGCGATCGTCCGCCAGGTCGCCGAGGCCCACGGCGGCCACGCCACCGCCGAGAACGCCCCGGACGGCGGCGCGCTGCTGCGCGTCACCCTCCCCCCGGCTCCGTAGGGTCGGCGATCCGCTGGCCGGCGTCCCCCTCCGTGGAGTCGAGGTGCCAGGCGGCGGCGACACGGCGGAACTCGGAGTCTCTCCGAAGGGTCTCGAGGAAGGCCGTCCGCGCGGTGGTGAAGTCCTCCCAGGAGGTCCCCTGGTCACGGCGCGGGGAACGATCGTCGTGCGACCGGCTCATCGGTCACGCCTCCGGGATCGCGAGGTAGCGGGTCACGAGGTACTCGGCGATGCCCTCGGGCCCACCGGAGCAGCCATGCCCTGAGTGCTTCACCCCGCCGAAGGGGGCGGCCACCGAGCTGACGCGGCCGCAGTTGACCCCGACCATGCCGGCCTCGAGGCTCCCGCCGACGCGCAGGACCCGGTCGAGATCGCGGGTGTAGAGGTACGCGGCCAGCCCGCTGTCGCGGTCGTTCGCCATCCCGAGGACCTCGCCCTCGCCGTCGAAGGCCCGGATCGGCGCGACGGGACCGAACGCCTCCTCGCGCATGATCCGGGCGTCGTCGCAGACGTCGGTGAGCACGACCGGACGGAAGAACCACCCCGGGCCGGGGAGCGGCCCGCCGTCGAGGAGGACGCGGGCGCCGCGGGCGACCGCGTCGGCGACGAGGTCGGCGAGCCGCCGCCGGTGGCGCTCGCCGATCACGGGGCCGAGCGTCGCGCCACGGCGGGTTCCGCGACCGAGGCGGAAGCCGGCGAGCCGCGTCGCGAGGCGCGTCGCGAACTCGTCGGCGATGGGCCGTTCGACGTAGAAGCGATTGGCGGCGGTACAGGCGGCCCCGCCGTTCCGCATCTTCGCGGCGACCGCACCGTCGACCGCCGCGTCGAGGTCGGCGTCGGCGAAGACGATGAACGGCGCGCACCCCCCGAGCTCGACCGAGGTCCGCACGACGCCTCCGGCGGCTTCGGCCAGCAGGTGCCGGCCGACCGCCTCCGAGCCGGTGAACGTGAGCTTGCGGAGCCGCGGGTCGGCGAGCATTCCGTCGCTGGCGCCGTCCTCCGACGAGACGACGACGTTGAGCGCGCCGTCCGGGAGCCCGGCCTCCACCAGGACCCGGGCGAGCGCGAGGGCGCTCAGCGGCGCCAGGGACGACGGGCGCAGGACGACGGTGCAGCCGGCGGCGAGGGCCGCCGCCAGGCCCCTGGCGGGGACCGCCAGCGGGAAGTTCCAGGGCGTCACGATCAGGCACGGTCCGACCGGCTGGTGGATGACGATGTGGCGGACCCGCCCGTCGGGGTCGAGCGCCTGTCGTCCACCCAGCCGGACCGCCTCCTCGGCGTACCACTCGAGGTAGTCCGCGGCGAAGCCGACCTCCTCCCGCGACTCGGCGAGGGGCTTCCCCATCTCGAGCGTGCCGAGCATCGCGAAGGTCTCGATCCCGTCGCGGAGCGCGTCGGCGGCCCGCCGCAGCACGCGGGCGCGCTCGCGGGGCGTCCGTCCGGCCCACACCGGGCCCGCGCAGGCCGCGGCCGCCAGCGCGCGGAGGCAATCCCCCGGGGCGGCGTCGGCCACGGAGCAGAGGGGCAGGCCGGTGGCGGGGTCCTCGACCACGAGTCGCCGGCGCCGCTCCGCCGCCTCCCACCGGCCGCCGATGAGGAGGCGGCGCGGAGCCAGGTCCACGGCATCGTCGGCGGAGCACGGCGGGGCGGTGCGCGGGTCGTGTGCGTAGTGGACGGACATCGGACGCTCCCTGGGATCTGGGCGGCGATTGCGGGTCGCATCCTCCGATCAGGACCCGTGCGACGCATCCCAAGGACTTTCGATCTCGCGGCGTCCCACGGCCGCGACCGGCCGGTCGTATGTACACACGGCGCGATGCGAGACGCGATCGGCGGAGCCGATCCGCCGTGTCAGAATCCCCCGACCATGGACGCCGACGCGCACCGCGCCGAGCCCGCCGCCCCCGACGGGGCGGGCCCGCGGCACGCGTCCGCCGAGCGCTCCGCGTGCCCCGCGTGCGGGACCGCCGTCCCGCCGGGGAACCGCTTCTGCGGGAACTGCGGGACGGCGCTGCCGGCGGCTCCGACCCGCACGCCCGTCCCGGGGCTCAGGCACGCCAGCGTCGTCGCGGTGGCCCGGGCCGACCCCGCCGCCGTCGGCTGGCTCGGCGAGGTGGCCCGGCAACTCGGGGGCGTGGTCGCCCCCGCGCCCGGAGCGGACGCCGCCGCCTGCGTGTTCGGAGCGCCCCGCTCGCTCGAGGACCACCTCCGCCGCGCGCTCCTGGCCGCGCTCCGCATCCGCGACGAGGCGGAGGAGGGCGCGAGGTCTCCCGCGATCGGCGTGGTCTCGGGCCGCCTCGCGGCCGAGCCGGACCGGTGGTCCGAGCTCTCCGGCGGCGACGACCCGATCGCCGACGCGGTCGCCCTGGCCGGGTCCGCCGCCCCGGGGGAGATCCTCGCCGCGGCGTCCCTCGGGCTGCGCATACCCGATGGGATCGCGGTGGAGCCCACCGGCGACGCGGGCCGCGGCCCGCTCCGCATCCTCGGTCCCGGATCCGCCCCTCCCGCCTGGACCCGGCGGAGCCGGCCCGCGAGCCGCTTCGTGGGCCGCGAGCGTCAGATGAGACTCATCGACGAGGCGCTCGCGCTCGCCGCGTCCGGGGTGGGTCAGGTGGTCGGGATCGTCGGCGAGCCCGGCATGGGGAAGACCCGGCTCATGGACGAGGCGCGCCGGGCGGCGACGGGCATGCGCTGGATCGAGGGCCGGTGCTCGCCGTACGGGGCGAGTCACCCCTACCTGCCGGTCCTGGACCTGGTCGCCCAGCTCTGCGGCATACCCCACGGGGGCGGGGTCGAGTCGGCCGTGGCCGAGGCGTTCCGCCGCTTCCAGGCGCCGCCGGCGGGCGCGCCCTACGTGCTGCATCTGCTCGGCGCCCTCGACGCGGCCGGTGAGGCCGAGCTGATCAGGCCCCTGAGCCCCGAGGCGGTGCGCGCCCGCACCTTCGAGGCGCTCCGCCACCTCGTCCTGGCCGCCTCCCGCGATGAGGCGCTGGTCGTCGCGGTGGAGGACCTGCACTGGGCCGACGACACGTCCGGACGGTTCCTCGCGTCGCTCGCCTCGGGCCTGGCCGCGTCGCGGGTGATCCTGCTGACCACCTACCGCCCGGGCTGCCGGCCGGGATGGCTGGAGTTGTCGCACGCGGCCCAGATCGCCCTGCCGCCGCTCGGGCCGGCCGACTCGCTCGAGGTCGTGCGGTCCGTGCTCGGGGCGGAGGACGTCCCCGAGGCCTTCGGCCGGGCCATCCTCGCCCGCGGCGAGGGCAACCCGTTCTTCCTGGAGGAGCTCTCGCTGGCGAGCCCCCGCGGCGTGGGCGAGGGGATCGTCCCGGGGCAGGTCGAGGACGTCCTGATGGCGCGCATCGACCGGCTCGGGGACGACGCCCGCTCGGCGCTCCAGACGGCCGCCATCCTCGGCCGGCGCTTCACCTCCCGGCTGCTCGCCGCGGTGCTCCCGTCGGCACCCACCTCCGACGCCGGGATGCAGGAGCTGGTCCGGGAGGAGTTCCTCGTCGAGGCCGTCGTGGAGGGCGAGGGCGGGTTCGAGTTCAAGCACGCGCTCACCCAGGACGTCGCGTACCACAGCCTGAGCCCCGAGGTGCGGCGGGCGACGCACCGCGCGGTCGGGCGCTGTCTCGAGGACCTGTTCGCGGGCCGCACCGACGAGGTCGGCGGCCTCCTCGCCCACCACTGGTCGCGCACGGACGACGCGGCGCGCGCCGTCGCGTACCTCCACCGGGCGGCCGAGCGGAGCTTCGCGCGGTACGCGCACGCCGAGGCCAGCGCGATGCTGCGCGACGCGCTCCGCCACACCGAGCGGCTCCCCGCCGTCGAGCGTGAGCGCAGGTCGATGGAGCTGAGCCTCCGGCTGGTCGCGTCCCTCTACTTCCTGGGCCGCATGAGCGAGAGCCGGGAGCTGCTCGCGGCGCTGGCGCCGACCGTGGGCGAGGTCCCCGACCCGGCGCTCGCCTCGTCGTTCCACTTCTGGGCCGCGCACACCGCGAGCCACCTCGGCCGGCCCGACGACGCGGAGCACGGCTCGCGACGGGCGATCGCCCTCGCCGAGGCGCTCGGAGACGATGCCGCCCTCGGGCGGGCCCTCTACATCCGGACCCGTCAGGGCTGGTGGACGGGCCGGTTCGAGGAGGGTGTCCGGGAGGGGTCCCGGGCCATCCCCCTGCTGGAGCGCACCGGCGAGACATGGTGGCTGGGGCATTGCCACTTTTTCGTCGCCCACTCGCTCTACCAGATGGGCCGGTTCGACGACGCGCTCCGGGCCGCCGCCCGCGGCGGGGCGATCGGCGACGCGGTCGCGGATCCGCGCCTGCGCAGCTGGGCGGCATGGGCGCGCGGCCTGTACGAGGCGGCGCGCGGGGAGACGGCGCTCGGGATCGCGGAGTGCGAGCGCGGGTTCGACCTCTCGCCGGACGAGCCCAACACGGCCTGGGCGCTCGGCGCCCTGGGATTCGCGCGACGGGAGCACGGCGACATCGACGGCGCCCTGGCCGACCTGGAGCGCGCGATCCGGATCGCCGAGCGCACCGGGCACCCGGGGATCCTGTCCCGGTTCCTCGGCTGGCTGGGCGACGCGCGGCGCCGGGCGGGCGATCTCGCGGGCGCCGCGGCGGCGGCGTCGCACTCCGGTGAGCTCGGCGCGGACATCGGCTGCCGCTGGGTCGTCGCGCTGTCGTTGCGCACGCGCGGGCGCATCGCCTCGGACGCGGGCGACCTGACCGCCGCCCGCCGTCTGCTGGGCGAGGGTCGCGCGGCGCTCGAGGCGATCGGCTGCGACTTCGACCTCGCCCTCTGCCACGTGGACCTCGCGCGGCTCGCCCGCGCGCAGGGCCGGGATCCCGGTCCGTCCATGGCGGCCGCGCTCGCGCTGCTCGAGACGCTCCCCGCGCCGATCGCGCGGGAGGAGGTGGTGCGCCTGGCGGGCGAGATGGGGCTGAGCGCGCACGATCCGGCCGGGGTCCTGCGACTCACGACCCGGGAGTACGAGGTGCTCGCCCTGATCGCCGAGGGCCTGACCAACAGGCAGATCGCCGAACGTCTCGTGATCAGCGAGGGCACGGCCATCCGTCACGTCTCGAACATCTTCGGGAAGCTGGGCGTGAACAACCGCGCCGCCGCCACGCGGGCCGCGATCGAGAACGGGCTCGCAGGGGACCCGGCGGCGAGGAGCGCGCCCCGCGGCGGTCGACAGATGTGAAGAACTTGGGATGCGGGTGAGGACATGCGGCGCCTAGCGTCGGTGGCGCGATCACCGCGTCAGGGAGGAGCCATGCAGACCACGAACGCACCCGCCTCGCCGACCGTCGCCGTCGGCGACATCAGCATCACCGCCCTGCTCGACGTCGACCTCGACTTCCCGCTCGGCATCGACCAGGTGTTCACGGGGGTCTCCGAAGCGGAGTGGGAGGGTCACCGCGCGCGCTGCCCGGGGGCGTTCTCCGCGGACGGCGGCTGGCGGTATGTGGTGACCTGCTATCTGCTGCGCGGGGCGGACCGCTGCGTGCTGGTGGACACCGGATGCGGCGCCCGGGCGCTGGCGTTCCCGTCGTTCCTCGGTGTCGAGGGGCAGCTCGGCCGGAGGCTCGCCGCCGTCGACGTGGCGCCCGAGGAGGTCGACACCGTCGTGATCACGCACATCCACCCCGACCACGTGGGCGGGCTCGTCACGTCCGGTGAGGGCGGCGACCCGGGCCGGGCGTTCCCCCGCGCGCGCATCGTGGTGCCGAGCCGCGACTGGGACGCATGGCGCCGCCCCGACGTCCAGGAGGCCTTCCCGGTGCCATACGTCGGGGACACCATCGGCCCGCTCGTCGAGGCCGGCGACGTGGACCTCGTCGACGGCGAGCACGACGTATCGGAGCATCTGCGGCTGCTGCCCACGCCGGGGCACACTCCGGGCAGCTCGAGCCTGCTCATCGACTCGGGCGGCGAACGGGCGATCCTTGTCGGCGACCTCTGGCTCCACCCCGCCCAGGTGACCGATCCCGCCATGAGGTGCGCGTTCGACATGGAGCCCGAGGTCGCCAGGGAGACGCGCGCCCGGCTCGCGGAGCGCATCGGCGCCGAGGGCCTGATCATGGGCGCGTGCCACTTCCCGGAGCCCTTCGGGGAGCTCGTGCGTCTGGAGGGGCGCCACCACTGGATGCCCGTGGCCCACTGGCGCGGCGACGGGTGAACGCCTAGGGCAACAGCCCCCGGAGGGCGTCGACGACGTCCCCGGCGTCGAGGTCGCGGACGCGGCCGGCGAAGTCGGAGACCGCTCCCCCACCGCGGATCAGCTCCTCGATGGGGGCGCGGCGGACGATGCCGCGCAGCACGTCCGCGACGACGGAGTTCAGGGAGCCCCGGTCCTCGGCGTCGTCGATCGCGCGGATCGTGCCGGCGCGGATCGACTCCTCGATCTGCGCGGGGCTCCACGGGATCTTCTCGGCCCCCACGCTGTCCGGGGCGAAGCTGAGGACGAGACCCTCCCGGGTGACGCCGAGGTCGCAGGCGGCGCCCGCGAGGCCGTCCAGGACCACCCCCTGCAGGGTCGCGTCGAAGCCACCCCCGCCCTCCCGGACGCGGGTGACGCACGGATCCGCGATCTTCGAGTCGCCCAGGTCCTGCCCGCCCGCGGCGAGGGCCCCGACGACCAGGGCGACGGCGGCGACCGCGACCGCCCCGACGCCGGCGATCGCGCCGAGCGGCGGCGCCCGTCCCCCCGCCTCCCGCCGCATCGCCGACAACCCCCACATCACCGGCACGAGCGCGAGGATCGCGAACAGCGCCGACACCAGGAACGCGTTCCGGAAGGCCCGGGTGATGCTGTCCTCGATCGCCCCCAGCAGGTCGTCGCGCACCACCGCCAGCGACGGGTCGCCGGCGGCGCCGCGCGCCGCGAACACCTTGGCCAGGTCGGGGACGGCCCCGCGCGGCGTGCGATCGAACTCCTCCGCCAGGTCCAGCGCCAACGGCACCTTGTCCTGGAGGTCGAGGCGCGCGTCGAGGATCACGCGGGTCGCCTCCAGCGTCGCGCGGTCGCCACCCTCCTCCAGGTCGACGGCGAGCAGCGGCGCCACGATCACCAGGGCCGCCACCAGGCCGACGTGGCGCGCCGCCACCGACCGGGTCGCCGCCACCGCCAGCCCCGATCCGCCCGTGACCGACGCGTGTGTGAGGGGCGGCACCAGCAGGCCGAAGCCCGCGCCGCACACCGCCAGCGCCGCCCCCGCCCACCAACCGCTCACGTCCCGCACCAGCGCCAGCCCCACCAGGCCCGCCGCCAGGACCGGGGCGCCCGCGAGGCACGAGGGGCCCGGCCCCACCCGGCGGCTCAACGGCGCCACCAGCACCGCCGCCACCGGCAGCGCGCTCACCACCACCGCGCCCCCCAGCGGCCCGAAACCCCAGACCGTGACGATCAGCAGCACCGCCAGGAACAGCGCCCCCACCAGCGCGCCGAACGCGAACACCAGCCCCAGCTGCGACCACAGCGGCGGCCGGACCCCGTCGTCGCGCTCCACCCCCAGGCCACGCAGCCGGCGGTCGGCGAGCGCCGGCAGGGCGATCGCCGCCAGCGGCGCCTGCACGATGAAGATGGCCCGCCAGTCGGCCAGCTCGGTGATGATCCCGCCCACCGCCGGCCCCAGGACCGCGCCCGCCGACCCCGCGAGTGCCCAGATCGCGCGTCCCTGCTGCTCGGCGCCCGCGAGCGCCACCAGCGCCGGGAGCGACGCCGCCAGCAGCATCGCGCCGCCCAGCCCCTGCACCCCTCGGAGCACCACCAGCACCGACAGGTCCGGGGCCAGGCCGCAGCCGAGGGACGCCGCCGCGAAGATCGCGAGGCCCGCGACCAGCACCGGCAGCGGCCGGGTGCGCCGCATCACCGGGATCAGCGCGAACGCCACCACCGCGACCACCAGGTTGTAGGAGGTGATCACGAAGGAGGCGCCCAGGATGGACGCGTCCAGCTCCCCGTAGATCTCGGGGAGGCCGAGCATGACGATCGACGAGTCGGCGAACGCCAGACCCACCGCCACGGCCAGCAGCACCACCGCCGCGGCGCGCCGGTCGATCGTCACGGCGCCGTCAGTCCCCGCGGAGCAGCAGCACGAGGGCCACCACGAGCAGGCCCAGGGCGATGATCCGTTCCCACCCGAAGTGGATGGGCCGCTGCCCCAGCCACCCGAAGCGGTCGATCATCGCCGCCGCGGCCACCTGCCCGAGCACCACCGAGACGAACGTGGTGGTCACGCCCACCCGCGGCGCCGCCAGCAGCGTGGTCACCACGAAGAACGCGCCGAGCGCCCCGCCCAGATACGCCCACCACGGTCCGGCGCCGACGCTCCCCAGCCTGCCCGCGTCGCCCACGATCACCACCGCCGCCACCAGGATCACCAGGCCGGTCGCGAACGACACCGTCGCGCTGCCCACGGGCGACGCCAGCGCGCTGCGCAGGCGGGCGTTCACCGGCGCCTGCACCGCGATCATGGCGCCCCCGAGCAGGGGCAGCAGCGCATAGAGGACCCGGGTCACCGGCGGGCCGCGTTAGGGCAGGAGCGGCGACTTGGGGATGCGCGTCGTCCCCGTCGGGCGGTCCAGGACCATCCCGACCTCGTCGACGAAGCACCAGGTCCAGTCCTCACCGGGCTCCAGGGACCGGATGAGGGGGTGCCCGTCGTCGGCGGCGTGGCGGGACGCGTGCCGGTTCGGGGAGCTGTCGCAGCACCCCACCCGGCCGCACGTGAGGCAGATGCGCAGATGCACCCAACCGTCGCCGATCCGCAGGCACTCCTCGCACCCGGCGACCTCCTCGGGGAGGACGTCCAGCAGCACCTGGTCGAGGTGGGAGCACGGCGGGCCCGTCGCCATGCCCCGAGGCTACTCCCCGGCGCCCGGCTCGGCACGCACGATCACGCAGAACGGCCCGATCTGGCGCAGCCGCTCGGCCGGGATCTCCCGCTCGCCGCACACGAACGCGTCGATGCGCCCCGACTCCTCGTCGAAGAGGACGTCGGTCAGGGCCCCCTGGGAGTCGCCGCGGTCGTCCAGCACCAGGCGGCCGTCCAGATCCAGGTCGCCCCCCGCCACCGACCGCTCCCGGTCGTCGCCCGGCGGGCGCATGGAGCCGTCGCCGTCCACCACGATGCCGTCCGGGCCGAAGCCGGCGATGTCGGCCCACCCCACCATCATCGCCTTCCTCCGCCGCCCCGCCACGTGGAGGGCGGTGATGCGGCGGGACGGTGCATCCACGACGACGTGCATCAGCTCGCCCAGGCGCTCGGCGCTCTCGCGGCTGAGCACCGGCCGGCCATCGGCCTCGCTGAGGCGGATCACCGGTGCTCCTCGGCCAGCCGCGCGCGGTAGTCGGCGACCGCGCTGCCGAAGCCGGAGAGGTCGTCGCGCACGAAGCCCTCCACCTCCGCCGGCACCATCAGCGTCTCACCGGACACGGCGATGGCCTCCCCCACCGGGATCAACAGCGTCGCCGCATGCTTGTCGCGCTGCACGTCCGGGCCGTGGACCTCGTAGCCGACGATGCGCGCGTCGTCCGCGACCTCCAGGATGACGTCCACCACCGTCCCCAACGCCTTCCCGGCGTCGGTCATGACCGTCGCGCCGATCACGTCGCGGTCGCGGCCCTCCGCGCGGGCCTCGTCGATGGCGGCGTCCTGCGCCGTGAGCACGCCGGGATCGTCGATCATCACCGCGTCGCGGCCGAGGGACCCGAGACGCTCCCACGGCAGCACCTCCTTCAGGGGCGAACCCAGGAACCCGCGCTTGTTGAGGGTGAAGCCCACCACGGCCGCGGACGGGTGCGAGATGACCACGTCCTTCACCTCCGCGACCGCGTCGGCCGAGCTGAGCGCCACCACCGGGCGCCCCGTGATCTCGCGGGCGCGCATCAGCACGCTCACGGCCGTCGCCTCCGGCGGGTGGCCACCACGCCGCCCGCGCGCCGGCGCCGCTGCGCCGCGACCCCGATCGCCGCGACCACCACGACGACGATCACGATGATCCACACGATCTCCATCCGCCCCTCCCGGCGCCGCTTCCGACGAGTGATGCCCGCGACGGCGGCCGCGGGAACCCCGGTCGGCGCGGCCGGGCGGCATCAGGGCACGGCGTCCTCCACGAGGCTCCACGTGCCGTGGAACGGCGTCGGATGCTTGTCGCCCGAGACGATGCGGTCGCCGATGCCGACGAGCGCCGTCGCCGCCAGCAGCGCCGCGGCGGTGATGGCCGCCGGATGGCGCGGCGCCGCCCCGCTGGCGCGCAGGATCATCGCCGACTTGAACAGCTTCGCCGCCTTCGCCAGATAGAGCACCTGGAGCACGCGCAGGCCCTGCACGCTCGACAGCGCCCGCGCCGCCAGCAGCCCCTCCAGGATGCTTGTGAGCAGCGGGAAGGTGGCCAGCAGGATCACCAGCCCGAACACGTGGCCGCGCGCCCACGCCCCCCGGTCGCGGGCGACGGTCAGCATGATGACCGCCTCGGTCAGGAAGACCAGCCAGATGCTCCACGCGAGGCTGACCGCCAGCACGGCGAGCCAGCCCTCGAGCGACGAGAAGTAGAGCAGCACCGTCGGGATCGCGAGCCACGCGGCGGCGAGGACCGGCCGCCGCAGGCGCCGCTCCCACGCGGCGCCCCGGGGATCGCGCGCTGCCTCGATGCCGGCCACCGGGGCAGGGTAGGGCACCCGCCCGGGCATGTCCGGAATCGTGGGCGACGCGTCCTTGCGCCCCGCCGGCGGGGGACGGACGCTCCATGCGCCCGCCCCGCCGGACCGGAGGACCGCCCGTGAGCACCGACGCCCCCACGCCCGAGCGCGCCATCGTGCTGATCCACGGCTTCTGGGTGACGCCCAGGAGCTGGGAGGACTGGATCGCGCACTACGAGGCCAAGGGCCGCACGGTGCTGGCGCCCGGGTACCCCGGGTTCGAGGTCGAGGTGGAGGCCCTGAACGCCGACCCGTCGCCGATCGAGGCCCTCACCATCGACGCGATCGTCGCGCGCCTCACGGAGGTGGTGGAGGGGCTCGACCGCCCGCCGATCCTCATCGGCCACTCCGCCGGCGGCACGTTCACCCAGATCCTGCTGGACCGCGGCCTCGGCGCCTGCGGTGTTGCCATCAACTCCGCGCCCACCGAGGGGGTGGCGGTGGTCCCCCTGTCGCAGATCAGGGCGACCTTCCCGGTGCTCAGGAACCCGGCGAACCGCCACCGGGCCGTGGGCCTGGACGAGCGGCAATGGCGGTACGCGTTCACCAACGGCTTCAGCGAGGAGGAGTCGCGGCGGCTGTACGAGCGCTACCACGTGCCGGCGTCCGGATCGATCTTCTGGGAGAGCGCGTTCGCCACCGTGAAGCCGGGCCATCAGGGGACCCACGTCGACTACGGGAAGACGGACCGGGCGCCGCTGCTGTTCATCTCCGGCACCGACGACCATCTGATGCCGCCCTCGGTCCAGCGCTCCAACGCGAAGCACTACCGGGCCGAGGGGACGGTGACGGAGGTGGTCGAGTACCCCGGACCCCACCTGCTGACCGCGTGGCCCGGGTGGGAGGTCGTGGCGGACCACGCGCTGGAGTGGGCCGAGGCGCACGCCCGCTGACGCCGTGGAGGGGCTCCGGATCACCCACGTCGGCGGCCCGACGGTCCTGATCGAGCGCGCCGGTTGGACGCTGCTCACCGACCCGACGTTCGACCCCGCCGGCGGCGCGTACCGGTTCGGCTGGGGGACGGGGTCGCGCAAGACCGCCGGCCCCGCGATCGCCCCCGCCGACCTGCCGCCGATCGACGCCGTCCTGCTCACCCACGACCACCACGGCGACAACCTGGACGCCGCCGGGCGGGCGCTGCTGCCGAAGTCGGGCACGGTGGTGACCACGACGCCGGGAGCCCGCCGGCTGGGGGGCGGCGCCGTGGGACTGGAGCCCTGGGGCACCACCCGGCTCGAGGCGCATGGTCGTCCGGGAATCACCATCACCGCCACGCCGTGCCGCCACGGGCCGCCCGGCCTCGGGCCGGTCGTGGGCGACGTGGTGGGCTTCGCGCTCGCATGGGACGGCGACGACGGCGGCGCCCTCTGGATCACGGGCGACACCGTCCTCTTCGACGGTGTGCGCGGGGTGTCCGGCCGCATCGACGTGGACGTGGCGCTGGTGCACCTCGGCGGCGTCCGCTTCCCGGTCACGGGGCCGCTGCGGTTCACGATGACCGCCGCCGAGGCGGCGGAGCTGATCGGGCTGGTGCGCCCCCGGGTCGCGGTCCCCATCCACTACGAGGGCTGGGCCCACTTCCGCCAGGGCCGCGACGCGGCGGAGCGCGAGCTGGCGCGCGCCCCCGAGGAGGTGCGCCGGACCGTTCGGTGGCTCCCGATCGGTGCGCCGGTGGACGACCTCTGACGCCATACTGCGGGCGTGGCCCCGCGCACCATCATGCTGCTCGCGTTCGACGGCGCGGGCTTCCTGGACGTGGCCGGCCCGTCGGAGGTGT
The DNA here is from genome assembly GCA_036826475.1 of Miltoncostaeaceae bacterium. GTDB lineage: Bacteria > Actinomycetota > Thermoleophilia > Miltoncostaeales > Miltoncostaeaceae > Miltoncostaea. The sequence continues at coordinate 5,658 of DAISWG010000018.1, read as the reverse complement.
TCGCGGTCGCCGACGCCCTGTCGATGGGCGGCCGCTACCGGGTGGTGGTCGCCTCGCCCGACGGCCGCGACGTGACGGCCAGCTCCGGGCTGCGGATCGGGGTGGACGCCCCCGCCGCGGAGGTGGGCGTCGTCGACACGGTCATCGTGCCCGGCGGGTGGACGTGGCCGCGGGCCGCCCGCGACACCGCGCTGCTCGACGCCGTGCGGGACGCCGCGGCGCGCAGCCGCCGCGTCGCCGGCGTGTGCGCCGGC
>DAISWG010000018.1:0-5394 GCA_036826475.1 Miltoncostaeaceae bacterium | reverse complement strand
CGCGTTCGTGCTCGCCGCGACCGGGCTGCTCGACGGGCGCCGCGCCACCACCCACTGGCAGTTCGCCGACGAGCTCGCCGCCCGCCACCCGGAGGTCGACGTCGACGCGGACGCGATCTTCGTGGCCGACGGCGACGTGTGGACGTCGGCCGGCGTGAGCGCCGGCGTCGACCTGGCCCTCGCGCTGGTGGAGGCCGACCACGGGGCCGCGGTCGCCCGGCGCGTGGCCCGGCACCTCGTGGTGTTCATGCAGCGGCCCGGCGGGCAGGCGCAGTTCAGCGTGCGCCTGGAGGCCGCGCCGGTCGAGCGTCCGGCGCTGCGGGCGCTGCTCGACGGGATCGCGACCGACCCCGCCGGCGACCACCGTCTGCCGGCCCTCAGCCGACGGGCCGGCTTCAGCGAGCGGCACCTCACGCGGCTCTTCGCCCGCGAGCTGGGGACCACCCCAGGCCGGTACGTCGAGCGGGTGCGGGTCGAGGCCGCCCGGGCGCTGCTGGAGACCTCGGACGCGCCGCTGGGGTGGATCGCCCGGGAGTCGGGGCTCGGCTCGGCGGAGACCCTGCGCCGCGCCTTCGTGCGGCAGGTGGGCGTGACGCCCGACGCCTACCGGCGCCGCTTCGTCACGACCGGGGTCGCGGCGACGGCCTAGCCGATGCGGCGGCGGGCGGCGGCCAGGCGGCGGCGCATCTCCGTCGGCGTCCGCAGCTCGCCGGCGAGGGCGGCGTCGACGACGTCGGCGAGCGGGTCGGGCACCGGGTACCCGCGGGCGCGCACCGACTCGCCCGCCTCGGGCTCCCGCCCGGTGAGCAGATGGTGCAGCAGCTCCGCCACGGCGCGGCACGCGGCGGCGTCGCTCGCGCCGTCCAGGATGAACCTGGTGACGCGAACCTCGCGGTCGCGGTCGAGGATCGCCGCCGCGGGGACCGCACCGGCGCCCTCCGGCACGGCGCGCCCGGCGGCCTCGGCCGCCTCGAGCAGGTCGTCGCCGATCGCGGCGGCCGTGTCGGCGGCGATCGGCCGGCCCCCCGGGGCGACCAGGCGGCTGACCGGCGTCCCCTCCACGAAGGCCGACACCACGTACCGCCCGCCCCCGCCGGTCATGCCCTCGTCCAGCACCGGCACGACGTGCGACGTCGCGAACTGGAGGCTGCGCAGGACGGTGGTGAGGCGCGCCAGGTCGGCCGCGCCCTCCGGGCCCGACACCCGCACCACGACGGCGCGGGCCAGGGACAGGTCCTCGGCCTGGAACACGCCGTCGCCGAGCCGCCGTCCCAGGCGGTAGCGCCCGTCCACCACGTCCCCCACGCCCTCCACCGCGCACCTCCGCGCCGTCCGTCGCCACCAGGATCGCAGGTAGCCTGCCCCTCATGGCCGCGCGCGACCGACTCGAGACGCTGCTGCCGCGCTACGAGGCCTTCCTGGACGAAGTGGCCGACCTCGACCGGGCCCTGGCCGCCCGCGGCGCCGGGACGCCGTGGCAGCCGGCGCTCGACGCCGGTGGGCGGATGCACCCCGAGGTGTGGGAGGCCCGCCGCGACGTGCAGCGCAGGGCCGCCGCGGCCGGGCTGTACGCGCCCCACATGCCCCGCGAGGTCGGCGGCCTGGGGCTCACGCGGGTGGAGTGCATGCGGGTGGAGGAGCTCGTCTACCGCCGCGCCGGCCTCGGCCTGGGGCTCTGCACCCTGGCCTGGACGGAGGGGCCGAGCCCGAACCTCGTCCACCTGGGGGCGGAGGGCCGCGAGCGCTTCCTGCGTCCGCTGATGCGCGGCGAGACCACATGCGCGTTCGCCAACACCGAGCCGGCCGCCGGGTCGGACGTGCTGTCGATGAGCACCCGCGCGGAGCGCGACGGCGACGACTGGGTCATCTCCGGCCGCAAGGCGTGGATCACCAACGCGCACTTCTGCGACGTCGCCCAGGTGGTGGCGGTCACCGAGCCGGGCGCGGGCAGCCGCTCCCTCACCATGTTCATGGTGGACGCCGGGAGCGAGGGGTTCCGCCGCGGCCCCGACGCGCCGACGATGATGGACGACGGCCTGACGGGCGAGCTGGTGCTCGACGGCGTGCGCGTGCCGGACGCGCATCGGATCGGCGAGGTCGGCCAGGGGCTGCAGCTGGCGCTCACGTGGATCAACTGGCGCCGGATGTGCCGCGGCGGCATGTGCGCCGGCTGGGGCGCATGGCTGCGGGACCGGGCCGTCGACCGCGCGCGCACCCGGCGGTCGGGCGGGCGGCCGATCGGCGAGCTGCAGGCGGTCCAGCACATGCTGGCCGACATCGACGCCGACGTGTACGCGGCGCGCGCCCTGTCGCTCGAGGCCCAGGGCGAGCTCGACGCCCTCGGACCCCACGCCGTGCCGCTCCATCCCGACGCGATCCGCCTGGTGAGCCTGATCGCGCTGGTCAACGACGAGGCCTTCTTCCGGGTCGCCGACCGCGCCGTCCAGATCCACGGCGCCTCCGGCCTGGGGCGCGGCACCCCGGAGGAGAAGCTGTTCCGCGTCGCGCGGAACCTGCGGATCCCGGCGGGCACCGTGGAGATCCAGCGCAACGCGATCGCCCGCACGCTGCTGCGGTGACCGGCCCCGCCTGCGTGACCGGCCGTTTCCAGCCGGTGCACGAGGACCACCTGCGGCTCTTCCGGATGGGCCTCGAGGAGCGCGGCCGCCTGATCGTCGGCATCACCAACCCCGACCCGTCGAGCCGCCGGCCCGAGCCGGACAGCGGCCACCGCCACCGGGAGGACGCCAACCCCTTCACGTACTGGGAGCGGGCCGAGCTGCTGCTCTGCGCCCTGGGGCACGACCCGCGCGTGCTGCTGGTGCCGTTCGACCTCGGCCGGCCCGAGCTGTGGGAGTGCTACGCGCCGCTCGACGCCGTCCAGTACGTGGGGCGCGGCGGCGCCTGGGAGGCGGGAAAGGCGCGCCGCCTGGCGGCCGCCGGCTACCGGGTGGTCGAGGCCGAGCCCGGGCCCGGGGAGCGCCGGACGTCGACGGAGATCCGCGCCGCGATCCGTGCGGGCGGCGACTGGGAGCGGCTGGTGCCGCCCGCCACGGTGGCGCCCCTGCGCGCGATGCTGGCGGGCCGCCGCGCCCGGGGCGCCGTGCTGTGAGCGCCGGCGCGGGGGACCGGCTGCCGGCGGTCCTGGTGATCCTGGACGGGCTGGGCGACCGCCCGGTGCCCGAGCTCGGCGGCCGCACCCCCGCCGAGGCCGCGCGCACCCCGGTGCTGGACGAGCTCGCCCGCCGCGGCGCCAGCGGGTGGCACGTGCCGCTCGGCCCCGGGCGGGCCCCGTCGTCGGAGCTGGCCCACTGGTCGCTGCTCGGCTACGAGGGGCGGCCGTTCCCGGGACGGGCCGTGCTGGAGGGCCTCGGCGCCGGCCTGGACGTGCCGGAGGGGGTCGCCGTGCTCCACGCCGCGCTGCGGACGTCCCGCCTGGACCGCGACGTCGTCCGGGTCACGGGCCGCGCCGGGCGCGACGACGCCGAGGACGCGGCGGCCCTGCTGTCCTCCCTCGGCGCGATCGAGGTCGCGGGGTCTCGATTGCACCCGCTGGGGCGGCCGGGGGAGGCGATCCTGACGTTCCCCGCCCACGCCCGGGGGGACGTCTCCGACTCCGATCCGTTCTTCGAGGAGATCCACCCGTGGCTGCGCCCCGTGGCGACATCCCACGCGGGCGAGGCGCTCGCGGCCGACCTGACCGCGTTCCTGCTCGCCGCGCGCGACGCCCTGGCCGCGTCGCCGGTCAACCGGGCGCGGGCGGACCGGGGGGCGCCGCCGCTCGACCTGCTCACCACCAAGTGGGCCGGGGCGCGGGAGCCCCTACCGTCCTTCGCCGAGGTGGCGGGCGTCGCCGGCGGCGCGGTCACCAGCAGCGGCCTGTACCGGGGCCTCGCCCGGCTCCTGGGGATGCGGCGCCTCGACCTGGCGTCGCGCGAGGACCTGGCGGCCGAGATGACCGGGCGCGTCGCGGCGGCGGAGGCGCTGATCGGCGACGGCGCCCGCTTCGTGCACGTCCACACCAAGGCGACCGACGAGGCGGGGCACACCAAGGACCCGTACGCCAAGCGCGACGCCCTCGAGGCCATCGACGCGGGCCTGCCCGCGCTGCTGGAGCTCGCGGACCGGGCCGTGGTGGCGGTCACCGGCGACCACGCCACCCCCTCCACCGGCGGCGTCCTCCACACCGGCGACCCCACGCCGTTCGTGATGGCGGGCGGGGCGGTGCGGCCGGACGGGGTCGCGGAGCTGGGCGAGTCGCCCGCGCGGGCGGGCCACCTGGGGGTGGTGCGCGCCGCGGACGTGCTGCCGTTGATGTTCAGCGCCGCCGGGCGCCCCGCGTTCCTGGGGCACCGGATCGGGCCGCGGCCGACGCTCGCGCTGCCCGACCACCCGGAGCCGATGCGCCCCGGGCGTGAGGCCCGGGCGGGGACGTGAATCCCGCGTCGCCACGAACCCGTCGGCGCGGGTTCACGCCTCCGGCGGGCGCTCCACGAGCGTGACGATACGGATCAGCGACGGCGTCTCGGGCGTCGACCCGAACCCGAACCCGACCGGCGGCGCCACGGGCGCGAGCACCCCCTGGTCGCGGCCCTCCCACCGGAGGCCCGCCGCCGAGATCCGGCGCATGTCCAGGGCCGCGTAGAGCTCGCGCCGCCCGTTGCCGGCGGTCCCCACCGTGCGGACGCCCGGGAGGGTCCGCCGGGCGACCGCGTCCGAGGCGCGGATCCACCATCGGCGGGTGGCCAGCCGAGGGGGCACGGCGCGCAGCAGCAGCCCCAGCGCGGGGCGCCCGCCGACCGCGAACCGCAGGTCGAGCGGTCCGGCGGCGACGTGCCACCACGGCCGGCCCACGGAGAGGGCCACCGGCGTGACCCGCACCTCGTCGAAGCGGTAGGTGGCCGCGACGTAGTCGGCCACCCGCGCGGTGGGCGCCAGCAGCAGGCGGTGCCCATCGGGCCGCTCCACCATCACGTCGGCGAACGGCCCCAGGGGCGACCGCGGCCAGTGCCCCAGCACCGCGCGCATCCCCGACGCGGTGCCAACGCCCGCGATCCATCCGTCGAACCTGTCCGCCGCCACCCCGCCACCGTATTCTGCCCGGATGGAGAATGGTTCCCCCGAGGTCGTCGATGCGCCCGATCGGCACCGGTACGAGGCGCGGGTCGACGGCGAGCCGGCCGGGGTGGCGGAGTACCGGGACCGCCGCGACCAACGGATCTTCACGCACACCACCGTGACGCTGGAGGGGCGGGGCGTGGGCGGCGCCCCTGGCCCCCCCGCGCCGGGCGACCTGCGCGCCCCCGGGATGCGCCCCCGGCCGGCATGGCCGCTGGTCGGCGCGCCGCCTCCCCCCCCCCCCGCACCCGCTGCCCGGCCCCAATCACTTCCTCC
>DAISWG010000017.1:17770-68918 GCA_036826475.1 Miltoncostaeaceae bacterium | reverse complement strand
TCTCCTCGATCACGTCCTCGACCGTCACGACGCCGGCGAAGTCGCCGTACTCGTCGAGCACCACCGCGAGGGAGGCGCGCCGCGCCTGGAGCTGGCGCAGCAGGTCGTCCACGGGCTGGGTCTCCGGCACGAACAGCGCCGCCCCGGCGAGGTCGCGGATGGGGGTGTCCTCTCCCTTCTCCAGCAGCCCCCGGGCGAGTTGGCCCAGGTGGACGATCCCGAGCACGCCGTCGCCGTTCAGCACGGGGAAGCGGCTATGTCGCGTGTTCAGTGCCTCGGAGAGGCCGGCCCGCACGGGCGCGTCGCCCAGCAGGGTCGTCACCTCCGGGCGCGGGGTCATGATGTCGCGCGTCAGGCTGTCCTGCAGCCCGAACACGCCCTCCAGCATGTCCGCCTCCTCCGGCTCCAGCGCGCCGCCCTCCTCGCTCTGGGCGATCAGGATCTGGAGATCCTCCGGCGTGGACGCCAGCTCGCTCTCCGTCGCCGGCTCCACGCCGAGGGCGCGCACCAGCGCGTTCCCCGCCCCGTTCATCACGTAGATGAAGGGCGAGAAGATCCAGCGGAACCACTCCAGCGGGCGGGAGATGCTGAGCGCCACCGGCTCGGCGCGCTGGATCGCGATCGTCTTCGGCGCCAGCTCGCCGATCACGACGTGCAGCACGGTGATGATGATGAACGCCAGCACCACCGCCGTCAGGGCGGCGCTGCCCTCGCCGAGCCCGATCCGCTCGAAGAACGGCTCGAAGATGTGGGCGAACGCCGGCTCGCCGAGCCATCCGAGACCCAGGCTGGCGAGCGTGATGCCGAGCTGACAGGCCGCCAGATAGCGGTCGATGTGCTTGATCTGGTGCTGCGCGAGCACGGCGCCGCCGCGCCCGGACTCCGCGAGCTGCTCGATGCGGGTCGTCCTCGCGCGCGCGAGCGAGAACTCGGCTGCGACGAAGAAGCCGTTCAGGAGCACCAGGAACAGTGCCCCGCCGATCTGGACCGCGTTCGTCACCGGCCCGGAGGTTCGTCCACGGGCGGGATTGTACCCGAGGTCGCCTCCGTCACTCCTCCAGGACCAGGCGCATCACCCAATCGCCCAGGGCCGCCTCGCTCCAGTAGCCCGTGTGGCTGCCCGCGCCGACGCAGCGTTCCACCACCCGCGGGCCCCCCGGCGCCCGCAGGTCGTATCCGGGGTGGTCCGGGTCGTACACCTCCTGCGCCTCCGTGTCGCGCGCCCACAGTGCGCGCCCGACGTAGTCGCCGGAGCGGTACAGGTTCACCCACGTGCCGGTCACCGGCCGCAGCCCCCCGGGCCGGCGCGGGAGCTCGCGCACCCAGTCGTACTGTCCGGGCAGCCGCTCGGCGTACAACTGCCGCAGCGGGCAGCCGCACGTGAGCAGCGACACCGAGTCCGGGAGCACCAGGCCCGGCTCCTCGTCGTCGAACGGCCTCGCCTGCGGCGAGCGCTGCAGGTCGCCGAACAGCGTCGCCGCGCTCAGCACCGTGCCCTGGCTGTGCGACACGATCACCAACCCGTCGTACGGCGCACGGTCGACGCCGCCGGCGGCGACCTCGCCCAGCAGCGCGCGATAGCGGCGCAGCATCCGCTCCCGCGGCGCCACGATCCCCGGCTGGCTCACCCGCAGGTAGGTCGCCACGTCGTACGGGATGTCCAGCACGATGCGCAGGCGCTCGAGGGCGCCCGCGTTGGAGCCGAGCGGCCGCCGCGGCGACACCCCCAGGAAGCGGACCGCCAGCACCAGGGTGCTCACCACCAGCGCGATCGCGGTCCCGAGGCGCGCCGCGGTGGTCGAGCCGGGGGCGCCCGCCACCAGCCACGTCGCGAACACGGCCGCCGCCCCCACCGTCACCGCCACCAGCGCGAGGAGCCCCGTGAGCGGGTTGCCGATCACGTCCAGCGCGCTCGACATCAGGGCGCCCTGACGCTCGCTGGCGGCCCGGCGGTCCCGCCGCCGCTCCACCATCGACGTCGCCACCGCCAGTACGAAGGGGAGCACCGCCACCAGCAGGAACAGGCCGCCCAGGATCCCGGCGATCAGCAGCGCCGGCGCCAGGGGGCCGAGGCCGCGCGAGAACAGCGCGAACGCCCAGTCGGCCGGCGACCCGTCCGCGACCGTGGAGCCCTCCGGCAGCCCCGCGTCGCTCGCCTCCGCCCCGGTCAGCACCACCTGGTCGCACGGCGTGGGGGTCCACGAGCTCGGCGACGCCAGGCAGTTCAGCTCCGTCGTGCCCCCCCACGAGGCGTTGCCGGCGACCTGGAGCGCCAGCGCGCCGTAGGCGGCGAAGAGCGTCGCGCTGACCAGCGCGATGCCCAGCGGGGCGACCACCATCGTCACCAGCCCGGTGAAGGCCGCCCGCCAGCGGTGGCCGTCCAGGGCGAGCACCGCGCCGGTGCGGCGGAACGCCATCACGGCGAGCGTCACCGCGGCGACGGCCGCCGCCGCGGACGCCGCCATCCAGGCGATCCTGAAGGGATACGCGATCACGTCCACCAGAGCGTTGGCCAGACCCACCCGCAGGCCCGCCCGGTGCACCCACCACGCGGCGTGCGCGATCAGCGCCAGGGCCACCAGCACCGCGGCCTGCGGGGGCAGGCCCTGCCAGCCCCCCCGCCGGAGGCGCGTCGCCCCCCACGTCGCGAAGGCGAGGCCCACGAGGGCCACCGTCACGGCGACCACCCGGGCCAGGATCGGGTTGCCGTCGAACGCGACCGCGCCGAGCACCGCGCCGCTCTCCAGCACCACCGCGGCCGTCGTCGTGAGCACCGGGATCGCCAGCAGCCACGCGGCCGTCATCAGCGCGGCGCGGGCGACGCGGGCGCGGCGCAGGCCGTCGCGCAGGGGGCGCAGGGCCTCGAGGCCCGTCGTCGAGATCTGGAGCATCAACCCGTAGAGCGTGTAGAGCAGCCGGAGGATCCCCCCCGGGAACCGGGAGATGTCGGACCACCGCATCTCGTACACGTCCACCTCGAGCGCGCGGTCGAGGCTGCTCAGGCGGGTCCACGGCGTCCGGTACCCCACCTCGTTTCCGGCGGGCGACAACAGCATCTCCCGCCGCTCGCCGTCCTGGAGCTCCATCCGCGACACCAGGGCGCCCGCGACGGCGTCGAGCGTCTGGCCGGGGGCGTCGTCGCCGACCCCCGGGACCACGACGACCGCCACCCTGCGGGCGGGGGTGCTGGACGCGGGCACGGCGCGAGCCTAACCCCGCGCCGCCCCCGCATCACCCCCGGCGGAATCCCGCGATTCCGCTAGATGCCGGGATTCCCATGGGAGGGGGGATCCGAGCTTGGGAACGTCTCCTCCACGGCCTCCTCGGCCTCGTCGTCGCCGGGCGCCGGGTCGGGTGGATCGGGCGGTCGCTGGGCGTCGCTCATCGTGCTCCTTCGTCGCTGGCCGGGACGCCCGAGGGGTTCCCCGCCGCGGCGCCCGCCGAACGCGCGGATTGCGCCGCCCCCCGGATCGGGTACCACCGCCCGCATGGGAACACAGCCCGTACCGCCCGCCTTCCCGGAGCCGCCGTCCATCCCGGAGCCGTCGCCGCCGGACATCCCGGAGCCGTACCCGCCGCCCACGCCGGCGCCGGTACCGCCCGACATCCCGGAGCCGACGCCGGATCCGGGGCCGCCCGTCGAGCCGGACCCGGTCCCCGCGCCGCAGATCTAGCGGCTCCCGCCGGCCCGGGAGGACCCGCTCCGATGGCCGACCTCGTCCTCGGTCCCATGCTGCGCTACGTGGGCGACCGCGACGCGACCGTGTGGGTCGAGACCGACGCGGCGTGCGAGGTGGAGGTGCTCGGCGCGCGCGAGCGCACCTTCCACGTGGAGGGGCACCACTACGCCCTCGTGCTCGTCGAGGGGCTCGCGCCCGACAGCTCCACGCCCTACGCGGTGCGGCTCGACGGGCGGCGGGTGTGGCCGCCCGACGACGGGCGCCCGCCGTGCCGCATCGTCACCCGCGGGGGCGAGGACCGCGCGCGCCTGGTCTTCGGGTCGTGCCGCATCGGCGCTCCCCACCGCGAGCCGTGGACGCTGCCGCCCTCCGAGCACCCGCAGGGGTTCGGCGTCGACGCGCTCTGGGCCTACTCCAACCGCCTCCAGCGGGGCGACGAGGAGTGGCCGGACTGCGTCCTGCTGATGGGCGACCAGGTGTACGCCGACGAGGTGCCGCCCGACACCCGGGAGTACATGCGGGAGCGCGAGGAGCGCGACCGCGCCGCGCGCGACCGCAGCGCGGCGCCGCCGCCGGGCGAGGTCGCCGACTTCGAGGAGTACACGCGGCTGCACCGCGAGTCGTGGAGCGAGCCGGACATCCGATGGCTGCTCTCCACCGTGCCGAGCACGATGATCTTCGACGACCACGACGTGCACGACGACTGGAACATCTCGGCGGCGTGGCGGGAGCGGCAGCGGCGCCTGCCGTGGTGGCGCGAGCGGATCTGCGGCGCCTACATGGCCTACTGGATCTACCAGCACATCGGGAACCTCTCGCCCGGCCACATGGGCGACGAGCCGATGCTGGACGAGGTGAAGCGCGACGAGGACGCCGGGCCGCGGCTGCGCCGCTTCGCGCTCGCCGCCGACGAGGACAGCACCAGCAGCCGCTTCGCGTTCCACCGCGACTTCGGGCGGACCCGGCTGGTGGTGATCGACTCCCGCGCCGCCCGCGTGCTGACGCCCGGCGCACGCGAGATGGTGGACGCCGAGGAGTGGCGCTGGATCGTCGACCGCACTGAGGGCGACCACGACCACCTGATCCTGGCCAGCACCCTCCCGGTGTTCATGGCGCCGGCGGTCCACCACCTCCAGGCGTGGAACGAGCGGGTGTGCGACGGGGCGTGGGGCCGCCCCGCGGCGGCGGTGGGCGAGCGGATCCGCCAGGCGCTCGACCTGGACCACTGGCCCTCCTTCGCGCGCTCGTTCCGGCGCATGGAGGACCTGCTGCGCCTGCGCGGCGGCGATGCCGGCGGACCGCCCCCCGCCGGCATCCTGCTGCTGGGCGGCGACGTCCACACCGCCTACGTCGCCGAGGTCGACTGCGGTCCGGCCGTGCGGAGTCGCGTGTGGCAGCTCGTGTGCTCACCGTTCCGCAAGCCGCTGGCGCCGCGGGAGCGTCGCCTCATCCGGGCGTTGTTCACCCGTCCCGCCCGCGCGCTGACCTCGGCGATGGCGCGGGCCGCAGGCGCCCCCCGCCAGACCGTGTCGTGGCGCGTGCGCTCCGGGCCGACGTTCGACAACTCGGTCGGCGTGGTGGAGGTCCAGGGACGCGCCGCCCGCGTCACCGTCCGCCGGACGGGCGCGGGCGGCGACCCGACGGAGCTGTCAGGCCTTCACCAGCAGGACCTCACGGGCGGGCGGCGGCCGGCGGGACGCAGACGACGAGGCCGGCGGGGATCACCTTGATCTTGAGCGACCGCACCGTCTCGCGGTCGCCTCCGTCCACCTCGTAGAGCACCTTCCGGTCGAACCGCACCTTCACCCGGCGCGCCTTCGTCGTGCGGGCGTGCGCGGCGTCGTCGACCGACGTCACCGCCACCCGCGCCATCGTCCGCATGGTGGCCACCGCGCCCGAGGCGGCCAGCACCCCGACCTCCAGCAGCCCGTCGTCGTCGTGCGAGTCGTCGAACAGCTCGAGGCCGGCGAACAGCTTGCCGACGTTGCCCACCAGCACGCAGTTCGCCTCGCCGCGGAACCAGCGCTCCCCCTCCACCCAGACCGTCGCGGTGAAGGGTTCCGCCCGCAGATTCCGCAGCCCCGTCCAGATGTAGCTGAGCCGCCCCAGGCGGTCCTTCAGGGTGCCGTCCGCGTCGGCGATCATCCGGGCGTCGAGGCCGGCGCCGGCCATCACCGCGAACGTCTCGCCGTTGATGCGCCCCACGTCGATGCGGCGGCGGTCGCCGCGCAGGCCGACGTCCACGGCCGCCTCGATGCTGGTGGGGACACCAAGGCTCGACGCCAGCAGGTTGGCGGTGCCGGCCGGCAGCAGCGCCACCGGGACGTCGGCGCCGCCGAGGGCGTCGATCGAACGCTGCGCCAGGCCGTCGCCACCCCAGAGGAAGATGAGCTCGGCACCCCACTCGAGCGCCTTCCGCACCTGCTTCGGCGCCTTTCGGCTCTTCGGCACCTCCCGCCAGCGCAGGTCGTGGACGCCGCGACGCTCGAGCACCCGCCGCAGCTCGGGCAGGCCGCCGCCGAAGGACTTGCCGCTGTGGGCGATCACCGCGACCTTCATGCCGTGCCCTCCCGGCCCGCGGCGACCGGCGCGGTGTCCCGCGCGCCGGCCGGGACGGCCGCGCGACGCTCGGCGACGATCCCGTACACGCGCACGGCGACGATGGCGACGGCCAGGCAGGCGAGCCCCAGCATCAGGCCGCCGAACGCGTCGATCGGGTGGTGCATCCCCCGGTACATGCGCGACCACGCCACCGTCGCGACGACCAGCGCCGCGACCGTCCAGCAGGTCACCGTGACCCAGCGGCGCCGGGCCCACGACGAGATGACGAGGGCCAGGCCCACGTACACGACGGTCGACGCGGCGACGTGCCCGGACGGGAAGCTCTCGTCCACCGGCAGGTCGTCGAGTCGCGGCACGTCGGGCCGCTCCCGCGGGCCGACGAGCGCCCCCAGCCGGTACAGCGTCAGCTCGAGGACGATCGCGGTGAGGATCACGACGCCGATGCGCAGGCGACGGGCGACCGCCCCGGCCACGAGCATCAGTGCGACGAGCGCGGGGATCACCGGCACGTCCCCGATGCGCGAGCCGACGTCCGACGCGTCCGTGAGCGCACCCGTGCGGTGCTCGGCCAGGGTGCGGGGGAGCCACTCGTCGGCGTCCGCGACGGCCCCGGTCTCCAGCAGCAGCCTGGTCACCAGGAGCGCCGCCAGGGCCGTCAGCAGGGCGAGCAGGGCCCAGCCGACGAGGGTCGTCACGGCGTAGGCGCGGTAGGGGTGCGGGCCGCGGAGACGGGCGGCGACGGCGTGCGCGACCCCGCCCGGGCGGGGTTCCGCCACCGTGCGCAGGGAGGGCCGGGGCGCCGCCACGTCAGGAACGGCGGGACCCGGTCCGGAGGGTCCGCGTGTGATCGCCACGCCGCAGGCTTCCCCCCGGTGAGGTGGGAGGAAACCTGCCGGCGCGGGAAACTCCTGGTCGCATGCCGATCCTCGTACTCGTGCTCGTGGCCGTCGCCGCGGCGGCCCTGGCCGCCGTCGTGACGCTGCGCCTGCCGTACTCCGCGCCGGGGTCGGCCGTGGCGCCGGTGACGCGCGCCGCGGTCCGCGGCGCCGGCCGCCACGCGCGGCTGCGGGCCTGGTCCCGGCGCCGGCTCGACCCGGAGGTGGCGACCGGCCTCGCGCTGACGCTCGCCGCGCTGGTCATCGCGGCCGGCGGCCTCACGATCGCGGTGCTCGCGTACCTCGTCCGCGGCAACGACCTGCTGCGCCGGATCGACAGCGCCGCGGCGCGCTGGGGCCACGAGCACGCCACCGGCGCGTCCGACGCCTTCGTGAACGGCGTGACCCAGATGGGCGAGACGTGGTTCGCCATCGTCGCGGGCCTGGCGGTCGCGGCATACGCGTGGTGGAGGGGCTCGAGCCGGCTGGTCGTGCCGTTCCTGATCGTGGTGGTGGCGGGCGACAAGCTGCTGACCACGGCCGTGAAGCACCTGGCCGACCGGGCCCGCCCGACGCTCAACCCCATCGCCGAGACCCTGGGCCCGTCGTTCCCGAGCGGGCACTCGTCGACGGCCGCCGCGCTCTTCGCCGGGATCGCCCTGGTGGTCGGCATCGGCCGGCCGCGGATCGCGCGCGCCGTCATCGCCGGCGTGGGCGTGGGGCTCGCCGTCGCCGTGGCGGCGAGCCGCGTGCTGCTCGACGTCCACTGGCTCAGCGACGTGATCGCGGGCCTCGCGCTCGGCTGGGCATGGTTCGCGGTCTGCGCGGTGGCGTTCGGCGGCCGGCTGCTGCGGTTCGGGGCGCCCGCGGAGCCGGTGGTGGGGTCACGGCTCCGGCGCCCGGTCGACGGCGGCCGCCGCTCGGAGGTGTGAAGCATCACCGACGGGGGAAGGACTGCCGTCACGATGGCCACCGCACACCGGACCGTGCACGAGGTCACCGCGGGCAGGAACTTCGAGCGCTTCGCGCGCACGGGGTACGTCGCCCGCGGCGTCCTCTACGTGCTCATGGGGATCCTCGCCGTCGAGCTCGCCGTCGGCCAGGCCTCGAACCGGCCGAACCAGGAGGGTGCGCTGCGCCTGGTGGCCGAGCAGACCTTCGGCCGCGTGCTGCTCGTCCTCATCGCGGTCGGCCTGCTCGGCTACACGGTCCTGCGGTTCACGCAGGCCTTCATCGGCCGGACGCCGGAGGCCGGGCGACACGGCGCCGCCGATCGCATCTCGGCCTTCGCGAGCGGATGCGCCTACGCCATCTTCTTCGGGCTCGCCATCACCGTCCTGGTGGGGTCGGCGGGGAGCAACAACGGCGGGGAGCCGAAGAAGGCCACCGCCGACATCCTGGGCATGACGGGCGGGCGGTGGATCGTGCTCGGCGCCGGCGTCGTCTTCCTCGGCGTCGCCGCGTACCAGGGCTGGATGGGCGCCCGCCGCCGGTTCCTGAAGTACACGAAGACCGAGCGCATGTCGCGCGTCGGCCTGCGCAACTTCACGATCCTGGGTGTCGTGGGCCACGTGGCGCGTTGTGTCGTCTTCGCCCTGGTGGGGACCTTCCTGGTGAGGGCCGCCGTCGAGTACGACCCGAAGGAGGCGGTCGGTATCGACGGGGCCCTCCAGCGCCTCCAGGACCACGCCTACGGGACCCTCGCCCTGGTCGCCGTCGCCATCGGGCTGATCGCCTTCGGCGTCTACTCCGCGGTGGACGCCCGCTACCGCAAGATCTAGCCGTCGCCCAGGGGGTTGAGCAGCGCCTCCTTCCCCTCGAAGGCGAACAGCAGCAGGTCGACCATCCGGAAGGTGTCGGGGTCGGGACCGAGCGTCGGCCGCCACGTGGGATCGGCCATGATCGAGATCTGGCTGCCCTCGATCGCCCGGTGGAAGGTCTCGGCCACCATCCGGCCGCCCACGCCCGCGAGCCGTCCGCCGTTGAACTCCGCCTCGCGCAACGCGTAGAACCAGAGCGGGGTGTCCTTGAGCAGGGCGGCGCGCTGCGAGGTGTCCAGCGAGGCCAGCGTCGCGCCGTCGCGTCCGTCGCGGATCTTCGCCGGGGTCAGCGCGGTGACCGCGACGCCCCGGGCGCGCATGAGCGCGAGCATCTGCTGGCCCGTCGCCAGGTTGAGCATCCGCGCGCGGGTGAGGTTGCGGTAGGCCAGGTTGCGGCGGCGGGCGACCGGCTCGGGGCCCCCGATGGAGCCGGGCCGCAGGTCCGCCAGCGGGTCGGCCAGCAGCGTGTCGATGCGCCGCGCGAAGTTCATCTTGTTGCGCCCGCCGACGATGGGGCGCAGGTCGTTGCGGCCCGCCTCCGTGAAGTCGTAGAGCCGGCGGAGGTCGGCGATCCAGTTGCTCGGCAGGCGGGGGGAGCCGCCGAGGTCGCCGCTGGTGCCGGAGAACGTGAACAGGAGGTCCAGCGAGCCGCCTCCGTCGTCGAAGACGTGGTTCCAGTCGTAGGCGCTGCGGATCATGCTGTGGCCCAGCCGGAACGTCGCGACCGAGAACTCCACCGGCATCGTCGGCGAGTCGCCGGGCACGGGGGACGTCTCGAACACCTTGCGTCCCTCGGTGAAGACCCGGTCGACCAGCTGCGGCTTCACGACCCGCGGCAGGTAGTCGCTCCGCACCATCCACTGGTAGTGCTTCACCACCATCTCGCGGGCGGCGGCGAAGCGCTGCGGCTTGGGGATGCCGTCGGCCTCGAGCCGGTCGACCACGCGGTTGTGGAAGCGGATGAACGCGAGGTGGGTCTGCGCGACGGCCAGGTTCTCGTCGTTGCGGATGTCGGGGATCCGGGCCTGCCGGTTCGCGCGCCGCGGCAGGTCGAAGCCGGGCTGCGGCCGGTCGGCGATCCCGTCGTCCGGGAAGTCGGCCTTGGCCGTGGCGCCGATCTTCAGGTGCACCTTGTCCGCGGCGTAGAACTCGGGCGTGAGGCCGGGGCCCAGGCCGTAGAGCGAGTCGAGGTCGAGGCCGGGCGAGCGCCCCGCGACGAGGTCGGCGACCGGCACGCTGCCGTCGTCGCGGAGGCGGCTCTTGTCGAACGTGAGGTCGTGGTCCAGGAACTGGCCGAGGTACGTGAACCCCGAGGGAGTCGTGGAGTCGAGCTTCCGCGCGTCCTGGTCGATCGTCATCGCGCGACCGACCTTGCGGCGCGCGGGGTCGCCCAGCTGCCTCCCCTTGGGGCCCATGCGCGAGAACCGGAACGCGCGCAGGTCGGCGTCCATCGACATGGCCATCGCCGTGCCCGGCGGCGCCTCCGGGGCGCCCAGAAGCCCTTCGCCGACGACGAAGTAGCCGTCGCGGGTGTGCCGTTCCTGCGGACCGGCCACGTCGAACCCCCCACCCCGGGAACCGTTCTCGGACGACCCTACGACCGGGTCCCGGGGGCGGCAAGCAATGCGGGGTCCGATCAGTCCCGGGCGCGCCGCCGTTCGTAGAGCAGGACGTCCCGCCACCGGCCGCGCAGCTCGCCGATGCGCTCCCGGCGCCCGACGAGCCGGAAGCCGCAGGACTCCAGCATCCTCGCGCTGGCGGCGTTCCCGTCGAGGACGACGGCCTCGAGGGTCCACAGGCCCGAGTCGTGGGCCGCCTCCGCCAACGCCGTCAGCAGCGGCTCGCCGACCCCGGCCCCGCGCGCCTCCCGCGCCACGTACACCGACACCTCCGCGACGCCGCGGTAGACGTCGCGGATGGAGGTGCGGTTCGCGGCCCCCCAGCCGACGATGCGGCCGTCGATGCGCGCGACCAGCCGCGGCTCGGCCAGGTGGTCGCGGTCCCACCGCTCCCACGTGGGCAACTCCGTCTCGAAGGTGCTGTCGCCGGTGGCGATGCCCTCCGCGAAGATCTCGGCCACGCACGGCCAGTCCGTCTGCCGCATCACGCCGATCTCGGGGTCGTCCTCCGTCACGTCCCGGGTGGTTCCCCTGGCATCGTCCCGGCATGCGGAGCGCCAGGATCGTCGTGCGGACCGGGACGGTGGCGTTCGCCGAGGCCGGGGGCGAGCTGCTGGCGCTCCACGGGCCGGACGTGGAGCCGTTCCCGTTCAGCCTGGTCGTGGGGAGCCTCCCGGCCGAGGACGACCTCCGCGTGGGGGACGGCGTGGTGGTGGCGGGGGGCCGCCGTCTTCCCGCGCGGGCGGTGGCCCCCGCCCGGCCCGGCCCCCCGGGGGTGGACGCCCGGCTGATGCTGCGGGCGCTCGACGACGTGCCGGGGCTCGCGGGCCGGCGGAGGGCGCTGGGCGACCCCGACGATCCGGAGCGGCTGCTGGGGCGCGGGCCCGGCCTGACGCCGAGCGGCGACGACCTGCTGCTGGGCTGGCTCGCGATGGCTGCCCACGCCCACCGGGAGTGGGGGCTGCCGGACCCCTCCGCCCTCGCCGCGCGCCTGGCGGCACGCGCGCCGGGGCGCACCACCCGCGTGGCGGCGGCGATGTACGCCGCGGCGGCCCGGGGCCGCTACGCGCCCGTCGTGGGTGCCGTGTGCTCGGCCGGGGCTGCGGAGCTGCCGGCGGCGCTGGCGCGTCTGGCGGCGGTGGGCGCGACGTCCGGGCTGGACACGCTCGCGGGGGTCGCCGCCGCCGCCCGGGGCGTCAGCCCGCGCGGGGCAGCGGGACCGGCGTGACCCGGATGAGGTCGCGGCGCGCCGTCTCGGGCAGACCCCGCAGGGCCAGCGCCGCGGGGGCGAGGCAGGCGCCCAGCACGATGAGCAGCAGCGAGGGGCTCACCACCCCGGCGAGCGCGCCCAGGACGGCCAGGCCGACGGATCCGGCGACCACCTGGCAGGACAGGACGAAGGCGGTGGTGGTGGCGCGCACCTCGGTGGGGAACAGTTCCGCGACGTAGGCGACCGATGCGGCGGCGAAGCACGAGCCGGCGACGGTCAGCAGGAACAGGCCCGGCGCGAACAGGCCGCGGACCTCGGTGAACACCATCACCGTGCCGGCGGCGCCAAGCGCCATCGCCAGCGCCATCATCGGCCGGCGGCCCGCCAGGTCGGAGATGCGGCCGCCGAGCCAGAAGCCGAGGATGCCGAAGATCGCCGACACCAGGATCAGCACGGTGAACAGGCCGCTCCAGCCGTACTCGTGCTGCGCCAGCTCGGAGCCGTAGAAGAAGCCGCTCGTCTGGACGAGCCCGAACGCGGCGACCATCAGCACCACCCGGCGCAGCCGCGACCGGTCGACCCGCTCCAGGCGGGGGATGAAGGAGGTCTGCAGCCGGTCGGTCCGGCGGGCCTCCTGGAACGCGCGGGTCTCCGGCAGCCGGCGCCGCAGGATCGCGGCCACGGCGAGCGGCGCCAGGGCGACGAGGTAGAGGAGCCGCCAGTCGAGGGGGGTCACGGGGACCAGCAGCAGCAGCCCGGCGACGGCGCCGTAGCCGATGCCCGAGATGATCCCGAGCACGCTCAGGCCGGCGCCGCGCCGGTCCTCGCGCAGCTCCTCGGCGACGACCAGGCCGGCGAGCCCCGCCTCCGTCGCCAGGAACACCCGGGCGAGGGATTGCAGCACCACGAATGCGACGAGGCCCCATGCCAGGGCGGTGAGCCCGGTGACGATGCTGAAGGCGGCGAGGGAGGCGATGAGCATCGGCCGCCGGCCCCAGCTGTCGGCCAGCCGCAGCAGCGGCACGGAGCCGAGGGTGAAGAGGCGGATGACCGCCACCCCGATCCCGAACGTGGCGACGCCCACCCCGAGGCCCCCGGCGATCTGGGGGGCGGCGAGCGTCAGCAGGGCGACGTCGTAGACCTCGAAGAAGCCCGCGGTCGCGAGCGGCACCAGCACGCGCCACTCCGCCCTGCTGAAGTCGAGCATCCCCCGCACGGTCTCCCCGCGTCCGATCCGCGCCCTCCCATCGGCACGGGTGAGGCACAGGATGACCCCCGCGGCCCGCGGGCCGGCGTCAGCCGGGTCGGACCGCCCGCACCAGGGTGTCGAGCGCGACCGCCTCGCCCCCGTCGGTCGTGACGGGGCGGCGGACCACCTCCGCCCGCAGCACGTCCAGTCCGGCGAGCGCCGCGGCGACGTCCTCCGGCGTCGACAGCACCTCCGGGTCGCGTGGGCCGCCGTGCCCGCCGTCGAGGTTGGACCGGTCGTGCGCGACCCACAGCAGGGTGCCGCCGGGGCGCAGCGCGTCCGCGGCCCGGCCGAGCACCGCGGTCCGCAGGGGCCCGGGCACCTGGAGGTACATGAGCGCCACCAGGTCCGCCGAGCCCGGCTCGGGGACGTGCTCGGCCAGGTCGGCGCGGACGAAGCGGGCCGTCACGCCGGCCTCGGCGGCCGCCCGCCGCGCCTTGTCGATCGCGACGCCCGAGAAGTCGACGCCGGTCACGTCCCACCCCTGGCGCGCCAGCCAGATCGCGTTGCGCCCCTCGCCGCACGCCAGATCGAGGGCGCGGCCGGGGGCGAGGTCGGCGAGCTGCTCCACCAGGAAGCGGTTGGGCTCCGCCGACCACACCAGCCGGGGCTCGGCGTAGCGGCGGTCCCAGTCGTCGGGGGTCATCACGGTTCAGGGAGAATGCACGACCCGAACCCCTCCGAGCAGAGGTCCCGATGTCCGAGTCCCAGCGGTTCGAGCCTTCCAGGCGGCTGACTGACTCCTCGGGACGGTCCGCCCGGGCGGGGGCGACGCCCGTCGCTTCCGGGCGTCGTCCGGGCCGCCTACCGTGAGGTCATGTCCCTCCTCCCCGGTACCCCCGAGGGCCGCTTCAAGGTCGTGGCCATCGCCGAGGCCATCTCCTGGGCGGGCCTGCTGATCGGGATGTTCTTCAAGTACGTCGTGATCGAGCACGAGATCGGCGTGCAGGTGTTCGGTCCCGTGCACGGCGCGATCTTCGTGGCGTACCTCCTGGTGACCCTCGCCACCTGGGGCGCCCTGCGCTGGAGCACCGGCACCGGCCTGCTCGCGGTCCTGGCGAGCGTCCCGCCGTTCGGCACGTGGGTGTTCGAGCGCTGGGCCGCCCGCAACGGGCGGCTCGGGCCCGCCGCCACCCCGGCCTAGCCACCGGGCACGCCAGGGTCCGCGGCGGGTCCCCCGGACGGCCGCCCAGGCCCCCACTACGATCGCCGCCGGTGGACCCGACCAGGATCGTCATCTGCGGCGCCGGCGTCATCGGCGCGTCGATCGCGCGTGCCCTCGCGCGCCGCGGGTCGCCGCCCCTGGTGATCGACCGCGGCGGCGTCGCCCCCGCCGCCTCGGGCAAGGCGTCCGGCCTCCTCGCGCTCGACTGGAGCGCCGGGACCCCCCTCGACGCGATCAGCCGCGCCGGGTTCGCCCTCCACCGGGAGCTCGCCGACCAGTTCGGCGCCGGCCGCATCGGGTACCGGCCCATCGACGCCCTCATGACCGCCGCCGCCGACGCGGAGGACCTCGAGCGCCACCGCCGCCTCCCAAACCCCGGCTGGCTCGACGGGAACGTGGTGGCGCACGAGGTCATCGGCGGCCCCGGGACCACCGCGCAGGTGATCCCCCGCGCGTTCACGGAGGCCGTGATGGGGGACGCCGTCGCCCACGGCGCCGAGCTCCGCACCGGGGTGGTCGACGGGCTGCGCTTCGACGGCGCCGGCGCGGTGCGCGGCGTGTCGGTCGACGGCCGCGACGAGCCCGCCGACGCGGTGGTGCTGGCGCTCGGGCCCTGGACGAGCCGCGCCCAGCGCTGGCTGGCGCTGCCGCAGGTGCTCGGCACCCGGATGGCCAGCGCCGTGCTGGGCGCCGACCTGCCCGCCCAGGTCGTGTTCAGCGAGTTCGTCGCCGCCGACGGCCGCCGCGTGACCTTCCGGATCTACCCGCGCCCCGGCGGCGCCGTGTACGTGACGGGCCACCCGGAGCACGGCGCCCTGCCCGACGACCCGGGCGACATCGTCCCCGACGAGGCGTCCGTGCGGGAGCTGCACCGCATCGCGGGGGTGCACGCGTCGGTCCTCCGCGACGCCGAGGTGGTGACGCGCACCGCCTGCTACCGGGCGATCACCGTCGACGGGCTGCCCCTGATCGGGCCGGTGCCGTGGGCGCCCGGCGCGTACCTGGCCACCGCGCACGGCTCGTGGGGGCTGCTGACGGCGCCTGCGACCGGGCGGATGGTCGCGGAGATGATCCTGGACGGCGGCTCCCACTCCCTCGACGCATCGCCGTTCGCGCTGACGCGCCTCCCGGCGGGACGGATGTGAGGGCCCCGCACGGGGGTCCGGGTGCCCCCGTAGGCTCCCGGCCGTGACCACCGTGCCCACCGAGGTGATGCGCTGGGAGCAGGTGGGCGAGGCGGCCCGCTTCCTGGCGGAGGCGGTGCACGCCGACGGCTACCGGCCCGACATCATCCTGGGCATCGCGCGCGGCGGCCTGATCCCGGCGGCGGCCCTCGGCTACGCGCTGGGCGTGAAGAACGCCTACACGATGAACGTCGAGTTCTACACCGACGTCGACCAGCGGCTGGAGATGCCGATGGTGCTGCCGCCCGTCCCCGAGTTCGTGGACGTCGGCGACGCCGACCTGCTGATCGTCGACGACGTCGCCGACACCGGCCTCACCCTCGAGGTGGTGCAGGCGTTCTGCGGCGGCAAGGTGGCGACCGCGCGGACCGCCGTGCTCTACGAGAAGCCCCGCTCGGTGGTGCGCTGCGACTACGTGTGGCGGCGTACCGACCGCTGGATCACGTTCCCGTGGAGCGCCGAGCCGCCCGTCGGGGGCGGCTCGGTCGGGGGCGGCTGAGCCACGACGCCTACGCGGCCGGCGGTGCGGGCGTGAGGCCGTGGCGGCGCATGACGTCGAAGATCGCGGCCATGTCGGGCGGACCACCCCCGGCAGCCGCCATCACCTCGCCGATCTCCAGGAAGTAGGACGGACCGAACAGCCCCGGGGTGGCGATCGCCAGGAACACGGCGTCCCGGTCGCCGTGGTTGCTGAACGCGTGCACCTCGCCGCGGCGGATGCACAGCGCCTCACCCGGTCCCACGTCGTGCGCCCGGCCGTCGACCGTCCATGTCGAGACGCCCTCGAGCCCGTAGATCGTCTCCTCGAACCCGTCGTGGCTGTGCGGCGCCGGCGTCCGGACGTCGGGAGGCACGCGCCCCTCGAGCACGCTGACGCTGCCGCCGGACTCCTCCGGCTCGACGAGGAAGCGGATCCCGACGGGTCCCGCGTGGATGACCGTGCCCGTGGCGTGCATCGCACCCCTCCCGCTTGACGTAAAGTGACTTGACGATGGTACGATGGGCGCGTCGATGTCGTCAAGTCCCTTGACAGATGCCTCCGAGACGCCCGCGCGGCCCCCCCTGATGGGGGCGCTGCTGCGGATGCCACTCGACGCGTTGATGGCCCGGGTCCTCGACGGGCTGCATGCCGACGGGTTCGCCGACCTCAACGCGGCGCACCTTCCGGTGCTCCGCTGGCCCGGCCCGGACGGCCGCCGGCCCTCCGACCTGGCGCGGGAGACTCGGATGAGCCGCCAGGCGATGAACTACCTGCTGGGCGAGCTGGAGCGCCTCGGCTACCTCGTCCGCGCGGACGACCCCGGGGACCGGCGGTCCAAGCGGGTGCACCTGACGCGGCGGGGCGACGCCGTGGCGCGCAGCATCCGCGGAACGGTGCGCGCGGTCGAGCGCGAATGGGAGGACGAGCTGGGCCCCGGCCGCCTCGACCGGCTGCGCGCGCTCCTCGAGGAGCTGAACGGCACAAGGGCCGTGCGGGCGCTGCACGGCGGCTCAGAGCGGGGCTGACGGGCCGCCCGCCGGCGTGATTGCCGTGCGGGTCACCAGGTAGTCGCCGGTGCCGCCCGTCAGGCGGACGTCACGGCCTCCGAGGGAGACCTGCAGCGACGGGGCCCAGCCGACGCGCAGCGCCAGCGTCCCGGACACCGGCAGCCGGACCCGCTGTCCGGGGCCGAGGGTGCCCTCCCACGACACCGGGCCCGCGGGACCGCCCCGCGCGACCCGCACCCACGACCCGCTCGCTCCGGTGCCGGTCAGCACCAGGCCGACGCGCCGTGGCGCGGGTCGGGTGGGCGCGGTCGTCGTCGCGGCCGGCGCCGCCGCCGGCTTCGGTGCGGTCACCGGGACGTCGGCACGGATGTCGGCGGGCTGCCCCGAGGGACCCGAGCGGGCGCCCAGCCAGACGACCAGGGCGAGCGCGCCGAGCAGGCCGATCGCGCCCCACGTCGCCTCCCGCCGCCGCGACCGCCGGCGGGGTTGCACCAGCCACCGCCGCAGCTCCTGGGTGCGGCCGGCCGGTCCGAGCTCCAGCGGCACCACACGGTGCTCCTCCAGCGGCGGGCGCACGCCCGTGCGCTCGTCGAGCTCCGCCACCAGCGCGTCCGCCTCCAGCTCCAGGAACGTGGCGTAGCCGCGGAGGAACAGGCGCGCGTACGCCGCGTCGGGGATGTCCTCCGGCCGGCCCTCCTCCAGCGCGATCAGGTGCCGGCCGCGGATGTGCGTCGCGGCCTCGCACTCCTCCAGGGTCAGGCCGCGCCGGCGGCGCTGGTCGGAGAGGCGCTGACCGATGGTGATCACGCGGCGGGGCTCCGTCAGGCGGGCCCCCGATTGTCGCGCGATATCCATCGATTTTCCACGCTACTTGCGGCCGGCTGTGCGCCTCCTACGGCCCACCGATCCGCCGCTCGCCCTCGGCGTCCCGCACCACCGCCTCGAACTCCGCGGTGTGCAGGTCGCACGTCAGGGTGGCCTCGCCGCCGGGGCCGCGGAAGCGCAGCTGCGGCGCGGCGTCGGATCCCGTGACCGACCACTCGCCCGCGAAGGCGGGGCTCGAGCGGGCCCGCAGCAGGTCGAGCTGCGCCCGCACCATCGGGCGCTCCAGCGCACGGAGCACCTCGTCGGGGGTGTAGTGGTGGCGGTTCACGTCGCGCCCCACGTTCGTCCGCTCCAGCAGGTCCATGTCGTTGCCGCCCGCCAGCAGCCCCACGTAGTAGACCTGCGGGTGGCCGGGCGTGAACAGCTGGAGCGCCCGCGCCAGGAGGTAGCGGGCATCGTCGCGGCCCAGGGCGTCGTAGAAGGTGCAGTTGACCTGGTAGAGGTCCACGTTGGAGGCCGCGGCACCCGTCGCCCGGGCGCTCGCGCCCCCCGAGTTGGCGTGGATGGCCCGCACCAGGGCGTCGATCCGGGCGTCGTCCAGCAGCCCGGCCTGCGAGCGGTCCGTCCGGTCGGCGCCGACGTCGACCACGCCGATGCCGTCGTGCGTGTCCAGCACCGTCACCGCGTTGCGCGGCCGGGCCTCCCACCACGCCCACAGCGGCGCGCCGTCGCCCGAGGTGAGCGCGTGGAGCACCAGGGGCGGCAGCGCGAAGTCGTAGACCAGGTCGACGTGGCGCGCGATCTCCACCTGGCGGCGCCAGTGGGAGTGCACCTCCACCAGCACCTCCAGCCCCAGCGCCCGCGCCTCCCCGGTGAGCGACGCGATGAACGCGAACGTCTCGGGCGTCATGAACGAGCTGGTCCCCGGCGTCTTCACCGCGTAGCCCACCGCGTCCATCCGCACCACCGACACCCCGCCCGCAGCCAGCGCCCCGAGCACCTCCCGCAGGTACGCGCGCCCCTGCGGGTGGGCCACGTCGATGTCCATCTGCCGGGCGGTGAACGTGGTCCACGCCAGGCGGCGCGTCCCGTCGGCGAGCGTCACCGGCGTGAACGGCAGTCCCGGCCGCGGGCGGTAGATGCGCAGCAGCTCCCGCTCGGTCACGCCGTCCGGGTACGCCCCGCCCAGCGTCAGGAACATGCCGGCGTGGGCCGAGCGGTCGCCGTGGGCGAGCCAGTCGCGGAACTGCGGCGACTCCGAGCTCACGTGGTTCACGATCGCGTCGGCCATCACCTCGTGCGTCGCGGCGAGCGCCCGCACGTCGTCCCAGCCCCCCAGGCGCGGGTCGACCGCGGTGTGGTCGATCGGGTCGAACCCGGCGTCGGCGCCGTCGAACGGCGTGAAGAACGGCAGCACGTGCACCCCTGCGAACACGCCCGCCAGGGGGCCGTCCAGCAGGGCCCGCAGCCCGGGCAGCGATCCCGCCAGGCGGTCGGCATAGGCGATCAGGTGGGCGCCCGAGCGCATCGCGGGTGGACGTTACCCCCTCCGCGGGGTACGGCGGATCCCATACGCTGACCCGACCATGCTCGGAGGCATCGAGGCCGGCGGCACCAAGTTCGTCTGCGTCGTGGGCCCGTCGCCGGACCGGATCGCCCGCGAGGCGCGCTTCCCCACCCGCGACCCCGCCGCCACGATCGCCGACGCCGTCGCCTTCTTCCGCGACGCCGCCGCCGACGGCCACGCCATCGACGCCCTCGGGATCGCGTCGTTCGGCCCGCTCGAGCTGCGCCCGGGCCACCCGCGCCACGGCTGCATCACCACCACCCCGAAGCCCGGCTGGTCGGGCACCGACCTGGTCGGCCCGCTCCGCGACGCCCTCGCCGTCCCCGTCGGCGTCGACACCGACGTAACCGGCGCCGCGCTCGGCGAGGGCCGCCTGGGCGCGGCCCGCGGGCTGCGGACCTTCGTCTACGTCACGGTGGGCACCGGCATCGGCGGCGGGGCCGTTGTGGACGGCGCGCCCGTCCACGGGCTGCCGCACCCGGAGATGGGGCATGTGAGCGTGACCCGGCTCCCGGGCGACGACTTCCCCGGCATCTGCCCCTTCCACGGCGACTGCCTGGAGGGCATGGCCTGCGGACCCGCGATGGCCGCGCGGTGGGGGATGCCGGCCGAGGAGCTCGCCGGCCCCGACCTGGAGCGCGCCGTCGCCATCGAGGCCCACTACCTGGCGGCGGGACTGCGGAACGTCGTCTATGCGCTCGCCCCGGAGCGGATCGTCCTGGGCGGCGGCGTCGCCGGGTTGCCGGGGCTGATGCCCGCGCTCCGGACGCGTCTGGCCGATGCGCTGGCGGGATACCCCGGGCTGCCGGAGCAGGCGGCCGCCGGCTTCGTGGTCCCGCCCGGCCTCGGCGCCGGGGCCGGGGCTGCCGGCGCGCTGGTGCTGGCCGAGCGCGCGCGCACCGCCGCCTGACGCGCGTCACCCCGTCGGGGGATTGACGGGCGTCGCTGCGACGACCGATAGTTGACCGGTCGTCTAACCAGGAGCACGATACCCGTGGGACGAACGAGCGATGCACGCGAGCGACTGATCGAGGCGGCCGGTGACCTGTGGCACCGCCGCAGCTACACCGACGTCGGCGTGGGGGAGATCTGCGCCGAGGCCGGGGTGCGGAAGGGGAGCTTCTACCACTTCTTCCCCTCGAAGCAGGACCTCGCGCTCGCGGTCATCGACGACCGCTGGGAGCACGGCGACCGCGGCCGGATCGACGCCCTCATGACGTGCGGGCTGCCACCCCTGGAGCGCCTGCGGGCGCTCCTCGAGCAGGGCCTCCAGGAGCAGTACGACCTGAAGGCCGCGACCGGCGCGTGCGGATGCGCGTTCGGGAGCCTCGCCGTCGAGATGTCCGGCGTCGACCCGGTGCTGCGGGAGCGCCTCGAGCACCTGTTCGAGGACTGGGCCGGGCTGCTGCGCATCGCGCTGGACGACGCCGTCGCCGCCGGCGACATCGCGCCGATCGACACCGCGCAGGCCGCGCGGGCGCTCCTCACCTACATCGAGGGGCTGTCCGTGATGGTCCGCGCCGCGCACGACCCGGACCTGATCGCGGACCTGGTCCCGCTGGCCTTCCGGCTGATCGGCGCCGAGCCACCGTCACTGACCCCGCCCCTGCGGGCGGGAGAGAGGAGCACGACATGAGCACCACCGCACACGCCACCGCGACCGACGCCCACGACCGCCGCCGCTGGTTCGGCCTGGTCGCGCTCTGCGCGGCGTTCTTCATGGTCATCCTGGACGTCGCGATCGTGAACGTCGCTCTACCCACCATCCAGACCGACCTCGACTTCTCGCCACGCAACCTGCAGTGGGTCGTGAGCGCCTACGCGCTCACCTTCGGCGGCCTGCTGCTGCTCGGGGGGCGCATCGCCGACCTCGTCGGGCGCCGCCGCGTCTTCGTGACCGGAGTCGCCCTGTTC
Source organism: Miltoncostaeaceae bacterium (assembly GCA_036826475.1). Lineage (GTDB taxonomy): Bacteria > Actinomycetota > Thermoleophilia > Miltoncostaeales > Miltoncostaeaceae > Miltoncostaea. Next base: position 47,760 of record DAISWG010000017.1, on the reverse strand, counting down.
GCCGCCGCGTCGCTCGTCGCGGGCCTCGCCACCAGCGAGGCGACCCTGATCGGCGCCCGCGCGGCCCAGGGCGTCGGCGCCGCGCTGATGACCCCCGCGGCGCTGTCGATCCTGATGACCACGTTCGCGGAGGGCCGCGAGCGCAACACCGCCCTGGGCGTCTGGGGGGCCGTCGGCGCGTCGGGCGGCACGGTCGGCGTGCTGCTGGGCGGCATCTTCACCGACACGATCGGCTGGGAGTGGATCTTCCTGCTGAACGTGCCGGTCGGCCTGGCCGTGATCGCCGTGACCCCGTTCCTGCTCGGCGAGAGCCGGGCCGACACGGGCCACCGGCGCTTCGACATCGCCGGCGGCGTCACCATCACCGCCTCGCTCGCGCTGCTGGTCTACGCGCTGGTGGAGGCGTCGGCGGAGGGCTGGGCCTCGGCCACCACGATCGGCCGGCTGGCCGGCTCCGCCGCCCTCATGGCCGTCTTCGTGGCGATCGAGATGCGCTCGAAGGCGCCCATCCTGCCGTTCTCGATCTTCCGCATCCGCGCGGTCACCGGCTCGAACGTCGCCGGCTTCGCGCTGGGCGGGGCGATGTTCGGGATGTTCTTCATCATGACCCTCTACATGCAGCAGGTGGCCGCGTACTCGCCGCTCGAGACCGGGCTCGCGTATCTGGCCACCTCGCTGGCGGCGCTGATCTCGTCGGTCGGCGGGTCGGTCCTGGTCACCCGCATCGGCCCGCGGCTCCCGATGGTCGTGGGGCTGCTCGCGTTCGCCGTCGGCGTGCTGCTGCTGGCGCAGGTGCCGGTGGGCGGCGAGTACGTGTCCGACCTGATGCCCGGCTTCCTGCTCTCCGGGTTCGGCCTGGGGCTGGCGTTCGTGGCGTTCTCGATCGGGGCGCTCGAGGGCGTCTCGGGGCGCGACGCCGGCCTGGCGTCCGGGCTGTCGAACACCACGCAGCAGATCGGCGGGGCGCTCGGCACGGCGATCATGTCGACGCTGGCGATCACCCGCACCGGCGACCTGCTGGCGACGGGCACGTCGCAGCCGGAGGCGCTCACCGAGGGATTCCAGCTCGCGCTCTACGCGTCGGTGGCGTTGGCCGTGGCCGGCGCGCTCGCGGTGCTGGCGCTCGTCCGCCCGGGACGGCCGCAGGAGGCGGAGGCCTCGCCGGAGGCGGCACCCGAGGCGACCGCGGCCTGAGCCGCGCGGACGCCGCGGGCGGTCGCGCCATCGGGGGATCCCCCGATGGCGCGACCGGGCCCCGGCGTGTTCCGATGACCCATGCGTGCGGATTCGCCGCAGACCGCGCTCGCCGACCCCAACGAGAACCGGCTGAAGACCTACCGGTACCTCAGGGTCGGGATGGTCCTGCTGATGGTGATGCTGGGCGTGTCGATCCTCGTCGACCGCGTCGACGGCCCGGCGGGGCAGTTCCAGACGTCGATCAGCGACTACTACTACACGCCCGTCCAGTCGGTGCTGGTGGGGAGCCTGGTGGCGGTGGGCGCCTGCCTCATCATCATGCGCGCCGAGCGCGACGTGGAGGACATCTTCCTGAACCTCGCCGGCATGTTCGCGCCGCTGGTGGCCTTCGTGCCCATCGACCGCGAGGGCGTGACCGACGGGGTGCTGTCGAGCGCGTCGGCCGCCGCGTTCGTGGACAACAACGTGAAGACCCTCGTCATCACCGGTGCGATCGCGCTGGCCGTGGCGGTCGCGGTGCTGGCCCGCTCGTGGCCGCGGCTCGGCAGCACGGGCGAGCGCGTGCGCCGCATCCTGGGGCTCGTGGCGGCCGGGGCGATCGTGCTGGGGACCTGGCTCTGGTACGACCTGGCGCCCGACGCGTTCCAGGGCACCGGGGAGTACGTCGCGGGCGGGCACTTCACCGCCGCGATCTCCCTGTTCGTCTGCATGGGGGTGGTGGTGCTCTGCAACGCGCTGCCGCCGACGGTGCCGCCCTACAACGCGATCTACGCGGGGATCGTCGCCCTGATGGTGCTGAACGGGATCGTGGCCGTGCTGTTCGGGCTCGGGGTCGGCCCCTTCGACTGGCGCTACTGGCTGCTGGCGGCGGAGGTCGCCGGGATCCTGCTGTTCGTGGTGTTCTGGCTCGTCCAGACGGTCGAGCTCGGGCGGATCCGGCCGGGCGACCGGGCCCAGGCCGGCTGAACCCGCCCGCGCTCAGGCGGGGAGCGTGAACTCCCCGGCGGGCGCGGCGGCGGGGTCGGCGTGGAGCTCCTGCTCGCGGTCGCGGAGCGCGACCCGGCGGATCTTCCCCGAGATCGTCTTCGGCAGCTCGGCGAACTCGAGGCGCCGCACCCGCTTGTACGGGGCCAGCTGCTCGCGTGCGAAGGCCAGGATGTCGCGGGCGGTCGCCTCGGTGGGCTCGTGCCCGGGGGCGAGCGCCACGTAGGCCTTGGGCACGGCGAGGCGCAGGGGATCGGGCGACGGCACCACGGCGGCCTCGGCCACCGCGGGGTGCTCGATCAGCACGCTCTCCAGCTCGAACGGGGAGATGCGGTAGTCGGAGGCCTTGAACACGTCGTCGGCCCGTCCGACGTACGTGATGTAGCCGTCCGCGTCGCGGGTCCCGATGTCGCCGGTGCGGTACAGCCCGCCCTCCATCGCCTCGGCGTTGAGCGCGGCGTCGCCGCGGTAGCCCACCATCAGGCCCAGCGGACGGCCCGCGGAGAGGTCGATGCAGATCTCGCCCTCGTCCACGTCGCGCCGGCCGGTGGCGGGGTCGACCAGCACCATCGGGTAGCCGGGCACGGGGCGCCCCATCGACCCGGGCCGCACCTCCTGGCCCGGCGTGTTGGCGATCTGCACCGTCGTCTCGGTCTGGCCGAAGCCGTCGCGGATGCGGACGCCCCACGCCCGCTCCACCTGGTCGATCACCTCGGGATTGAGCGGCTCCCCGGCGCCCACCACCTTGCGCGGCGGGCGGGTGAGGCGCGACAGGTCGGTCTGGATGAGCATGCGCCACACCGTCGGCGGCGCGCAGAAGGCATCGACGCCGCACCGCTCCATCGCGTCGAGCAGGGCGTCCGCGTCGAAGCGGACGGAGTTGACCACCAGCACCGTCGCCTCGGCGATCCACGGCGCGAAGACGTTGCTCCAGGCGTGCTTCGCCCACCCCGGCGACGAGATGTTGAGGTGCACGTCGCCGGGCTCCAGCCCGATCCAGTACATGGTCGAGAGGTGGCCCACCGGGTACGACGCGTGGGTGTGCTCCACCAGCTTCGGCCGGGCCGTGGTCCCGGACGTGAAGTACAGGAGCAGCGTGTCGGTTGCGCGGGTCGGGCCGTCGGGCGTGAACGCCGCATCGGCCGCGTCGGCGTCCTCGTAGCGCAGCCAGCCCTCGGGCGCGCCGCCCACGGCGATGCGGGTGTAGTCGCCCTCCACGCCGTCGAACCGTCCCGTGTCGGCGCCGGCCACCACCACGTGCCGCGCGGCGCCGCGGTCGAGGCGGTCGCGCAGGTCGGAGGCCGTGAGCAGGGTCGTCGCGGGGATGACCACCGCGCCGAGCTTCATCGCCGCGAGCAGGGTCTCCCACAGCTCCACCCGGTTGGCCAGCATCAGGATGATCCGGTCGCCGCGGGCGACGCCGGCCGCCCGCAGCCGGTTGGCCACGCGGTTGGAGCGCTCCGAGAGCTCGGCGAACGTCCACCACGCCTCCGACCCGTCCGGCTCCACGATCCACAGCGCGCGCCGCGCCCCCCGCCGCGGGTCGGCGGCGACCGCGTCGAAGTGGTCGAGGGCCCAGTTGAACTCGGACAGCTCCGGCCAGCGGAAGCCGCGGCTAGCCGCCTCGAGGTCGTCGCGGTGGTCCCACAGGAAGGCGCGCGCCTCGTAGAAGGCCCTCGCCCCCGGCGTCGTCGCGCTCATCCCCACCCCTGGCGTCGCGGCTCTGCGGTCGGCGCCACCCTACGCCCGGCGCCGACCGCGCGACCCCGCTAGTTCACGGTGAAGTCCGCGTACATCCCGTTGGCGAAGTGGCCGGGCAGGTTGCAGAGGAGCGTGTACTTCCCCGGCTTCATCGTCACGGTGAAGCTCGTCGTCTGGCCCGTCTCCACGTCGGGCGCCTCGCCCAGCGAGCCCGCCTCCGAGGCGGTGCCGTCGGGCTCCTTGAGCGACGCGGCGCCATCGGGGGAGGGGACCACGACCATCTCGTGCAGGATCTTCCCGGAGTTGGTGACCGTGAAGGTGACCTTGCCGGCGGCCACGGACGGGACGCTCGGGACCAGCGAGAACTCCTTCGGCGTGCCGAGGGCGACCGTGACCGCGGTCGCGGTCGCGGCGGGTCCCGTGGTCGCGGGCGCGGTGGTCGCGGGCGTCGTGGCGGCCGGCGCCGTGGCCGGGGCCGTGGCGGCCGGGGCCGTGGCCGGGGACGCCGAGTCGTCGTCGCCGCCGCATGCGGCGGTGGCGAGGACGCCGGCGGCGAGGACCGCGGCTGCGGCGCTGAGGGCGATCGGTCGGCGGGTCATGTCTCCTCCGGGTCGGCCTGGGGCCAGGATGCAGTGACGTGGGCATCCTCCGGCCGTGGCCGCCCGCCGGCGTCCGGGAACGCGACCTCGTGGGTGCGGCCTTCCCGAAGCCGTCGTCACCGTCCGGCAGACTGCGGCCATGACGACGACTTCCAGCAACGCGCCAGAGGGCTTCAGCAAGGGTGCCGGGTCGTACGACGACGCCGTGCGGCACAACATCGCCGGATCGGAGCGGCTGGTGATGTCGCTGCCGGAGGGCCATTACCGCCGGGTCCTCGACGTGGGCTGCGGCACGGGCTTCTCGTCGGCGGCGATGCTCCGCCGCTTCGACGTCGAGGCGCTGGTCGGGGTCGACCCCGCCGAGGGCATGCTGGAGGTCTTCGCCGCCAAGCGGGCGGAGTTCCCCGGCGTCGAGATCGAGTTGCGTGCCGAGGACGTGATGGCCATGGACGTGCCCGACGACGCGTTCGACGCGGTCATCTGCGCGATGGCGCTCCACTGGTTCCCGGACAAGCCCGGCGCCGTGGTCCGGATGGCGCGCGCGCTGCGGCCCGGCGGCGTCATGGGGATCCTGACGGCGGGCGCCGGGGGCGAGGAGGCCTGGCGCGAGCTGCTGGAGCGGATGGGTGCGCCGGCGGAGTGGACCGGCTGGTTCGCCGTCAACCAGCTCGACGTCGACCAGATGGCCGACGCGCTGCGCGCGGCGGGGCTCGAGCCGCTCGACGTGTGGATCGAGCGGCGCCGGCGCGCCACCCACCCCGACGCGTTCATGGCCCGCACCCGCGCGGTGGCCGGGCACCTGCTGGGCAACCCGCCGGGCGGGTTCAGCGAGCTCGACCAGCGCATCGAGGCGGCGCTGCGGGAGGCCGCCGGCCCCGACGGCTTCGTCTACGACTACTGCAAGCTGTTCGCCGTGGCCCGCCGGCCCGATGAGGGCGGGGGCCCCGCCTGATCGGGGACGTCCGCCGCGCGGACGACGTGTCCGCGATCGGCGAGTCGCGTTGGCCGCCGGTGCTCGCGGTGCTGCTGTTCATGGTCGCCCACATCACCGTGCACCTCTGGTTGCCGGGGACGACCCAGGTCGTGCGGATGCCGTGGCTGGTCCCAGTGCTGGAGGCGATCCTGGTCGTCGCCCTGGTCACCGTGAACCCGAGCAGCGGCATCGAGGCCCGCCGCCGCCACCGCGTGGCGCTCGTCATCGTGTCGCTGCTGGCCCTCTCGGCCCTCTACGGGACGGGCGTGCTCACCAAGGACCTGATCGAGGGAACCGGGGTCGCGAACGAGGCCGGTCCCCTCCTCGCCGCCGCCGTGGTCGTGTGGCTCGGGAACAACCTCTCGTTCGGGCTCCTCTACTGGCTGATGGATGCGGGCGGCCCGCTGGCGCGCGGGCAGGGCCGCGCCGGCCCCCCGGACTTCGCGTTCACCCAGCAGCTGAGTCCCGAGGTCATGCCGCCCGGCTGGCGGCCCGTGTTCATGGACTACCTGCACCTCGGCTTCACCAACGCGACGGCGTTCAGCCCCACCGACGTGATGCCGCTGACGCACCGGGCCAAGTACACGATGCTGGTCCAGGCGACGGTGGCGCTGGCGCTGTTCACCCTGGTCGTGGCGCGGTCGGTCAACGCGTTCACGTGACCGCGTCGCGGGCGGCCTCCAGGCGGGCGTCGAGCCAATCGTGGTCCTCGTCGACGGCGGCCTCCGGCATCAGCAGGATCGCCCCCGCCAGGAAGCAGATCGCCCCGACGAGGGTCCCGGACGTCGCAAGGGCGGCGTTGCGCAACTCGCCGGTGTCCTGCACCACGTAGGCGGCGACGGCCGACGCGCCGAACGCCACCGAGCCGAGCATGTTGAGCCACGCGACCTGCCATTCGTGGCGCCGGGGCGTCCACCACGGTCGGCCGCCGCCGCAGACCTCGCGCACCGCGATCCAGCTCGCCACGAGGAAGCAGATGGAGCCGTAGGCGTCGGGCGCCCACACCAGCAGGTCCTCGCCGCGGGCGCCGAAGACGTCCCAGATCGCCAGCAGGGTGCTGACGTTGAAGCACAGGGTCCCGATCGACTGGATGGTGGCCGCCCAGAACCCGGCCTCCCCGGGCTCCCATCCGAACCAGCGCGTGCCGGTCTCGCCGGGGCGGTGCTCGCGGTCGGCGTTCAGCACCTCCAGGTAGCACGTGTAGCCGGCGGCGGTGAAGAAGATCGACCCGATGAAGTAGGTGATCGCGATCGCCTCGACCGACGCCACCTCCGGCGCCGCCGGCAGCGACGGCACCAGGAACAGGGTGGAGCCCACCGCGAAGAGCGCGCCCGTCCACCACCCGATGCGGTGCGGCGCCCAGAAGGTGCGCTCCGTCCGGATGATCCGCCCCGCCATCCGGGCGGTCAGCAGGTTGCGGCCCTTGCGCAGGCGCCGCGGGCCGGCGACGCCGGCCCGCTGATCGACCGCCTCCACCTAGTGTGCGAAGGCCGTGGGGGTCTCCCGGGCGTGCGGCATGGGGGCGTCGAGGTCGTCGAACCAGGCGAGGGCCTTCTGGAGGTCCTCCAGGAACATGTCGGCCATGTCGTGGCTGAGCCCGTTGCGCACCACGACGCGCAGGATGGAGAGGTCCTCGCGGTTCGGCGGCATCGTGTACGCCGGCACCTGCCAGCCCCACTCGCGCAGCTTCGCCGACAGGTCGTAGACCGTGAAGCGCTTCTCGTCCTCGTTGAGCGCGAACGCGAAGAGGGGCAGCTCGTCGCCGCGGGTGATCAGCCGGAACCGCCCGGTCGCCTCGATCGCCGACGACATGTGCAGCGCGACGTCCTGGCAGGTCTGGTGCACCAGCCGGTAGCCCTCCAGCCCGAGGCGGAGGAAGTTGTAGTACTGGGCCACCACCTGGGAGCCGGGGCGCGAGAAGTTGAGCGCGAGGGTCGGCATGTCGCCGCCCAGGTAGTTGACGTGGAAGATCAGGTCCTCCGGGACGTTGGCGGCCTCGCGCCACAGCACCCAGCCGACGCCCGGGTAGACGAGCCCGTACTTGTGGCCCGAGGCGGAGATGCTCGCCACCCGCGGCAGGCGGAAGTCCCACGCCGGCATGTCCTTCTGGATGAACGGCGCCACGAAGCCGCCGGAGGCCCCGTCGATGTGGAGCGGGACGTCCGGGCCGCCGCCGTCGGCGAGCGCGTCGAGGGCGGCGGCGATCTCGCTGACCGGCTCGTAGGAGCCGTCGTAGGTGGACCCCAGGATCGCGACCACGCCGATCGTGTTCTCGTCGATGTAGTCGGTCATCCGGTCGGGCGTGAGGTGGAACACGTCGCCCTCGACCGGGACGTACCGGGGCTCGACCTCCCAGTACCGGGCGAACTTCTCCCACACGACCTGGACGTTCGAGCCGAACACGATGTTGGGCGCGTCGGCAGGCTTCCCGGCGGCCTTGCGCGCCACCTGCCAGCGGCGCTTGAGGGCCATGCCGGCGAGCATGCAGGCCTCCGACGAGCCGATCGCCGAGGTGCCGACCGCGTTCTCCGCGTCGGGCGCGTTCCAGAGGTCGGCGAGCATCGCGACGCACCGCTTCTCGATCTCGGCGGTCTGCGGGTACTCGTCCTTGTCGATCATGTTCTTCTGGAAGGACTCGGTCATGAGGCGCGTCGCCTCGTCCTCCATCCAGGTGGTCACGAACGTCGCCAGGTTGAAGCGGGCGTTGCCGTCCATCGACACCTCGTCGTGGACGATCTGGTACGCCGTGCTCGGCTGCATCGGCGCCTCGCGCATCCGGTACTTCGGGACGGCCTCGCGCTCGCCCGTCCGGGCGAAGACGGGGTTGACGGAGAGGTGCGCGCCGCCGTCGGCGCCGCTGTGCAGTGGTGACATCACGTGCTCCCAGGTGGTCCGGCCGTCCGGCCGCGATCCCGCCGCGGCCTGGCCGAGACTAAGACGAACGTCCTGCGCCGCCATCGTCCCGATGGGGTGAGCCTCGGCGGCGTCACGGCGGGGCGGGCGCGGCCGCCGCGGGCGGGAGGGCCATCTCCGCCCGCGCCGCCACGAGGGGCGTGTCGGGCACCGTGATGAGCCCGCGAACGGGGCGGTCCAGGTCGAACGTGATGAGCAGCAGCAGGGCGACGAGGGCCGCGGCGGCCACGACGGTGGTGGTGCCGCGCCCCACGAACGCCAGGTACAGGGCCAGCAGGAAGAGGGACGCCGCGGCGCCCCCGACCTCCACGGCCAGGACGGGGCCGGGGACCCGGTTGTCGAGCGCGGCGGCGCGGGTGCTGAGCGCGTCGAAGGTCTCGTTGAGCGTCTCGACGTACAGTCGCGGCGCGCTGGCGTCCGGGCTGCGGTCGAGCGCCTCCCCGGCGAGCGCCCAGAGGCGCCGTTGCATGACCCCGGCCTCGGCCAGGGTGCGCCGGAACCCGGCGGAGCCGGGCGGCTCGTGGGACAGGCGGATGGTCGCGTCGGTGTAGGGCCGCAGCAGCGCGAGGGACGCTGAGCGCTGCGGCTCCAGCAGCGTCTGGGCGCGCAGGTAGGTCGTCCCGATCGCGTTGGCCTCGTCGACCGTGGCGGCCCTCCGGGTCTCGTAGCGCCCGACGGCGAGGCTCAGCCCGAAGGCCAGGATCAGCGCGACGAACCCGAGCAGCGCGCCCTGGACCACCCCGATGGGCTCCCGGAGGCCGTCGGAGTGGCGGCGCAGCAGCCGTCCCGCCAGGAGCCCCAGGGCCGTCGCGCCCAGCATGAGCGCGAAGACGAGGATCCAGAGCACGACGGTGTCGACGCGGAAGAACATGCCCCGGGATCCTCTGCACCCCCGCGGTCCCGCCCGCCCGGCTCACGGTGACCACCCGGGTGAACGGCGGCGGTGGCGGGCGCGCCGGGGCCGTAGGATCGGCGGTCGAGCGGACCGGGAGGCGACATGAGCGGATCGGAGCGGCCGGCATCAGAGCTGATCGACGAGCGGGTCGCCGGGCTCGCCGATTGGCGCGGCGACACGCTGGCGCGGATGCGCGGGCTCATCCACGAGGAGGATCCCGACGTCGTGGAGACGTGGAAGTGGAAGGGCACCCCCGTCTGGGAGCACGACGGGATCATCTGCACCGGCGAGTCGTACAAGGACAAGGTGAAGCTCACCTTCGCCAAAGGGGCGTCCCTCGAGGACCCCGCCGGGCTCTTCAACTCCAGCCTGGACGGCAACGTCCGCCGGGCGATCGACATCGGCGAAGGCGAGGAGGTCGATGCGGACGCGTTCCGGGCCCTCGTCCGCGCGGCGATCGACCTGAACTCGGCCGGCCGGGCCGGCTCGCCCTAGCGCACCACCTCGTTCTGGATGGCCCACAGCGCCGCCGCGGCGCGCGTGGAGACGCCGATCTTGGGGTAGATGTGCTGGATGTGGTGGTCGACCGTCTTCGGTGAGATCACCAGGTCGTCCGCGATCTCGCGTGTCGTGAGGCCCCGGGCGGCGAGGCGCAGCACCTCGACCTCCCGCGGCGAGAGGCCGGCGGGGTGCTGGGGGCGGCGCCGGACCCGGCCCGCCGGCTCGCCGTGGCCGGCGGCCACCAGCACCGCGCGGGTCGCTCGCGGCTCCAGCAGGCCCTCCGCCTCGAGGCGGCGCAGCTCGGCGGCGGCGTCGTCGTCGGCGAACGCGGGCCGGTCCGCCCGGTCGGTGGTGAGGCCCACGTAGACCTCCGTCGCGGCCAGGACGCACGCCCCGGCGTCGCCCGCCGCCGACCGCGTGCGGCGGTGGTAGCCCGACCCGTCGCACCGCTCGTGGTGCCCGGCGGCCACGGGGTTCAGCGCCGCCAGCGCGGGCGAGCGCCGCAGCATCTGCTCCGTGAGCATCGTGTGGAGCTCGACCCGGTCGAACTCGGATCGCGTGAGCGGGCCGGGCTTGTCGAGGATGGCGTTGGACACGCCGGTGGTCCCCGCGTCGTGGACGAGGGCGGCGCGGCGGAGGGTGGTCACGCCGTCCTCGGTGAAGCCCAGCACACGGGCGGCGTCGGCGGCGAGCTTCGCGCAGCGGCGGGCGTGCCCCCCGGACCAGGGCGACTTCAGGTCGATGAAGTCGGCGACGACCAGCAGGGCGTCGTCGAGCTCCTCGCCGGCCAGCATGCGGTGCGGCTCGGGCTCGAGGGCCAGCACGGCGTCCCACGGCTCGGTGCGCGCGAGGCGGTCGAACCACGCCGCGCCGTGCTCGGCGAACAGGTCGGCCAGGTCCGGGTCGTACGTGCGGTCGCGGCGGTCGCGCGCCGCGGCGACGGCATCCGCCGGGGAGCGGGTCCGGGCGATCGCCTCCATGTCGTGGCTCACGTGGACGACGCGCATCGGGAGGGGGATGGCCTCGCCGCCGCGGTGGCCGGGGAAGCCCGTGCCGTTCCAGCGCTCGAAGGTGAAGTCGAGGGCCTCCCGGACGGCGGGGTCCACGTCGAGGCGGGACACGATCATGTCGGCCACCTCGCAGCCGGACGTGAAGTTGTGCACCGCCCACGCGTGGCCCGTCTCCCGGATCCGGAGGACGATCTCGTCGCGCTCGTCCGGCGTGCGGCCCGCGGTGGCGAACGCGACGACGTCGCCCATCACCTCGGCCGGGTCGCCGGCGTCGTGGATCAGCGTGCGGCCCCGGATGGGGATCTCGTCCCCGAAGAGGGTGGCGACCTCGTGGGCGTGGCCGGTGCAGCCGATGTAGCGCAGCAGCGCGACCCAGTAGACGGTCTCGCCGACCTCCGCGTCGAACCTCGCCTCCTCGCACATCCACGACGCGAGCAGACACGAGCGCAGCTGCGACTCGAGCGGCTGCCCGAAGGCGTTGTCCTGGGCCAGCGCGAGCGTGGCGACGAGCTCGGCGAGCCGGAGTTGGGGGCCGGAGATAGGGCGTCCTCCCGATGTCTCGACCCGCCCGGCCGGGTGAGCATCCCCCAACTCGAGGCGCGGCCGCAACGGCGGGGCGCCGCAGGAGGGAGGAGACATGGTGAGGACGACGGAGGGCGATGGCCCCATCACCGTGGGGGTCATCGCCGACCAGACCGGCCCGCTCTCGTTCGTGGGGCTGGCCAACGCGAACGTGGCAAGGATGGTCGTCGGCGACATCAATGCCCGCGGCGGCCTGCTGGGGCGGAGCGTCCGGCTGATCATCGAGGACGGCGCCACCGACGACGCGGTCGCGGCGGCGAAGGCCGCGAAGCTGGTGGGGGAGGATCGCGTGGACGTCCTCCTCGGCGGGATCTACAGCTCCACCCGCCAGGCCATCAAGGGCCCGGCCGTGACGGATGGCCGGACCCTCTACATCTACCCCGAGCAGTACGAGGGGCAGGAGGCCGACCCGCTCATCTTCTGCACCGGCCCGGTGCCGGCGCAGCAGGTCGACCCGTTCATCCCGTGGCTGATGCGGGAGACGGGAGCGCGGACGTTCTACCTGCCGTCCGCCGACTACATCTGGCCGCACGTGCTGAACGGGCGGGTCCGGGACGCGGTCACCGCGAACGGCGGGTCGATCGTGGGCGAGGAGTACCACCCCCTCGACCACATGGACTACGCGGCAACCGTCGATCGCATCGCCGCGAGCGGCGCGGACGTGGTGTTCAACACCATCGTCCCGCCCGGCGTCACGCCGTTCCTCCGGGAGCTCCACGACGCCGGGTTCCAGGCCCGCGGCGGCCACCTGGTGTGCACCTACTTCGACGAGAACTTCCTCAACATGGTGCCGGCGGCGCACGTCGAGGGGTTGTTCAGCTGCCTCGACTACTACCAGGCCGTCGGCGACCCGTTCAGCCGGAAGCTCCTGGCCCAGTACGACGCGCTCTACCCGGGCGACGCCATGTTCACGGGCGGCAGCGCGTGCTCGGGCCTGTACCGCGGGCTGCGGCTGTGGGCCGCCGCGGTGACGGAGGCCGGCTCGCTCGACCAGGACGACGTGGTCGCCGCCCTCGACCGGACCTCGATCGCCGACGGTCCGGGCGGCCCTGCGGCGATGGTGCCCGGACAGCACCACGCGCGCATGAACATGTACATCGCCCGCTGCCGGGCGGGGCGTTTCGAGGTGGTCGAGGACCTCGGCGCCATCGACCCCCGGGAGCGTCCCGTCGGGACGCCCACCCTCGCCGGCTGACGCCGGTCCCGCACGACCCACCCCACATCGAGGACGAGGAGACCATCATGGTGCTCGCGACGACGCGCTACGAGGATCTGGACCGCTTCCGCGCCATCTTCTCCGGCCCCGGCGCCGAGAAGCGCAGGGAGCACGGGTGCCGGGGCGTGATGACGTTCCAGGACCCGAACGTCGAGGACCGCATCTGGGCCGTGTTCGACTGGGACGAGGCGGGCTGGCAGGCCTTCGTCTCCGACCCCGAGGTCCCGCCGATCATGAAGGACGCCGGTCACCTGGAGCGGCCGCAGTCCGCGGCGTTCGCCTTCCGCTGCGACTCCTGACCCGCCCGGCGGGGGCGCGCGGCCGTCACGGCCCCGCGCCCTCGCCGCCGCCCGCCGCCCGCCCGTTCGCGCGACGACCGGCCTACGGCCCCCGGCCGCCGGCGACCTGTGGCCGTGCGAAGAGCCGCCGCGGCAGCAGGCGCGAGAGCCGAAGGGACCGGGCGGACAGCAGCGGCGACAGGATCGACAGCACGAGCACGTAGAGCGCGGCGAAGGGCGCCACCCGCGCGTCGAGGCCGGCGGCGACGGCCAGGGAGGCGAGGATCAGCTCGAACTCGCCGCGGCTCACGAGCATGAAGGCGGTGTTGGCGGCGGCGAGCCGGCCGTAGCCGTAGATGCGCGCCGCGACGACACCCGCGATGACGTTGAACGTGATGGTCACGACCACCGCGAGGGCCACCGGCAGGGCGATCGCACCCATGTCGCTGGGGGCGATCGTGAGCCCGAACCAGAAGAAGAAGACGGCGGCGAACACGTCGCGGAGCGGCACGATGAGCCGGCCGACCCGCTGGGTCAGGCCCGCCCCGGCGACCACCATCCCGGCGAGCAGGGCGCCGATGGCGTCAGAGGCCCCGGCGACCTCCGCGAACCCGGCGACGAAGACGCCGAAGCCCACGACCAGGATGACGCTCAGCTCCGAGTCGTCGGTGTCGAGCAGCGGCCGCACGAGCCGGGCGCCCCACCGCGCCAGGACGAAGAGCCCGAGCAGGAACGCGAACGCGGTGCCCGCCGAGACGGCGATGGCGGCGGCGCCCTGCTGGTCGGTCAGGATCGGCTGGAGCAGGGCGAGGTAGAACGCGAGGAACACGTCCTCGACGACGATGATCCCGAGGATCATCCCGCTCTCGTCGTTGCCGAGCCGGCGCAGCTCGATCATCAGCTTCGTGACGATGGCCGTGGAGGACGTGCCGATCATCCCGGCGATGATCAGCACCTCGCCGGTGCCCCACCCGAGCAGCAGACCCAGCGCGATGCCCGCGCCGAAGTTCAGGCCGATGTACGCGCCGCCGGTCAGGAGGAGCTGACGTCCGCCCTCCACCAGCTCGGTGACGGAGAACTCCAGGCCGAGGTGGAACAGCAGCAGCACGAGCCCCACGATCGCGAGCGTCTCCAGCGCCTCCGGCTCGTCGAGCAGGACGACCCCGGGGGTGTGCGGGCCCACGGTGATGCCGGCGGCGATGAAGAACGGGATCGTCGGCAGGCCGAGCCGCCGGCCCACCCGGGCGAACAGCCCGGCGGCCAGGAGCGCCGCCCCGAGGACGATGAGTTCCAGTTCCATCCCGCCCCCTCAGCGCCCGGGCGGGTGGTCGGCGCCTCGGCGTTCTCTCATCAACGTGCCCCCGAGGCTCACGAACCCCGGGGGCACACGTCAATCGGGGGAGGACCCCATTTCCACGGCGGACGCGCACCCGATGCGTCACCGACGCACGGGATCGCGGACGTGGAGGACCCGGTCGCCCCGGATCACCACGTCGGGATCCTCCAGCAGGTGCTGTGCGCCGACCGGTCCCGGCGGCCCTCGGAGACATCCGCGCCAACGTGCATCGAAACCGCCGAGCCCGCTTGCGGATATCGAGCAGACCACCGCTGGTCGACACCATTCTCTTGACTCGGCCCATCACGCGAACGGAGGATCCGCCGCACACCTCGACGACAGGTTATGCCATGCTCCGGCGCGCCCCGACGACTCCACGCACCAGGCGACGCCGCCATCATCACCTCGCCGTCGCGGCGCTCCTCATCGGCGCCGCCGTCGCGCTGAGCGGTTGCGCACAGATACGGGCCTACGACCTCCGCCAGCTCGGCTCGATCGGGGACATCGACATCGTCCTCGACGGATGCGGCTCCCAGGCCGGCAATCCCGACTGCGGGCTCGGCTCCAGCGGCCTCGAGTCGAACGCGACCGGGACGGGGCAGGTTCTGCTGGGCTTCAAGATCGACGCCCGGTTCGCGCTGCCGGCGGCCTTCGCGACCGACGGCCTTTCCAGCCTCGGCGGGCACCAGCCCTTCACCGCGAGCCCGTCATATACGGCCGAGCTGACGCGACTCGACCCGCCCGGTCCCGGTCTCAAGTGGGCCGGCTACATCTCGGACGCCCGCACCTACACCCCCGGCAAGCTGGTCGGCGCGCGGGTGCCGATCACACGCCCGCTCCTTCCCGACGGGTCGCCCAACGGGAGAACCGTCTTCGTCTCATGGCGCATCGGATCACGCGGTGTCCTCGCGGACGCGCCGGCCACACGCCCCGTGACCTGCGGCGACAGCCTGACGCAGGTCTTCCAGGCGGACCTCACGATCTGCTCGGACGAGAGCGGCTCCATCGGCGTCTTCGACTTCAACGACTTCGGCTTCCTGACCCCGGCGGCGGTCACCGTGCAGCCGGGGCAGACGGCGGTCATCCCGGTCTCCGCCAAGCTGACGGGGCCCACGCGTCCCGGCATCAACTTCGCGCTCAGGACCACGACCACGGTTCCCGGTACCACCGCCGTCACGAACGTCCCGACGCTCGCACCCCAGGGTGACAGCACGACATCCGTGACGGTATCGGTACCCGTCCCGCCGGGCACAGCACCAGGCACCTACGCGGTGACGCTCACCGGCACCCTTCCGAGCGGCGAGGCCCGCGCGACGACAGGGACCGTGATCGTCGCCGGGCCGGGCGGAGCGCCGGGCGGAGGCACCGCCGCCGCGCCGCTGTGTGCCGGACGACTCGCAACCGTCACCGGCACGGCTGGCCCGGACCGACTGCAGGGAACCGCGGGCCCCGACGTGATCGCCGGCTTGGGCGGTGACGACGTGGTCGACGGCCTGGGCGGCGCCGACGTCCTCTGCGGCGGCCCGGGGGCCGACCTCCTGCGGGGCGGCGAAGGTCGCGACGTCCTCGTCGGCGGGGCCGGCCCCGACCGCCTGCTGGGTGGACTCGGGCCGGATCGCCTCGTGGGCGGACCCGGCGCCGACCGCCTGATCGGCGGCCGCGGCCTCGACGTCCTGATCGGCGGTGCAGGCCGGAACGTCCGCATCCAATAGCCTCGGCAGGCGGCCGGGGGTTGGCCGAGGCCCGCGAGCGGCCGCGTGCCGCCCGGGACGTCGTCGCCCTGCTCGGGGCGGCCCGGCTGCCCGACGACCACTTGGCCGCGGGCGAGCCGCGGGGCTCGACTGGACGGACGGGCCTCGCGCGTTTGAAGTTGAACCTGAACCTCGCACCGGCACACGATCGACAGACGCCGGACCAGAGGAGATCTCGACAGCCCTGAGCGACGCGATGTTGCGGATGGGCAGCCCGGCGGCCACCCTCGCCGCGACCCTGCGGCAGTGATCGCAGGCTCCACGCCGACTAAGGGGATCCGATGCGCGTCGACTACGTCCGGATGTACGACGACCCCGACGGGGAGTCCCATTTCGAGGATTGCGGCCTCGATCTCGAGGAGCGGGACTTCGCACCGCCGGCCGCGCCGGCGATGGTCGGTACGTTCGAGCCCTCGGCAGGCACGTTGTTCTTCGGCGCGGCCCCCGGATGGGGCGGCGAGATTCCGCACGCCTCGCCTCAACGCCAGGTGTTCTGCGTGCTGCGTGGCGCCATCGACGTGACCGTGAGCGACGGTGAATGTCGCCGCCTCTCGGCGGGCGACGTGCTCTTTCTGGACGACACCCGGGGCAGAGGCCACTCCACGCATGTGGTCGGCGCCGACGACCTCGTGATCTTCGGGGCGGTCCTTGCCGACCAGGAGTACTCCCCCGGGCCGTCGTCGCGGGAACCGTGACGGATCGATCGGCCGGACGAACGGAGGGGGTGGGATTCGAACCCACGAGCCGGTGTGACCCGGCCAACGGTTTTCAAGATGGCGCGAGTCGCGCAAGTCAGCGCTGCAAAGCGCCACATTCGCTCCCGGCGCGGGAGACCAGGCGGGAGAGTCCGACAAGGATGTCCCGCAGCGCCGTCGGGCAGCGACCCCGAGCCGGGCAAGGCCGCTCCACGCCTTGGATCCCCACCGCCGCCCGCTGGCCGCTCGAGCTCGATGGTTTGATTCCACGGACCGCGCCGTGGGGCAGGGCTCGCCCGGACCGTTCGTCAGTCGAGACCCGGCCGCACCGCCTTGATCACGAACACGGTGCCGGGCGGGGTGGCGCTCACCCGCACGCCGAGGCGCTGGCCGGGGGCGGCGGGATCGCGCCAGGGCACCGTCTGCTGCGCGTGCAGGGTGCCGGCGGTCATGTTGGCCGGGCCCTCGAAGACCCAGAGGTTGGAGAAGGAGTCGACGCCGCCGAACTGGATGTCCTGGACGTGGTCCATCTGCCAACTGCCGTCCATCCGGACGCCGTGCGTCTCGAGGTGGTCGCGGAACTCCGGGGCCCCGTCGCCGCGGTCCTGCTGCCCGGTCTTCTTGAGGATCTTGCCTTCATGCGGCCACCACTCGCCGTCGACCCCGGCCTCGAAGTCGTCCGGCGGGTAGTGCTCGTGCGGGAAGGCGTGGATCCGCTGCGACTTCCCGTTGATGTCGCGCGTGATCGTCCGCGGGTAGAGCTTCGGGTCCTTCACCCAGATCATCGGTACCGGATCGTCGACGGTGCCCGTGTGGAGCCGGTCGTCGCCCTCGGGCGGGGCCGGCTTCTTCTTCGAGCCGATCGCGTCGCCGAGGTGGCCCTTCATACCGTCCGTGAGGATCTTCGAGATCTCCTCATCCTTACCGTCGATCCGCTTCGACTTCATTTCGAGCGGCGACTCCTTCGTGAAGCCGAACTCGGCCGCCGCGCTGAGGCGACCCATGAACGGCGGATCGATGATCGGGAAGACGCCGGTCGAGAGGAGATCGAATGTCGCGAGCCCCTCGTCGCCCAGGTTCTCCTTCGGCTCGTCGCCGGAGAGCACCCGCAGGATCGTGACCCCGGCGCTGAGCTGCCCGAATGCCCGCAGGCCGGCGTCGATCCCAGCCTCCGCCTTCAGCGTGAACGCGCTGCGTGACAGCTTGCCGTCGGTGAAGTGCAGCTCGATGGAACTCCCGGCGAGGGTGAAGAACGGGGCCATGATGAGGTCGAGCTCGGTCTGGAGCTTCGCCTCTAGGTTGATGAGCTCATCGACGATGGGGACCCCGAGGAGCAGTTTCAGGAAGGGGGCGTAGCCGAGGACGAAGCGGGCCTTGACGCCGCCCGACGTGAGTGTGGCCTTGAGGGTCTGCTCGCCGACGAACACATGGGCGAGGGACTCCCCGAGCCCCCCGCCGATCGCGCCGCCCTTCTCGGCGCCGGCGAGGGGGTGCCCCACCAGCCCGCCGACGAACCCGCCGGCAATCCCTCCGATCACCGCGCCCTCGGTGCCGAGGCCGCTGGTGACGGCCTCCTTCGTCTCGCGCTTCTCCTTGATCACGGATGCCGCGATGTTGACGCCGACGGGCGTGAGGATGAGCGACGACTCCTTGAGCGTGAGTGGACTCCGTGAGCCGACCTCGAGCTCCGCGTTGATGCCGCTCTCGCCAAGCGGGATCGGGCCCGTGGAGAGCTTGCCCACGCCGATCTCGAGCTCGCGCAGGTCAGGCAGCTCGATCGGGAAGACGTGCTCCTGGGAGTTCAGGTCGAACTGAAAGTCGCCCTCGAAGGGGAGCGTCGGCGTCGCCGTGTCCGCCGGGTCAGGGCCCGACGGCGCGGCCGGGGCGGCGGCCGGAGCGGTCGGAGTGGCCGGAGCGGGCGGAGCGGCGGGCGCAGGAGCCCCACCGCCGGGGTCGCCCTCGCGTGCGAGCGTCGGCGTTCCGCTGCCCCGGAGGGTCAGCGGGGCATGGGCGGCGGCAGCGCCGCCGGGCGCCCGCGGCCGCTCGGACATCATGCGGGCGACGGCGGCGTTCCCGATGCTCTGCTGTAGGCCGAGCAGCCCGGTCAGCGGTGCGGCGCCGGGCGGCACGACCGGACGATCCGCGACGGCGGCGGACGGCGGCTGATGGTCGAGCGCGGCCGACGGACTCATGTCCCCGGGTTCATCGACCCGATCCGCTCGATGGCGGCCACGAACATCATCCTAACCTCGACATCCTGCGACGGCCACAGGAATCGCGCAGCATCCTCGCTCCCGACGTTCCAACCGGTCAAGCCCCACCGCGTGGACGACTGCCGGCGGGCGCGCGTAGACGGCCGGCCCCACCGCCGAGCGGCGGAGCGCCCCGCCGATGCGCGGGCGCATGGCGGGGCGAGTCGGCCCGGCCGCACGCGCCAGGGTGGACCCAGATGGCGGCTCTGGCGGCTCGAGCCCTGCGACAAAGCGAGTGGGTCGTCCGGCGGGACCTATGAGCGGAGGGGGTGGGATTCGAACCCACGGACCGGTGTTGGCCGGTCAGCGCTTTTCAAGAGCGCCGCATTCGACCGCTCTGCCACCCCTCCGCGGGCGTGACCAGGGCCACGATACGGGCCGGGCGGCGGGGTCAGCCGGTGGCGGGCACCGGGCGGGGCTGGTCGGGGGCGACGCGGGCGAGGGCGTCCACCGCGGGGGCCCAGAACTGGGTGCCTGCGGAGGCGCGGCACTCGTCGAGGGCGTCGTCGGCGGGGAGCTGGCGGCGGTAGCTGCGGGCGGCGGTCATCGCGTCGAACGCGTCCGCCACGGCGAGGATGCGGGCGCCCTCCGGGATCGCCGGCTCCGTCAGGCCGTCCGGGTAGCCGGTGCCGTCCACCCGCTCGTGGTGCCAGCGGATCCAGCCGACCTGCGCCTCCGTCAGCGCCCCCGCCACGATGCGGGCGCCGGCGGCGGCGTGCGCCTCGATCAGCGCCCGCTCCTGGGGCGTCAGCGGCCCCGGCTTCAGCAGCACCTCGTCCGGGACGCCGATCTTCCCGATGTCGTGCACCAGCGCGGCCTCGTGCAGCAGCGCCGCCTGGGGGTCCGACCACCCGAGGTCCCTGGCGATCGCGACCGCCAGGGCGGCGACGCGCTCCGAGTGCTCATGCGTGTGCGGGTCGCGCGCGTCGACCGTGCGGGCCAGCGCGCGCACCGTCGCCAGGCTCTGCTCGCGCACCGCCGAGCGGGCCATCTCCTCGGCCGTGAGCGCCGTCACCACGGCGGGGCTGTAGCGGAACGTCACGCCCCGCCCGTTGCGCTTCGCCCAGTACAGCGCCCCGTCGGCCAGGCGCACCAGCTCCGCGCCGCCGAGGGGCGGCGCCACATGCTCCAGGTCGCACACGCCGGCCGAGAAGTCGAGCGTGCCGGCGCGCGGCACGGGCGACGCGAGCAGCAGGCGGCGGGCGCGCTCCGTGGCCTGCCACGCCTCCAGGGCGCTCGTCTCGGGGAGCACCCAGCCGAACTCCTCGCCGCCGATCCGGGCGAGCGTGTCGCCCGGGCGCACCACCGCGCGCAGCGTGTCGGCCACGTGGATCAGCGCGCGGTCGCCCGTCGGGTGCCCGTACGTGTCGTTCACCAGCTTGAAATGGTCGAGGTCGAGCACCACCACCGACAGGTCGCGGCCGTGGCGGCGGGCCCGCTCCACCTCGGCCGCCAGCCGCTCGTGGAACTCGCGGTGGTTCGGCAGGTTGGTGAGCGGGTCGGTCGTCGCGCGCAGATGGAGCCCGGCCAGCGCGCGCTCCTTCTCGTGGAACGTCAGCGCGAACCGGGCGAGCCCCAGCAGCAGGGCGCCGACGGCCAGCAGCGCGGCCACCGGCGACACGTCCACCACCTCGGCCGCCACCAGCACCGCCAGGGCCAGCAGCCCGCCGCCGGCGGGGATCGCGATCTGGCGCAGCCCGCGCGCGCTGGCCGGCACCGTCGCTGGATGCTCCATCCAGGCGGCCAGCGCGATCACGATGGTCGCGGCCGGCCACAGCGCGTCGAGCACCGTGCCGTCCGGCCACGCGCCCCGCGCGTACAGCGCCAGGTAGACGCTGTCGGCGACCGCCGACAGACCGATCCCGACGCCCAGCACCAGCAGTGGCCGGTCCGCGCGGCCGCACACCGACAGGCCCAGGGCCACCAGCGCCAGCAGGGCGATGTCGCCGACGGGGTAGGCCAGGTTGACCCCCGTGGCGAGCGTCCCGCCCGATGCGCTGTCGGCGACCGGCTGCACCACGGCCGCCACACCCACCGCCGCCGTCGCGAGTCCGGCGATCACGCCGTCCAGCCACACGGCGGCGCTGAGCCCCCGCGAGCGCGCCGCGATGAGGATCACCAGCGCGGCGGCCGCCGGCGGGTAGAACGCCAGCCACCCCACGTCGGCGATCGACGGCACCGGCAGGTCCGGGTCGGCCGTGTAGATCGCGTCCCCCACCGTCCAGGCGAGGAGGGCGACGCACAGCAGTCCCCACACCATGCGGTGGTGGGGACGCAGGAACGCGCGCAACCCCAGCGCCGCGGCGCAGGCCAGCTCCGCGGCGTTCGTCAGCCAGAGGTCGGCGGGCGCGGGGGCGGCGGTGGCCGCGACCACCGCGACGACCGCCGCCGCGACGATGCCGGCACGCGTGCGGGTGGAGACGGACCCCATGTGGATGGTTTCGGCATCCGACCCCGCGGACTTGCCCGCCCGGGCGCCGCGGGGCTCCGGCCGCGGGCGCGGGGACCGCTACAGTACGGCCGCCCGGGAGAGGTGGCCGAGTGGCTGAAGGCAACCGCCTGCTAAGCGGTTAATCGGGGTCAACCTGATTCGAGGGTTCGAATCCCTCCCTCTCCGTTCCCGTCCCGCCGGTGCGCCGACCGCGAGCGCACCCCGGGGGCCCGCCCCCGGGGCCGGGCGGCATGGGGTGCCGAGCACGGCGGTCCTCGACTTTCGGCGGATGGACAGCCGCGCCGCGACTGCCATACCGTGGCGTGCCGCCGGATCTCCCGCCCACGGACCGGGCGCCCCTGCACAAAGGACACGACTCGTGACGTCTTCCGCGGAAACCGTAATGCGCCGTCGCTGGCGGCGGCTCGCGATCACATCGGCGATCGTCGTGATGACCCTCGTCGGCGTCGGCGCGGCCCTCGCCGGCGGCTCGTCGAACAAGCCGTACAGCGCGTTCATCTCGGCACCGCCGTCGGCCGCCGCGACCACCACCCAGGCGACCACCTCCGTCGGCGGCACCTCCGCCGTTGGGATCCGCCTCCGGAACGACACCAAGACCCAGCGCCTGGGCTCGGCCAACATCACGCTGCCCGCGGGCGCCGCAGTGCAGGCGGGGTCGGTCGTGCTGGTGACGCCGTCGGGCGGCAGCGCGACGGTGGCCGGCAACGTCATCAAGCTCCGTGACCTCTCCGTCGCGCCGGGAGACTCGGCGTTCGTGCGGTTCGCGGCGGTCGTGCCCTGCACCGCCACCGGCTCGAGCTACCAGTTCGCGCTCGCGGCGAAGCAGTCCAACGACTTCAACGGCACCGGGAACGACCTGACCCTGGTGACGCCGAAGCCGGTGCTGGCGGCGATCGGGTCGTGCGTGCCGTGCCCGAGCGGCCTCTGCACCGCCAGCACGTCGACCGGCGCCTCGACCGCGTCGGTGTCGGGTCTCGCGACGACCGGCGACCGCATCCGGGTGAGCCTCGGGGCCCCCGACGCGCCCGCCGTCGACTGCTCCGGGTACACCGAGACCACGGAGACGGTCGCGTTCGACCTCACGAACAGCGTGGGCGGGTCCGCCGGCGGCCTGAAGACGGTGAAGCTGCAGATCAAGAACCCGACGAAGGCCGCAAACCTCTACAAGATCTGCTTCCAAGGCGGCGATGCGTCCCCGCCGGTGATCCTTCCGGCCTGTAAGTGCGCCAAGAACGGCGTGCCGACCAACGTGCCGTGCGCCCAGCCCGCCGAGCTGAAGAAGGGCGTGGTCACCCTCACGGCGATCACGCCCGCCGGGGACCCCTGGATCAAGGGCTGACCCGCTCCGGCCGCCGGCCTCCCGCGCGGGAGGCCGGCGCGCCGCGGGCCGTGGACACGGGGCGTCCGGGGTGACAGCGTCGCGGTGTGCATCGCGCCCCGACCGCCGCCCGCGCCGCAGCTGACGACCGGGCGGGCGGCGGCGGCTCGTCGCGCCGCCGCGCGACCGTCCTCTTCTCCGACCTGAAGGGCTCCACCGCCCTGGGGGAGCGGCTCGACCCCGAGTCGCTCCGGGAGGTGCTGGGGCGGTACTTCGACGAGATGCGCGCGGTGCTCGAGGGGCACGGCGGACGGGTGGAGAAGGTGGTCGGCGACGCGATCATCGCCGTCTTCGGGCTCGACGGCGGCCTGGACGACCACGCCGGCCGTGCGGTGGAGGCGGCCGACGAGACGCGCCGTGTGCTGGCGACGCTCAACGACCGGCTCGAGCGCCGGTGGGGCGTGCGGCTGGTGAACCGCACCGGCGTCTGCACCGGCGAGGTCCTGGTGGGCGAGGCCGCCGGCGACCGCTGGATCGCCGGCGACGCGATGGACCTGGCGGGGCGCCTGGAGGCGGCCGCGCCGCCGCTGGAGGTGCTGCTGGCCGAGCCCACCCTCGCGGAGGTGGCGGGCCGCGTGGAGGTCGCCCCGGCGGGCGACGTCTACGCCTCCGCGGTCGGGGCCGTCCCCGCGTACCGGCTCGTCGCCGTCACCGACCCGCTGCCGCCGTGGACGGCGCCTGCCGGCCCCGGCGCCGCCGCCACGGCCGGGCGCGAGACCCGCCGCACCGTCACGATCGTCTTCGCCGACGCCCGGCCCGTCGCCGCCCCGGGGGCCGAGCCGGCGCCCGACGCCCTGCACCAGGCGATGGGGCGCCACTTCGCGCTGGCGCGGGCCATCCTGGAGCAGCACGGCGCGGTGGTCGAGTCGTACATGGGCGACGCGGTGATGGCGGTCTTCGGCATCGACCGCCGCCGCGAGGACGACGCCCTGCGCGCCGTCCGCGCCGCGTGGGAGCTGCGGGGCATCGCCCCCGCCTCCGACCTCGGCGTCGAGGTGGAGCAGCGCATCGGCGTGAACACCGGCCACCTGGTGGCGGGGGACGCGTCGCTGCGCCAGCGGATGGTGACCGGGGACGCCGTGAACGTGGCCGCGAGGTTCGAGCAGGCGGCCGGGCCCGGGGAGGTGATCATCGGCCGCGAGACGGCGATGCTCGCCGGGGGCGCCGTCGGCACGCAGGAGCTGGCGCCACTCGACCTGAAGGGCAAGGCCGAGCCCGTCCCCGCGTACCGGGTGGCGTGGGTGTCGGCGGCGCCGCCCCCGGTGCGCATGGACACGCCCATGGTGGGGCGCCAGGCCGAGCTGGCGGCGCTGCGCCGCTCCCTGCGCGACGCCGTCGCCACCCGCACCCCGCGGCTCGCGCTGCTGACCGGCGACGCCGGGGTGGGCAAGAGCCGGCTGGCCGACGCCATCGCCGAGTCGGCCGCCGCCGACGGGGCGCAGGTCCTGCGCGGCCGGTGCCTGTCGTACGGCCAGGGCATCACGTTCTGGCCGATCCTGGAGGTCGTCCACCAGGCGGCCGGGGTCGGCGCCGACGACTCGGTGGCGCAGGTGCGCGCGCGGATCGCCGCCGCCGCCGACGACGCCGGCGTGGAGGAGCGGATCGCGTCGCTCGTCGGGGTGTCGGACACGGTGTTCCCGCTGCCCGAGCTGTTCTGGGCGGTCCGCGAGTTCGTGGAGCGGCTCGCGAGGCGCGGTCCGCTGGTGGTGCGGATCGACGACCTCCACTGGGCCGAGGACACGCTGCTCGACCTGGTCGACCACCTGGTGGAGGGCGACGCCCCCGTCCTGCTGGTCGGCACCGCCCGCACCGGGCTGCGCGAGCGCCGGCCGGACCTGGCGGACGGCCGCGGCCGCCTCGACGTGGAGCTCGGTCCGCTCGCGCCCGAGCAGGCGGCGGGCCTGCTGGACGGGCTCATCGGCGGCGGGCTGCCGCAGGCCGCGCGCGACCGCATCGTCCGGGCCGCCGCGGGCAACCCGCTGTTCGTGGAGCAGCTGCTCTCGATGCTGGTGGACACGGGGCGGATCGCGCGGTCCGGCGGGCGGTGGCGCGTGCAGGGCGACCTGGCCGACCTGGCGGTTCCGCCGTCGGTGGAGGCGGTGGTCGCCGCCCGCGTCGACGAGCTGCCCGACGCGCAGCGGGCGGTGCTGGAGCCGGCGTCGGTGGCGGGGGAGGAGTTCGCGTCGGCGGCCGTGCGGGCGCTCGCCGCCGACGAGGTGCGCAAGGCGGTGCCCGAGCACCTGCGCGCCCTCGCCGGGCGCCAGATGGTGGAGGCCCTGGAGGAGCCGGACGGCGCGGCCGACCACCGCTTCGCCCACCCGATGATCCGGGACGTCACCTACGGCGGGCTGCTGAAGCGCACCCGCGCCGACCTGCACGAGCGCCTGGTCCTGTGGGCCGAGTCCGCCGACCTCGCACGCGACCGCACCGTCGAGATGGAGGAGGTGCTCGGCTACCACCTGGAGCAGGCGCACCGGCTCCGGGTCGACCTGGAGCCGCTCGACGCCCATGGCCTGGACCTGGGGCGCCGCGCCGCCGACCGCCTGGGCGCGGCGGGTCGCCGGGCCCTCGAGCGCGGCGACATGCCGGCGGCGGCGAATCTGCTGCGGCGGGCGGCGGACGTGCTGCCGGGGGACCCCGCGTCCGCGGCGCGGCTGCTGGTCGACGCCGGCCAGGCGGAGATGGAGTCGGGGCGGCTGGAGGACGCCGACGCGGTGCTGGGGCGCGCCGCCGAGCTCGCGTCGGGGGCGGGGGCGCCGGGGCTCGCGTCGGTGGCGCGGCTGGAGCGCACCCGCCTCGCCTACCTCACCGGCGGCGGGCCGGGCGACGACGAGGTGGCCGCCCAGGCGCAGGCGGCGCTCGACGCGTTCGCCGCCGCCCACGACGACGAGGGGCAGGCGACGGCGTGGCGCCTGCTCCTCAACGTGCGGCTCACCGGCTGCCGCTTCGAGGAGGCGGAGACGGCGGCCGGCGAGATCGTCGTGTACGCGACCCGGGCGGGGAACCGGCTGCTGGTCAACCGGATGCTCCCGGTCATCGCCCAGCTGAGCCTGCGCGGCCCGATGCCGGCGCTCGACGCGATGGTGCGGTGCCGCCAGATCCTGGGCGACGTCGCCGGCGACCGGCAGGCCGAGGCGGTGGCGCGGCGGGCGTTGTCGCACCTGCGCGGCATGTGGGGCGAGCTGGACGACGCCCGCGCCGAGCTGCGGCGCTGCCGCGCCGACCTGGAGGAGCTCGGGTGGGTGCTCGACGCCGCGCTGGTCTGCCTGGACGCCGCGCCCGTCGCCCTGCTCGCCGACGATCCGGCGGGGGCGGAGGCGGAGCTCCAGTGGGCGTTCGACACGCTCGACGCGATGGGGGAGCGCAACTACGTCTCGACGGTGGCCGCGCTGCTGGGCGAGGCGCGGTACCGGGCGGGGCGTCTGCGCGAGGCCGAGGAGGCGGTGGAGTTCAGTCGCGAGGTCGCCGCCGAGGGGGACGTCGCGACCCACATCATCTGGCGGTCGGTGCACGGCAAGCTGCGCGCCCGCCACGGCGACGCGGGCGGCGTGGCGAGCTGCCGGGAGGCGGTGGCGCTGGCGGAGGGCACCGACGACCTGATCGCCCGGGCCGACGCGCTCGCCGACCTGGCGGAGGCGATGGGCGTGACGGGCGACGCCGACGGCGAGCGCGCCACGCTGCGCCGTGCGCTGGCCCTGTACGAGCAGAAGGGCAGCCTGGTGGCGGTGCGGCGGGTCGCGCGGCGCCTGTCCGTCACGGCCTGACCGCGACCGCCCCTAGACGTCGATGGTCGCCCCCTCGGTGGCGGCGTCCACCGGGATGGCGGTCATGGCGCGGGCCCGCCCGAGCAGCGCATCGAGCGCCTCGTCGTCGCGGGCGGGGTCGTGATGGAACAGCAGCAGCCGCCCGGCCCCCGCGCGCTCGGCCAGCGCGACGGCGTACTCGAATGCCGCGTGGCCGAACGCCGCACGGGCCGGCAGCTCCTCGGCGGTGTACTGGGCGTCGTGGATGAGCAGGTCGACGCCGTCGGCCAGATCGAGCGCCGCGGGGTGCAGCTCGCCGACGCCGGCGTCGCCGGGCCCGGCGAAGTGGGGTGCGTGGTCGGGGATGAACGCCATCGACCGGCCGCCGCCCTCCACCCGGAGCCCCATGGTTCGCCCGCCCCCGTGCGGCACCTCCCGCGCGGTGATGCGGAACCCCCCGGCCTCGAACCCGCCCTCGTCATAGGCGTCGAAGCTCCAGTCGCCGCGCAGCCCGGCCGGCCCGATGGGGAAGTGCGGCGGCGACATCGCGCGCCCCAGCAGCTCCTCGGCGGGCGTCCCCTGCTCGGGGAGCAGCAGCCGGACGGCGGCGTCGTCGCGGTCGCCGGGTCCGAAGAACGGAAGGCCGTGGGTGTGGTCCCAGTGCAGGTGCGTGAGCACCATCGCGCCGCGGAACGATCCGTCCCCCACCAGGCCGGCGAAGTTCCGCAGCCCGGTGCCGGCGTCGAGGATCAGCCGGGGCGCGCCGCCGTTCCCGACCGCCAGCGACGTCGTCTCCCCGCCGTACCGGACGGTCCCCGGACCGGGGCTCGGCGTGGACCCGCGGGACCCGCAGACGGTGATGCGCATGGGCATCGCCAAACCCTACGGACCGCCGGACCCTCCCTGCTAACCTCCGTCGTCGCGCGCCAGTAGCTCAGTCGGATAGAGCGTCGGTCTACGAAACCGAAGGTCACAGGTTCGAATCCTGTCTGGCGCATCACCCCGCGACGGCAGGGGGATCCGGCGGCCTGAGGGTCGCACCGGCCTGGACCCGCCCCGCCGTGCCCGGCGGGCTGGGGCGCAGCACCACCCCGACCGAGACCCTGCCGTGGACCGCCAGCTGCCGGCGCCCGGCGGCGCGCAGCGGGTAGGTCACGGCGGCCGTCCGGCCGGGCGCGATGTCGATGCGCCGCGCGAGGGTGGGTAGGCGCCGGGGCGCCGGCGGCCCGAGGCGCTCCGTCAACGTCCCGCGGCAGTGGCGGGCCGCGCCCGGCGGGCAGTGCAGGCGCACCACCACCGACCGCGTGCCCCGCAGGCGGATGCCGAGGATGGCGGCCGTCGGCGGGAACTCGCTGACCGTGCCCGCCGGGGTGATGCGGGCGATCCGGTTGTCCTCGGTGAACCAGAGGTTGCCGTCGGCGCCCGCGGCGATGCCGCCCGGGGCGGCCCCGGCGCTGATGCCCGAGGAGAACTCGGTCACCACGCCGGCGGGGGTGATGCGCGCGACGGTGCCGCCCGCCACCGGCGCGGACCGCGTCCGGCCCGTCGCCGTCCCCTCCGTGAACCACACGTTCCCGTCGGGTCCGGCGGCGATCCCGCCGGGGGTGCTCCCCGGGCTGATGCCCGCCGAGAAGAACCTGACGGCGCCGGCGGGCGTGATCCGGCCGACCCGGTCGCCCCGGAGGGTGAACCAGAGGTTCCCGTCCGGCCCGGCGGCGACGTCGCTGATGCCGCTGCGCGCGGCGCCGCCGAGCCGGTACTCGGTGACGCGCCCCGCAGGCGTGATGCGCCCCACGCGGCTCGCGATGCCGTCCGGCGCGGACTCGGCGAACCACACATCGCCCCCCGGCCCCGCGGCGATCGGCCCCGGGATGCCGCCGGTGATGCCCGCCGCGAACTCGGTCACGACCCCGCCGGGCGTGATCCGGCCGACCCGCCCCCCGCCGTACTCGGTGAACCACAGGTTGCCGTCGGGCCCCACGGTGATCCCCATGGGGAAGGCTCCGGCGCTGATGCCCGCCGAGAAGCGGGTCACGACCCCCCGCGGCGTCATCCGCGCGATGCGGTCCGACCCGGACTCCGGGAACCATAGGTCGCCGTCGGGGCCGGCGGCGATGTCGGGTGGGCCGTAGACGTACGGAGGCCCGCCGCCGAGGGCGTACTCGATCACCGCGCCGCGCGTCGAGATCCGGCCGATCCGGTTGCCGATGTGCTCCGTGAACCAGAGATCCCCGCCCGGGCCGGCGGTGATCGCCTGCGGGACGCTCCCGCCCGTGAGCCCACGGGACACCGGCGCGGTCGTCCCGGCCGTCGCGGCGCCCCCCCAGGCGGCCGTGGCGACGGCGGCGACGGCGGCGCCCGCGGTGAGGCGGGCCGTGAGGGAGGGGGCTGAACCGCCCGGCATGCGACCAGGCTCCCGCCCGCCCGCGCCGCGGGCATCCGCGCGCGCCCGGACGGCGCCGACGGATCAGCCGAAGGCGCCCGCGTCAGACGGGGTGGCGCTCCAGCTCGCGCAGCAGCTCCGCCTTCCGGGCGGGGGTCGCGAACGACGCGTCGATCGCGTTCCGGGCGAGGTCCTTCACGACCGTCCGGGGCCAGTCGAACGCGTCGCGGCAGCGGGCGTACTCCTCCCACAGCACGTACGTCCACGGCGCGTCGGTGTTCACGGAGACGTGGGCGCCGAGGCGGCGGAGGCGCTCGATGGGGTGGGTGTCGATGGACGGGACCCACCCGAGGTCCACGTTCGCCGACGGGCAGAGCGCGAGCGGGATGCGCGCCCGGGCGACGGCCCGCGCGAGGGCCGGCTCCTCGAGCACGCGGAACCCGTGGTCGATCCGGTCCGGGGCAAGGTGCGCGAGGGTGTCGCGGACGTGGGCGGCGCCGCCGGACTCGCCCGTGTGCGCCACCGTCCGGAGCCCCGCCGTGCGGGCACGGCGGAAGGCGGCTGCGAACCGTCGCCCCGTGAAGCCCGCCGCCGACTCGTCGCCGTCGATGCTCAACGCCACCACCCGCGGCCGGCCGATGCGCACCAGTTGGCGCACCAGCTCCTCCGCCCGATCGGCGCCCGACGCGCGCAGCACGCTCATCGAGAGGTGCCCGGACGCCAAGCCCTCGTCCTCCGCCCGGTCGAAGCCGTCGCAGAGCGCGCCGACCAGTTGGGGCAGGCGGCCGTCCCACCGCCGTCGCCAGTGGGACACGTTCATGATGATCTCGAGATGCCGGACGCCCGAGACGGAGGCGCGCTCGGCGACGGCGTGGGCGACCTCGGACGCCTCGTCCTCCGTGGCGATCAGGTCGGCCGAGGCATCCAGGAACGGGAACAGGTCGGCGAACGGGGCCCCCGCCGCCAGGACCGGCACCGGACCGCCCCGCCGGGCGGCCAGCTCCGCGGTCAGCGCCGGCGACGTGCACTCCAGGTGGCAGTGGGTCTCGGCTTTCGGGAGGCCCCGGAGCCACTCCTCGTCGCCGAAGGCGCTCAGGCGGCCCGCCCCAGCTCGCGACCCAGCGCGCGCGGAGCCCGGCTGCCGCGCGCGA
>DAISWG010000017.1:15838-17760 GCA_036826475.1 Miltoncostaeaceae bacterium | reverse complement strand
GCTGGCGATCTGCCTGGGCCTGGCCTGGCTGTCGACCGGCTTCGGTCTCGCCGCCCAGCCCGCCGCGCCCCCCCCGCGGCGGGGTGCCCGTCGGGCGGCCAGGCCCGACCCCCCGCCCGGGGGGGCGCGGGCCCGGGCGCCCGGGGCCGCCCGCCACGAGCGCCACCAGGGTCACCAGGTAGGGCAACGCGACCAGGATCTCGATCGGCACCACGTCGATGCCCTCCGACTGCGCCTGGATCGCCAGCGAGTCGAACAGCGCGAACACACCCGCCCCCGCCAACGCCCCCCACGGCGACCACCGCCCGATGATGACCGCGGCCAGCGCGACGTAGCCGCGGCCCGCCGTGATGTTCTCGTCGAAGGTCCCGAGGTAGCCGACGGTCAGTACCGACCCGCCGAGCGCCGCCAACGCGCCCGCCACGACCAGCGCCGCGGTCCGCACCAGGCGGACCGGGACCCCCCGCAGGCCGGCGCGCTCCGGGTCGTCACCCACCGCCCGCACCGCCAGTCCCGCGCCCGTGCGTCGCAGGCCCCACCATGTCGCGGCGGCCAGCACCAGCATCACGTAGGTGAAGACCGACTGCTCGAACAGCGCCGCGCCCACCAGGGGGATGTCGGACAGCAGGGGCACGTCGACCGTCGGGGCCAGGGGGATCTCCGGCGGCGGCGTGCCGGACGGGAGCCACAGCTCGTAGAGGTAGGTGCTCGCGCCGACGGCGGCGAGCGTCAGCGACAGGCCCACCACGAACTGGTTCGCGCCGCCCCACAGGATCGCGACCGCCGTGACCAGGCCGAGCCCGGCGCCGACCGCGACGGCCAGCGCCACGCCGGCCGCCCAACCGGCCTGCGCGGCGCCATACGCCCCCGCCAGCGCTCCGGCCAGCATCGTGCCCTCGATCCCGAGGTTGATCGTGCCGGAGCGCTCGACGATGGCCTCGCCGAGCGCCGCGAGCCCGAGGGGCGTCGCGAGCCGCACGGCGCCGGCGAGGATCAGTGCCAGGTCCACGTCAGGCCAGCCCCGGCGCGCCCCGGCGCCTGGCCTCGAACGCGACGGCGACCAGCAGCAGCAGGGCACCCTGGAGGATGGTCGCCAGCGAGGCGGGCACGCCCGTGTCGATCTGCAGGCCGTCGGCCCCCGCGCTCAGCGCGCCGAACACCAGGGCCGCGACCACGATGCCCAGCGGGCGCAGACCGCCGAGCAGGGCGACCAGGATCCCGCTGAACCCCAGGCCCGCCGCCACGCTCGGGTAGAGCGTGCCGTCCACTCCGGCCACCTTCAGCCACGCCGCCAGTCCGGCGGCGATCCCGCCCACCACCATGGCCTGCACGATCGCCCGCCCGGGGCGGATGCCGACGCGCCGGGCCAGGCTCGGGTTCTCGCCCAGCACGTCGAACGCCAGCCCGCGGGGCGTCCGCAGCCACCACGCCAGCGCGAGCGCCCCGATCGGCAGCGCCAGCATGCCCCAGTGCAGGCGGGTCCCATCGACCAGGTTCGGCAGCATCGCGTCGAGCGGGAGGGGATCGCTCTGCAGGGTCGCGTCGGTCGAGCCGGCCGACAGCCAGGTGCGCAGCGACAGGTTCAGCAGGGCCAGCGCGACGTAGCTCAGCAGCAACGTCGACAGGATCTCGTTGACGCCCGCGCGGACGCGGAGCACGGCCGGCGGGACCGCCCACAGGCCGCCCGCCGCGGCGCCGGCCAGGGCGGGCAGCAGCAGCATCACGAACACCGGCCCGTCGACGTGGACCGCGACCGCCGTGGCGGCGATCGCGCCCATCGCCAGCTGCCCCTCTGCGCCCACGGTGAACACCCCGGCCCGGAGCGCCGGGGCGACGCCGAGCGCGATCACCGCCAGGGGGAGGGCGCGAACCAGGGTCTCGCCGACGTCGTACTCCGAGCCGAACGCCCCCGTGACCAATGC
>DAISWG010000017.1:8552-15828 GCA_036826475.1 Miltoncostaeaceae bacterium | reverse complement strand
CGACGCCGCCCGCGGGGCCGCGGCCGGGGGCGGGGAGGGGGGCCCCGCCGATGACGAACGACCCGGCGATGGCCGCGGCCACCGCGATCAGGGCGCGCAGCCGGGGGGTCACGAGGCTCACTGGTACAGCCCCGGCTCCGGCTCCCAGCCCTCCAGCACGTGGCGGCCGATCTCGACGTCCTTCCAGGCGACGGGGTCGTGGAGGGAGAGGGTGCGGGCGTTGCGCCAGTGGCGGTCGAACCCGCGGCCGCCGGTCACCGACCGGGTGCCCATGAGGGCGAAGATCTCCGACGTCGCCCGGAGCGCGGCGCGGGTGGCGGTCGCCTTGGCGGCATAGATCGGCACCGCCATGCCGGTGCGGTCGACCTCGCCCGCCTCGAACGCGTCGAGCAGGTCGCCGGTGGCGATCACCGCCGTGTAGGCGGCGACCAGGTCGCCCACCAGCTCGCCCGCCAGGCGGCGCACGGTCGGGTCCTCGCTCGCGCGCTCCACGCCGGCCGACGGCCACGGCCGGCTCACGTCGTGCACGAACGGCGCCGCGGCACGGATCGCGGCGATGCCGATGCCCACCAGCTCGGCGGCGAAGCCCGCCTGGAACCGGGGCCCCGAGTGGATCATCAGACCGGTCGCGAAGAGCCCGCCGTAGAGCGGGGGGACCTCCACGTCGGTGAACGTCACCGATCCCGACGCCGTGGCGCGCTGGCCCAACGCGTCCCAGTCGTGCCCCAGCGTCAGGCCGGGCGCGTCCGGGGGCACCAGGAACGTCTTGATGCCGGCGATCGTGTCGTCGGCGCCGGACACCGGGTCCCACGCGGCCACGGCGATCAGGTCGGATCCCGCCGCGCCGGTCGCGTAGATCTTGCGCCCGTTGATCACCCAGGAGCCGTCGTCGCGCTGCGCGGCGAGCGTCGTGAACGGACTGTCGACCCGCGCGCCGTTCTCGGCGGCGGCCAGGCCGATGACCGCGCGGTCGCCCGAGAGCAGCTCGCCGAGCCGGGTCCGCAGCGGCTCGCCCGCCGTGACGTGCAGCTCGCGGACGGAGTCCTCGTGGACGCGGAACACCTGGGCCACCGAGCTGTCGGCCACCGCCATGCGCACCTGCGCCTCGAGGGTGAGGCGGTGGGACGCGGCGATGCCGCCGAGGTCCCGGGGGAGGGAGGCGTTGGTGATGCCGGTCGGCCGCAGCGCGTCGATCGACCGCGACGCATACGTGCCGGCGGCGTCGTGCTCGGCCGCGAGGGGCTCGACCTCGTCGTCCAGGACCCGCTGGAGGCGGGCCAGCACCTCGTGCTCCTCCGGCGAGAGCCGTGGCGGCGGGAAGGCGCGGTCCAGCAGGCCGCGGGCGTGGACGGTCGGGGCGGTGGTCATCCGGTGGCCTCCAGGGGCGTCGCGTGTCCCGCCATCGCCCGGCCGACCCGCAGGGAGTCGACCGCCTCATGGGCGGCGAAGGCGTCGGTGATCCGGCCCCCGCTCAGCACGATCACGCGGTCGGCCAGGGTCATCACCTCGTCCAGGTCGGTGGAGAGCACCACCACCGCGGCGCCGGCCGCCGCGGCGGAGCGCAGGTCGTGGCGCACGGCGTCGGCGGCGCGCAGGTCGAGTCCGAGCGTGGGGCCGTGCGCGACCACCACCGACGGGGCGCCGGTGAGCTCGCGGCCCACCACCAGCTTCTGCTGGTTGCCGCCCGAGAGGGCGGCCGCGGGAAGCTCCGGGCGGCGCGGGCGCACGTCCCAGCGCTCGTACAGCGCGGCGGCCCGCCGGATCTCGGCGCGGCGGTTGCGCAGGCCGGTCCACCGCCGGCGCAGGCTCCGGTCGCGCAGCAGCGCGAGCAGCACGGCGTTGTCCGACCCCGACAGGGCCGGGACCAGCGCGTCGGCGCGGCGCTCCGGGATGTAGGCCACGCCGGCCGCGACGGCGGCGCGGGCGTCGCCGAGGGCGGCGCCGTCGACCGTCACCGACCCCTCCGTGGGACGGCGGACGCCCGCGAGCACCTCGGCCAGCACCTCCTGGCCGCCGCCCGCCACGCCCGCGATCCCCACGATCTCGCCGCCCGCGACCTCCAGCGTCACGTCGGCCAGCGGCGGGGCGCCGACCGCGGCGGCCCGCAGCCGCACGGGGCCGAGGACCGCGGGGGCCGGGCGCTCGCGGCGCTCCAGCTCGCCCACCATGTGGACGGCCAGCGTGTCGGCGTCCAGGCCGGCCGTCGCGCCGCGGAACACGCGCCGTCCCGCGCGGAGCACGGTGACGCGATCGGCGGCGCCGAGCGCCTCGCGGATGCGGTGCGTCACCAGCACCACCCCGCCGCCGCGCGCCGCCACGCCGCGCAGCGCGGCGACCAGGCGCTCGACCTCCTCGGGCCCGAGGCTGGACGTGGGCTCGTCCACGATCAGCACCCGTGCCCCCAGCGCCAGCGCCAGGCCCAGCTCCCCGAGTTGCTGCTCGGGCATGCTCAGCTCGCCGGTGGGGCGGTCCGGGTCGGGCCCGCCACCGAGCTGGGCGGCCGCGCCGGCCAGCAGTTCGCGCGCCTCCGCCGGGCCGAAGCGCCCGGCGCCGTGCGCCAGCGCCACGTGCTCCACCA
Source organism: Miltoncostaeaceae bacterium (assembly GCA_036826475.1). GTDB lineage: Bacteria > Actinomycetota > Thermoleophilia > Miltoncostaeales > Miltoncostaeaceae > Miltoncostaea. The sequence continues at coordinate 13,250 of DAISWG010000017.1, read as the reverse complement.
GCGACAGGACGCCGATGAGCGAGAGCGCCTGCGGCACCATCGCCACCCGCCGGCCGCGGCCGCGGCCGGCGAGGGCGCCCCGCAGGGCGCCCTGGTCGGCGCGGGTTGCGCCGGCCAGGACGCGGGCGAGCGTGGACTTGCCCGCCCCGTTCTCGCCGACCACCGCGTGCACCTCGCCGGCGCGCACGTCGAAATCGACGCCGTCGAGCGCCACGGTGGTCCCGTAGCGCTTGACGACGGCGTCGGTGGCGAGGAGGACCTCGCCGTCCCGCGTCACTGGAAGAAGTTCGGGAGCGTCAGCTCGCCGGAGGCCAGCTTGGCGGACAGGTCGTCGATCCGGGCCTGCAGGTCAGCGGGCACCTCGACGCCGGGGACCTGGTTGACCGGCTCGATCACGATCTCCTTGTTGGCCAGCGAGCCGACCTCGAACGTGTCGCCGAAGGTCCCGTCGGCCAGGCGGTCGACGTAGCCGGTGTAGACCGGGCCGAAGTCCAGCCGCGGCGACGTGATGTTCACGTCCTTCGCGGCCGCCGAGCCCGCCACGGCCACGCCGACGGTCGGCACGCCGGCCTCCTTGGCGGCGGGCGCGACGCCGTTGCCCTCGGCCGTGTTGGAGGCGATGACCTGGGCGCCCTTCTCCACCAGGCCGCGGACGGCCTCCTGCTCCTTCTGGGCCGAGTAGAACTCGCCGGTGTAGACCGAGTTGGTCGTCGCGTTCGGGTTGGTGGCCTTCAGCCCGGCCTCCAGGCCGCGCTCCGCGGCCTCGACGAACGGGATCTTGGGCCCGTTCACGATGCCGACCTGGTCCGCGCCCTTCACCGAGCCCGCCACGACGCCGGTCACGTAGCCGAACTGGCCGAAGTCGTACGTCCAGCCCTCGACGTTCGGCAGCAGCTTGCCCTCCAGCGTGTTGTCGCCGGTGGTCGCGAAGTGGACGTCGGGGAACTGGGCCGCCACCTTCAGGGTGGCCGCGGACAGGTCGATCCCGTGGCCGATGATCAGGTCGTAGCCGCGGCTGGCGAACTGCCGCAGGACCGGCTCGGCGGCGTTCGGGTCGGAGAGCTGCTGGCGGATCTGCAGGTCGATCCGCCCCTCGGACTGGAGCTTCTGGGCGGCCTCGGCGGCCCACTGGTTGAAGCCGCCGTCGTTGGTGAGGCCGCTGGTGAGCAGGGCGACCTTGGGGACGTCGCCGGACGCCGCGGCGGTCTCGCCGCCGGCGGCGGTGCCGGCGGCCGCCTGATCGTCGGAGCCGCAGGCTGAGGCGAGCAGGGCGACGGCGAGCGCGAGCAGGATGGCGAGCAGAGCACGTGTGAGGCGCATCGGGAGTGGTCCTTCGTCCGGTGTGGAATCGCCCAGGCACGGGGCGGCGGCGAAGAGAAATACCACAAACACAATAAGGTTGATAGGGTTTTGTGCCATGACCGACCGGACCCCACTCCCCACCGCCGATCCCGGCGTCCAGGTGCTCTGGTACCTGACGGCGCCCGACGGCCGCTCGCCCTGGACGGAGGCCGGCGTCCGCGACGTCGACCTCGCCTACCTCCGCCAGCTCGCGGGGGCGATCGACCATCTGGGCTTCGACGGAGCCCTCCTGGCCACCGGCCCCCACGACGTCCACGTCCTGGCGGCCGCGATGGCCAGCCACACCGAACGCATGCGCTTCCTGCTCGCCGTCCACCCGCCGCTGCTCTCGCCGATGCTCGCGGCGAAGATGACGGTGACGCTCGACCAGTTCACCCGTGGGCGTGTGCTCCTCAACATCGTCAACGGCGACGCCGCGACGCTGGCGTCGATGGGCTCGACGCTGGCCCACGACGACCGCTACGCCTACACCGCCGAATGGGTCCGCGCGTGGCGCGCCGCGGTGGCCGGCGACGTCGTCGACATCGACGGCACGTTCGTGAAGGTGCGCAACGGCAGGCTGGCGCTCCCGCCGGTCCAGCGGCCGACGCCGCCGCTCTGGTTCGGTGGGGCGTCGCCCGCGGCCGTCGAGGTCGCCGCCGAGGGCATCGACACCTACCTGGCCTACGGCGACACGCCGGAGGCGGTGGCCGAGCGCCTGGGCCGCGTCGCGACCCGGGCCGCCGAGCTCGGGCGCACGCTCGACTACGGCGTCCGGCTCTACATCATCCTCCGGGACACCGACGAGGAGGCCTGGGCCGAGGCCGACCGCATCCTCTCCACCATGGACCCCGACGTCATCGCGTCGATCCAGCAGGCGTTCGCGGGGACCGACTCCCAGGTGCAGAAGGACCAGCTCGCGCTGCACGGCGGGCGCATCCCCCACGACGCCCGGGAGCTCGAGTTCGCCCCGGCGCTGTGGTCGGGCTTCGGCCTGGTGCGGCCCGGAGCGGCGACCGCGATCGTCGGGAGCCCCGAGACCGTGCTCGCCCGCCTGCGCGACTTCCAGGCCGTGGGGGTGCGCACGTTCATCCTGTCCGGCGTGCCCCTCCTGGAGGAGGCCTACCGCTTCTCCGAGACGGTCCTGGGGTCGCTGCGCGACGCGGCCCCCGCCGGCCCGCGGGACGCGGCGCTGGGGTACGGCGCGCTCGTGGGCGAGGGCCGGCGGTGAGCCGCCCGGATGCGGGACCGCGCTTCGGGGTGTGGGCGCTCATCGGCGGCACGTGGGCGTCGCTGCACCATCCCGACGACACCAACGACGCCAGCTGGCAGCGCAACCGGCGGCAGATCGTGGAGGCGGAGGCGCTCGGCTACGACACCACCCTGGTCGCGCAGCACACCATCAACCCCTGGGACGACGAGCTGGACGTGCTCGAGGCCTGGACGGCGTCGGCCGCGCTGGCCGAGGCCACCGAGCGGATCGAGATCATCACCGCCATCAAGCCGTTCCTGACGCACCCGGTGGTGCTGGCGAAGCAGGCGCTCGGCATCGAGGAGATCAGCCAGGGTCGCTTCGCGATCAACCTGGTCAACGCCTGGTACAAGCCCGAGATCGAGCGGGCGGGCCTGCCGTTCCTGGAGCACGACGACCGCTACGCCTACGGCCGCGAGTGGCTGGAGGTGGTGCGGTCGCTGCTGGCCGGCGAGCGGACCACCCACCGCGGACGCCACTTCCAGATCGACGGCTACCAGCTGCGTCCCGGCAGCCGGCTCCGCGACCGCCCGCGGATCTACCTGGGCGGCGAGTCCGACCCGGCCCGCGCCCTGGGGGCCGACCTGGCCGACCTCTTCTTCATCAACGGTCAGCCCATCGAACGGGTGCGCGACATCGTGGCCGACGTCGGCGCGCGGGTCCCCGCCGGACGGGCCCCGCTCCGCTTCGGCCTGTCGGCATTCGTGATCGCCCGTGACACGGAGGAGGAGGCGCAGGAGGCGCTCGCCTTCGCCTGGAGCATCGCCGCCCGGGATGAGCCGCTGATCGCGGAGATGCTCAAGAACATCGACCACAACGCGGTCATGTTCCAGACCCACGCGAAGTTCCCCGCGATCGGGACCAACGGCGGCACCGCGGCCGGGCTCGTGGGCGGCTACGACGCCGTGGCGGAACGGATCCTGGCGTTCCACGACGCGGGGATCGAGACGTTCATGCTCCAGTTCCAGCCCTTCGAGGCCGAGATGCGCAGGTTCGCGCATGAGGTGCTCCCCCGGGTCCGCCGCCTCGTCGCGGCCACGGCGTCATGAGCACCGCGACGGCGGCGCGGGTCATCGCATCGGACGAGGAGGCGCTGGAGGTGGCCGCCGCCCTCGCCGAGGATCTCCGCCCGGGGGCGGTCGCGCGCGACCGCGCAAGCGGGCCGCCCGTGGACGAGCTGGACGCGATCGGGCGCAGCGGGCTGCTGGGCCTCACCGTGCCTCGGCGCTCCGGCGGGCCCGACGTGAGCCATGTGACGCTGGGGGACGTGTTCCGGGTGCTCGCCGCCGCCGACCCGTCGGTCGCGCAGGTGCCGCAGAACCACTTCGTCTTCGTCGGCGTGCTCCGTCTCGACGGCACCCCGGAGCAGCAGAAGCGGTTCTTCGGCGAGGTGCTCGCGGGCGCCCGGTTCGGCAACGCCCTCTCCGAGCGGGGGACGAAGCACGTGATGGACCTCCGCACCCGGCTCCGCCGGGCGCCGTCCGGCGATCTGCGCCTGGACGGCCGCAAGTACTACTGCACCGGCGCCCTCACCGCGCAGTGGATCCCCGTGTTCGCCCTCGACGACCTCGATCGTCTGGTGGTCGCCTACGTCGCGCGCGAGGCGCCGGGCGTCGAGGTGCTGCAGGACTGGAGCGCATTCGGCCAGCGGGCGACGATGAGCGGCACGGCCGTGTTCACCGACGTCGCCGTGCCGGAGGCGGACGTGGTGAGCCACTGGCAGACGTACGAGCGCCCGCAGACGGCGGGTGCATTCGGCCAGTTCCTGCACGCGGCGATCGACGTCGGCATCGCCGAGGAGGCGCTGCGCGACGGGGCCCGGTTCGTCCGCGAGCGCACCCGCCCGTGGTTCGAGGCGGCCGAGGAGCGCGCCGCGGACGAGCAGGCCGTGCTGCTGCGGTTCGGGCAGCTCGGCACCCAGGTGCACGCCGCGGCCGCACTGCTCCGGCGGGCGGGGGAGGCACTCGACGCCGCACCGCCCGGCGGGACTCCGACGGCGGACGCCGCCGGCGCCGCGTCGCTCGCCGTCGCGGAGGCGAAGGCCTACGCCGGCGACGTGGCCGTCGAGGTCGCGAGCGAGATCTTCGCGCTGGCGGGCACGGCGG
>DAISWG010000017.1:0-8542 GCA_036826475.1 Miltoncostaeaceae bacterium | reverse complement strand
GACGCCGTGCACGGCCTGGACCGCCACTGGCGCAACGCACGCACCCACACCCTCCACGATCCCAACCGCTGGAAGTACGTCCACAGCGGCAACCGCATCGTGAACGGGGCCTGGCCGCCGAACCACGGCCTCATCTGAACCGCGCCGGGGTTCCGTTCCCGACCGATCTCGTCCAGGATGCCTCCGCCGAGACGAAGGGGAGGGCATGGGCTTCGAGTGGTACCTGGCGGTCCTGCGGCAGTACACGAAGTTCGACGGGCGCTCGCACCGGCCCGAGTTCTGGTGGTTCTCGCTGTGGAGCTTCATCATCAGCCTGGCGCTGACGGTCGCCGAGCTCGCGCTCGACATCGGCAACGACTGGGCGGGGCCGCTCACGAGCGTCTACGGGCTGCTGGTCCTGATCCCCACGCTCGCCGTCGGGGCGCGCCGGCTGCACGACATCGGCCGCACCGGCTGGTGGCAGCTGCTCCTGCTGATCCCCCTCGTCGGCCTGATCATCCTGATCGTGTGGTGGGCGCGCGACGGCGAGCCGGAGCCCAACCAGTGGGGACCCAAGCCGTTCGCCGGCGCCGCCCCGCGCGGTGAGTGGGGTGGCTGAGGCGTAGGCGCGTCGCGGCCCGCGATCATGGCGGGCCGTGCCGCCCGCCACCGCGACCATCTCCGCGCGCGACCGCGACCGCGCCATCCTGCGCCAGGCCCTGGCGATCGCGGTGGCGGTCGGGTTGTTCGGCCTGTCGTTCGGCGTGCTGGCCCGCCAGGCCGGGCTGTCGCTGGCCCAGGCGGAGGCGCTGTCGGTGCTCGTGTTCGCCGGGTCGACCCAGCTCGCGGCGGTGGGCGTCGTGGCGGAGGGCGGCACCGCCCTGTCGGCCGTGCTCGGCGGCCTGCTGCTGTCGGCCCGCTGCGTCGCGTTCGGGGTCACGCTGGCGCCGCTCCTGCGCGGCCCGCTGTGGCGGCGGCTGCTGGCGTCGCAGCTGATCATCGACGAGTCGGCGGCGGTCGCCGCCGCCCAGGCCGACCCCGCCGCGGCGCGACGGGGGTTCTGGACCGCCGGCGTCGCGGTGTTCGTGCTCTGGAATGCCGGGACCGTCGCCGGGTGGTTCCTGACGGGGGCGATCGACGTGGAGGCCACGGGCCTCGACGCCGCGATCCCCGCGGCGTTCGTCGCGCTCCTGTGGCCGCGCCTCGACACCGCACCCGCCCGCGTGGCCGCCGCCACGGGGGTCGCGATCGCGCTGCTCGCCACGCCGGTGCTGCCGGCGGGGGCGCCCATCCTGCTCGCCGCGCTCGGCGCCCTCGCCGGCGGGGCATGGGCGCTGCGCAGCGGACGGCCCGCGTGAGCTGGCTCGCGATCCTGGTGCTCGCCGCGGGCACGTACGCCATGAAGGCGGCGGGGCCGGTGCTGCTGGGCAACCGCCTGCTCCCCGCGGGCGTCACCGCGACCGCCGAGCTGCTGCCGGCGGCGCTCCTCGCGGCGCTGGTCGCGGTGAGCTCCCTGACCACCGACGGCCGATGGGACATCGACGCCCGGGCCGCGGGGCTGGCGGCCGCGGTGCTCGTCGCGTGGCGCCGCGGGTCCTTCCTCCTGATCGTGGTCGCGGCGATGGCGACCACCGCCCTCGTGCGCGCCATCTGATGAGAACCCATTCATGATGCGGGTTCTCGGAGGACGCATTTGCTTGCAGCATCTATCCAGTCGGGCGGCCGGACGATTAGGCTCGCCCGATTCCGGCCCGGGCGCGGGCCCGTACGAGACAGAAGGGGGACGCATGAAGCGACGTGCCATCGCATCGCTGCTTGCGGCGAGTGCCCTCGTGGTGGGCGGCATCGCCGCCGGCTGCGGGGACGACGACGACAGTGGGTCCGGCACGAGCGGCGGCGGCGGAGGCGACGTCAGCGAGGTGAAGCTCGGCGTCCTGGTCCCGCTCACCGGTCAGCTCGCCGACTTCGGCGGGCCGGGCTCCACCGCGGCCAACCTCGCGGCGGAGCAGGTCAACACCGCCGGGGCGGACACGGGCTTGAAGGTCACGCTGGTGACCGAGGACACCAAGACCGACCCGCAGGCCGCCCAGGAGGCCGCCACCAAGGTCATCGAGAGCGACGGGGTGGCGGCGATCGCCGGCCCGTGGGCGACGCCCGAGCTCATCCCGACGGTCGAGAACGTGACCGTGGACGCGGGCATCCCGATCGTGACGCCGTCGGCCACCGGCCCGGACATCACCAACCTCGAGGACGACGGCCTGGTGTTCCGCACCCCGCCGTCCGACGCGATCCAGGGCCAGGTGCTCGCCCAGGTCGTGACCGACGCCCTCGGCGAGGGCAAGACCGTGAACACCGCGAGCCGCAACGACTCGTACGGTGATGCGCTGGTCAGCGAGTTCACCAAGGCCTATGAGGCGCTCGGCGGCACCGTCGCCAAGAATGTGTCGTACAACCCCGACGCGACCAGCCTCAACTCCGAGGCCCAGCAGATCGTCGCGGGCGACCCCGACGGCTGGGTGATCATCGACTACACCGGCACGTGGCCCAAGCTGGGCCCGGCGCTCGTGCGGACCGGCAAGTGGGACCCGGCCAAGACCTTCACGGGTGACGGCCTGCGGTCGTCCGAGCTGCCGAAGGACGCCGGCCAGGAGACCACCAACGGGATCCGCGGCACGGTGCCGACGTCCCTCGACGCGCCGGCCGGCGCGGCGTTCGACGCCCTCTGGACCTCGAACCCGGACAACGGCCCGCGTCAGACGTACGACGCCCAGAACTTCGACGCGGTGATCCTGCTCGCGCTCGCCTCGCTCGCCGCGGGGTCGACCGACGGCACGGCCATCGCCGAGGCCCTGCCGGCCGTCTCCGGCCCGCCGGGGACGAAGTACACGTACGAGCAGCTCCCCGACGCCATCACGGCGATCCAGAACGGCGAGGACATCGACTACGAGGGCGCCTCGGGTCCGATCGACCTCGACGAGAACGGCGACCCGTCGGCGGCGAACTACAGCACGTGGAGCTACACGGGCGGCAAGCTCGTGGACACCGGCGACGTGATCGGGTTCACGAAGGAGTGACGGCTGCGGGCGGGGGCGGCTCCGGCCGTCCCCGCTCCACGCCTCCCAGGTACAGCTCGGCCACCTGCGGGTCGGCCAGCAGCGCGTCGCCGGTCCCCTCGAACCGGTTGGTGCCGCCCTCCAGCACGTAGCCGCGGTCGGCCAGCGCCAGCGCCCGTCGCGCGTTCTGCTCGATCATCACGATGGTCACGCCGGCGCGGTTGATGTCGGCGACGGTCTCGAAGACCTGGGCGACGGCCTGCGGCGCGAGCCCCGCCGAGGGCTCGTCGAGCAGCAGCACCGACGGGTCGGGCATCAGCGCCCGCGCCATCGCCAGCATCTGCCGCTGACCTCCCGACAGGGTCCCGGCCCGCTGCCGGCGACGCACCAGGAGGGGCGGGAACAGCTCGAGCATCCGCTGGCTGCGCTCCCGGATCTGCGTCTTCCTGAGCACCCCGCCCACCTCCAGGTTCTCCTGGACGGTGAGCGAGCCGAAGACGTTCGCCACCTGCGGGACGTAGCTCATGCCCTGGGCGGTCACCTCGTGCGGCGGGGCGCCCGTCACGTCCTGCCCGCGCAGCCTCACCCGCCCCTCGCGCACCCGGACCAGCCCGAAGATCGCCTTCGCCAGCGTCGACTTGCCGGCGCCGTTCGGGCCGATGACCACCACGATCTCGCCCTCGGCCGCGGTGAGGGTGCAGCCGCGGAGGATGTCGACCTCCTCCACGTATCCGCCGACGAGGTTGTCCGCGTGGAGGACGGGGGGTCCGGCGGTCGTCTCCGCGGCCGGCAGCGCCGGCTCGGTCACGCGGCGGTGGCCTCCGCGCCAGGGGAGCCGAGGTAGGCGTCCACGACCTTCGGGTCGGTGCGGACGTCCTCGGGGCGGCCGTGCGCGATGACCCTGCCGTCGGCCATCACGATGACCTCGTCGGAGGCGCCCATGACCACCTCCATGTCGTGCTCCACGAACAGGACCGTCATGCCGCGCTCCTCGCGCAGCTTCTGGAGGTACTCCAGCAGCCGCCGCCCCAGCGTCGGGTTGACGCCGGCCATCGGCTCGTCCAGCAGCACCAGCCGCGGCTGCGTCATGAGCGCGCGCGCCAGCTCCAGCAGCTTGCGCTGGCCGCCGGAGAGCGTGGCGGCGTACTCGTCGGCGTGGCTCTCGATGCCGACCTCGGCCAGCAGGGCCCGTGCACCCTCGCGGACCTCGGCCTCGCGAGCCCGCCACAGCCGCGGGCGGAACAGCGCGTTGGAGAACCTGGCCCCCGGCTGGTCGGGCGCCCCGAGCATCACGTTCTCGAGCACCGTCATCTTCGCGAGCACCCGCGTCAGCTGGAACGTGCGGACCATCCCGAGCCGGGCGATCAGGTCGGAGCGTGCCCCGGAGATGTCGTGGTCGGCGAAGCGCACGAACCCGGCGTCCGCCCTGATGAATCCGGTCAGCAGGTTGAACGTGGTGGTCTTGCCGGCGCCGTTGGGCCCGATGAGGGCGGTGACGGACGCCGGCTTCACCGAGAAGGTCGCGCCGTCCACCGCCTGGAGCCCCCCGAAGCGGACCGCCAGCCCGTCGACGTCCAGCAGGGCGGATTCGTCAGGCATCGAGGTGCAGCTCCTCCTTCTTGCCGAACAGGCCCTGCGGCCGGAACGCCATGAAGCCCATGATCAGCAGCCCGATCAGCACGAACCGCAGCGCCGCGACCTTGTCCGAGTCGAGCGGGAAGTCGAGAAAGCGGGTGCCCGACACGATGAACGCCACCACCACCGATCCGATCACCACGCCGAAGTAGCTGCCGATCCCGCCGATGATGAGGATCGCGAAGCCCACGAAGGTGAAGATGGGCTCGAACTGGTTGGGGAAGAGGGTGGTCGAGAAGAAGGTGTAGAGCACGCCGGCCAGGCCCGCGATCCCCGACCCCAGCGCGAGGGCCTGGAGCTTGTAGGAGAAGACGTTGACGCCGGCGGCCGCGGCGGCCTCCTCGTTCTCGCGCACGGCCCGCAGGTTGCGCCGCCACGGCGTGCGGCCCAGGTACACGAGCAGCAGCCCGACCAGGACCGCCACCGTCCACACGATCACCAGCAGGGGGGTGCGGCGGTCGAGGTCCCAGCCGACACCCTCGAACCAGTCGAGGGTGTCGCGGTTGAACTCGCGCCACGGCCCCGACGCCCCGCGCAGGCCCTGGGTGCCCCCGGTCGTGCCCTCCTCGTTCTGGATCGCGATGCGCAATATCTCGCCCGCGGCGATCGTGGTGATCGCGAAGTAGTCGGCCCGCAATCGCAGCGTCGGGATCCCGAGCAGCAGACCGCCCGCCACGGCTGCCAGCACCGCCAGCGGCATCGCCAGCCACACGCTCCAGCCGTTGGTGAGCATCAGGCCCATCGCATAGGCCCCGATGGCCATGAACGCGACGTGGCCGAAGTTGACGAGCCCGGTGTCGCCGACCTCCACCTGGAGTCCCAGCACGAAGATCGCGTAGATCCCCGCGAAGGTCAGGACGAAGGCCCAGAAGCCGAATGCCAGGAGCGGATCCATCAGACCGTCTTCGCCCGGCCGAAGAAGCCGTTGGGCCGCACGAGCAGGATGACGATGAGCACCAGGAAGCCGATCGCCTCCTTGTACGTCGGCTCCACCACGTTCGTCGACCACTCCTGGATCAGGCCGAGGGCGAAGCCGCCGAGGAGGGCGCCGTACGCGTCGCCGATCCCGCCGAGCACCACCGCGGCGAAGATCGACAGCAGCAGCAGGAACCCCGTGTTGGGGGTCAGGGTGGTGTAGATCGCGGCGAGCACCCCGGCCAGGCCGGCGAGGCTGCCCGCCAGGAGCCACGTGTAGGTCACGACCCGGCGGGTGTTGACGCCCGACACCTCCGCCAGGTCGAACGAGTCGGACAGGGCGCGCATCGTCTTGCCGATCAGCGTGGTCTTCAGCATCAGCGCGACGATCAGGATCACGACCACCCCGGTGACGATCACCGTCAGCTGGATCGCGCTGATCTGGACGTCGCCGAACAGGTTCCACGACTGGAGGTTGTCGACGTCCAGCGAGCGCGGCTGCCCGCCCCACTGGAACAGGATCAGGTTGCGGATCACGAACGCGAGCCCGATCGACAGCAGCAGCAGCTGCATCACGCCGGCGCCCTTGCGCCGCATGGGTCGCCAGATCGTCGCCTCGCTGACCAGGCCGAGCACCGCGATGGCCGCGATCGCGCCCACGATCGCGACCCACAGGGGTGCGCCCGCGCTCACGTTGATCGCGAAGGCGACGTAGCCGCCGAGGGTCATGAAGTCGCCGTGGGCGAAGTTGACCAGCTTCAGGATCCCGTACACCAACGACAGGCCGACGGCCCCGAGCGCGTAGATCGCCCCGCTCGAGAGCCCGTTGATTGTTGTGTTGATGAACTCGTCCACGGTCCGCGGAAGGCGCAAGGCTACCCGTGCCCCACACCCCGCGGACAGCGACCGGTCCGTGCGACCAGGCGGCTCAGCCGGCCGCGGACCAGCCGCGCCACTCGTCGAGCGCCACCCGCAGCACCGGGCCGGCGGGCGGCGCGGCACGGTACTGCGGGTACTTCGCGGCGAGCAGGACGACCGCGCGCGCCTCGTCCCCGCCCCCGGGCTCGAGCACCCGCGCCGGCCCGCGCACGCGGACCCACCACAGGGCCCGCCAGTCCTCGTCGTAGTGGTCGGCGAGCACCGTCGCGACGGGGTGGGCGCGCACGTTGCGCAGCCGGCGCAGGTCGCGGGAGCGCTTGGGCTTGCCGTCCACGGCGCTCACCAGGGCGTCGCCGTCGAGGGCGAAGCAGATGGGCACCAGGTGCGGGCCCCGGGCGTCCCATTCCGTCGCGAGGCGGGCGACCCGCGCCCCCTCCAACCTCGCCCGCATCGACGTCGAGTCCATGGCGGCAGTGTGACGCGCCCCCGTGGGGCGGCGGGCCCCGGGCCGCCCGTATCATCGGCGCCCCCACGAACCGGACCAGCGAGGTGCCCACGGTGCGACTCGGTTACTTCCTCCCACAGATGGGCCCGGCCGCCGGGCCCGACGCCCTGATCCAGGTGGCCCGGCGGGCGGAGGAGCTCGGCTACGACTCCCTCTGGGTGACGGAGCGGACGCTCTTCCCCGTCGCGCCGGCCGTCCCCTACGTCGCCTCCGCCGACGGCTCCCTGCCCGACGTGTACCGGGACGTCATCGACCCGCTCACCGTCCTGGCGTTCGTCGCGTCCGCCACCGAGCGCGTCACGATCGGCCCGAGCGTTCTCAACATCCCCTGGTACAACCCGACGCTGCTCGGCCGGACGCTCACCGCGCTGGACGTGCTGTCCAAGGGGCGGCTGAAGGTCGGCCTCGGGATGGGCTGGTCGCCGGACGAGTACGAGGCGGCCGGCTCCGACTGGCACCGCCGCGGCAGGCGCGCCGACGAGAACATCGAGGCCCTCCTCGCGATCTGGACCACCGACCCCGTGTCCTACGAGGGCGAAGACTTCCGCATCCCGGCGTCGGTCATCGGGCCGAAGCCGGTGCAGTCGCCCCACCCGCCGATCTACATGGCCGCCTACACCGAGGCGGCGATGGCGCGCGTCGCGCGGTTCGCCGACGGCTGGATGCCGGTGGGCGTGCCGATCGGCGGCATGACCGCCATGCTCGGCGGCATCCGCGAGATGGCCGCCGGCCACGGCCGCGACGGCGACGCGATCGAGCTGATCGTGCGCGCCAACCTGTGGGTCACCGACGAGCCCCTCGGCGACGACCGCTTCATCTTCACCGGCACCCCCGACCAGATCCGGGCCGACATCGAGGGTTCCCGCGAGGCCGGCGCCGCCGAGCTGACGTTCGACGTCACGTTCGACCCGGCCACCCGGACGCCCGACGACTACCTGCGCGGCCTGGAGACGTGGCTGGAGGCCGCCACGGCCTGAGCCGCCGGCGCGTGCCGTGAGCGGGGCTGGTCGACCGGGGGGCGCGTCCGCGCGTCCCCCGGTCGTACGCTCCCGGCCCGTGTCCGTCACCCGACACCTCGCCGTGGCCGCCGCGCTCCTCGTGGCCGCCGCCGCCCTGCCCGCCGCGGCGGGCGCCGCGACCAGCCGCACCTCGTTCCAGCTCACGCAGATCACGCCGTCGCGGATCTGGGCCGAGACGAGCTGGTTCCCGTTCGGGCTCGACGTGCCGCCGGGCACCATCCACCGGTACCGGCTGGGCGCGTGGACGTTCGTGGGGCGGTGGATCCCGGCGGCTGTGTCCACGCTCTCCGCCGCCGACGGGCTGGCGCCGCTGCGGCGGGACGCCCGCGACGGCTCCGGCGGGCAGGCGGTCCTCGCCGACCGGGCGCTCACCCGCGCCGAGGCGCGGCGCTTCACGGTGCTCGCCGAGGTCTACCGGGACGCGGACGTGCTGGTGGTGGCCGCCGGGCATCCGGCGTGCGCCGGCCTCACGCGCGGTCAGGCGCGGTCCATCGCGTCGGGGCGGGTCACGCGCTGGTCGCAGGTGGTGGCGGGCGCGCCGGTCGAGCCGATCCGGG
>DAISWG010000016.1:63064-70410 GCA_036826475.1 Miltoncostaeaceae bacterium | reverse complement strand
GACGACCACTACTTCGGGTCGATCCCGGAGCGGGTGCTCGCCTACATGCTCGAGATCGAGGCCGAGCTGGCGAAGCTGGGCGTGCCGATCAAGACCCGCCACAACGAGGTGGCGCCCGGCCAGTACGAGGTCGCGCCGATCTTCGAGAGCTCGAACGTGGGCACCGACCACCAGCAGCTCTGCATGCAGGTGATGCGGAACGTCGCCCGCCGCTACGACCTCGTCTGCCTGCTGCACGAGAAGCCGTTCGCCGGCGTCAACGGCTCGGGCAAGCACAACAACTGGTCGATGGGCACCGACTCCGGCCAGAACCTGCTGGAGCCGACGGACACGCCGAGCGAGAACCTGCAGTTCCTGTTCTTCGCGACCGCGGTGATCGCGGCGGTCAACAAGCACCAGAAGCTGCTCCGCGCCTCGATCGCCGGCGCCGGGCAGGATCACCGCCTCGGCGCGAACGAGGCCCCGCCGGCCATCATCTCGATCTTCCTCGGATCCGAGCTGGAGGGCGTGTTCGACGCGATCGCGGGCGGCACCACCGCCGCCAGCGCGGCGCGCGAGCTGATGCACCTGGGCACGCCGGTGCTGCCGGGCCTGCCGAAGGACAGCGGCGACCGCAACCGGACCAGCCCGTTCGCCTTCACCGGTAACAAGTTCGAGTTCCGGGCCCTCGGCTCCAGCCAGTCGCCGAGCCTCCCGAACACCGTCCTCAACACCATCGTGGCCGAGTCGATCGACTCGCTCTGCGAGGACCTCGAGGCGGCGATGGGCGGCGGCAAGCGGAAGTCCGCGAAGAGCCTCGAGTCGGCGCTCACCGCGGTCATCGCCGACGCCTACAAGAAGAACCGGCGCATCGTCTTCGGCGGCGACAACTACTCGGAGGAGTGGCACAAGGAGGCCGAGAAGCGCGGCCTGGCGAACCTGCGCACGACGCCGGACGCCCTGCCGGAGCTGATCTCCGACGAGACGGTGAGCGCGTTCAGCAACTACGGCGTGCTGTCGGAGCGCGAGCTGCACTCCCGCTACGACGTGATGCTCGAGCAGTACATCATCACGGTGAACACGGAGGCCGAGACGGCCGCCGACATCGCCGCGACGATGATCCTGCCGGCGGCCGCGCGCCACCTGGCGATCCTGAACGAGGCCGGCCTGACGGCCCTCGCGAAGGAGACGACCACGCTCATCAACGCCTTCACGAAGGCCCAGAAGGCCCTCCAGAAGGCGAACCTGAACGAGAACCACCCGACGGACACGGTGGCGGAGGCCGCGTACATGCGCGACAAGGTCCTCCCCGCGATGGACGCCGTGCGGGCGGCGGGCGACGCCCTGGAGCGCGTGGTGGCCGACGACCTGTGGCCGCTGCCGAAGTACTCGGAGATGCTCTTCATCCGGTAGGGCCCATCGCCATCCGGACGGTCCCCGCGGCCCCGTCGACCTCAGGGTGGACGGGGCCGCCGGCGTTCGGGGAGGGTGTCGGGGTGAGCGGCGCCTCCCTGCTCGTGCTGCCCGCCCGCGGGGCGTTCCGGCTGCCCGCCGTCGCCCTGAGCCACGGGTGGTTCCAGACCGCCCCGTTCGCGTGGGACGCCCAGGCGGGGGTCCTGAGCCGCACCGAGCGGCTCGAGGACGGCCCGGTGGACCTGCGCATGTCGCCCCACGACGGGGGGGTCGCCGTCCGCGCGGCGCGGAAGCTGGCCGCACGGGAGCGCGACGCCGCGGGCCTCCGTGTCCGCCGGGTGCTCCAGCTGGACGCCGACGTCGGGGGCCTCGACGCCGCGGCGCGCGCGGTCGACCCGTCGCTGGCCGACGAGCTGGCCCGCGACGGGGGCGGGCGGGTGCTGGCGGGCGGGACCCTGTTCGAGGACGTGGTGAAGGGCATCTGCGGCACGAACACCACCTGGCGGCAGGCGGTGGCCTCGATCAACCGGCTCGCGGAGCTGGGGCCGCCGGACTGCTTCCCCGGACCGGCCGACCTGCTGCGCGCGGGCGAGGAGCACATGCGCGTGGTCGTCCGGGTGGGGTACCGGGCGCCGGCGGTGCTGGCGGCGGCGCGGGCGGCGATCGACGGCACGCTGGCCGACATCGAGGCCGACTCCGCCGCGGGCGACGGCGACCGCGTCCACGCCGGCCTGATCTCCCTGCCGGGCGTCGGTCCGGCGACCGCCGGGTTCGTGATCCTGCTGATGGGCCACTACGACCGCCCCGCGATCGACGCGGCCACGATCCGCGTCGCCGCCGACCGCTGGTTCGACGGCGCCCGGCCGAGGCCGCGCGACATCCTGCGGCGCATCGAGCCCGCCGGGCGCTACCGGGGGCTGGTGCTGGCGTGGGCGACGCTCCGCGCCTGGCAGCGGGAGACGGGCCTGGTCAGCCCCTGACGGCCGCGGCCCCGACGGGTGCCCGGACCTGGGCGAGCAGCGCCCGCCACCGCCGCACGCACGCGTCCCACGTCCATTCCCGGGCGAAGCGGGCTCCGCGGGTGCCGAGCACGTCCCGCAGCGACGGGTCCGCGGCGAGGCGGGACATCTGGCGCGCGTAGCTGAGGTCGTCGACGTACAGCAGCCCGCCGCTGGAGCGGGCGGTCTGGCCGGCGAGCACCTCCGATCGCGCGGTGGCGAGCGTCGCCCGCCCCGCCGACCACGCCTCCAGCGCAACCAGCGAGAGGCTCTCGTGCGGCGACGGCAGCACCACCAGCTCCGCCGCGGCCAGCAGGTCGGCGCGGGCCCGGGCGTCGACGAACCCGGTGGTGCGGACCCAGCCCGGCAGGCCCATGTCCACCGTCGGCCGCCCCGCCAGCACGAGGCCGTACGACCCGCCGGCCCGGCGGTACGCGTCGTGGGCCCGCACGAGCGCCCCGACGCCCTTGGCGGGGTCGATCCGGCCCAGGTAGAGCGCGAACCGGCGCGGCAGGTCGAACCGCGCGCGGGCCCGGGCGGCGTCCCCGCCGACGGCGGGCGCGATCCCGGCGCCGACGACGGCCGCGGGCCGGGTGAGCGGCCCGAGCAGATCCTCCACGAGCCGGCGCTCCTCCGGCGTCATGTACGCGATCCCCCCGGCGGAGCGGACCAGGCCCCGGCTGAGCCCGAACCGCAGCATCGGCTCGTCGTGCGCGAGCGGCACGAGCAGCGTCCGGGCGGGCGCGAGCGGCATGGCGAGCTGCGAGGTGGCGTACAGGTACGTCCATGCGGCGGCGGCCTCCACCCGCCCGCCGGGGCCCACCGCCGCCGCGAGGGCCCGGATGAGGCCGGGTGCGACCGGCCCCTGCGCGCGCGCCCATTCCCGCTCGGCGTCGTCGTCGCCGGGCGCCAGGGCCAGCGCCTTGCCGAGGCGGTCGGCGCGCGCCGGGTCGGGGGCGTCGGCGGCGAAGCGATGGACGGTCACGCCGTCCTCCCGCGTCGTCCCCTCGGGGTAGTGGGGGGCCCAGGTGAGGTAGTCCCGCGCGGTAGTGGTGAACACCTCCACCGCGTCCCCGGCGGCGGCGAGCGCGCCCGCGGTGGCGCGGCAGAGCGCCTCCGCGCCGCCGGCGACCTCCTCGCCGTAGCGCTGGACGACGAACGCGACCCGCATCAGTCCGTCGTCGGCGTGCGGCGCTCCAGCTCGGCCACCCGGGCCTCGAGGCGCGCGATCTCGGCGCGCGTGCGGTGCCGGTCGCGCTCGAGCTGCCCGATCAGCTCGCCCAGCGACGGCGCGATGAGCCGGAGCACCAGCCCCCGCAGGCCGGACACGGCGGCCCCCGCCGGCCCCGGCCGCGCGGATCGGGCCGGCGACGCGAGCGTGAGCGGCGGCAGCGGCGGCTCCCCCGCCCCCTGGCGGAGCGCGCGCAGGAGCTCGTCCGGGTCGGTGGCGCCGGGCGCCCCGTCCGCCCCGGTCAGTAGGCCCCCCGCCGGCCGAGCACCACGAAGATGGTGCGCGCCAGGATCGTGAGGTCGAGCCAGACGGACCACGTCTCGATGTAGAAGAAGTCGAGCCGCACCAGCTCGTCGAACGAGAGGTCGCTGCGCCCCGACACCTGCCACAGCCCGGTCATGCCGGGGAGCACGAGGTAGCGCTTCTTGTGGAGGTCGTCGAGCAGCTCGTAGTCCCGCAGGGGCAGCGGCCGCGGCCCGACGAGCGACATCTCCCCCCGCAGGACGTTCCAGATCTGGGGGAGCTCGTCGATCGAGAACCGCCGCAGCACCGCGCCGACCCTGGTGACGCGGGGGTCGTCCTTGATCTTGAAGATCGGTCCGTCCGCCTCGTTGGCGGCCTCGAACTGGGCTTGGAGCGCCTCGGCGTCCACCCGCATGGTGCGCAGCTTCAGGCAGGTGAACTCCTGCTCTTCCACGCCGATGCGGCGGCTGCGGTGGATCACCGGGCCCCCGTCGTCCAGCTTGATCGCCAGCGCCGCGAGCGCCAGCACGGGCGCCGCGATCAGCCCGATGATCGTCCCCGCCACCAGGTCGAACGCGCGCTTGAGCATGAACGCGGCCCCGCCGAGCACCGGCGGCCGGAGGTCGAACAGCGGCAGCCCGGGGGCGGGGACCGCCTGCACCGAGTGCGACAGCAGTTCCGCCGTCGTCGGCGCCAGCCGCACCGGGATCGCGCGGCGGCGGCACACCTCGAGCAGCTCGAGCACCGGCGCGTCGTCGCCGGCCCACCCCGTGAGGATCACCTCGTCGATCGCCGCCGGGTCGAGCGCCCGCCGCAGCTCGCCCTGGCCCGCGCCGCCGGTGTCGTCGCCGAGCCCCGCGGTCAGCTGCTGCCGTCCCACCACCCGGTACGCGACGCCCTGGCGGCTCTCCGACCGCTCCAGGCTCTCCGCGATCGACGCCACCAGCGCGGGCGCGCCAACGAGCAGCGCCCGCCGCTCGAACGATATCGCGTCGAGCACCAGCGCCGTGACGCTGTCGTAGCTGGCCCGCAGCGCGATCACGAGCGTCCCGACCATGAACCACGAGGCGTAGAAGATGTAGTAGGTGTCGAACCGCCACCCGGCGACGAGCGTGACCACGAGCACGACGACGGTGGTGAGGGTGACCGACGACAGCAGCCGCGCCGCCCGGCCCCGCTGGTCGCGCGGGGCGTAGAGGCGGTTCTTGGCGAACACCAGGATCATGGTGGTGGCCGCGAGCGGCAGCGCCTTCTGCTCGACCGCCCAGATCGCCCCGGAGTCGACCTCGTCGCCCTGCACCAGCAGCTTCAGGGCCAGGGCCGCGTAGACCCCGGCGAAGCAGGCCGTCAGGTCGATCGTGACGAGCACGGCGACCGACAGGCAGCGGCGCACGAGGGCCGTGCCGGCGGGCCCGGAGAGGAGCGGCAGGAACCGCGCATCGCGCCGGACCGTCCCGCGACCGTCGTTCTTTCCGACGCGCAGCGGGTCGGACTCGGGGCGCGTGGGGCGCGTCGTCACGCGGCGATCGTACTGCTGACGGGCCCTCCGCGCGCATCCCGGCCGCCGCGGAGGCCCTCCGGGATGGGCTATCCCGGCTTCCGGAGGCGCAGGTAGACGACCCCGAAGACCCCGTCCGGAAGGTCTGCGGGATCCGCGACGGGGACGAAATTCCGGGCGCAGACGAGCGGGAGCAGCCCCCCGACCAGGAACGACCAGGGGCGCGCCGCGAAGAAACGCTCGTGCACGTGGCGGCGCTCCCGCACGTACTCGCGCGCCTCCTCCCGCCACGGCAGGCCGAGCAGCCGGTCGCGCAGCGTCGCGGCCGAGTAGCGCCGCTCGAAGAACGCCCCCGCCCCGTCCGCAGCCGGCTCCGGGGGCCCGTCGGCGGCGTACACGGGGATGCGGGTGCGGACCTCCCCCGCCCGCGCGGAGACGTTGGTGGTGAGGTGCAGCACCCCGCCCGGCCGCAGGACCCGCCACATCTCGGCCATCGCGGCGGCGTCGCCGTCGCCGGCGACGTGCTCGATGACCGAGACGCACGCGACCGCGTCGAAGGTGCCGTCCCCGAACGGCAGCGCCCGGGCGTCGGCCACCTGCAGGTCGAGGGCCGGGTCGAGCGTCCGCCAGATGGCGATCTCCCCCGGCAGCAGGTCGATCGCCGTCCACCGTCCCCGCCCCCGGTGCTGGAGCGCGCTGGCCAGCAGCTTCGGGCTGGAGACATCGAGGCACCGCCCGTCCCACGGCTCGGCGGCCACCCTCCCGAGCTCGTAGACGCGCCACGGCTCGAGGGGCACCAGGAGGCGGTACAGCCCCGCGCGCGGGTGGGGGAACCCGCCCCCGCGCAACCCGCGGAGCAGCCACGCGCCACCGACCCGGTAGCTATGGCCGGCCAGTCGCGCCCAGGCCGGCCGCACCGCGCTCACCGGCGCAGCGCCTGCCGGTAGACGTCCCTCGTGGCGGTGGCGGAGGCCGACCACGAATAGCGGGCCGCCTCCTCGCGACCGGCCTCGCCGCGCTCCGCGAGCGCCTCGCGGTCGGAGAGCGCGTCGGCCAGGGCGGACGCGATCGACTCTGGCGTCACCTCGTCCAGGAACAGCGCGGAGCGCCCGCCGATCTCCACGAGCGACGAGTTCCGTGCGCAGAGCACCGGGCACCCGGCCGCCATCGCCTCGACCACGGGGAGGCCGAACCCCTCGTACGCCGATGGGTACACCAGCAGGGTCGCGCGGCGGTACAGGTCGAGCAGCTCCTCGCGCCGGATGAACCCGCGCACATCGCAGCCGGATCCCGCGGCGGCGCGGACCCGGTCCTCGTCCCCGCCCGGACCGCCAACCACCACTAGGCGGCAGGGCGGCGGGCTCGGAGGGGCGTTCTCCCAGTAGCGGCGGTGCCCCTCCACGAGCACCCCGATCCGCTTCCGCGGCTCGCGGATCCCGACGCTCAGGATCATCGGCTCGCGGGCCACCGGCGGCCGGGTGTCGGGATGGACGCCGTTCGGGACCACCCGGATGCGCTCGGGCGGAACCGCGTACAGCTGGCGCAGGTCCTGCGCGGTCGATTCCGACACGGCGATCACCCGGCGGGCCCGCTTCACGGAGCGTCGGGCGAACATCCGCGCGTAGCGGCGGAAGTTCTCGGGAAAGGCGTCCGGCACGCGCTCCCACGCCAAGTCGTGGATCGTGACGACGGTGGGGCACGGGCTGAACCAGGGTCCCCAGTTGACCGGCGCGTGGAGCACCGCCGCCCGGCGGCGCCAGGCGGTGAACGGCAGCAGCACGTGGAGCCACAGCATGTCGGTGACCAGGTTGCCGGCGGACGTCAGCCTGCCGAGGCGCGGGAAGCCGGGCGGGCCGAAGACCCACTCGATGCGGAGATCCGACGCGGGCCGCGCCTCGAGGCTCTCCCGCAGCTCGTTGATGTACGTCCCGATGCCCGTCCGCCGCCGCTTCGCCATGCGACCGTCGACGAGGACCAGCGGCGG
>DAISWG010000016.1:0-63054 GCA_036826475.1 Miltoncostaeaceae bacterium | reverse complement strand
CCCCGCCCGCCGGTCCGCGTGCTGCGCGGGAGCCCCGGCGTCCTCCGGCGCCGCGGCGCGGCGGGGCCAGAGGCGCGGTCGTCGTCGGCTCATCGGTGGATTCCCCTCGGAAGGCGCTCGGCCGGGCGGCCGCGCCGACCACCCCGGTCACGCCGCCACCGACGTGGGACGCGCCACGATCGACGTCGCGAGTGAGCCTACAGGGAGGCCGTCCGCGGCCGCGTGGCGGAGCGCCGTCCGCGACGTGCGGGCGAGCCCGAGCTCCATCCGCAGGACGGCGTCGATGGCCGCGAGCCACTCGTTGGCGCAGTCGCAGTGGACCAGGACCGCGCCCTGGTGGCTCTCGAGCAGGTCGCGCACCTCCCGCGCGAGCGCGACGGCCGCGTCGCGCGCCTGCTCCGGATCGGTCAGCGGGTGCCACCGGACCTCGAACCCGCGGGCGGCGTAGTCGTCGAGGCAGTGCCGGGTCCGCAACGCCGAGACGATCGCGACGACCCCCCTCTCGCGCCACCACCCCAGCTCGGCGACCCGGGCGTCGCGGCGGTGCCCGCGACCGCACCCGCCGGGCCGTCCGGCGACCGCCACCCGCTCCGGGACGATCCATGCGTACGCCTTCGGCTCACCCATCACACACCTCCGCATCCGCTGCCGGACCCTGAGGATCCGGCCCGGCGCGGTCACGTCACAACGCGGGCATGTGACGGGGGAGCGCCGCGGGGGCGACGGCCGGCGTCACCCTCCGGCGGCGGCGGCGACGGCGCGCTCGCGCAGCCAGTCGGGCACCGGCACCGTCGCGCGGGTCTCGCGGTCGACGCAGACGTGCACGAGCTCGCCCTCCGCGACGTGCTCGCCGTCACGTGCGAACACATGACGGCTGCGGAACGAGGTGCGGCCGATCCCGCCGACCTCGGTCGTCTGGTCGATCACGTCGTCGAGCAGGATCCGCCCGAGGAACGCGCAGCGCGCGTCCACGATGGGGATGCCGGGCCCGGTCTCGAGGACGCGGGTGAAGGGATGCCCGATCTCGGCCAGCCACTCGGACAGGCCCCGGTC
Source organism: Miltoncostaeaceae bacterium (assembly GCA_036826475.1). Lineage (GTDB taxonomy): Bacteria > Actinomycetota > Thermoleophilia > Miltoncostaeales > Miltoncostaeaceae > Miltoncostaea. The sequence goes on along the minus strand of DAISWG010000016.1, from coordinate 62,001 downwards.
CATCCACCGGAAGGCGTTGGTGAAGTGGATCTGCGCGACGTCCACCTCCGACATGACCACCCGGAAGCTCCGGCGATGGATGTAGGGGGCCACCCGCCCACCCTATCGGCGGCGTCGCATCGACGGCCGTGTGCGCAAAGAGCGGGAGTTCTGCGGAGCCTCGTCCTCCGGGGAGGGGGTGAAAGCGGGGCCGCCCATCCCTCTGGTCGGCATCCATCCCCGCCGAACCATCCGAACGGTCATATGGAGGTTCTGGCGGATCAACTACTTTCCTCATCCGCCATGACAACCAAAGACGCCTCCCTCCCCACCGACGACGACCGGCGCCGCGCGGCGTGCGATGCGATGACCGCCGCGCCCGGCCTGATCCGCTACGCGGCGCGCTACACGCGGTCCCTCCACGACGCCGAGGATGCGTACCAGCGCGCCATGGAGATCGCGCTGACCCGCGCGCCCACGGTCGAGCCGGCGCGGTTCATGGCGTGGCTGCGCACCGTGCTGCGCAACGAGGCCCTCGCCGTGTCGTCGGCGCGCCGGCGGGAGGCTCCGGGGGTCGCCGCGGACGTGGCCGACACGGACGGGGCGACCGTGGAGGACGCCATGGCGGTGGACGTGCTGGCGGAGTGGCGAGAGCGGTATCGCGCCATCCAGGACGGTCTCGCGGGGCTCACCCCCGCGCAGCGCACCTGCCTCATGCTCCAGACGGCGGGCGCGAGCTACGAGCGGATCCGGGAGATCACCGGCTTCTCCCTCCGGAAGGTCGAGCGCTCGGTGCTGGAGGGGCGGGCCGGGCTCCAGCGGTGGGAGGTGCTCCTCGCGTCCGGAGAGGCGTGCCGGCGGCTCGACGCGGCGATCTGGCGGGTCGCGGGCGGTCAGGCCACCCCGAAGGAGCAGCGGGCCGTCTCCCGGCACGTCCGGCACTGCGGCGTCTGCCGCGGCACCCTGCGCGACCGCCGCCAGTCCAACGAGTGGCTCGCGGGCCTGGTTCCCGTGGCCCTGCTCGGCGGGCAGGCCATGGCCGGGGCGCCCGACCCCACGCCGATGTTCCCGTGGTGGGAGCGGGTCGCCGAGGGCGCGACGGTGCGCGTCGGGACGATGGTGCACGTGGCGATGGAGCTTCCCGGGACCGCGCTCGCCAAGGTCGGCGCGGGGACGGCGGCCGCGGTCGTCGCGGGCGCGGCGGCGCTGCCGCTGGTCACCGACGCCCCGTCGCCGTCGCCGCCCAGGGCCGCGCCGGCGATCGCCGAGGCGGCGGCGGCGACCGTCGAGACACCGCCCACCGCGCAGGCCCCGACGCCGCCGCGTCCCCGGACGGCGCCCGCCGAGCCCACCCGTCAGGCGCGTCCCCACAGCCAGGCGCGCCGGGCGGCCACGTCGCATCGGGCGGCGCAGCGGCCGCGCGCAGGCCGGGCATCGGTCCCGGACGCCGCATCGCCGGCGCCACCCCGATCCACCCCGGCCCCCGTCCAGGCGTCTCCGGCTCCGGCCCCGGTGACCCCACCCCCGACCGCGCCCGCGCCGAGCACGGCGGCGGTCGCCCTGGAGTTCGGTCCGTGACCCATCACCGCAGGTTCCTCCTCGCCGCCCTCGCCCTCGTCGCCTCGCCGTCCGTCGCCGCGGCGAACGACGGCGCGCTCTATCCGTACGGCTCGTCCATCTGGAGCGTCGCCCCGCCGTTCAGCGCATCGGTCGGCGACGGCCCGACCTGGCTGATTCAGGTCCCCGCCACGACCGTCCCGGTCGGGACCCACTGGGAGATGAACTGGGGGTGCCCCGTGGCGGGGAGCGAGATCGCCGCGGTGCGCTTCAGCGCCCTGCGCACCCAGGCCGCCAGCTCGCTCGAGGTGCAGGTCACGGGCAACCGCGTGCCGCTCTGGCGGGAGGCCGACGCCGGGATGCCACAGTCACCGGCTGGCGGCCGCGCGTACGACGTCCCGCTCCCCGGCGGCCACTGCAACGTCCACCTCGCGCTCTGGCAGGCCGAGGGGCGCCAGCAGCACGGCCGTGGCTTCTTCATCGCCGCCCCGCGGGTCGTGGTGCGCGACGTGGCGCCGCCGGCGGTGGGCATCCACGGGATCACGCGCAGCTGGATCGGCGCGGCCGGCACGCTCCGCGCCGACTGGTCGGTGGGCGACAACTTCGGCAGCGACGGCGTGGCGCAGCAGCGGATCCTCGTCGCAGGGCAGGTGCGGTGGGCGGGCGCTCCGGGCGCCGGCAATCACGGTCTCGACCTCCCGCTCGACGGCGTGCCGGACGGCGTCCAGCCGGTCCAGATCGTGGCCGACGGCGACGGCACGGCCGGCGCATCGGCCTCAGACGTGGTCCATGTCGACCGGACCGCCCCCCGCGCCACGGAGCTCCTTGGGGGCCCCGCGTCCCCCGGCGCGGTGACGCTCTCGTGGCGGGCGGCTGACGCGACCAGTGGTGTCGCGTCCTCCCAGGCACAGGTGAACACGGCCGCGGACGGCGGCACCTCGGGCGAGTGGCGGGACGCCGGTGGCCCGGGCGGCGCCGGAGCGCAGTCCGTGACCGTGGCGCCGGCCATGGCCGACGGCGTCCATGCGTGGCGCGTGGTCACCACCGACAGAGCGGGCAACACGGCGGTCACCGCCGGCCCCCAGCCGGTCGTGATCGACGGCCACGCGCCCGCCGTGCAGCTCCACGACGTGCCGGCCGGGTGGGTGAACCGCCTCGATCTGGACCTCACGGCCACCGACGCCCTGCAGTCCGTCCTCGGCATCGGCGCGACGGAGGTCGACGTCAACGCGGCCGCCGACGGCGGCGAGTCCGGCGAGTGGCTCCGCCGCAGCGCGACCGCGACCCCGGCGGGGCGGCGGGTGGTGCCCGTCCCGCTCACGGGGCTCGCGTCGGGGCGCCACGCGCTGCGCGTCACCGTCCGCAACGGCGGCCCATTCGCGTCGCTCGCCAGCGAGGCGCGCGCGACGCTGCGCGTCGACGTCGACGTCCCGACGATCTCCCGGGCCGTCTTCTCGCCCGGCGGCAGGCGGCCGATGACCGTCGCCTGGGCGGCGTCGGACGCGCACTCCGGGGTCGCCGCCGCCACCCTCCAGTGGCGGCAGGGAACGGCGTGGCGCTCGCTCGGCGGTTCGGGCGCGTCCGACGGCGCGGGGAGGATGGCGGTGGACGCCTCCGCGTTGCCGAACGGACAGCAGAACGTGCGCCTCGTCATCGCGGACGGCGCCGGGAACGTGGCCTCGCGCACGGGGACGGTGGAGATCAGCGGGGCGGGGGTGGGCAGCATCGCCTCGGACGCCCTCGCCCGGCTCCGATCGGCCCGCCTCATGGTGCGGGTCCCCGGCGCGCGGGTGCAGCGCAGCCGGGCCGGCGCCGTGCTGGTGCGCCGCGTCGCTGTGGGGGGATCGGTGACGATCCGCGGGACGCTGCTGGACGGCTCGGGTCGCCCGATCGTCGGCGCCGAGGTGCAGGCGCGCGGGCACCGCGGGCGCATCGTCGGCCGTGGGCTCACGATCCGCGGGGGCCGCTTCTCGTTCGCCGGGCGCCCCGAGGCCGGCGGGGTGGTCCGGGTGGGCGTCGCGGTGGGACGGGAGCTCCTCCCGCGCCACGCGGACGCCACCGTCCGGCTCGAGGTGCGCCCGCACCTGGAGTTCGCGTCCTCGTCGGACACGGTCGGCGCGGGCGGGACCGTCGTGTTCACCGGGCGTCTGTCCCCGGCGCCCGGCGACCTGGGCCTCGGATCGCGGAAGGCGGTGGTGCTGGAGTGGCGCGATCCGCTGCGCCGCGCCTGGCGGCCGGTGGTGAACGCGCGCCTGCGGAAGGACGGGACGTTCGCGATCCCGTGGGCCTTCAACCTGCGCGGCCTGACGATCCCGGTGCGGGTGACCGTCCCGCAGGACGCCGGCTGGCCGCTGCTCGCCGCGACCTCCCGGACGGTGATGGTCCGCGTCACCTAGTACCGTGACCCCCCGATGCGAGTGATCCCGACCGTCCTCGGCGCGGTCGTCCTCGGAGTCGGGGCGACCGCCGCCATGGGCGCGCCTTCGCTGAGCGACGGCACGTTGTCGCCTTCGAGCTGGAGTCGCTCGGGAACAGCCTCGGCAACGTGGACTCAGAGCGAGTTCGATCCAGGCGTCGCTGGCCCGGCAACGCTCCAGGTCAATACCGACCCGAACGGCGGGTCGTCAGGTGCCTGGGAAGACCGAGGGACCGTCGCTGGACCGTTGCTCTCCGGCTCGAACGGATTCATCGGCATCCCCGTCGGGGACCTGGTTGGGCGTCATCAGGTCCGCGTTGTAATCGATGGCGTCTCGAACTCGCCCTTCGATCTGGGCGTGCTCCAGCTCGATCGGACGGCGCCGACGGCGTCGTCGATCTCCCTCACCCCGCAGGGGGGGACGATCGAGGCGGACTGGATCCAGTCCGACGACCGGGCGGGCACCGACCCCAACCAGCCGCTCGTCGTCGAGGTCAACGCCGCCGCGACCGGGGGGGCCGACGGGGCGTGGGTGCCCTTCGCCGAGCAGCCGTCGCCGGGGGACGGGCGCAAGCTGGCGCGGACGAGCCTCGCCGGACTGCCGGACGGGACGCACCTGGTGAGGGCGCGCAGCCGCGACCGGGCGGGCAACGCCGCCGAGCTCGCCCTCGGCCTCGTGCGGTCCGACGGGACCGCGCCGACCGTCACGGCATCCGTGGTCGGGACGCCGTCGCCGACCACGCGGATCGCCGAGCTGTCGTACGCCGCCGACGACGGGACCGGCGTCGGCCTGGCCGGCGGACGGCCGCGGGTAGCGCTGGCCGGCCGCGGGGACGACGCCGACCTGGCGGTGCCCGGGGAGTCCGGGCCCGGTCGCGTCCTGGTCAAGCTGCCCGCGACGGGGAGCTTCACCGTCACGGTGCGGGTGCGGGACCGGGTCGGGAACCGCGGTGAGAGCGCCCCCGTGACCATCCGCGTGCCGGGGACGGCACGGCCGGCGGACGCCCTGACCAGGCCGCTGCCCGTCGTGGGCCGCGACGGCGCCGTCTCGCCCGGGGCGAACGTGACCTGGGCCTACCGCCAGGCGCGGACCTTCCACGCACGCCGCGGCGTGCGGCTGGGCGCGACGCTGCGGGTCGCGCGGTCGCCCAGCGGGTGGCGGCAGCTGCTCGGCGGCCGCGCCGCCGACCGGTACGCCGGGTACGCCGACCTGCGGGGGACCGTGCTGCTCGGGCCCGCGGCGACGGCGGGCGTGGCGAGCATCCGGGGGGCGCAGGGCGGGGCCCGGAGCCTCTCGCGCGCCGACACCGACGCCGCCGTGACGGGGCTGGCGGTGCTCCTGCACGAGACCATCCACGCCACCGGGCCGGTGTCGCGGACGGACTCGCTCACCACCAGATCCGGGCTCGCGTTCGAGGAGGGCTTCACCGAGGCCGCCACCCAGGACCTGCTGTACGTGTTCGTGACCAGCCTGAGGCTGCCGCCGCAGGTGCGGAGCCGCCTGGCGGCGGGGGTGCGGCGGCACCGGTACGCGTACGCACCCGAAGTGGCGTTCGCGCGGCGGATGTCGCGTCTCGCGACCAGGACGCCCGCGACGTCGCCGCAGGCGCGCGCATGGCGGATCCGGGTGGCCGACACGTGGGGCGCCAACCGGTGGAAACAGCTGTCGGCCGCCACCGGCCTCAGCGAGAACGTGCTGCGCCGGCAGGCGGCGGCCCGGACCACCGGCGGCGCCCTGCGCTGACCGCCGGCGCGGCCGCCGGGCTCACTCCCCGGGGCCGTCCCACTGGTCGTCGTCCGGGCGGAACCGCAGCCGCACCTCGGTGCCGCCGCCGCCGGCCGGGCGCCAGACGACATCGGCCAGGTTGGACATGATCAGCCGGCCGCGACCGCGGACCGAATGGTCGCCGGGGGCGGACGGCGGGCCGGTGGGGGGCGCGGCGCCCGGGCGGCCGCGGTCGCGGACGCGCACCTCCGCCGCGTCGTCGCCGACCCGGAGGTCGACGCGGATCTCGGCGTCCGGCTCGGAGCCGTGCTCCACCGCGTTCTGGACGGCCTCGTCCACCGCCAGGGCCACGTCCTGCAGACACGGCTCCGGCCACCGCGCATCGCGGAGCTCGGCGAACACCCACTCGCGCACGCGGAGCGCGGCGTCCGGGGACGCGGCGACACGGGACGTGCGGGGCGGGCTGGTCAGCGTGGCGCCCGCGGCGGTGCTGGCGGTTCGGGTCACGGCTCCTCTGGTGATACCCGCCCGGGCGCGGCGGCGAACAGGGGCGGTTCTGGGAAGGTGTCGTCCGTGGACCCCTTCCGGCGGCTCGATGGACGTGAACGCGCCCTGCTGCGCCCCGCCCCGCTGCCATCCCACGTCGAGCCCATGAAGGCCGTGCTCACCGCCGAGCGGTTCTCCGACCCCGGATGGATCTACGAACGAAAGCTGGACGGGATCCGCTGCATCGCGATCAAGGGCGGCGGCCGGGTGCGCCTGCTCTCGCGCAACGCCCAGCCGCTCGACGCCCGCTTCCCCCCCATCCGCGACGCACTCGCCGCCGATCCCGCCGACGCGTTCGTGGTCGACGGCGAGGTCGTCGCCCTCGTCGACGGCCAGACCAGCTTCGCCGCGCTCCAGCAACGCGGCGGCGGCCGGCGCGCGCGACCCCTGCTGTACCTCTTCGACGTGCTGCACCTCGCGGGGATGGACACCACCGCCCTGCCCCAGCGGGCGCGCAAGGCGCTGCTGCGCGACGCGCTCCGGTGGCGGGACCCCGTGCGACTCACCGTCCACCGCAACGAGCACGGCGCCCGCCTGTACCGGGAGGCCTGCCGCAACGGCTGGGAGGGCCTCATCGCCAAACGCGCGGACGCCCCCTACGTGCAGGGGCTCTCCCGCGACTGGCTGAAGATGAAGTGCGACACGGCGCAGGAGATGGTGATCGGCGGCTGGACCGCGCCCCGCGGGAGCCGGACCGACCTCGGGGCCCTGCTGATCGGCGTGTACGACGGCGGGGTCCTGCGATACGCCGGCAAGGTCGGCACCGGATTCACCCAGGCCACGCTGGGCGACCTGGCGGCGCGCCTCGCCCCCCTGCGCCGCGACGCCAGCCCCTTCGCCGACGCGCCGCGCCTGCGTGACGCGACATGGGTCGAGCCGCGGCTCGTGGCGCAGGTCGGGTTCACCGAATGGACGCGCGACGGGCGGCTGCGCCACCCGCGGTTCCTCGGCATGCGCGACGACAAGGCCCCCGAGGAGGTGGCGCGCGAATGACCGCGCAGGTGCGGGCGGGGCGGCGGACCGTCCCCATCAGCAGCAGCGACCGGATCCTGATCCCCGGCGACGGCACCGCAGGCGACCTCACCAAGCTGGGGCTGGCGGAGCACTACGCCGCCGTCGGCGACGCGATGGTGCCGCACCTGCGCGACCGCCCGCTCGCCCTGCAGGGCTTCCCGCACGGCATCGGGGAGGGCGGCTTCTACCTGAAGGAGGCACCCCGGCACTACCCGGACTGGATCGCCCGCGCGCGGGTGCCGAAGCGCGAGGGCGGCAGCGTCAACCACGTGCTGGCCAACGACGTCGCGACCCTCGTCTACCTGGCCGGACAGAACGTCATCACCCCCCACACCTGGACGAGCCGCGCCGACCGGCTCGAGCGGCCCGACCGGCTCATCTTCGACCTGGACCCCTCCACCGACGACTTCGGGCTGGTGAAGGACACCGCCCGCGCGCTCGGCGACCTGCTGCGCGACCTCGGGCTGGCGCCGCACGCCATGACCACCGGCTCCCGCGGCCTGCACGTGACCGTGCCGCTTCGGCGCACCGCCGAATACCCGGCCGTGCAGGCGTTCGCGCGCGCCGTGGCGGCGACCCTCGCGGCGGAGCACCCCGACCGGCTGACCACCGAGTTCCACGTCGACAAGCGCGGCGACCGTCTGTACCTGGACGTCAATCGCACCCGCTACGGGCAGCACGCCGTGGCGCCCTACGCCGTCCGCCCCATCCTCGGGTCGCCCGTCGCGACGCCCCTGCGCTGGGAGGAGCTCGGCGACCCGGACCTGGGACCGCGGTCGTGGAACGTCTGGACCATCGGCACCCGGCTGGGCGACGGGGGCGACCCGTGGTCGGGGATCGCGGCCCGGGCGAAGGCCGTGGGCCCGGCCGCCGCCGCCCTGACGCGCCTGACGGGCTGACGCGGGAGTAGGCTCCCGCGCGTGCCCGCCCCGGTGCTGCTCGACGCCACGCCCCTCGCCAGCGGGCACGGGGCCCGCGGGATCGGGGCGGCCGTGCGCGGCATGCTCGGCGGCCTCGCCGCGATGCCCCCGGCGGATCGCCCCCGCCTGCTGGTGCGCGCCGGCCAGACGCCCCCGCCGGGATTCGACGCCGTGGCCGTCCGCTGGCCGGGCTGGCGGCTCCACCGCGTGCCCGACCCCTGGCCGGCCGTCCGCGGGGAGCGGGCGGCCCGGCGGGCGTCGGCGCAGGGGGCGTTCCACGCGACGCAGCCGGCCCTCGTCCCCACGGGGCGGACGGTGGTGACCTGCTTCGACCTGATCCCGGCGGCCTACGCGGCCGAGTACCTCGGCGGCCTCGGGCGGGCCGGGCAGCGAGCCGCGTTCGCGCACTTCATGGCGCGGCTGCGTGCCGCGACCCTGGTGCTGGTGCCGTCGCAGGAGACGGCCGGCGACGTCATCCGGCTGGCGGGGGTCGACCCCGGCCGCGTGCGGACGGTGCCGCTCGGCGTGCCCCCCGCGGCCGCGCCCGAGGGCGACGCTCCGCACGAGCCGTACGTGCTGTACGCCGGCGCCGTCGAGCCGCACAAGAACGCGGCCCTGGCGATCGAGGCGATCGCCGCGGCACCGCCCGGGGTCCGGCTGGTGATGGCGGGGCCGTGGTCGGCCCGCCGGGCCTCCCGCCTGCGCGGCCACGCCGCTCCCGTGGGCGCCCGCGGGCGGATCGACTGGCTCGGGTACGTCCCGGCGGCGCGGCTCGCGGCGCTGCGCGCCGGCGCCGTGGCGGTCTTGGTGCCCTCGCGCAAGGAGGGGTTCGGCTTCCCCGTGCTGGAGGCCATGGCCGCCGGCGTCCCGGTCCTCGCCAGCGCGACGCCCGCGCTGCGCGAGGTCGGCGGCGACGCGGCCGCCGCCTACCTTCCGACCGCCGACGCCGGGGCGTGGGCGCGGGAGATCGCGCGGCTGGCCGAGGCGCCCGCCGGCGAGCGGGCGCGCCTCGCCGACGCCGGCCGACGCCGGGCCGCGGCGTTCACGTGGGCGCGGACGGCGGAGGGGCTCGTGGCCGCCCACCGGGAGGTGGCGGCGTGACCCGGATCGCCGTCGACTGCCACATGGTGGGGCAGGCCGCCGCCGGCGACGCGGGCAACGGGCGCTACACCCGGACCCTCGTCGCGGCGATGGCCGCGACCGCGGGGCCCGGCGACGACGTGGCGTCGCTCGTGGCGACCCCGGAGGGCGCCCGGATGCTCGGGGCCCACGGCCCCACCTGGGGGGTCCCCTCCGCCGACGTCCCCCGCCTCGCGCGCGCCGCCCCCCGCGCGCTGGCCGACCTCGGCGCCGACGCGGCGGTGTTCACGTACGTCTCGCCCGGCTGGTCGCCCTGCCCGATCCTGCTCGCCGTCCACGACGCCACGTTCATGACCGACCCGGAGTGGCTCGGGCCGCGGGCGCGGGCCGTGCTGCGCGGCCTGGTGCCGCGCTCCGCGCGCAAGGCGGCGCGGGTGCTCGCGCTGTCGCACACCGCCGCGCGCGACGTGGCCGCCGCCCTGCGGATCGACCTCGCCAAGGTGCGGGTGGTGAGCCCCCACCCCGACGCGGCGTTCACCCCCGCCGGAGGCGCCGCCGAGCGCGTCCGCGCCCGCTTCGGCCTGGAGCGCTACGTGCTGGCGGTGGGCGACCTGGGGCCGCGCAAGAACCTGACCGCGCTCGGCGCCGCCGTCGGCGGGCTGGGCGATCGCGACCTGGTGCTCGCGCTGGTGGGCAAGCCGGGCAAGGGCGGCGAGCGGATCGCCGCCGAATCGGGCGGACGCTGGCTGGGGCACGTGTCCGACCCCGACCTGGCCGACCTCTACCGCGCGGCCGCCGTGACCGCCTACCCCTCCCTGTACGAGGGGTTCGGGCTGCCGGTGGTGGAGGCGATGGCCTGCGGCAGCCCGGTGGTGGCCAGCGACCGCGGCGCCATCCCCGAGGTGGCGGGCGACGCGGCGATCCTGGTCGAGCCGTCGGCCCGCGGGATCGCCCTGGGCCTGCGCGCGGCGCTCGATCCGGAGGTGGCGGCCCGCCTGCGCGCCGCCGGCCCCGCGCGGGCCGCCGCATACACCCAGGAGGGCATGGGCCGCGCGGCGTGGGCCGCCGCGCGGGAGGCCGCCGCCCCGGGGGCGGACGGATGAGGATCGCGATGGTCGGCACCCGGGGCATCCCCGCCGGGTACAGCGGGTTCGAGACCGCCGTCGAGCACCTGGCCGCGGGCTTCTCCGCGCGCGGCCACGAGGTCACCGTGTACTGCCGACCCCACATGACCGAGCGCCGGGAGACGTACGCCGGCGCGCGCCTGGTGCACCTGCCGACGGTGCGCTCCAAGCATCTGGACACCCTCGCGCACACGCTCGTGAGCACCGTCCACCTGGCAACCCGGGGCAGGCCGGACGTGGCGCTCTACTTCATCGCCGGCAACGCACCGGTGGTGCCCCTGGCGCGCCTCTCCGGCATCCCGTCGGTGCTGCAGATCGACGGGCTCGACTCGGAGCGGGCGAAATGGTCGGGACCCGCGAAGGCGTACCTGCGCTGGGCGGAGCGGATCGCACCCTCGGCCGCGACCATCGCCGTGACCGACTCGGCGGCGGTCGCCGACCTCTACGAGCAGCGGACGGGGCGGCGCATCCCGTGGATCCCCTACGGCGCCGAGCTGCCGGACCCCGGCGACGCCGGCTGGTGCCGGCGCCTGGATGTCGAGCCGGGGCGCTTCGTACTGTTCGTCGGGCGCCTCGTGCCCGAGAACAACGCTCACCTGCTGGTCGCCGCGCACCGCGCGACGCGGGCCGGCTGGCCGCTCGTGGTGGTGGGCGACGCCCCCTACTCCGACGACTACATCGCGTCGCTGAAGGCCGACGCGGGACCGGACGTGCGCTTCCCCGGCTACGTCTTCGGCGACGGCTACCGGGAGCTGGTGCACCGCTGCGGGATCATGTGCATCCCCACCGAGGTGGGCGGCACCCACCCCGTGATCGTGGAGGCGATGGCGGCGGGCGCCGCCCTGGTCGTCAGCGACCACGCCCCCAATGTCGAGGTGGTGGGCGACGCGGCCGCCGTCTTCCCCCTCGACGGCGGCGCGCCCGCGCTCGCCGCTGTGCTCGACTCCCTCGCCGCCGACCCGGCACACCGGGAGCGCCTGGGGAGCGCTGCGGCTGCGCGCGTCGCGGCGCGATACACCTGGAACGCGTGTGCCGAGTCCTACCTGCGGCTGTGCGAGGCGGTGCTCACGGCGTCGGACTCGCGGTAGACGAACGGGAGCCGGTCGGCGATCTCCGCCAGGCGAGGTGCCGAGGCGTCGCGCGCGGAGACGTTGGAGGGTGCCTCCGGCCATGCGATCGCCACGTCCGGATCGTCCCAGGCGAACGCCCGCTCGGTCTCGGAGTCGTAGTAGGCCGAGCACCGGTAGACCACGTCGGCGACCTCGCTCAGCACGAAGAAGCCGTGCGCGAAGCCGACCGGGATGTGGACCTGGCGGTGGGCCACGTCGTCGAGGGTCACCGCGGCCCAGCGGCCGAAGGTCGGCGAGCCCCGCCGGATGTCGACCGCGACGTCCCAGACCGCGCCGCGCGCGCAGCGCACGAGCTTCGCCTGCCCCCCACCGACCGAGAAGTGCATGCCCCGCAGCACCCCCCGCACCGAGCGCGAGTGGTTGTCCTGGACCCACGGCGTCGCGATGCCCGCATCGCGCAGGGTGTCCTGGCGGAACGTCTCGAGGAAGAATCCGCGCTCGTCGGCGTGGACCTCCGGCTCCAGGATCACCACCTCCGGTATCGCACTCGGTCGCACGCGCATCCCGCCGCAGAGGCTAACCTGCCCGCGTGACTCCCGCAGCGCGACGGCGAGCGGTCGTGCTGGTCGACACGACGATGACGCGCAAGGTGCGCTCGGGAACCACCGTCTACACGCAGGGGCTGCTCGCGGGCGCAGAGACGATCGCGCCGCCCGACCTGGAGCTGCGTCCGGTGTCCGGACCGCCGCTCCTGCCCACCGGCGGCTGGGGCGCCCGGCTCGCGAACCTGCTGCTCCACCAGGCGTGGCTGCACGCGGGGCTCCCGCTCCTCGCGCTGCGGCACCGGGCCGCCGCCGTCTGGCAACCGGTCAACACCGCGAGCGCGTGGGCGCCCTGCCCTCAGGTCGTCACCGTGCACGACCTCTCGTTCGAGCGGTACCCCGAGCTCTTCCCGGGGCCGTTCCTGCGGTACGTGCGGGCGACGGTGCGGCTGACGGCGCGCCGAGCGAGGCTCATCCTGGCGGACTCCGAGGCGACCGCGGACGATCTCGTCGAGCTCATGCGTGTGCCCCGGGACCGCATCAGGGTGGTGTATCCGGGCGTGCCCCCGGTCCCCGAGGACGAACGGCCGCGGGAGCCCCTCGTCCTCACCGTCGGGGAGCTCGGGCGCCGGAAGCGCATCGCCGAGGTGATCCAGGCCTTCGGGACGTACCGCGCGACCGCGGGGGCCGGCGGCGACTGGCGGCTGGCGGTGGTGGGCGCGTCGGGTCCCGACGAGGAGGAGATCCGCGCCCTCGCGGCCCGGACCGACGGCGTGGACTTCCTGGGGTGGGTCGACGACGCCCGCCTCGACGACCTCTACCGCCGGGCGAGCCTGGTGGTGTACGCGAGCGCCTACGAGGGCTTCGGCCTGCCCGTGGTGGAGGCGATGCTGCGCGGCACCCCCGTGCTCGCCGCCCGGAACTCCTCCCTGCCGGAGGCCGGCGGCCCGCTCTGCCACTACGTCGACGACGTCGCACCCGAGCCGTTCGCCCGGGTGCTGGCGGACCTGCTCTCCGACCCCGCCGCGCTCGTCGCCGGCGGCGCCGGCCGGCGTGCCTACGCGCTGCGCTTCCGCCCGGAGCGGAGCTCTGCCGCCCTGATGGCGGCCTTGCGGGAGGCGGTCGGCGCCCCCGCATCGGGGTAGACTGCCCGATCTTGATGACCACATCATCCCCCGAGGCGACCGGCTCCCGATGGCGCCGGGCCGCGACCTTCGGCCCCGGGACGGCCGGCGCCGTCCGCGCGGGGCTGGTCGTCCTGGCGCTCACCATCGGCGTCAACCTGGCCAACTACCTGTTCCAGGTCGTCTCGGCGCGCTACCTGGGACCCAGCGACTACGGCGCCCTCGCCGCGCTCCTGGCGGTGATCCTGGTCGCCGGACTGCCCTTCGGCGCCTTCCAACTGGTGGTGGCGCGGACCGTCGCGCACGAGCGGACGCACGGCCGACTGGAGGACGCCGCCGCCTTCGCGCGGAGCGCGTTGGCGCTCACCGCGATCGGCGGGCTCATCTGCGCGGTGGTGAGCATCGCGGCGGCGCAGCCGATCGCCGACCTCCTGCAGGTGGAGTCGCCCGTACCGATCATGATCACGGGGCTCTGCCTGCTGTTCGCGGTGATGTTGCCCGCGGGGCTCGGCGTGCTGCAGGGCCAGGAGCGGTACGTCGCCTACAGCGCCGGCCCGCTGCTCGGGGCCATGTCGCGGCTCCTGGCGCTGGTGATGGCCGTCGTGGTCGGGCTGACGCTCGAGGGCGCACTCGTCGCGACGCTGCTGGCCTCGTTCCTGGCGATCACCATCGTGGTTTGGCAGGGGCGCACACTGCTCCGCGCGGGGATGACGCACCATCACGTGCGGACCGCGCTCCAGCAGCTCCGCGGGCCGCTCGCGCGGGTCCTGCCGCCGACCGTCGGCCTCATCGGGCTCGCGTCGCTGACCAACGTGGACATCGTGGTCGTGAAGGGCGCACTCGCGCCGGAGGACGCCGGCGTGTTCGGCGCCGCCGGCCTCATCGCGAAGGTCGCGCTGTTCGTGCCCGTCGCAATCGTGGCCGTGCTGCAGCCGCGAGTCGCGGCGAGGGTGGCGAAGGGACGGACGGCCGGCGACATCCTCATGCGGTCGGCACTCGTGACCGCCGCCTTCTGCGCACTCTTCACGCTGGCCTGCTACGCAATGCCGACCACGATCGTGCACGCGGTCTACGGATCGAGCTTCGGAGACGCGGCCGCCATCCTCGGCGAGTACGCGCTGTTCATCAGCATGATGAGCATCGTCAGCGTCCAGGTGAACTACCACCTCTCCCGCCAGCGGTACCGCTTCGGGTATGTCCTCGGCGTTGCCGCCGTCCTCCACGCGATCACGCTCGTCGCCTTCCACGACACCCTTCGCGAGGTGCTGTGGGTCAACCTCGCGTTCGGCGCCGTCCTGCTCCTGACCCACGAGTTGTGGGTGCAACGGACGCTCGTCGGCCTGACGCGACGGGGGGCGGCACAGGCGTGAGCGACCCGCGGCCGCAGGACGTGTCCGTGGTGATCGCCGTGAAGGCGGACAACCCCAACCTGCGGGAGAGCCTCGCGCATCTCGTCTCTCTGGAGGACGCGCCGGGCGAGATCATCGTCCTCCCGGACGCGCCCTTCGAGCCGCCGCCGGGCGTCCGGGTCATTCCGACCGGCCCGACGGGCCCCTCCGAGAAGCGCGACATCGGCGCGGCGGCCGCGGGGGGGAGCATCCTCGCGTTCCTCGACGATGACGCCTACCCGGCACCCGGGTGGCTGAGGGCGGCGACGGCCGCGTTCGCGGAGCCCGGCGTCGGTGCGGTCGGGGGTCCGGGGGTGACCCCGTCCTCGGACCCGTTCCTCGCCCAGGTGAGCGGCGACGTCTACGCCTCCCCCCTCGTCAGCGGGCCACATGTCCGGCGGTACCTCCCCCGCGCCGCGACCGCGGTGGACGACTGGCCGTCGTGCAACCTCCTCGTGCGCAGCAGCGCCTTCCATCGGGCCGGCGGGTTCGATTCGACCTACTGGCCCGGCGAAGACACCGTCTTCTGCCTCAAGCTCACCCACGATCTCGGCCTCGAGATCCGCTACGTCCCCGAGGCGCTCGTGTACCACCACCGACGCCCCGGAGTGCGGCGCCACCTGCGCCAAGCGGCGCAGTACGCCCTGCACCGGGGGTACTTCGTCAAGCGCTTCCCGCAGACGTCGCGGCGCCCGTCGTACTTCGCGCCGTCGGCGCTCGTCATGTGGATCACCGCAGGCTGGCTGCCCGGCTTGCGCAACCGACGTCTGCGTCTAGTATGGGCCGGCGGCGTCGCCGCGTACGTCGCGGCGCTCGCGGTCGTCACCCCCACCAAGGGACGACCGGCGCGGTACGCACTCGCGCTCGTCGGCAGCATCGCCACTCATCTCACGTACGGGCTGTGGTTCATGCGAGGTCTGCTCGCCCGCCGCATCCCCGATGAGCGATCCGCCCCCCCGCCTCCGGAGGTCAGCCAGTGAAGGTCGTCGTCGGCTATCCGCCCATCGAGTCGGACAAGGGCGTCGCGCTGCTGTCGCAGAACCGCCAGTTCCAATACTTCAACGCACCGACGTACATCTACCCGATGGTCCCCGCCTACGCGGCGACCTACCTGCAGTCGCGGGACCACGAAGTCGTCTGGATGGACGGCATCGCCGAGGGGTGGGGCTACGAGGAGTTCATGTCGCGCCTCGAGCGGGAGGCGCCGGAGCTCATCCTCATGGAGACCAAGACGCCCGTCGTCAAGCGTTCCTGGGAGGCGGTGACCGACCTGAAGGGGCGGTTCCCCGACATGAAGGTCGTGCTCTGCGGCGACCACGTCACGTGGAACCCCGAGGAGACCTTCGCGGCCTGCCCGGTCGATTACATCCTCAAGGGCGGGGACTACGACTTCCTCATCGTCAACCTCGTCGAGCACCTCACGCGTGGCACGGACCTCGAGGGCGGCATCGTCTGGCGCGACGGGGATTCGATCGCCGACTCCGGACCGATGAACCTCAAGAGCCACCGGATCGACGACCTGCCGATGATCGACCGCGAGCTGACGAAGTGGCGGCTCTACGCCTACCACAACGGCAACTACAAGTACCTGCCGGGCACATACACCTACACCGGCCGCGATTGCTGGTGGGGCAAGTGCACGTTCTGCGTCTGGGACCACGTCCTCTATCCGCCGGGCAACTTCCGCATGCACTCACCCGAGCGGATGCTCGATGAGGTGGGCCACCTCATCGACCTCGGCGTGAAGGAGATCTTCGACGACTGCGGCACGCTGCCGATCGGCGCGTGGCTCGACAAGTTCTGCAAGGGGATGATCGAACGGGGCTACAACAAGCAGGTCGTCTTCGGCTGCAACATGAAGCCGGGCCACCTGAAGCAGTCGCAGTACGACCTCATGGGCGAGGCCGGCTTCCGCTTCATCCTGTACGGGATCGAGTCGGGCAACCAGAAGACGCTGGATCGCCTCGACAAGGGCGGCACCGTCCACGAGATCGAGGACTCGCTGCGCATGGCCAAGCAGGCCGGCCTCGAGCCGCACATCACCGTGATGATCGGCTACCCGTGGGAGGACGAGGCAGACTCGCGGCAGACCGTCGAGTTCGCCAAGCGGGTGTTCCGCAAGGGCTACGTGGACACCCTGCAAGGGACGATCGTGGTCCCCTACCCGGGCACGCCGCTCTTCTACGAGTGCAAGAACAACGGGTGGCTGCTCACGGAGGACTGGGACCGCTACGACATGCGCGAGTCGGTCATGCGGTGCGGCGTCAGCAACGAGCAGGCCCTGGCATACGTGCGCGACCTCTACAAGGCGTTCATGAGCCCCCAGTACATCGCGCGCAAGGTCATGTCGGTGCGCAGCGTCGATGACGTGAAGTTCCTGGCGTCCGCCGGGAAGAAGCTCGTCGGGCATCTCGTCGATTTCAAGAAGGATCAGCCGGCGCAGACGGCGGACGACGCCGATCGGGGAAAAGTCGCGGTCTAGCCGCCAGCGCCTTCGCGAGCCGCTCATCGCGGCCGCGGCCGCGACGCTGACGGTCGCGCTGGTCGCGCTCCCAGTCGTACTGCACCCGTCGTCACGGGTCGTCGGCATCCCCGGCGACGCCCAGGCGACGATCTGGAGCATCTGGCACGACCACCACGGTGGGGACTTCGCATTGTGGGGCCAGCGCGGGGGTGGCCTGGTCGGCGCGCCCTTCGGCTTCAGCGAGAGCGCGCTGCCCGGATTGATGAGCGCGCTCGTGGCCGTGCCCGCGTACGCGGTCTCGCCGCTGTTCGGCGAGACGGCGACGTACAACCTCGCCGTCCTGAGCGGCCTCGTGCTGTCGGGCCTCGCGGCCTATGCGCTGGTCCGGCGTCTCGGCGGCTCCGTCATCGTCTCCGCCTGGGCGGGCGCCGCGTTCGCATTCTTCCCCTGGCACTTGGGGCGCGCGCTCGGCGCGCCGTCGCAGACGCACCTCGAAGCCCTGCCCCTCCTGGTGCTGGCGCTGGTCGTCTGGCGCGAGCGTCCGGGCATCGCCCGCGCGGGCCTGGTGGGCGCGGCCCTGCTGCTCTGCCTCGTCACCGACCCCTACATCGGTCTGATGGGCTGCGTGATCGTCGCCGTCCTGGGCCCGGCGCTGGCGGTGGAGCGGATGCGGCGCGCCGGCGGCACGCGCGGAGTCGTCGACGCGGGCGTGCTCACCGGCGCGGCGGCGCTCGCCCTGACCCCGATCCTGCTTGCGCGCTGGGCGACCGAGGGCCCCGCCGCCACCGGCGTCCAACGCAGTTCGGTCGACCTCTCCGTGTACGGAGCCCGCCTCGCCGAGTACGCCAGGCCTCCCGCCGCCAACCCGATCCTGGGTCCGCTCGTCGGGCCGGACACCGCCGAGCGGCTCCACGGCAGCAACGCGTCCGAGACCACGCTCTACCTCGGGTGGTCGGTGATCCTCCTCGCGCTCGCCTTCCTCGCCCTGGCATGGTCGCGCTGGGGGGTCCGCGGCGACCGTGGGATCGCCGCTGCGGGAGTGTCCATCGCGCTCATCGCGCTCTGGTTCGCCGCCCCGCCACCGATCGTGGTGCTCGGCGTCGAGATCCCGTCGCCGATGGAGAAGATCGTCGAGCTCGCGCCATACTGGCGCGTCTCGTCCCGCTTCGTCGCCGTCGTGATGCTGGTGGCCGTGGTGTTTGCCGCGCTCGGCCTGGAGCGCCTGCGGAGGGCCGTCGGCGACCCGCGGGCGCGCGCGGCGATCGCCATCGGCGCCGTCGGGCTCCTCGCGGTCGACCTCGCCGCCTGGCCCCCGCTCCCCTGGTTCCGGGACGCCGCCCCACAGGGGTACACGCGCCTCCTGGCGAGCCAACCGGGCGGGACGGTCGTCGCCGAGTATCCGCTGCGAGGCCGGGGCGATCCCCACACCAGCATCTTCCTCTCGCGCCAGCGCCTCCACGGCCAGCCGCTCCTCAACGGCGGCGTCGCAGGATCGCTCCCGGACCGCATCCGCAACGCGCTGGTCGACCCCGGCGGGCCGGGCGTCGCGAGCGCGCTCGCCGCCGCACGGGTCCAGATGATCGTCGTCCACGAGGACGAGGGCGTCGGCCCGGGGACGCCGCAGCCCCCGCCCGACTCGCCGGGGCTGGAACAGGTCGCGCTCTACCCTGGCGGCGTCGGCGTCTACCGGGTGACGGCGGCGCCCGCCCCGGCGATCATCGACTTCCGGAGTGGATGGAGCGACGGACTGCGCGACGCCCGGGGCGGCTACCGGTACGTCACGTTCAACGTGGCGGACCTCCGGCTCATCCCGCGCCGGCCCGGCCCGGCGACGATCGTCATGACGCTCTCGAGCGTGGGCGGAGCCCGGCACGTCCGGGTGCTCGACGAGGATGCGACGGAACTGTGGGCCGGGACCGTCGGACGCCGGGACCAGCGGCTCCGGTTCACGCGGACGCTCACGCGGCGGCCGCAGCGTATGGTGATCGAGGTGAGCGAGGCCCCGACCCTGCGGCTGGACGGAACGTACGCGTCGCTCCGGGTCGGCGAGACGTGGATCAGATGAGCGAGGCGACCCCGGCCGTCAGCGTCTGCATCCCGACGCTGAACGCCGCGTCGGTCCTCGAGCCTTGCCTCGCGTCGCTCCGCGCCCAGGACTATCCGGCTGATCGCTTGGAGATCGTGGTCGCCGACGGTGGCTCCCGGGATGCGACGCGCGCCGTCGCCGCCCGGGCGGGCGCCGTCATCGTGGAGAACGTCCTCCGGACGGGCGAGGCGGGAAAGGCGGCGGCGGCGGCGGCGGCGACGGGCGACGTGCTCGCGTTCGTCGACAGCGACAACATCCTTCCCGACCCCTCCTGGCTCCGGCGGATGACCGCTCCCTTCGCTGACCCGGGGATCGTGGCGAGCGAGCCGCTTCGCTACACCCGGCGTCCGGAGGACCCGGCGCCGACCCGGTACTTCGCGATGCTCGGGATGAACGACCCGCTGTGCCTGTTCGTTGGCAACTACGACCGTTTGAGCGCCGTCACCGGCCGCTGGACGGACCTCCCGGTCCGCGAGATCCGGCGCCACGGGTGGATCGAGGTCGAGCTGGAGGAGGACGCGCTGCCGACGATCGGCGCGAACGGCTTCCTGGTGCGACGCGAGGCGCTCCTGGCGACGGACTTCTCGCCCTACCTCTTCGACATCGACGTGCTCGTCGACCTGCTCCGCGCCGGGCACCGGCGGGTGGCGAAGGTCGACGTCGGGATCGTCCACCTCTACGTCGCCGACATGCGTGGCTTCGCGCGCAAGCAGCGTCGGCGGATCCGCGACTTCGTCCACCATCAGCAACGGGGCGACCGCCGCTACCCGTGGCGCCGGCACCGGATGGGTGTCGTGCGCTTCGTGCTCAGCACCGTCACCGTCGTCCCGCTGGTCGCGCAGGCCGTGCGCGGCTACCGGCGAGTGCCCGACCCCGCGTGGGCCCTGCACCCCGTCGCATGCTGGATCACACTCGCCGTCTACGGCGCGGGCGCCGTCCGGGCGCGCCTCGGGCACACGGAGCCCGAGAGCCGGACGGACTGGACCCAGGCGATGTGAGCGAGGCAGGGCGGGGGCCGGGGGCGACGACGCCTCCCGAGGGGCTGGACACCGGGCGCGCGGAGTTGCGGAGCCCGGTCTGGCGGAGACACGTCACGGGACGTCGTCCCGTGGGTCGGCGGGCCGTGCGACGGCCCGCGATCGAGGCGATCTTGGTGCTCGCCGGCGCCTGGGCGCTCGCGACCGCGCTCACGTGGCCGCTCATGCTCGACCTGCGGAGCCGCATCTTCGGCCGCTTCGGCGACTCGCTCGGGACCATCTGGTCGCTCTGGCGGGACCAGGTGTACGGGTTCCACCCCGTCGGGGTCCAGACGGTCGAATACCTGGGCGCGCCGCTCGGCTTCACCCGGAACGCGACGACCGACCTGCTGAGCCTGGCCGTCGGGTTCCCCGGCTGGATCCTCTCGGCGATCGTCGGCGAGATCGCGGCCTACAACCTGCTCGTGGTCTCCGGACTCGCGCTGTCCGGGGCCGCGATGTACTGGCTCGGGCGCCGGCTGGGTGCCGAACCGCTCGCGGCCGGGTGGGCGGGGCTGGTCTTCACCATGTTCCCGTGGCACCTCGAACGCGCCGCCGGCTCCCCCGGCCAGACGCACCTCGAGGCCCTCCCGCTCATCGTCATCGCCGGGCTGCACTGGGCCGAGGGCGGATCGGACCCCGCCGTCGAGCGCTCGTGGACCCGGGCGGGCTGGGTCGCCGGCGCGCTGCTGCTGGGCCTGGTGACCGACCCGTACGTCGGACTGATGGCGCTCGTGGTCGCGGGGGTGGTGGGCCTCGTCGTCGTCATCCCGGCGCTGCGCTCGGGCGCCCGGCGCGCAGCGGCCGGTCTGGTCGCCGCCGTCGCCCTTCCGCCCATCCTGGTGTACGGGACGCTCTTCGCGGCGCGCAACGGTGGGGAGGGGACGGCGAGCCTGGCGCGGGCCGACTCCGACCTGACCACGTACAGCGCGCGGGCCGCGGAGTTCGTCGTCCCGACGCACGGGAGCCTGCTGTTCGGCGACGAGACCCGCGGGTACCTCGGTGCGCATCTCCACGGCAGCAACTTCGCCGAGACGAGCCTCTTCGTGGGCTGGGTGACCATCGCGCTCGCCGCAGCCTTCCTCGTCGCGTGGGCCGTGGCCCGGCGCCCGACGGGCGTCGAGCGGACGAGCGCGTGGATCGGCGTCGCACTCGTGGTCGCGGGGCTGGTGATGGCGCTCACCTCGCCGCTGGACCTGGGCCCCGTCGAGGTCCCGCTCCCGTCCGAGGCTGTGTTCGACGTCGCGCCGTACTGGCGGGTGTTCGCGCGTTTCGTGGCCATCGTCATGCTCGGCCTCCTGATCCTCGGCGTGCTCGCCCTGGCTCGCGTCCAGCGCCGCGGGCCGCGGTGGCTCGGCGTGGCCGCCCCGCTCCTGGCCATCGGGTTGTCCGGGGCCGAGCTGGCCGCGTCCCCGCCGGCCGAAACGCTCCGCCTCCCGCCCACCCCGGCGGCGTACGAGGTCCTCGCGGCGACGAGCCCCGGGACGCCGGTCGCCGCCTACCCGCTTGCGCGGAGCGACGAGGCCGTGAACTCGACGCACCTGTTCTGGCAGCGCGTGCACCACCACCCGCTGCTGAACGGTGCGGCCGTCGGCACCGACGCGGACGCGCTGCGCGAGGGGCTCGTGTCGCCCCGCGACCCGAACACGCCACCGGCGCTGGCCTTCCTCGGCGTGAGGCTCGTGGCGTTCGACGGCCCCGCGACCCCCACCCCGGGGCTGTCTCCGCTGTCGCCCGGGTCGATGGCCAGCCTCTACCGCGTGACGGCGGCGCCGGCGGACGGCGCCGCGTTCCTCACCTCGGGCGCCGGGCGAGCGGAGGTGGAGCCTGACGGGCGGACCTACCGGTGGCTGGAGGGACAGGTGGCCGAGGCGAAGGTGATGACGCGCCGGCCCGGCCGATACGTCCTCCGCTTCTCGGCCGGGTCCTATCGGATCCCCCGGACGCTGACGCTCACCGCCGCGGGACAGCGGCGGACGTTCCGGATCACAGGTCGCGGGCGCACCGTGGACGCCGCGTTCACGCTCCCCGCCGGCGTGAGCGTCGTGCGGCTCGAGGCGAGCCCGGACGCGGAGCGGATCCCGGACGGCCGGACGGTGAGCATCCGGCTCGGGAGCTGGGCGGTCAGGCAGGCATGAGGCACCGGCCGCGCGTGCTCATCACCCTGGCGTCGTGGACGCGCGGCATCAGCGGTGGCGACCAGCACATCCTCGCCAGCGCCGGACGGTGGGCCGAGCGGGCGGACGTCTCCGTGGTCTGCGCGCGCGGCGCACGGCAGATGGTGGCCGACGCCGTGCCGGAGGCGGGGATCCACGCCTTCCCCGCGGCGGCGCCGGCCTCGTCCGTGGGCCTCGCCGCGGCCTACCTCGCACGGATGGTCCCGGCGTTCGCGGCGGCGCGCCGGGCGGGTCCGGTGGACGTCGCCGTCGCAGGCAGCCACTTCCTGCCCGATGCCGCAGCCCTCCTCGGCGCCCGTGCGGGACTGCGCGCCGTGTTCGTGTACCACCTGAGCGCCGGCAAGGGGCGGCCCGCGGGCGTGCACACGGCGCTGGCGCTGGCCGGCGAGTCCGGGGCGCTGGCGGCGCTCAGGCGCATCGCGGACGTTGGGCTGACCTCGAACGGCGAGACCGAGGCGACCCTGCGTCGGCGGCGCTGGCGGGTGGCGCGGACGAACGTGGGCATCGAGCTCGGCCCCTCGCGGTCGACCGGGCGGCGGGAGCCGGAGTACGCCGGGGCGTTCCTCGGCCGGCTGATGCCGACGAAGGGTCTGGACGACTTCGTGCGGGTGGTGGCCGCCATCCGGGTCCGGCGGCCCGGCGACCGCTTCGTCGTCATCGGCATCGGCCCGGCCGAGGCGGACGCCCGGGAGCTCGCGGACCGCCTCGGCGTACAGGATGCGATCGACTGGGCGGGCTTCGTGGTCGAGGAGCGCAAGCGCGAGCTGCTCGCCCGGAGCCGGCTGCTCATCTTCCCGAGCCGTGAGGAGGGGTGGGGCATCGCCGTGTGCGAGGCGCTGGCGGTCGGCACACCGGCAGTCTGCTATGCGTTGCCGGTGCTGCAGGAGCTCTTCGACCCGGGGATCGCGACGGCGGCCGTGGGCGACCCGCGCGGGCTCGCGGAGCGCTGCCTGGCGCTGCTCGAGGACGACGTGGCGCGCGAGGCGCTCGGCCGGCGGGGCCGCGCGCACGTCGAACGCTACGACGTGGGCGCCGTCGCGCGCGCCGAGCTCGCCCTGCTCCTGCCCGGTTCCGCCCCGCAGGGGCTGGGCTAGGATCGTCCGCGTGAGCGTGCTCGCACTCCGCAACCGGGAGCTCTTCTGGAGCCTGGTCCGCCGAGAGGTGCGGGGCCGGTACAAGGGGTCCGTTCTCGGCCTGCTGTGGACCCTCGTGACGCCCCTCGTGCTGATGGGCGCCTACACCCTCGTCTTCTCGGTCCTGTTCACCGTCTTCCCGATCGAGGACTACCCGGCGTTCCTCCTGACGGGCCTGGCGGTCTGGATCTTCTTCGCCGGCGGCCTGCAGGCGGGCACGGCCAGCGTCGTCGCCAACGCCAACCTGCTCAAGAAGGTGGCGTTCCCCCGAGCGGTGGTCCCGCTCTCGACGCTCTCGAGCCACCTCGTGACGTTCGCCGTCATGGTCGCCGCCCTCGTGCCGGTCAACCTCATCGTACGGCCCGAGACGCGCGCCACGATGATCCTGCTGCCGGTGCTCCTGGTCGCGCTGATCCTGATGACGGCGGGTGCCGCGCTGGCGCTCTCGGCCGTCAACGTCTACTTCCGGGACGTCGAGCACGTCCTCGCGGCCATCCTGCTGCCGTGGTTCTTCCTGACGCCGATCTTCTACAGCTTCGACAGCCTCCCCGGCCGGGTGACGAGCCGCGAGTGGGCGGTCGACGTGCTGCGCTACGGGAACCCCGTGACGCCGTACGTGGAGTCGATCCAGGACGTCGCCTTCTTCGGGATCTGGCCGTCCGCCGCGCTCCTCGCGTACGTCGCGGTCGTCACGGCCGTGCTGGTGGTCGTCGGCATCGTCGTGTTCCGCCGGCTGGAGCGGGAGATGGCCGTTGAACTCTGAGCCGCTCCCCGGCGCGGTCCGGGTGCGCGGCGTCGCCCGGCGCTTCCGCGTCGTCCACGAGCGCAACGCGACGCTCAAGGAGACCCTGCTGCGGGGCCGCCGCACCCGCTATAGCGAGATCGACGCCCTCCGCGACGTGAGCCTGGAGATCGCCCCCGGCGAGGCGGTCGGCATCGTCGGCGAGAACGGCTCGGGCAAGAGCACCCTCCTGAAGATCCTCGCCGGCATCATCCCGCCGCACGCCGGCGCGGTGGAGGTGGGCGGCCGCATCTCGTCGATGATCGAGCTCGGCGCGGGGTTCCACCCGGATTTCACCGGGCGGGAGAACGTCTACATGAGCGCCGCCATCCACGGACTCCCCCGGCGGGAGGTGGACCGCCGGCTCGACGCGATCGTCGGCTTCGCCGAGCTCGAGGAGTTCATCGACGCCCCCGTGCGGACCTACTCGAGCGGGATGCAGGCGCGGCTCGGCTTCGCCGTCGCCTCGCACGTCGATTCCAACGTGCTCCTCCTGGACGAGGTCCTCGCGGTCGGGGACGAGGCCTTCCAGCGCAAGTGCCTCGGCCGGATCTTCGCCTACCGGCGGGGCGGCGGCACGGTCGTGTTCGTCTCGCACGACGCCGAGGCGGTCCAGCAGGTGTGCGACCGCGCCATCCTCCTCGAGGACGGCCTGGTGGCGGCGGAGGGCATCCCCGGCGAGGTGCTCGCGCGGTACCGGCGCGGGCTGGCCGGGGCGGCGGGGGGGGCGGCGGGCGGACCGCTCGCGGCGGGCGACGAGTGGGGCAACGGCAGGGTGCGCATCGCCGAGGTGCGACTCAGCGGGCCCGCCGGGCCGACGGAGAGCGTGGCGAGCGGCGACCCCTTCACGATCGAGATCGCGCTCGAGGCCGAGGCGGAGGTGCCGACCCCCGTCGTCGGCATCGAGATCCGCAGCGTGACGGGAGCGCTGTGCCTCGGCACGAACACGCGCCGCGAGTCCTATCGGATCCTGTCGTTGCTGGGGCACGGCACGGCCAGCTTCCACGTGCCGTCGCTTCCGCTGAACGAGGGCCGGTTCACCGTGACCGTCGCCGTGCACTCGGAGGACGAGAGCGAGGTCTACCACTGGATCGACCGGCGGTTCGGCTTCTCCGTGTTCGCGCGCGGCGAAGGGGTGGGCCTGGTGCGGATGGACGGGCGCTGGGAGGTGCGCGCCGACGGCGGCGCGACGGTGCTCCAGCCGGCCGGCGAGACGGGTGCGCGTGCCGACGCCTGATCCGCCGATCGACGTGGAGCGACTGGTGGACGACCTGCGCGTTCGCGTCGCGCGGATGCGCGAGGCCGGACGGTACGCGGGCGACCCGGGCGACACCCCGCTCGTCCTGGAGGACGCGCCGGCCCGGGTGAGCTTCCGCCCGGAGCTGGCCTACTCCACCAAACCGGTCGTCGGGCCCGCCCTGACGGCCCTGAAGCGGCTGATCATCCGCCTCACGTACCACCCGCACGCCGAGATGGCGCGGCAGGCGGACGCTGCCGCGCTCCGCGCGGAGGACGCCTTCCGCTCGGAGGTTGCGGCGCGGGAGGCGCTCACCGCCGACGTCGGGGCGTACGTCGCCCGGACCGCCGCGACGGAGGGACGCCTCGACACGCTCGAGCGCCTGGAGCTCCAGTCACGGCTGGCGCGGCTGGAGCGCGCGGCGCGCACCGGGGCCGCGCCCGCCGCGGCGGCGCCTCCCGCACCGCCGCCCTCCGGGGAGCCCGCCGCCCCGGCCGCCCCAGCCGGGGCGCCCTTCGACTACCTGCGCTTCGAGGAGCGCTACCGCGGCCCGGAGGAGTCCGTCGCCCGGCGCCAGGCCGTCTACCGCGACGTGCTTCGCGGCTGCCGGCGCGTCGTGGACCTCGGCTGCGGACGCGGCGAGCTCATCGAGTTGCTTGCCGCCGACGGCGTCGACGCGTACGGCGTCGAGATCGAGCCGGACTTCGTCGCGCTGCTACACGAGAAGGGGATCACGGTGGAGCAGGAGGATCTCGGCGCGCACCTCGCGCGGCTCGGGCCGGGCGACGTCGACGGCATCGTCGCGAGTCACGTCGTCGAGCACCTCCCCGCCCGGGAGGTCTCCGCGCTGGTGGCCGCCGCGGGCCGCATCCTGGACGGCGGCGGCGTGCTGGTGCTCGAGACGCCGAACCCCGAGTCGCTCGTGGCCGGCTCCGTGAACTTCCACCGTGACCTGACCCATCGCAGGCCCATCCACCCCGACACCCTCGCGTTCCTGTGCGAGAGCGCCGGGTTCGACCAGGTCGAGGTGCGGCGGCTCGCCCCGGTCCCGGCGGGGGAGCGCCTGCCGGCCGTCGCGCCCGGCGAGGGGGAGCTGTCCCGGCACGTCGACCAGTTGGTGGCCCGGCTGAACGACCTCCTCTACGGATTCCAGGACTACGCCGTCGTGGCGCGCCGCCAGGCGTGAGGCTCCTCTGGGTGGTGCCGCGCTACGGGAGCGCGGTGATGGGCGGGGCGGAGGCCCACGTGCGCGGCCTGGCGACCCGCGGCGCCGCGCCCGGCTGGCGCGTCGAGGTGGCGACGACGTGCGCCGTGGACCACGTGACCTGGCGCAACGCCCTGCCCGCCGGCGAGTCGTGGGAGGACGGCGTCCGTGTCCGGCGCTTCCCGGTGGGCGACCGCGACGGCGACCGCTACGAGCGGCTCCACCCCGCGATCCTCGGCGGAGCCGCCGACTACGCGACCCAGCTGGAGTGGCTCGGCCAGAGCGTGCCGTCGCCGGACCTCCTCGCCTTCCTCGAGGGTCACTCGCGCGACTACGACCTGGTCATCTTCAGCCCCTACCTCTTCGGGACCACGGTGTGGGGCAGCCTCATCGCGGCGGAGCGGGCCGCGATGATGCCCTGCCTGCACGACGAGCCGTACGCGCGCCTGGACCTGGTGCGACGCGCCGTCGAAGCCTGCAGGGGGTGCCTGTTCAACGCCCCCGCCGAGGAGCGCCTCGCCCGGCGGCTCTACGCGGTGCGCGACGGGCGCGTCGTCGGCATGGGGTACGACCCGCCCCCGGGGCCGCCCGCCGCCCGGTTCGCGGAGCCCCGCGGCATCGGCCCGTACGTCCTCTACGCCGGCCGCCTGGAGGAGGGCAAGCGCGTCGACGTCGCGGTCGAGTGGGCGGTCCGCCACGCCCGGGAGCGCCCGGACGCCCCACGACTGGTCCTGATGGGCCGTGGCGCCTACCGGCCTCCCCCGGGGACCGGGGACGTCGTCCACCTGGCCGGGTACGTCGCCGAGGAGGAGAAGCGGGCCGCCTACGCCGAAGCGCTCGCGCTCGTCAATCCGTCGCACATGGAGAGCCTGTCCCTGGTCCTCATGGAGGCGTGGCTCGAGGGTACGCCGGCGATCGTGGCGCACGGCTCCGAGGTGATGCGCGAGCACGTCGCCGTGTCCGGCGGCGGCTGGGCGGTCGACGGCGCCGAGCAGTACGTCGCGGCCGTCGACGCGCTGCTCGCCGATCCGGCGGATGCACGCCTCCGCGGCACGCGGGGGCGCGAGTACGTCCTGGACACGTACGGCTGGCCCGCGGTCCGCGAGCGGCTGGCGCACCTGGTGGAGCGCCTCGCGGCGTGACGATCCTCCACCAGGTGATCTCGAGCGCGTCCCCCGCGGACGCAGTCACCGGGCAGGCGCTCGCGTGGCGGGAGCGGTTCCGCGGCTGGGGCGTCGGCGGCGAGGTGATCGCCGAGCACGTCCACCCGACGCTGGCCCGGCGGGTCGTCCGGCTGGACGGCGGCGGACGGGCGCTGCTGGACAACGGGCCGCTGCTGCTCCGCTACTCGATCTGGAGCGGCGCGGTGGAGGCGGCCCTCGCCGCGGCGGGGCCGCTGGCGGTCGTGTACCACAACGTCACCCCCGGCGACCTGCTCCGCGAGGTCAACCCGGAGGTCGCTGACCTCTGCGACCGCGGCCGCCGAGGGCTGCGGCGCCTCGCGGGACGGGCATCCGTGCTCGTCGCCGACTCGTCCTTCAACGCCTCCGAGCTCGCGGCGGCGGGCCTCGGGGACGCGCACGTCGTGCCCCTCCTGCTCGAGCTCGAGCGGAACGACGGCACGGCCCCCTCGCACGACCCCGAGCGCCCGCTGGTGCTGAGCGTCGGCCGCATCGTCCCAAGCAAGCGTCTCGAGGACGCGGTGGGGGCCTTCGCCCTCTTCCAGCGCGAGCGCGCGCCCGGCGCCCGGCTGGTGCTCGCCGGCTCGGACGACGGCTTCGAGCGCTACGGCCAGGCGCTCCCCCGACTCGCCCGCGACCTCGGCGCCCGCGACGTCCGGCTGACGGGCCGGATCACCGACGATGAGCGCGACGCGCTGTACCGGGCGGCCTCGGCGTACCTCTGCACCTCGGTCCACGAAGGCTTCTGTGCACCGCTCGTCGAGGCCCTCGCCGCCGGCGTGCCCGTCGTCGCGCGCGCCCGCGCGGCGGTGCCCGAGACGCTCGGGGCCGCCGGCCTCCTGATCCCCGACGACGATCTCGCCGTCTTCGCGGAAGCGCTCCACGAGGTCGTCGCCTCCGAGCCGCTGCGCGCGACCCTGCGTGCGCGCGCCGCCGCACGCCTCGCCGAGCTCGCGCCCACGCGCGTCGACGCCCTGATGCATGCGGCCCTCGCCCCGCTCCTGACCGCCGCATGAGCACGCGCGTCGCGGTGGTGGTGCAGCGCTACGGCCTCGAGGTGCAGGGTGGCGCCGAGGCGCAGGCTCGCCATGTCGCCGAGGCCCTCGCGGAGTCGATGCACGTCGAGGTCATCACGACCTGCGCCCTGGACTACGCGACGTGGGCGGACCACTACCGCGCCGGCGCGCAGGATGTCAACGGCGTCCGGGTGCTGCGCTTCCCCGTGGCGGCGCCCCGCGACGCCGCCGGGTTCGAGCGGGCGACCAGGGCCGCCTACGCGGCGCCACACGACGAGGCGCTCGGGCTGGCCTGGATGCGCGCGCAAGGGCCCGACGCGCCCGGCCTGACCGCCCACCTCGCCGAGCGCGGCCGCGACTACGACGCCGTCGTGCTCGTCACCTACCTCTACGCGACGACGGCCCTCACGATCGGCTCCGTCGCGGACCGCGCGCTCCTCATCCCCGAGCTCCACGACGAGCCGCCGCTGCGACTCTCCGTCTTCGACCGCGTGTTCGCCGCAGCGCGCCTCGTCCTGTTCAACACGCCGGAGGAGCGGGCGCTCGGGGCGCGGAGGTTCGGCGTGGACGACGCGCGCGCCCGCGTCGTCGGGCTGGGCGTCGACCCCCCGCCCCCCACGGACCCCGAGCGCCTCCGCCGGGCGCACGGCATCGCGCGGCCGTACGCCCTCTGCGTCGGCCGCCTCGACCCGAGCAAGGGAACGGACGCCCTCGTGGCCGACCACGCCCGGTACCGAGCGGCGTCGCCGGAGGGCCTCGACCTGGTCCTCGCCGGGAGCGGCGAGCTGGCCCTGCCGGAGCACCCGTGGCTGCACCGCCTCGGCGTCGTGTCGGAGCAGGAGAAGCACGACGCGCTCGCCGGCGCGGCGGTCGTGGTGCTGCCCTCGCCGTACGAGAGCCTCTCGATCGTCCAGCTCGAGGCCTGGAGCCACGGGAGGCCGACGCTCGCCAACGCCGCCTCCCCCGTGCTCGTCGGACAGTCCCGGCGCTGCGGGGGCGGCCTCTGGTACGCCGACGCCGACGAGTACGCGGTGATGCTCGACTACCTCGCGCGCACCCCGGTCCTGGCCGATGCGATCGGACGCCAGGCGCACCGCGCCGCGGGCGAGGCCCACAGCTGGGACCGGGTGCGCCGGCAATGGCGCGACGCGGTCGCCGAGGTGGCCGCCGGCCGCGCGCCGGCGGCGTGAATCAGGGTCGCTCCAGCTCGAGCAGCGCCACCCCGGCCGCCGCGGGCGCCCCCTCCCCGTAGCGGGCGCCGGAGAGGGCGCCGGCGTCCGTCTCGCGCCATCCGTCGCCCGCGTAGCCGAAGAAGCGCGACGCAAGGGACGCCAGCCCGGTGGCCTCGACGAGGCGCGCGAGGCGCTCCGCGTCGTACTGGATCATCCATTCGAACCGCTGCGGAGCGCCGAACGGCACGGACACGAGGGCCCGGCCCCCGGGAGCCAGCATCCGGCCGATCTCCGCCGCCGCGCGTATGTCGCCGTCCTCGTCTCGGGCGACGTCCGCCACCCCGTAGACGTCCGCGGAGCACCCGACGTGCTCGATCGTCGAGATGCAGAGGATCCGGTCGAAGAAGCCGTCCCGGAACGGCGCCTCCCGGAGGTCGCCGACGACGCCGCGCACCCCGCCGAGCCGGCGCTGGACCAGGTCCAGGCCGTACACCTCGGGTGCGTCGACCCGGCGGAGCCCGTCGGCGTACGCCGGCTCCGCGTGCGCGTAGCCGACATCGAGGAGGCGCCGGGCGCCTGCGGCCCCGGCCAGCGCCCACGGCGTCTCGACGCACCGCTCGGTGCGGCCTGACCCGTACGGCTCGACCGGAAGCGTGAAGCGGCCCGACGCGAGTGAGCGGCGCAGGAGCGCAGTGTCGGCGGCGATCTCGTCCCGCCGCATCAGCCGCTCCTGCAGCCACGCGACCCGGTGCCGAGCGCCCGCCAGCCGGCGGGGCCGGGGAATCCTCTCCAGCAGACCCTGCATCGTCACCCCGATGGATGCGCCCCACGGCCGTCCCGGCGCGGTCACCCCGGGCCCGACCCTCGATTCGTCCCTCTATGCTAGCCGCCATGCGCGAGCCCACAGTGGTGCCGGGAGAACTGACCCGGCCCGCCCAGCACGGTCCGCGGCCGGTTCTCTCGGTGGTCGCGCCAGCCTTCAACCAGGCCCGGACCATCCGAGAGACCCTGATCGGGATCATGGAGCGGCTCGACGAGCAGGGGCTCGACTACGAGCTGATCGTCGTCTCGGACGGCAGCGCGGACGACACGTACGACCGGGCCCGGGAGGTCGAGAGCGATCGCCTCCGGGTGCTCGACTACGATCGCAACCTGGGCAAGGGCTACGCCCTGCGCACCGGGTCCGCCGGCGCCCGCGGGGACTACGTCGCCTGGCTCGACTCGGATCTGGACCTCGACCCGGCGACCCTGTCGGGCTTCCTGGACGCAGCCCGCGACGCCGACCTCGACATCGTCGTGGGATCCAAGCGCCATCCCGAGTCGGAAGTCGACTATCCGCTCCGCCGGCGCCTCTACTCGTGGCTGTACCAACAGCTGGTGCGGGTCCTCTTCAACCTCTCGGTGCGCGACACGCAGGTCGGGATGAAGCTGTTCCGCCGCTCGGTGCTGCGCGAAGTGTTGCCCGTCGTCGTCGTCAAGCGGTTCGCGTTCGACCTCGAGATGCTCGCGGTGGCCAGGCGCTTCGGGTTCGCGCGCATCCGGGAGCATCCCGTCCGACTCCAGTACCAGTTCCGCGGGAGCGGCGTGAACTGGCGCGCCATCGCGCGTGCGCTCTGGGACACGGCCGCGGTCTTCTACCGGCTTCGAATACTGCGGTACTACGACCGGCGGCGCCTTCAGGCGCACCGCATCGCGATCTTCCAGCCGGACGTGCTGCCGAGCCTCGCGGTCGTCGTGGCCCCGGAGGTGATCGACCACGAGGCGCGCGAGAACCTCGTCCGGCTGACGCACTCGGTCCCGGCCGAGACCCGGGTCATCGCCGTCACGCGCGACGCCCGCGCAGCCGGTCAGCCGGGCAACGAGCACGTCGAGGTGATCGAGGTGGACGAGCGGCGAGAGACGGAGCGGCTCCGACGGGGCGCCGCCGAGGTCGACACGGACGTCGTGGCGTTCCTGGCGGCATCCTCTCGACCGGCGGCCGGCTGGGCGAGCGCGGCCCTCGCGCTCTTCGGCGACCCCGCGGTCGGTGCCGTCGTGGGGCCCACGGTGCCGAGGATGGGGCCGCGAGCGCGCGACGACGCCGCCGCCATCCTGATGGAGTCGCGCCTCGGCGTGGGCGGCGCGCGGGCCCGTCACCACGTCGGGCGGCTCCAGGAGATCGACGACTTCCCGTCGTCGAACATCTTCATCCGGAGGGCGGCGCTGTCGCGCGCGCTCGAGCGCGGCGCGGACCTCTCGGACGACCTGTGCCGGAATCTCCGCCGGCAGCAGGGGCTCGCCAGCATCTGCAGCCCCGAGGTGGTCGTGACGACGCGGCCGGAGCCGCTCTTCGGGCCGTACCTCACCCGCCTGATGCGGCTCGGAGTGGATCGCGGGGAGCGGCTCTCGCGCGGCCAGGCGCCCCGGCTGCGCCACCTCGCGCCGGTCGCCCTGGTCCTCGCGGTGCTCCTCGGCCCCGTCGCAATCCTGGCCGGCGGCATCTGGCTGGCCGCCTGGCTCGCCCTGATGAGCGCCTACGCGCTCGCGATCGCCGGGCTGGCGGTCCTCACCTTCATCCTCCACCGGCGGCGGCAGCTCGTGGCCCTCGTGCCCGCTGGCGCGGTGGCGTCGCACGTCGCGTTCGCGACCGGCTTCCTACGCGGCCTCGTGGGGACCACCGCACGGAGCGGGCGGAGCGAGGCCGCCGAGGTGTCGCCACCCTGAGCGCGTTGACGGCTCCGGGTTGACGCAGGGAGGACTCCGACGCGTCGTGGAGGTGCTCGAGCCTCCCCAGCGCAAGGGGGGTCCTCCTGGCTCACGCGGTCGCCCGCCCAAACCGGCCGCACCGCCGCCCTCACCGCATCGCACCGGCGCGTGAGGCCAGGACCCTCGCCGCCCGGCGTCGCCACGGCCGCGGGGCAGACTGGCTCCCAGCCGAGCTCGGCCTGAGCGTCGACTCTCGGGCGGGTGATCGCCCCCGACAGCGCCGGCCGCGACTGTCCGACCTGGACGCGCTCACCGGCGAGCCACGGCCCGATCAGCCGGATGCGCGACGAGCGTGAGCGTCCCGGCGAGCTGATCCCCATCCCGTCAAGGAGCTGGGTCGGATCCGTGGGGCGGCGCTCAGGTTGGCGGGCGGTGGATCCGGCCCGAGATCCGCGTCACCAGCCGGCGGGGCAGCAGCGAGACAGCCGCGGCGCTGGCGCGGTTGCGCCATCCGAGGACGCGCACGCCCGACCGGGCCGCCTCCAGGGCCTCCAGGCCCGACAGCGCCACCTCGCGCGGCTGCAGGACCGGGACGCGCCGCATGAGGGACTCCGTGCCCGCCACCCAGTGGAACTCCGTGGCGACCGGCCCGGGGCAGACCGCGACGACGGCCGTCCCACTTCCGCGCACCTCCTCCGCGAGCGCCTCGGCAAAGCGGAGCTGGAACGCCTTCGCGGCCGCGTACGTCGCCATGAAGGGCGTCGCCTGCCACGCGGCGAGGGACGAGACGATCACCAGGCCGCCGCCCGCGGAGCGCAGGAGCGCCGGGAGGCCGCGCCGCGCCAGGACGACCACGGAGTCGACGTTCAGCGCGACCCGGTCCCGCTCCCCGGCGGGGTCGAGCTCAGCGAACCTGCCCCACGCGCCCGCGCCTGCGTTGAGGACGAGCACGCGGAGGCGGTCCGCAACGGCATCGATCGCCTCCCCCGCGGCGGCCTGGCCCTCGCGCGTCGCCAGGTCCGCCACCACGGGCCGCACCGACGCGCCGGTCTTGGACTCCAGCTCATCTCGGAGAATCTCCAGCCGGTCGGACCGCCGCGCCACCAGGACCAAGTCGTGACCGCGATCCGCGAGCTCGCGCGCGAACGAGGCGCCGATCCCCGACGACGCACCTGTCACGACCGCCGCGGGCCGTGGGCCGGGCCTCATACTCGGTGGGCGGCGAGCCGCTCCAGGTCCGCGTCGACCATCATGCGGACGAGGCCCTCGAAGTCCACCTTCGCCTCCCAGCCCAGCTCGGTGCGGGCCTTCGCCGCGTCGCCGACCAGGAGGTCGACCTCGGCGGGGCGGATCAGGGCCGGGTCGGTCCGGACATGGGCGTCGCGGTCGAGGCCGGCGTGCTCGAACGCCAGCTCGACGAGGCGCCCGACGGTGTTCGTCTCGCCCGTGGCGATCACGTAGTCGTCGGCCTCGTCCTGCTGCAGCATCAGCCACATGGCCTCGACGTAGTCGCCGGCGAAGCCCCAGTCGCGGCGGGCGTCCAGGTTGCCGAGCGTGAGGGTGTCGGCAAGGCCGAGCTTGATGCGGGCCACCCCGTCCGTGACCTTGCGCGTCACGAACTCGAGGCCCCGCCGGGGCGACTCGTGGTTGAAGAGGATCCCCGAGCAGGCGTACATGCCGTACGACTCGCGGTAGTTCACGGTGATGTAGTGGCCGTAGACCTTCGCGACGCCGTACGGGCTGCGCGGGTAGAACGGCGTCGTCTCGCGCTGGGGCGTCTCGAGGACCCGGCCGAACATCTCGCTGGACGACGCCTGGTAGAACCGGATCGTCGGGTCGACCTGCCGGATCGCCTCGAGCATGCGCGTCACCCCGACCGCGGTGAACTCGGCGGTGAGGACCGGCTGCGTCCACGAGGTCGGCACGAACGACTGGGCGGCGAGGTTGTAGACCTCGTCCGGCTGGGCCTCCTGGAGGGCGCCGACGAGCGACGGCTGGTCCAGCAGGTCGGCCTGCGCGAAGCTGAGGCGGTCGCGGATGTGCTCGATCCGCTCGTACGACTCGGTCGAGGCGCGGCGGACCACTCCCCACACCTCGTACCCCTTGCCGAGCAGCAGGTCCGCCAGGTACGAGCCGTCCTGGCCGGTGATGCCGGTGATCAACGCTCGGGGCAAGCTCACTCCTCCTCGGTCACGCGCTCGCGCCACCATCCGAGCGTGTCGGCCAGCGTGGTCTTGATGGGGATCTCGGGTGTCCACCCGGTGTCCGCCCGCAGCCGTTCGGGCGAACCATAGAGATCGGGCTGCTCGCCCTCGCGCCGCAGTCCGGCATGCGAGCGGAACGTCACCGGCACGCGCGCGAGCCCGGCGAGCCCCTCGATGAGCTCGCTGACGGCCATCGAACGCCCGGTGCAGGCCAGGTAGACGGCGTCGGGGTCGCCCCGCTCCAGCAGCAGGAGCTGGGCGCGGACCATGTCGCGCACGTCCATGAAGTCGCGGCGGGTGGCGACGTTGCCGACCGTCACCTCCACGGGGACGCCGTCGCGCTCGGCGCGGGCGATCTGGCGCGCCACGTTCGGCAGCACGAAGCGGGGATCCTGGCCGGGGCCGACGTGGTTGAACGCGCGCAGCCGCACGGCCGCGACCCCGTAGGCCGCCCGGTACTGGGCGGCGGCGAGGTCGGCCGCCGCCTTCGACGCGCCGTACGGGGACACCGGGTTCAGGGGGGTCCGCTCCGTCACCGGCAGGTCGGCGACCGGCACCCGGCCGTAGATCTCGCCGCTCGTGACCACCAGCACCCGCCCCGTGACGCCCGTGTCACGGACCGCCTCGAGCAGCGTGAGCGTCCCGCCCAGGTTGACGTCCCAGGTCGCGAGCGGCTCGGCGAACGACCGGCCGACCGACGAGGCCCCCGCCAGATGGGCGACCCCGTCGGGGCCGACGGCGCGCAGGACCGCCGCGACGGCGGCGCCGTCATGCAGGCCGGCGGCGTGCGCGGTGACGCCGGGGGCCACCGCGCCCTCCCGCCCGGGCCGGACCATGGCGTGGACCTCGTGCCCCTGCGCGAGGCAGTGGGAGGACAGGTGCCGCCCGGCGAAACCGGTGGCGCCGGTGATGAGGATCCGCACGGCGGCGGAGGCTACCAACCACCCCCCGGGGGGCCGGAACACGTGAACGGAGGGCGGTGCGGACCGTGAACAGAGTGTTGTGGAGTTCGTCCGGGCACTTGTCGCGCGGGCCCGGGCGTGCATACCCTCACGTCATGGCAGTGCCCCGCCGTCTCGCCGCGCTATGCGCGGCCATCGTCGCCGTGCTCGCGTTGGGCGTGGCCGTGGCCGCCGCCGCCACGCCGACCGGCCCCGTCGTGTCGGTGACCGAGCAGATCTTCGCCGACTACGCGATCGACCACTCGATCGACGGCAACTACTCCGCCGCCGACCTCAACCGGGCGCTCGCGCTGGCCCGCGTGCAGGACGGCGCCTCGTTCGGCGATTTCGAGGCCGCCGTCTCGGACAAGTACGACCGGGACATCCTGGGCCTCGACGTGAGCGGCCCGGCGAGCGCCGACGGCGCGTCGCTGCTGCCGGTGCCCTCCGCGCCCGGCGAGCACGACCAGCCGCCGTGGCCGTTCCTCGCGCTCACCGCGCTCGCCGCCGTGCTGGTGGTCAGCGGGGCGGGGAGCTCGATCTACCGGCGCGCCCGCCGCTGACCCGGACGGGCGGGGCGCCTGAGCCCGCCCTCATCCCCCGGGGCAGCCGGTAGGCTTCGCGGCCCGAACCCGCCGTCCCGGAGCACGGAGCCCGTCCATGTCTGCGAACTACGCATTGACCTACCGCGTCGTCATCCCCGCCCAGGTGGGGAGCCTCGGCAAGGTGCTCGCCGCCATCGGCGACGCCGGTGGACAGGTGGGGGGCGTGGACATCGTGCGGTCGTCCAAGACGACGGTGACGCGCGACATCGCCGCCTACGCGGACGACGAGGCGCACGGCGCCCGCATCGCCGCCGCGCTGGAGGCCATCGACGGCGTGCGTGTGGAGTCCACGGTCGACCGCGTGTTCATGGCGCACGCCGGCGGCAAGATCGGCATGCAGAACCGGGTGCCGGTCACGAGCCGCGACGATCTGTCGATGGCCTACACCCCGGGCGTCGCCCGCGTGTGCATGGCGATCCACCACGACTTCGAGCAGGCCTGGGAGTACACGATCAAGGGCAACAGCGTCATGGTCGTGAGCGACGGGTCGTCCGTCGTGGGCCAGGGCGACCTGGGCGCGGAGGCGTCGCTGCCCGCGCTGGAGGCGAAGTGCGCGTTCCTGCGCAAGCTGGCGGGGATCGACGCGTTCCCGCTGCCGGTCGACCTGCGCGACCCGGCCGAGATCGCCGAGGCCGTGGCGCTGTGCTCCTCCGTCTTCGCCGGCATCCACCTGAGCGACATCGCGGCCCCCCGCTGCTTCGAGGTGCAGCGGCTGCTGGACGAGCGGCTCGACATCCCGGTGTTCCACGACGATCAGCAGGGCACGGCCGCCGCGGTGCTGGCGGCGGTCGCGAACGGCCTGAAGGTGTCGGGCAAGGCCCTGGCGGACGCGACGGTCGTGGTCGCGGGCATGGGCCCCGGCGGCCAGGCGGCCGTGCGGCTGCTGATCGCGGCCGGCGCGGGAGCCGTGATCGCGTGCGACTCCAAGGGGGTCCTGACCGCGGGCCGCGGCGACCTGGACCCGGAGCGCGAGTGGATCGCCGCGCACACCAACCCGGGCGGCGTGACGGGCGGCGCGGGTGAGGCCGTCGCCGGCGCCGACGCGTTCGTGGGGATGTCGGCATCGGGCCTCCTGTCGTCCGGCGACCTCGCCCGGATGGCCGCCGACCCGGTCGTGCTGGCCCTGGCGATGCCCGAGCCGGAGATCCTCGCCGAGCAGGCCGCCGGCGTCGCGAAGGTCTACGCCACCGGCCGCCCGGACGTGCCCAACCAGATCAACTCGGGGATCGCCTCCCCCGGCATCTGGCGGGGCGCCCTCGACTGCCGCGCCACCGAGATCAACCAGGCGATGACGCTCGCCGCCGCCACCGCGATCGCCCAGACGGTGGAGGAGGAGGGCGGCCTCTCGCCGGTCAACGTGGTCCCGTCGATCTTCAGCCAGCGGCTCGTGCCGAACGTGGCCGCCGCGGTGCGCGCCGCCGCCGAGGCGACGGGCGTGGCGCGGATCACGGGGATCGCCGCCGCCACCGCCACCGCGGGGTAGCCGTCCCCCCGTCCTGCCGGGTGCGCTCGGCCCGGGTCGCCGTCGGCGCCGCGGTGGCCGACGCCGCCTGCATCGTGGTGTTCGCGGCGCTGGGGCGCGCGAGCCACGACGAGGGCTCGGCGGTGGGCGGCACGCTGGAGGTCGCCGCCCCCTTCCTGATCGGCGGCGCCGTGGGCTGGGCCGCCGCCCGCGGCTGGCGCGCCCCGACCTCCCTCGCGACGGGCGCCGCGGCCTGGGCCGGGGCCCTGGTGGTGGGGATGCTGCTGCGCAACCTCGTCTGGGACCGCGGGACGGCCCCCTCGTTCGTGATCGTGACGGCGATCGCCCTGGGGGTGCTGCTCCTCGGCTGGCGCCTGGCCCTGCGGCTCAGGGACGCACGGGCCTGAGGGACGCGGCGAGGTCGATGAGGTCGTCGAGCGTCGCGCCCTGCCCGGACACGGCCACGTCGGTGCCGGCGATCACCGTCCGCACCCGGCGCAGCTGCGGGGGGCCGTCGAGGACGTGGACGGCGCGGCCGGCGCGCACCACCGTGCGCTCGCCGTCGCGCGGGGACCGGCCGCGCTCGGCGCCCTCGATCAGGCTGATCCCCTGACCCGCGCCCCGGGGCAGGTATTCGATGGTGACCTGCGGGAAGAACCGTCGGTCGTCGGGCGACCGGAACACCCACATCCCGCCGGACGGGGGCGGGGGATCGGGCGCGAGCACGGTGAACGGCGTGGAGGCGGCCGCCTCCTCCAGCGTCACGCGCACCGGCGCCGGCAGGCCGTTGCCGCGGGGCCGGGAGGCGGTGGCGATCACGGTGGTCACCGGTGTGGAGGTCGTCGGCGATGACGCCGGTGGGTCGTCGGACGATGACGCCGCCACGGTGAACGCGGCGATCAGGCCGCCCAGCGTGAGGACGGCGGCCGCCACGAGTGCGGCGGGGCGGCGACGGCGGCCGGTGGACACGGGATAAGTATCCGCCGTCCGTCAGGATCGCGCGAGGGTTAGCGGTCCTCCCGCCGGCCGATGGACGCCGCCCGGATGATCACGGCGGCGATGGCCCCGCCCAGCGCGAGCACCGCGGCGCCCGTGGCGATCGCGCCGCGCCGGCGCGAGCGGGCGGCGTCGACCGCCGGTGGTTCCGGTTCCGGGACGCTCCCGTTGCCGCCGCGACTCACCGGAGCAGCGTACGACGCAGACGCCTGGCCGGGAAGGGGAACACGGCCACCAGCATCGCCAGCAGGACGCCCAGGTGTGCGGCGGTCTGCCAGCCGACGCCGCCCAGCGTCATGTCGCGGGTCGCCGCCACCAGGTGGGTGAGCGGCAGCAGCCAGCCCACCACCTGGGCCCACTCCGGCAGTCCCCCCAACGGGAAGAACACGCCGCTGAACAGGAACATCGGCGTGACGACCCCGGTGAACAGGATGTTGAAGTGCTCGATGTTGGTGGTGAGGCTCGTGTACGCCATCCCGAGCACCGCGAAGGTCAGCGCCCCCAGCGCGAACACCGGCGGCAGCAGCACCGCCCACGGCGACGCCACCAGGCCGAAGCAGGCCATCACCACCAGGAACACCACCCCGTAGAGCACCGCGCGGGTGGCGGCCCACAGGTACTCGCCCGCCACCACGTCGGCCAGGGACAGGGGCGTGGTGATCACCGCCTCGAACACGCGCCGCACGTGGATGCGGATGAACGAGTTGTACGTCGTCTCGATCACCGCCCCGAACATCACCGTCGACGCCGCGACGCCGGGGGCGATGAACTCGACGTAGTCGACCCCGTCGACCGTCGAGAGGTACGTCCCCAGGCCCAGGCCCATGATCGCCAGGTAGGCGATCGCCTCCAGGAACCGGGGCGTGAGCGTGACCAGGAACGTCTTGCGCCCGATCGTCGCGTTGCGCGACCACATCCGGGCCGCGCCGGCGGGGGAGAACGCGTACGCGTGGAGCGCCGCCGCGGCGCTCACAGGCGCTCGAGGGCGGCCTCGAAGTCGGATGCCATGCCGGTGTGGCCGTGTTTCAGGCTCTGGTCGATGCCCGCCAGGTAGGCGTCGGCCGCCTCGTCGACCCTGCCCAGCGCGGTCAGGGCCTCCGCCAGCCGCCCCCAGGCGTTGCCCTCGTCCTCCTGCAGGTCGAGGTAGGCCCGCAGCTGCGCGACCGCCTCCTCCCAGCGCTCCGCCCGGATCAGCTCGTTGGCGTACGCGAACCGTGCCCGCGCGACGGACGGGTCCTCCTCCACCAGCCGCGCGAAATAGGCCATGCGGTCGATCACGGGCGCACCGTATCGCCCGGGACGGGCCGCCGCCGTGCGGTGCCGATCGTCACATTGATGCGTCCTCACACAAGGGGTTGCTAGCGTGCAGCGTCGAACGATTCCGCCCGTGGCACCACGTCCGAGAGGCCCGTGCAGCTCTCCGACTACCTTCCAGTCCTGATCTACTTCGCCGGGGGCGTCGCCGTGGCCGGCGCCATCTTCGCGCTGAGCAAGGTGGTGCCCAGCCGCCCGAACGCCGCGAAGGCGCTCCCATACGAGAGCGGCATCCTGCCCGCCACCCCGGTGCGGCAGCGCTTCTCGATCGACTTCTACCTCACGGCGATGCTGTTCATCGTCTTCGACATCGAGCTCGCGTTTCTCTATCCGATCGCGGTGACGCTCCGCGACGACGGGGTACTCGGGCTGGTGGTGCTCCTCGTCTTCGTGTTCACGGTGGTCGAGGCGCTCACCTACATCTGGAAGAAGGGAGCGCTGGAATGGCGCTGATCCCGCCCCCGGGGAGCCCCATCGAGCGGGCGCCCCGCACGGACGCCGACATCGACCGCGACCTGCGCGAGGTCGAGGAGCAGGAGTTCGAGAAGAGCCTGATGCTCACCACGCTGGACAAGGCCCTGGCCTGGGCCCGCTCCAGCTCCATCTGGCCCGCCACCTTCGGCCTGGCCTGCTGCGCGATCGAGATGATGCACACGGCCACGCCGCGGTACGACATCGCCCGCTTCGGCGCCGAGGTGTTCCGCGCCTCGCCGCGCCAGGCGGACCTGCTGATCGTCTCCGGCCGGGTCGCGCAGAAGATGGCGCCGGTGCTGCGGCGCATCTACGACCAGATGCTCGAGCCCAAGTGGGTCATCTCGATGGGGGCCTGCGCCTCCACCGGCGGCGTGTTCAACAACTACGCGCTGGTGCAGGGCGTCGACAAGGTCGTCCCGGTCGACGTCTACGTGCCCGGCTGCCCGCCGCGGCCCGAGGGCCTCATCGAGGGCATCCTGATCCTGCAGCGCAAGATCGGCGCCACCGGCCTGGCGAGCGCCGCCGACCTGCGCCGCGAGCGCGCGGCGGCCGCCGCGAAGTGAGCGAGGTCCGGACCACGATCGACGCCGCCGTGCCCGGCGCCGTCATCGACGAGCACGTCCACGCGGGCGAGACGACCATCGAGGTCAACCGCGGGCTGCTGCTCGACGTCGCCCGGTTCGTGAAGGGGGCGCCGCTGTCGTTCGTGCTGCTCTCGGACCTCACCTGCGCGGACTTCCCGGAGCACCCTGAGCGCTTCCGCCTGGCGTACCACCTGTTCTCGATGGAGTCCGGCTCGCGCATCCGGCTGCGGGTGTGGGCGGGCGCGGAGCCCGAGGTGGAGTCGGTGGCCGGCGTCTGGGGCACCGCCAACTGGCACGAGCGCGAGGTGTACGACATGTTCGGCGTGCGCTTCCGCAACCACCCCGACCTGGCGCGCATCCTGATGCCGCTCGACTGGGAGGGGCACCCGCTGCGCCGCGACTACCCGCTCGGCGGCGAGGAGGTCCAGTTCACGGATGCGGTGTAGGTGTCGCCCATGAGCACGACCGACCACGACTCGACCGCCATCCCCGTCGCCGACGAGGCCCGCGAGGCGTTCGAGGCCGCCCGGCGCGAGGGCCGCGGGCTCACCGAGACCGAGCGCGCCATCGCCGGCGCCGAGGCGATGACCACGCAGGAGGCGCTCGCCTCGATCGAGGCGCTGCAGGAGCGCGACCCCGGCACCCGCGAGCCGATGATCATCAACCTGGGCCCCCAGCACCCCTCGACGCATGGGGTGCTACGCCTGGTGACCGAGCTCGACGGCGAGGTCATCCGCGACCTGCACCCGGTGATCGGCTACCTCCACACCGGCATCGAGAAGCAGTGCGAGAACAAGATGTACTGGCAGGCCATCACGCTCGTGACGCGGATGGACTACCTGGCGTCGTTCTTCAACATCCACGCCTACACGTCGGCGGTGGAGAAGCTCCTGGACCTGCGGGTCCCGGACCGCGCCCAGTACATCCGCGTGATCATGAGCGAGCTGAACCGCATCTCGAGCCACCTCGTCTGGCTCGGCACCAGCGGGCTGGAGCTCGGCGCGATCACCGTCTTCTTCTACTCGTACCGCGAGCGCGAGAAGGCGCTCGACCTGATGGAGATGATCGCCGGGGAGCGGATGAACACCCGCTTCTTCCAGGTCGGCGGCTGCGCCGACGACATGCCGCCCGGCTTCGAGGAGCGGGTGCGGGCCTTCGTGAAGGAGATGCCGGGGCGCATCGACGAGTACGAGGACCTGCTGACGCAGAACCCGATCTGGATCGACCGCACCAAGGGCGTCGGGACGCTCCCCGCCGACCAGCTGATCGACCTCGGCGTCACGGGCCCGGCGCTGCGCGCCGCCGGCGTCGACCTGGATCTGCGCAAGACCAACCCGTACTCGGGCTACGAGCACTTCGACTTCGACGTCCCGCTCGGCGTGAGCGGCGACGCGTACGACCGCTACTCGGTGCGCGTGCGGGAGATGCGCCAGTCGGTGCGGATCATCGAGCAGGCCCTGGACGGGATGCCGGAGGGCGGCCACATCGCCGACGACCGCAAGGTGGTGCTGCCGCCGCGCGGGGAGCTGATGACGTCGATGGAGGCGCTCATCCACCACTTCAAGCTCGTCACCGAGGGCTTCCGCGTCCCGGAGGGCGAGGCGTACAGCGCCGTGGAGAGCCCGCGGGGCGAGCTCGGCTGCTACGTGGTGGCCGACGGCACGCCCAAGCCGCGCCGCGTCCACATGCGCGACCCCAGCTTCGTCAACCTCCAGGCGCTCCGCCCCATGGCGAAGGGCGCGTACCTGGCGGACCTGATCACCATGATCGGGTCGCTGGACAACGTGATGGGGGGTGTCGACCGATGAGCCCCGAGGAGATCGCGGCGCACATCGACCCACTGCGGCCCGAGTACGCCGAGGCCCGCTCCCTCATCCTGCCCGCGCTCAAGTTCGCCCAGACCGAGAAGGGCCACCTCACGCCGGAGGACATCGCCGCCGTCGGCGAGGCCACCGGCTTCTCGGCCGCCTACGTCGAGAGCGTCGCGTCCTTCTACGACCGCCTGTACCTGACGCCGGTCGGCACGCGGGTGGTCTCGGTCTGCATCACC
The DNA here is from genome assembly GCA_036826475.1 of Miltoncostaeaceae bacterium. Taxonomy (GTDB): domain Bacteria; phylum Actinomycetota; class Thermoleophilia; order Miltoncostaeales; family Miltoncostaeaceae; genus Miltoncostaea. Next base: position 18,733 of record DAISWG010000016.1, on the reverse strand, counting down.
CTGTCGTGCATGCTCCGCGGCTCGGACGAGCTGCTGGAGCACATGTGCGACCGCGAGGGGCTGCCGCACCACGGCGGCACCAGCGCGGACGGCGCCATCACCATCCAGGAGGCCCAGTGCCTCGGCTACTGCGACCGCGCCCCGTGCGTGCAGGTCGACGCCGAGGAGACGCGGGGCCCGCTGTCGCCGGACGACGCCGACGCCCTGCTCGACGGGCTCCGCTCCGCCCCGCGCCCCGAGAAGCTCTGGCGGTGACATGCCCCAGGTGAACGTCATCTACCGCCAGCGGGAGGCGGGGGGGTCCCTCACGGACCTCTCCGACTACCGGCGCGCGGGAGGGTACGAGTCGCTCCGCAAGGTGCTCACCGAGATGGACCGCGACGAGGTCGTCTACGCCTGCGTCCGATCCGGGCTGCGCGGCCGCGGCGGCGCCGGCTTCCCGATGGGCCGCAAGGCCAGCTTCATCCCGAAGGACTCGGCGCTGCCCGCATACGTCGTCTGCAACGCCGACGAGAGCGAGCCCGGCACCTTCAAGGACCGCGAGCTCATGGAGTTCAACCCCTTCCAGCTCCTCGAGGGGATCACGATCGCGGGGTTCGCGATCGGCGCGGTACGCGGCTACATCTACATCCGCGGCGAGTACGAGCACCAGGCGCGGGTGCTCGACCGCGCGATCGCCCAGGCGCGCGCCGCCGGGTTCCTCGGCACCAGCGTGGACGGCTCCGGCTTCGGCTTCGACATCACGCTGTACCGGGGCGCCGGCGCCTACATCTGCGGCGAGGAGACGGCGCTGCTGGAGAGCCTGGAGGGCAAGCGCGGCCAGCCGCGGCTGAAGCCGCCGTTCCCCGCCGTCGCCGGCCTGTACGCCTCGCCGACGCTCATCAACAACGTGGAGACGCTCTCCGCGCTGCCGCCGATCATCGCGAAGGGCCCCGACTGGTACGCCGGCATGGGCACCGAGAAGAGCACCGGCACCAAGGTGTTCTCGATCTCGGGGCACGTGGTGAGGCCGGGGAACTACGAGATCGTCATGCACGACACCACGCTGCGCGAGCTGGTCTACGACATCGCGGGCGGGTTCCGGCCCGGCCGCGACTTCGCCGCGGCGTGGGTCGGCGGGTCGAGCGTGAACGTCGTGGGCCCCGAGGCCCTCGACACGCCGCTCGACTACGAGGCACTCGCCGCCGCGGGCAGCTCCCTCGGCTCGGCCGGGTGCATCGTGATGGACGACTCAGGCTCGATCGTGCGCGCCACCCTGCGCCTCGCCCACTTCTACCGTCACGAGTCGTGCGGCAAGTGCTCCCCCTGCCGCGAGGGGACCCTCTGGCTGGAGCGGATCCTGCAGCGGATCGTCGACGGCGAAGGGCGGATGGAGGACCTGGAGCTCATCGAGTCGCTCGCCGGCCGCATCGGTGGGCGCGTCCTCTGCGCCCTGGCCGACACCGGGATCCTGCCGGTGGTCAGCGCCGTACGCCGCTTCCGCGACGACTTCGTCCGCGCCATCGAGCAGGGCGGCGACCCCCGCCCCGAGCCGATGATGGAGGTGCCGGCCGTTGGCTGACTACGCCCCCGTCGACCTCACGGCCGAGGGCCAGGTCGAGTTCGAGCTGAACGGGCGCCGGGTGACCGCGCCGGCCGGGACGATGCTGGTCGACGCGGCGTTCGCGCACGGCGTCGAGGTCCCCATTTTCTGTTACGAGCCGCGCCTCGGCGCAGCCATCGGCGCGTGCCGCATGTGCCTGGTCGAGGTCGAGGGCATGCGCGGCCTCCAGACCGCGTGCAGCACGCCCGTGCAGCCCGACATGGTGGTGCGCACCAACTCCGAGGTGGCGACGGACGGCCAGGACGGCGTGCTCGAGTTCCTGCTCGAGAACCACCCGCTCGACTGCCCCGTCTGCGACAAGGGCGGCGAGTGCCCCCTCCAGGACCGGACCTTCCGCTTCGGGCCCGGCACCACGCGCTTCGTCGAGCACAAGCGCCACTTCCCCAAGCCGCTCGACCTGTCGTCGCTGATCGCGCTCGACCGCGAGCGCTGCATCCACTGCTTCCGCTGCGTGCGCTTCAGCCAGGACGTCGCCGAGGACAAGGCGCTCGTCATGGAGAACCGCGGCGCGGGCCAGGAGATCGCCACGATCACGGGCGCCCAGTACGAGGGGCGCTTCACCGGCAACGTCATCGACCTGTGCCCGGTCGGCGCGCTCACCTCGATCCCGTACCGCTTCGTCGCGCGCCCCTGGGACATCACCAACACCCCGTCGGTCTGCGGCCACGACGCCACCGGCACCAACGTGGAGCTCACCGGCCGCGAGGGCAGGATCGCCCGGGTCACCGGCCGCCCGGTGCCGAACTACGACGTGGAGGAGGGCTGGCTCTCCGACCTGTCGCGCTTCGCGTACACCGGCAACGACTCCCCCGACCGCCTGCGTGGGGCGGTCATCCGCGACGCGGGCAAGGTCCGCGACGTGAGCCTGGAGGAGGCGGTCGACGCCGCCGCGCTCGTGCTGCGCCACGGTGGCCGCGCCGGGATCCTGCTGGGCCCCACCGCCACGGTGGAGGAGGGCTTCCTGGCCCAGGAGCTCGCCGCGACGGCCCTCCCCGGCGCGATCGTCGCCCGCCTGGGCATCCCCGGCGAGGGCCTGGAGGCGCTCCGCTCGCTCCCGACCGCCGACCTCTCGGCCATCGACGGGGCCGACCTGGTGGTGATCGCCGGCGGCGACCCTCCCAACCAGCAGGCCATCGTCGAGCTGCGGGTCCGCAAGGCGGCCCGCCACGGCGCCCGCATCGTGTGCGTGGGCGCGCGCCCCCACGCCCTGGAGGCCCTCGGCACCGCCGTCCGGGCGCTGCCCGGCGAGATGGCCGCCGCGCTGCGCAGCCTGGACCTGGCCGGCGCCGAGCGTGCCGTGGTGCTGTGGGACGAGGCCGACCTGGCCGCCGAGCCGGACGCCGCCGCCGCCCTGGCCGAGGGCGTCGCCGCCCTCGGGGCACGGCAGATCGAGCTGGGCGCCGACGTCAACGGCGCGGGCCTGCGCGCCCTCGGCATCCCGGCCACCGGGCTGCTCGAGGCCGCCCACGGCGGCGGGCTGGACGTGCTGGTCACGATCAAGGCCGACCCGCTCGCCTCGCCGGGCGCGGCCGACTGGAGCTGGGCCCTCGGGCGGCTGCGCGGCCGGATCGCCATCGAGAGCCACGCGACGGCGCTGACCGACTCGGCCACCGTCGTCCTGCCCGCCGGCACCCACTACGAGACCGAGGGCGTGTACGTGGCCATGAACGGCCGCGCCCAGCGCCTGCGTCCCGCCGCGTCGCCGCCCGAGGGCGCCGCCCCGGGGTGGGAGATCCTGGTCGCCCTGATGCACCGTCTCGGCGCGCCGCCGGCCGAGCGCACCGCCGCCGCCGTCTTCGCCCGCGCCGCGAGCAGCCGCCCGGCCCTGGCCGGGCTGGACCACGACGCGATCGGCGTGCTCGGCGCCCACGTGGCCGCCGCCCCGCCGGTGTCGCCCAACGGTCACAACGGCCCCCGCGTCGCGGCGGGATCCGGGCTGCCGCTGGTGACCACCACCCGCATCTTCGGCAACGTCCACGCGTACCGCGCCGAGGGCCTCGCCGGCGTCCGCACCGGCGCCGACCTGACGCTGAACCCGGAAGAGGCCGCCCGCCTCGGGCTGGCCGACGGCGCCCGCGCGCGGGTCCGCTCGCCCCACGGCGAGGTGGAGCTGACGGTGCGGGTCGACCCGGCCCACCCGGCCGGAGCCGCCTACGTCGCGACCGGCGTCCCCGGCGCCGGCGTCGAGCGCCTCATCCCCGCCGACCGCGGCCCCGTGCGGGTCGAGATCGCGACGGCCTAGGGTGCGCCGCTAGTGGACGAACGCTTCCTGGTGGTGCTGATCAAGGCAGTGGTCGTCATCTTCGTGGTGATCACCGCCTTCGCGTACACGCTGCTGTGGGAGCGGAAGCTCATCGGCCGGTTCCAGGCCCGCTACGGCCCGAACCGCGCCGGCCCGCTCGGGTACCTCCAGCCGCTCGCCGACGTGGTGAAGCTGATCTTCAAGGAGGACTTCGTCCCGAAGGGCGCCAACCGGCTCCTCTTCCAGATCGCGCCGATGATCTCGGTGTTCGCCGCCGTCGCCGCGATCGCGGTGATCCCGTGGAGCGACCCGTTCGAGGTCTTCGGCTACACGGTGACCGGCTGGGGCGCCGACCTCGACATCGGCGTGCTCTTCCTGTTCGCCCTCTCGGGACTCGGCTTCTACGGCCTGATCCTGGGCGGCTGGGCCAGCGGCAACAAGTACAGCCTGCTCGGCGCGGCGCGCACCGCCGCCCAGCTGGTGTCGTACGAGGTCGCGATGGGCCTGTCGGTGATCGGCGTGATCATGATGGCCCAGAGCCTCTCGCTGGTGGACATCGTCCACGCCCAGATGGACAGCGTCTGGTACATCCTCCTCCAGCCGATCGGGTTCCTGATCTTCCTGACCGCGGCGGTGGCCGAGACGAACCGCGCCCCGTTCGACCTCCCGGAGGCCGAGTCGGAGCTCGTCGCCGGCTACCACACCGAGTACGGCGGCCTGAAGTTCGCGATGTTCTTCCTGGCCGAGTACGTCAACATGATCATCATCTCGGCGCTGGGGGCCACGCTGTTCCTGGGCGGCTTCTCCGGGCCGTTCCTGTGGGGCTGGGTGTGGCTGGCGATCAAGGTCGCCGCGCTGCTGTTCCTGTTCATCTGGCTGCGCGCCACCCTCCCCCGCCTGCGCTACGACCGCCTGATGCAGTTCGGCTGGAAGATCCTGCTTCCGGTGGCGACCCTGAACCTCGTGGTGACGGCCATCGTCGTCGCCCTCGGCTTCGCGAACTGAGGACCATGGGACTCGACGACTCGCTCAAGGGCTTCGCCGTCACCTTCCGGCAGATGCTCCGCAAGCCGGAGACCATCGGCTACCCGGAGCGCAAGACGCCCGTCTTCCCCCGCTTCCGCGGGCGCCACCGGCTGTGGACGCACGAGAACGGGCTGGAGAAGTGCGTCGGCTGCTCGCTGTGCGTCGCCGCCTGCCCCGCGGACTGCATCCGCGTGGTGGCCGAGGAGAACACGCCCGAGCACCGGGTGTCGTCCGGCGAGCGCTACGCCCGCATCTACGAGATCAACATGGCGCGCTGCATCTTCTGCGGCTACTGCGAGATCGCGTGCCCGTTCGACGCGATCACGCTCGAGAACGAGTACGAGATGTCCGAGCGCACCCGCACGGACCTCCTCTACACCAAGGACATGCTCCTCGCGCCGCACCCCAAGCCGGTGCCGGTCCGGAGCGAGGTGCCGTGACGGGTAGGGTGATCCCCCGTGGGTGAGCGGATCGTCTTCACCATCGCGGCGGCGAGCGCCATCGCCTGCGCGGTCCTCGTGATCACGCAGAAGAGCCCCTTCCAGGCGACGGTGTCCCTGATCGGGACCCTGCTCTCGATCTCCGTCCTGTTCGTGCTGCTCATGGCGCCGTTCGTCGCGGCGATCCAGGTGATCGTCTACGCCGGCGCGATCGTCGTGCTGTTCCTGTTCGTGATCGCCTACCTGGGCGAGCGGCCCGTCGCCGAGATCGGGGACCGCCTCGGCAGATACGCGGTGTTCGCGTGGATCGCCGTCCTGGCGCTGGCCGGCCAGGCGATCGTGGTGCTGGCCACCACCCAGCTGCCCGGCGTGCGCGACGACCCGCAGTCGGTGGGGGACATCGGCAGCCCCGAGGCGATCGGGCGCTCGTTCATCGACACGTACATCGTGCCGTTCGAGGCCACCTCGCTCGCCCTGCTGGTCGCCGCCGTCGGCGCCGTGCTGCTGGCGAAGCGCGCCGTCCGGTCGGAGGGCGGGCGATGATGCGGACCGCCGTGGAGGGCGTGCCCCTCGCGCTGTACCTCGCCGTCTCCGGCGCCCTGTTCCTGATCGGGCTCCTCGGCGTGATGACGCGGCGCAACCCGCTGCTGCTGCTGCTGTCGGTCGAGCTGCTGCTCAACTCGGCCAACCTCAGCCTCGTCGCGTTCAGCCGCTACTGGAACGTCACCGACGGGCAGACCTTCGCCCTAATCGTGATGGTCGTGGCGGCCGCGGAGGTCGTGATCGGCCTCGGCCTCGTCGTCGCCGTGTTCCGCCAGCGCCTGGCGCTGGACGTGGACCAGATGTCGAGCATGAAGGGCTGAGACCCTGATCACCACCCTCTCCTGGATCGTCCTCGGCCTGCCCCTGCTCGGGTCGGTGGCCCTGTCCCTGTGGCCCGGCGAGCCCGACCGCCGCCTGACGCGCGCCGTCGCGGTCGGCGTCGCCGGCATCGCCTTCGTGCTGACGCTGATCGTGTTCTTCGCGCTGCTCGCGCGGAACGCCGACGATCGTCTGGAGGTCGACGCCCTCTACCAGTGGATCCAGGCCGGCGACCTGAGGATCGACCTCGCGATCCAGATCGACCCCCTCTCGGTGATGATGATGCTGGTCATCACCGGCATCGGCTCGCTGATCGTCCTCTACTCGACCGAGTACATGGAGCACGACCGCGACTACCGGCGCTTCTTCGCGGAGATGCTGTTCTTCCTCTTCGCGATGCTGCTGCTCGTCGAGTCGGCGAACTTCCTGTTCCTGATCGTCGGCTGGGCGCTCGTGGGCCTCGCCTCGTACCTGCTCATCGGCTACTACTACGAGCGCCCCACCGCCGTCGCGGCCGCCAAGAAGGCGTTCGTGATCAACGTGATCGGCGACATCGGCATGGTGATCGCCGCGTTCCTGCTGATCCGGGAGCTGGGCACCCTCGACTACGGGCAGGTGTTCTCGACCGCGCCCGAGGGCCTCGGCCAGGGCAGCGGCGTCGCCGAGGCCGTCGCGCTGCTGCTGTTCGTCGGCGCCGCCGCGAAGAGCGCGCAGATCCCGCTCCACACCTGGCTGCCGGACGCCATGGAGGGCCCCACCCCCGTCTCGGCCCTCATCCACGCCGCCACCATGGTGACGGCCGGCGTCTACATGATCGTCCGCACCAACGTCCTCTACGAGCTGGCCCCGTACGCCGGCGACCTGGTGGCCCTCGTCGGGACGGCGACGCTGCTGATGGCGGCGACGATCGCCCTGGTGCAGGAGGACATCAAGCGGGTGCTCGCGTGGAGCACCGTGAGCCAGATCGGCTACATGATCATGGCCGCCGGGCTCGGCATCTACGGGCCGTCGATGTTCCACTTCCTGACGCACGCGTTCTTCAAGGCGCTGCTCTTCCTGAGCGTCGGCATCGCGATCCACGCCCTGGTGGGCGAGCAGAGCCTCGACCGGATGGGCGGCCTGCGCCGGTACCTGCCGGTCACGAACCTCGCGGTGCTGGTGGGCTGCCTCGCGATCTCCGGCATCCCGCCCTTCTCGGGCTTCTTCAGCAAGGACGAGATCCTGTCGACCGCGATGGACGCGGGCGGCCTCGGGGTGTTCTGCGGCGTGGTCGGCATCATCGCCGCGGGGCTGACGGCCTTCTACATGTTCCGCCTGTACTTCCGGGCCTTCTGGGGGCCGGACCCGGCGGGCGGCTACGCGAAGACCCCGCACGAGGGCGGGTGGGCGATGGCCGCTCCGGTGACCGTGCTGGCGATCGGCGCGACGTTCGTCGGCTGGCTCCAGATCCCCGGCGGCTGGCACCTGATCAACGACTGGCTCGAGCCGACCCTGATGGCCGCGCCCGACATCGAGCCGACCGCGGCGGCCGAGTGGATCGTGAGCATCATCAGCGTGGGCCTGGCGCTCGCCGCGATCGCGCTCGCCGCGTGGGTGTTCGTGGTCGACCCGACCCGGCGCACCCGCCTGCTGCGCGCCCCCGCCGGCCGCGAGCTGCTGCAGGAGCAGTACCGCTTCGACGAGGTCTACGAGGAGGCCGTGGTGCAGCCCGGCCGGGAACTCGGCGACGTCTTCACCGCCAAGGTCGAGCGGTACGGCGTGCAGGGCTCGATCGAGGGCGTCGTGCGGACCGTGGTGGACCTCGGCCGGGGCATGCGCATCGCCGAGAGCGGCCTGGTGCGCGCCTACGCGTTCGCGATGATCGGCGGCGTGGCCATCGTCGGCGCCGTCCTGGCCCTGGCCATCAGGTAGCCGCCGATGCCCTGGGTCTCCATCATCGTCCTGCTGCCCCTGCTCGGCGCCCTGTCCATGCTCGCGGTCCCCGAGGCCCCGGGCGGCCTGCGCCAGGCGCGCATCCAGGCGGTCGCCACGGCCGCCGCGAACGCCGTGTTCATGGGCATCCTGATCGGGCTCTTCGACCAGGGCACGGCCGGCCTGCAGTACATCGACCACGTGCCGTGGGTCGAGGAGGTGGGCCTGTCGTGGGACGTCGGCGTCGACGGCATCTCGCTCTGGCTGCTCGCCCTGACCGCCGGCACCTTCCTGCTCGCGATCCTGGCCGCCTGCTGGCGGCCGCCGGACCGCCCGCGCGCCTTCCTGGCGCTGCTGCTGCTGGCCGAGACGGGCCTGCTGGGCCTCTTCGCCGCCGGGAACCTGGTGCTGTTCTACGTGTTCTGGGAGGCCATGCTCATCCCGTTCTACTTCATGGTCGGGATGTGGGGCGGCGCCGGGCGCGCCCGGGCGAACATCACGTTCGTGATCTACACGATGGTCGGCTCGCTGCTGATGCTGGTGGCGATCCTGGCCACCGCGTTCACCGCGCGCGACATCACCGGGCAGTTCACCTTCGAGATCCGCGACCTGGCCGGCGTGGCGTTCACCGACACGCAGAGCACCTGGCTGTTCCTGGGCTTCGCCCTGGCCTTCGTGATCAAGCTGCCGCTCTGGCCGTTCCACGGCTGGCTGCCCGGCGTCTACCGCGCCGCCCCGATCCTGGTGACCGGGCTGCTGGCGGCGGTCATGAGCAAGGCCGGCGCCTACGGCCTGCTGCGCATCGGCCTGCCGGTGTTCCCGGAGGGGGCCGACCGGTTCGCCATCCCGATCGGCGTGCTCGCCGTGGCGGGCATCGTCTACGGGTCGCTGGTCGCGTGGCGCCAGCCCACGATGCGCGGCCTGGTGGCCTACTCGAGCCTGGCGCACCTCGGGTTCATCGCCCTGGGCATCGTGGCCTTCGACGTCCAGGCCTCGCAGGGCGCCGTGCTCCAGATGGTGAACCACGGCATCGTCGTGCTCGCGACGTTCGCGATCGTGGGGGTGCTCAACCGCTCCGCGCCGGAGGACCGCATCGACGAGATCGGCGGCCTGGCCGACGGGGCCCCGCGCATGGCGGCCGTCTTCCTGATCGTCGCGATGGCCGCCCTCGCCATCCCCGGCTCCAACACCTTCGTCGGCGAGTTCTTCATCCTCACCGGCGTCTTCCGCCAGCACCTGTGGCTCGCCGTGCTCGCCTGCATCGGGATCGCGTACGCGGCCGTGTACATGCTGCGCCTCTACCAGGGCACCATGAACGGCCCGCGCCGCGGCGACGCCCGGGCGGTGGAGCTCCGCGCCGGCCACCTGATGGTGCTGCTGCCGCTGGTCGCCGCGATGCTGTTCATCGCGCTGTGGCCGAAGGCGCTCGTCGACGCGACCACCCCGTCGATCGAGCAGAACATCGCGCCCGCCCAGGTGGCCGCGGACCGCCCGGCCGACCAGATCCGGGGGGCGATCCCGGTGAACCCGCCGGCCGAGGCGAGGCCACTGCCCGGCGACGCCGCCGAGGGCCAGGACGCCGCGACCGCGGCGGGGGCGGGGGCGGGGACGCCGTGAGCGAGCCGCTGAACGTCGTCGCCGCCGCCCCGATCATCATCGCGGCGGGCACCGCGACCCTCGCCTTCGGCGTCGGGCTGCTGCCGGGCCGCTTCGCGAAGCGCCACGGGCCGGCCCTGACCGCGATGGCCGGGATCATCGCCGCCGTCGTGATGTCGGCGGTGCTCTGGGGCGACCGACAGGAGGCGTTCGGCGGGGGCTTCCGCTCCGACCGCTTCAGCCTCGTCCTCAACATGATCTTCCTGGGCGCCGCGTTCCTGACGCTGCTCCTGGCGTGGCGCGAGCCCGCCGCCGTCGACCGCCGCGGCGAGTACGCGGGCCTGGTGATGATCTCGGTCAGCGGCATGATGCTCGTGGCCGGCGCCGGCGACCTGATCTCGATCTTCCTCGGCATCGAGATTTTGTCGGTCGCGCTCTACGTGCTGTGCGCGCTGGAGATCTGGCGCGAGCGGTCGCTGGAGAGCGGCCTGAAGTACCTGATCACCGGCGCCGTGGGGGCGAGCATCCTGCTGTACGGCCTGTCGCTGCTGTTCGGCGCCACCGGCAGCACGTCGCTCGAGACGATCGGCACCGCCCTGCAGGGCACCTCGTTCACCGACGAGCCGCTGGTGATCGCGGCGATGGCGCTCATCGCGGGGGGCCTGGCGTTCAAGGCATCGGCGGTGCCGTTCCACATGTGGACGCCCGACGTCTACGAGGGCGCCCCCACCACCGTGACCGCGTTCATGTCCACCGCGGTGAAGGCCGCGGCGTTCGCCGCGTTCCTGCGCCTGTTCACGGGCGTGATGGGCGACCTGCAGCCGGACTGGAGCGTCGCGATCGCCGTGCTGGCCACCGCGAGCATCGTGGTGGGCAACGTCGCCGCGCTCGTCCAGACGAACATGAAGCGGATGCTCGCCTACTCGAGCATCGCCCAGGCCGGCTACCTGCTCATCGGCGTCGCCGCCGGCAGCGTCGACGGCGCCGAGGCGGTCCTGTACTACCTGATCGCCTACGGCCTGATGACGATGGCCGCGTTCGCGGTCGTGATCATCCGCGAGCGTGAGGTGGAGGAGGGTGACGAGATCATCGCCCTGGCGGGCTACGGCCGCGCCCGCCCCGTGTACGGCGTGGTGCTGACCCTCGCGATGCTGTCCCTGGCCGGCTTCCCGCCCCTCTCCGGCTTCATCGGCAAGTTCCTGCTGTTCGGCTCCGCCGTCGAGAACGACCTGACGTGGCTCGCGATCGTGGGCGCCGTGGGCTCGATGGTGAGCCTCGGCTACTACCTCCGGGTGGTCGCGGTCGCCTGGATGCCGCAGTCCGACGAGGAGCCGCGCAAGCTCCTGACGGTCCCCGGCCCCGTCGCCCTCGCCACCGTGACGTGCGGCGTGGCGATCGTGGCGGCCGCCCTGTTCGCCTCGCCGCTCATCGACGTCTGCCGGGGCGCCGCGCAGTCGCTGCTCGCGCCCTGAGCTGAACGCCCGCCCGGTCGGCGTTTCCGGGCGGTTCCGCTTCCCATACGCGCTTGTCGCGCAATCCCGCGCGACGGTATGACTGGCCCATGACCCGCCGTGCCGGACTCGCCGGCCTTCCGGTGATCGTCGCCGTCGCCCTGTGGGCGCTGGCCGCCGCGACGGCGTCGGCGCAGCAGCCCGAGCGCCTGGTCACGTATGCGGCGCGCGCGTGCCCGGCCTACACCGACATCACCGCGAACCGGGCGCGCAACAACATCCAGGAGAGCCTGCGCGACCTCGGCGCCGACACGCTGTACACCGCCGGCGAGGCCATCAGCCCGGCGAAGGAGCAGGCCGGCCAGCCGCGCTGCGTCCCGATCGCCGACTGGCGGTTCACGCTCGGCACGGGCTTCCAGACCCGCGCGGTCGACGGCCCCTGGGGCTCCCTCTCCAAGGTCCTGGGCCCGTACGCCACGTCGATCGTCACCCGCGCGTCCACCCCGCTGCTCGACAGCCAGGGGCGCGCGACGGGCGCGCAGCTGCCCGGCGCGGTGACGGTGCCGCTGACCGCGGACCAGGCGAAGCGCGCCACCAGCTCCAGCAGCCTGTGGGTGCAGGGCGGCGCGGTCGACGACCCGGTGCTCGACCGGGTCTTCCCCGGCGAGTACGGGTTCGGCGCGCTTCGCTGCGCGATCGACAACCTGAACGGCGACAACGTCGAGTGGATCGCCTACCCGTCGGGCGCCAGCCACGTGTTCTGCTACGCGTACTACGTCCGCCCGCCGCCGGACGCCGGCACGATCGTGGTGCGCAAGGTCGTCGACGCCCCCGAGGGGACGGCGGCGAGGACGTTCACGTTCGAGGGCGACATCTCCTACACGCCGGACGGGACGTTCGGGCTCGTCGCGGGACCCGGCCGCCCGGGATCCGAGACGTTCTACCGCGCCGCCGGCTCCCGGCCGTGGAACGTGACGGAGCGGCCGGACGCCGGGTGGCGGCTGACGGGGCTCACCTGCACCTCGCAGACCGGGCAGAGCACCGCGACGACCAGCGTGGCGACCGGCGCGGCGAGCATCCGCCTGGCCGCCGCCGACACGGTTACCTGCACCTACACGAACCGGCTGGCGCCCCCGCCGGCGGGGCTGGTGCTCTCGAAGGTCACGCTCGGCGGGACCGGCGCGTTCCGCTTCGCCGTCCGCGGAGAGGGGGGCACCGCCCGCCAGGTCATCCGCACCACCGACGAGGGGGTCCCCGCCGCCGGGCCGCGGCTCGACCGCGAGGCCGGTGACCACACCGTCGCCGAGCGGCTCCCGGCACCCCGTCCCGACGGGCGCTGGGTACGGGTCCGGGCGGTCTGCGACGGGCGGCTCGTGCCGGTGCTCCGGCCCGTGGAGCTGACCCTCACGGCGGGGAAGGGCTCGGCATGCGAGTTCACCAACCGCTTCGTGCCGTCGGGGTCCCTCGAGATCGACAAGGTGACCCACGGCGGCACCGGCACCGCGGGGTTCCTGATCCAGCCGGTGGCCGGGCCGGCGCGGAGCTTCGAGCAGCAGGCCACCACCACCCGCGAGGGCGTGGTGGCGCGGGCGACGGGCGACCCCACCGACCGGTTGCCCCTCGGCGCCTACGAGATCACCGAGACGGCCCCGCCGCCGACCGCGGGGGGACGGTGGACGCAGGAGTCGGTGGTCTGCAACGGCGTCCCGGTCGCCGCGGCCCAGGGCCGGGTCCGCGTCATGCTCACGCGGGCCGAGCCCTCCCTGACCTGCGTGTTCGCCAACCGGCTCGTCCCGGGCCCCTGGCCCCCGGACCCCACGCCGCCCGCCCCGGACACCGACGCGCTGGCCCCGGCCGACGGCCCGGAGGCCGACCTGGCGGTCACCAAGACCGTGGCGCCGCCGAGCGCGCGGCCCGGCCGCCCCGTGGCCTACACCGTGCGGGTCACCAACCGCGGGCCCGACCGCGCGACCGACGTCGTGGGCGTGGAGGTGGGGCCCCCCAGCATGCGCCGCGTCGTCATCCGCACCACCCGGGGCGTCTGCCTCGGCACCCGCCCCGCGGCGTGCCGGTTCGGCGCACTCGACGTTGGCGAGACCGCGACGGTCACGGTACGGACCACCGCCCGCGGGCGGGGACGGATCGTCAACCGCGTGGCGGTGGTCTCGGCGGTGCGCGACCCCGACCTGCGGAACAACCGCGCCGCCGCGACGCTGCGGGTCGCCGCCGTGAACCGCCCGCCCGTGACGGGCTGAGCGCCGCGGGGCGGCGGCCCTACGATCCCCCGTCGGCCGTGCGGGACGCGGCCCGCGCGCGCTGGATCAGCTGGATCGCGGTCGCCACCAGCAGGATCGCGAACCCGATGCGCAGCGCCCGCTCGGGGGCGACGTCGGCGATCAGGGCGCCGACGACGGCCGTGACCACCGACGCGAGCCCCATGACGGTGGCGTCGCGCCACCGGACGTGGCCGGTGCGCGTCTGCCGCCACGACCCCAGGATCGCCACCGGGATGATGGCGAGCAGGGACGTCGCCTCCGCCTCGAGCTGGCCGAGGCCGAGGACGAGCGTGAGGGTGGGCACGAAGATGATGCCGCCGCCCACGCCGAACAACCCGGCGACGGCGCCCGCCGTCACGCCGAGCAGGATGATGAGGGCCGCCTCGCCCATCACGTGAAGGCCATGTCGATCGCGACGGCGATGAGCAGCAGCGCGAACGCGTAGGTCAGCGCGGCGGTGGACATCCGCGACTTGATCCACAGCCCCAGGTTCACGCCGGCCATCGCCGGGATGCCGACGAGCAGCGCGGTGCCCCACTCGACGTTGCCGAGCGCGCCGTGGGCCAGCGTCGCGAACGTCGCCGTGAAGATGATCGCGGCGAGCGACGTGGCCGTCGCCACCCTCGGGTCGTACGCCAGCAGCGCGATGAGCAGCGGCACCATCACGATGCCGCCGCCGACGCCGAAGAGCGCGCCGAAGAGGCCGGCGACGAGCCCGATCAGGACGAGCGGCAGGAGCCCCCCGGCGGACCGCGGCGCGATGCTAGGGTCGGACGCCGTGACGGCCTCCGATCGGCGGCTCCGGGACGCCCTCGCGCCGTTGCGCGAACGGTTGGCGGACGCGGCGCTCTTCTGCGACTTCGACGGGACGCTCGCGCCGATCGTGGCGCGGCCCGCGGACGCGCGTCTGCTGGACGGGGTGCGGCCGGTGGTGGAGGAGCTCGTCGGTCGCGCGCGCCTGGTCGCGTTCGTCAGCGGCCGGGGCCTGGCCGACCTGGAGTCGCGCGTGGCCATCGCGGGATGCGCCTATGCGGGCAACCACGGGATGGAGATCCACCGCGTCGGGCACGAGCCCGAGCTGGCCGACGGCGTGGCCGGGCACCTGGCGACGGTGGACGCCTTCGCCGCCCGCTGGCCGGCGGACCGGCTCGCGGAGGGGGGCCTGCGGATGGAGGCGAAGGGCGCCACGCTGAGCGTCCACGCCCGCGGGGCCCCCGATCCGGACGCCGCCCGGCTGATGCTCGCGCAGATCGCGTCCGACGCCCTCGACCACGGGCTGGTCCCCACGACGGGGCGGGAGGTGCTGGAGGTGCGGCCGCCGGTGGCGGTGGACAAGGGGTCGGCGGTGCGGGCGCTCCTGCGCGACAGCGGGGCGCGGGTGGCCATGTACATCGGCGACGACCGCACCGACGCCGACGCGTGGCGCATCATGCGCCAGATGCGCGCCGACGGCGCCCTGGACGTCGCGGTCGGGGTGGCCGTGGCGAGCGGCGAGGTGCCGCCGGCCGTCCGCGAGGCGGCCGACATCGAGGTGCCGGGGCCCCCGGGGGCCCTGAAGGTGCTGCGCCACCTGGCCCGGGCCTGAGCGGATCAGCGGGGGGTGACCCCGGCGGCCGCGAGGCGGGCCGCGCGGGCCGCCGCCAGCTCGGCCCAGTCGCGGGTGTTGGCGACGTCCGCGGCGCGGGCGCCCGCCCTACGGGCGGTGAGGACGCCGAAGCGGACGTAGTCGAGCGCCTCGTCCGAGTGCGCGTCCGCCCCGATGGTGAGGGTCGCACCCGCCGCGAGCGCGCGCAGGGCCATCGCGCCGTCCAGGTCGAGGCGGCGGGGCTGGCCGTTGACCTCCAGGTGCGTGCCGGTGCGGGCGGCGGCGTCGGCGACCCGCCCGATGTCCACCGCGGCGTGGCCGCGCCGCCCCATCATCCGCCCAGTCGGGTGGCCGATGGCGTCGACGAAGGGGCTCTCGACCGCGGCGAGCACCCGCGCCGTGATCGCCGGGGCGGGCTGTCCGAGCGCGGAGTGGAGGCTCGCGGTGACCCAGTCGAACCCCGCGAGCAGCTCGTCGTCGAAGTCGATCCGCCCGTCGGCGAGGATGTCCACCTCGGTGGCGCGGAGCACGGTGATGTCGTCGTGGCGCGCGTCGACCTCGCGGATCTCCTCCCACTGGCGGTGCACGCGGTCGGGATCGAGCCCGCCCGCCATGGCGAGGCTCTGGGAGTGGTCGCTGATCGCGAGATACCGGTAGCCGCGGCGGCGGGCCGCCTCGACCATGTCGGCCACGCCGAGGGTGCCGTCGCTCCAGGTGGTGTGCGCGTGCAGCTCGCCGCGGAGGTCCTCGCGGGTCACCAGCTCGGGCAGGAGCCCCTGGGCGGCGGCCTCGAGCTCCCCCGAGTCCTCGCGCAGCTCGGGCGGGATCCACGCGAGCCCGAGGGCGGCGTACACCTCCGCCTCGTCCGCGTGGGTCGCGGTGCCGTCGGGCCCGGCGACGCCGTGCTGCGACATGGACAGCCCGCGGCGGACGGCCATCTCGCGGAGGCGCACGTTGTGCGCCGCGGAGCCCGTGGCGTGCTGGAGCAGGTTGCCGAACGACGCGCGCGGGACCACGAGCACCTCGGCGCGCAGGCCCGAGTGGGTGCGCACCGCCACGGCGGCGTCGCCGCCCGACAGCACCCGCAGCACGGACGGCAGCCCGGGGAGGGCGTCGATCAGGGCGCCCGGGTCGTCGGCGGTGGCGACGATGTCGATGTCGTGGGCCGTCTCCCGCCCCCGGCGCAGGCTGCCGGCGATCTCGACGCGGGCGCCGGGGACGGCGGCCAGCAGCTCGTCGCGCAGGGCCTCGGCCACGGGGAGCGCCCGGCCGAGCGGGACCCGTCCCTCGTCGGGGTCGGGCTCCGCCGCCCGCTGGAGGCCCTCCTGGATGCGCTGGCGGGTGCCCGGACCGATGCCCGCGACGCCGGAGAGGCGGTCCTCCGCGAGGGCGGCGGCCAGGTCGTCGACGCCGGCGATGCCCAGCGACGACCAGAGGGCCGCGGCGCGCTTGGGGCCGATGCCGTCGATCCGCGCCACCGCCGCGAGGCCCTCCGGGATGCGCTCGCGGGCCTTCCGGAGGGCCGAGATCTCGCCCGTCTCGACCAGCTCGACGATCTTCGACTGGAGGGTCGCCCCGATGTCGGGGAGCTCGACGGCCCGCCCCTGCACGGCCAGCTCGGCGACCGACTCGTTGGTCGATCGCACGCGCGCCGCCCCGCGCCGGTACGCGAGCACGCGGTGGCGGATCGCGCCCTCGATCTCCAGCAGGTCGCCGAGCAGCTGCAGCCGGTCGGCGATCTCGGCGTTGGTGGGCGGCTCCCCGGCCATTCCGGGGAGTCTAGGCGGCTAGGCCTCCGGGTCGGCCTGTGCCGCCACGCGCAGCGACGCGGCGATCTGCGCGGCCGTGTCCGGGTCCGCGACGCGGCGGAGCCGCTCGGCGAGGTCGAACGCCACGTTCAGGTGGCCACCCTCGCCGCCCAGGTCGGGCGCGTCGTAGTCGACGGGGCTCTCGAGGAGCCGCGCGGCGAGCAACAGTGCGATCCGGTCGTCCCGTGCCATGGGGGCAGCATCGGCGGGAGAGGTGAGCGTCTGTGGCCCACACGATGAGCGTTCCGTAAAGGACTGGCCCCTTCCGCGGGGAAATGTTGGCCGAAGTTGCGATCCGCCGCGGCGACCGAGCCGGGGCGGTCCGTCAGCCGGCCGCTGATAGATTCCCGCGCGGTTCTCCGGAGGTCTCCATGCAGGTTCTGGGCTCGCGACGAGGGGGCCTGATCACCCTCGCCATCGCCGCCGTGGCGCTGGTCGCCGCGGTCGCGTTCGCCGTCTGGCAGCTCGTCGAGCGGCCGTCGGTGACCGAGCCGCTGCCCGGCCCGGGGAGCTCCGTGTCCGACGCGACCCCCCGCATCGCCTTCACCGTCCCGTCCGGCGGGCGCCTGGGCGACCTGGAGGTCACCGTGGACGGCCGGGACGTGACCTCGCGCGTGCGCGGCACCGGCGATCAGGCGGCCGTCACGCCCGGCGCGAAGCTCGGCGACGGCGACCACCGGGTGCAGGTCAGCTTCTCCACCGGCAACGTCTTCGCCCGGACGGTCACCAGGTCGTGGACGTTCAGCGTCGACACCACGGCCCCGAAGCTCGCGGTCGCGACGCCGGCGAAGGGCGCGCTGAGCCCCCGCGCCGCGGCGGTCTTCTCCGGCACCGCCGAGCCGGACGCCGTGGTGGCGATCGCCGCGGCGGACAAGACGGCGAAGACCCGCGCCGACGCCACGGGCGCCTGGCGGGTGGTCGCGCGCCTGCCGGAGGGCCGCGTGCGCGCGACCGTCACGGCGACCGACGCCGCCGGCAACGCGACCGTGCGCCGCCGCGCGCTGACGGTCGACACGACCGCGCCGGACCTCGCGCTGAGCGAGCCGGTCGCGGGGGAGAAGATCACCTCGACGGACGCCCCGACGGTGTACGGGAACCTGCCGAAGGACGACGCGCGCGCCCTGACCTTCACCGCATCCGTCAACGGCACGCGGGTCTCGACCGTGAAGGGCGCGGACGCCCTCACCCCCGAGGACGTGGCCGCCAGCTACGGCGACGTCGCCGCGACCCCCGTGCCGCTCCAGGTCGACGGGCACCGGTTCGCGATGGCCGTGGGCACCTTGCCGCAGGGTCGCAACACGATCGTGGTGAAGGCGAAGGACCGCGCCGGCAACGTCGGGACGGCCACCCGCGTGGTGGTGGTGGACAGCACCGACGAGTTCGGCACCGTCGACATCGGTCGGGGGGCGCGCGGCGCAGACGTGACCGACCTGCAGCAGCGACTGCGCGAGGCGAAGGTCTATCCGAGGAAGGGCCGGCTCAGCGGCGTCGCGGACGCGACGACGATGACGTCGATCGCGCGCTACCAGAAGCGGTACCACCTGCCGAAGACGGGGATCGTCGACGCCCGCACGCGCCAGGCGATGGTCGGCCGGCTCGTGGTGAGCCTGACCCAGCGCAAGGTCCGCCTGATCCGCCACGGGCGGGTCATCCGGACGTTCCCGATCGCGATCGGCCAGCCCGCCTACCCGACGCCGACCGGCGAGTACGAGATCAACGACAAGCAGAAGGACCCGGTGTGGTACCCGCCGGACTCCCCGTGGGCGGCGGAGCTCTCGTCGATCCCGGCGGGGCCGGGGAACCCGCTGGGCACCCGCTGGATCGGGACGACCGCCCCCGCGATCGGCCTGCACGGGACGTACGCGGACTCCTCGATCGGGCAGGCCGCCAGCCACGGCTGCATGCGCATGCACATCCCGGATGTCGAGGCGCTG